>JBEAQY010000071.1:0-8383 GCA_041163605.1 Bacteroidota bacterium | reverse complement strand
TTCATCCTCCTACCCTTGAGTTTGTTCTACAGTCACTTGATCCGTTCCAATGCACCCATTCACATCTTTTACAGATACCGTATAAGTTCCTGGCGCTAAATTGCTGAATAACACCCCTGAGTAAAAATTAATTCCATTGATGCTGTAAGCGAAAGGCATATTGCCACCTGTAGCACTTACAGTTACTGTTCCATTCGAACCGGTTGATGGTGTAGACACAGCCGAAGCAATGATTTGCGTTGGTTCTACTACCGTTGTTTGGAATGTTTGAACACAACCATTGGCATCTTGAACACCAACGGTGTAGGTTCCAGCGCTTAGGTTATTAAAAGTGCTCGCATTACCATAAACACCACCATTTAAATTATACGTATATGCACCTGTACCACCCGTAGCGGCTGCCGTCACGCTACCGTTTGTTTCTCCGAAACAAGTAATAGCGGTAGGAACCGCATTTAACGAAATAGCTGACGGTTCAGTAATGGTGGCAGAAACGGTACCTACACATCCGTTAGCATCTTTTGCATACAAGGTGTAAGTACCTGCGGATAATCCTGTAAACGCATTTGACGCTTGATACGTAACCCCATTTTGTGAATAGGTATAAGCTGCTTGTCCACCTGACGCACTCATTTGAATGCTTCCGTTGCTTTGCCCATTACACAGTATTTGTGTTGGGGTCGCAGTTGCCGTAATACTAACCGTTGGATTCAAGGTAAAGGTTCCTTGTCCGGTACACGCATTCGCATCATTTACCGTGTAATTTATTATACCAGCTGGCAGATTGGAAAATACGCCATTCCCTTGTGTAGCCCCTCCATTGATTGAGTAGGTATATGGTCCGTTGCCTCCTGTCGCTGTTAGTGTAATTTGACCATTACTTCCAGTGCAACTTGGAATACTATTTATAGAATATGTGACATTTAGTAGATTTCCCCCAATGGTCAATGTCATAGAATAGGCATCATTGCATGGGTTATCGTCTGGTGAAATTCCGTTCAAACCTGCAGCAGAAACAACCACGTTGTTTGACCCAGCAACTAGACCGGTGATGGTCACGTAAATAGTATCTGTTGAATTTAATGCGCTAAGTTGGTTGGAATTGTAGGTAACAGTTGTTGCTGCTCCATTTCCTATTTGCCACGATAAGCTACCCGTAGTAATTGGCGTAGTACCAAGGTTTTGTACAATCACGCCCAATTGGGTCGTTGCACCGCATAAGGTTGCAGGATTAACTACATAAGCATTAATCACGCTAGCATCATTCGCATCCGGGTTCATTTTTATTGCCGCTACACGTGAACGAGTAGAGTTCGCATCGCGGTAAACCCCGGTATAATAGAAGGTCTCCCCGTCAAAATCGTCAATCGCCATGTGGTGATAATCTCCCCATCTCGTATTGTTTGTTTTTGAGGATGAGCCAGCAATGATAGTTGTTTCTGCCATGGTCATTTGACCAAGTGGATCACATGGTTTTCTTCCGGTCATTTTTATTGAAGGAAAGTCACCCGCTGTATTACTTGAGGTAGAATAAGCCATTATTATATTCCCGTGCTTATCAATGTTTATAGCTGGCATCCATCGATTGGTGGTGCCCGGTGCATAGGTTCCTTCTTGGTATAGGGTCCAGTTAGCTGCAGTACTTCCACTTGGTCGACGAAGTTCGCACCATCGAACACCTGAACGGTCACTTCCATTCACATCCGTTACTAAACATGCGAGGATGGTTTGATGATCATTAAATACGCGCATTGGCGACTTGAACATAACTGTTTCACGAAGTGGGTCAAGTTTTACGGTAGTTCCAGGTTGCGGTACACAGGTAAAGCTGGTAAGTCCACACAACTTAGAATCGATTTCAGCAATGGAAATGTCTTGAATTTTTGCTACCGTAGCGGTCGTATTGTTCCAATTGATGGTCATTTCCCACAATTCAATCCAATCGTTGGTTGGACTATCCGGAGAACCATTGGAGTGTGATTCATCATCGCGGTGACGTATAAACAAAGGCTTCATTCCGGCAGGTGCCGCAAGGTCGCCCTCAATATCAACTGGCGTGATGGATTGAAAACCAAAACCATTTAACGAATACCCAATTGGAATTCCAATGAACGGTGAAGCTGCTCCTGTTAATAGGTTACTTAATTTCATTGCATAAATGCGTGGAGGTCCCCCCTCATTGGTAGAAACTAAAAATGCATCTGAGGTAGGACAGAAGCCCCATTTGGGGTAGTCAGGAAATGACGGGCAAGTGAATTGGTACGTATTGTATGCACCTTGTGGATTACTTGTTTGAGAAACGTGTAAAAGTAACTTGTTCCCAGAACTGGCAAACTCCATTAAAAACCAACGACGAGCTGGTTTGTAATAAAGCACGATCGGGTCTCCTAGCCCGGTTGGACCTCCCAAGGATTGCATGGTTACAGAGCTTGCGATGGTTGCGCCCGTAAGCTTATTAAAAATACGATAAACAGCCCCTCCCCCGGAGTTGGTTGATGCAATTGCAACTAAACTGTCCGCGTCCACCGTTGGGTCGGGAGGCGACATATTTTTGACCAAGTCCGTTTCCTTGCCAAATGATGCTGGCGCTTGCTGTTTTTTCGGTTGATTCATGTTGTTGCCAAACCCAATCTGGATTGTGCGTTTGTGATTGGTCCACAATCGCTTCTTCACGCCCTTTAAAGTTTGGTTTAATAACCACAGTGTTTGGTTGTGCATCTTTTGGACTAACCGGTACCAAATGGCTTACGGTTGGAGCGAAGTTGCCATAAAATTCAGATTGTTGAGCCATAAGTTGCATTGGAACCAATGGCAGAAGTAGGAGTAAAAGTTTTTTCATATTTTGATTTAGCGGTGGAAAGATAGCGTAAATTTGTTTGAAATTCGCATTCGTTGAAAACTCTAAATGCGTTGTTAATTTTTAAATAATATGCGCTTTAAAATTTTAATTTCTCCAGCAAAGAATTTACGAAAACATGTCTTTAATGACCATGATCGACTGAGTGTTCCGCAGTTTTTAGCAGAGGCCAAATTAGTGCATCGTTCCTTGGCGAAATGCACCCATGGAGAACTGGTCGATTTAATGAGTATTTCGGCTAAATTGGCGAGTGAGTCCAAACAAATGATAAAGCAATGGGATCATAATTTCTTGTATCGAGCGGTAGAAATGTTTGACGGGGAAGTATACCGTGGGTTAGCCATTGATACCCTTGCAGATGAGTATAATGACGTTCTATCAGATCGTTTAAGAATCCTTTCTGGATTGTACGGGATATTAAATCCGAATGATTTAGTGGCACCGTATCGCTTGGAAATGAAGACTAAATTACCCGTAAAGAAAGCAGAGAATTTATATCAGTTTTGGGGAGAAAAGATCGCTAAGTATTTAAAAAAGGATACGGATGTTTTAGTGAATTTAGCGTCAGATGAATACAGTAAAGTAGTGCTGCCGTTTTGGGATAAAGACAAGGTGATAACTCCGGTATTTATGGAGGAGAATGAGGGTAAACCTAAGGTGGTGATGATGTATGCCAAGAATGCACGAGGAAAGATGGCTCGATTTATTATTGAACATCGCATTGAGAATCTTATAGATTTGCAAGGATTTGATTTGGATGGATATCGTTTTGATAAAGAGCGTTCGGTAGAAAATCGCTTGGTTTTTATTCGTTAAAAGATCCACTTAAAGAAATAGAAGCCCCAGACTATAGAAAGGATTAATACAAAAGTGAAATTGATAATGATCCCAACCAAAAATCCGATGAAGGTGCCAAATGCTGCTTTAAGTGCTCGTTTATAATCTTTCCAGTCTATAATCAATTCTCCAATTAAAGCCCCTATGAATGGGCCCACTATATATCCCATTGGAATCGGGAAAATTAACCCTGCAATCATGCCAATGTATGAACCTCTTACCCCATATTTCGACCCTTGAAATACTTTGGTTCCATAGGCAGGGATTGTCCATTCTAATACTATGCTCACCGCGGCAATCAATGCAGTAACTATGATTACCCAAATGGGAATTTCTGCTTCAGAAACAAAAAAGAATAACAAGATGCCTAACCATGCAAAGGGTGGTCCGCTTAAAGCGGGTAGGAAGGAACCAACAAATCCCAAGACAATCGCGAAAATAGATAGAATAATAAGAAGTATATCCATGGTTACAAACTAAAATTTTTGGATTTTTCAAGTATCTCCCAGGTATAATCTGAAAGTAATTTAACCGTCGCTAAATACACTAGACTGGTTTTGCTTCTGCCCCAATCTTCAGGTGCTACCAAGGATAATAAATACTCCGATTCCTTTTGATACAAATGATAGGTGTGGTGAATCAAGGGTTCAAACTTTAGATTACATCGATAAATCATTTCAGAAATTTCCTTACGCTCTTGAATGCTTTTCGCTTGAACTGCCAATAATTGAATTTGATCGTAGATTTGCTTGAGTTGCACATCCGTTTGGTACTCCATTGCGCGAAGTGCCCGACTTTTTAGTTTACCTTCATCTTCCGGTTTTATTGGCATACTGCCCGCATGATGGGCATAGGGAAGAAGCCCAGGATTCTCAGCGATTTTCTCTGGATCAATCGGGTTTATAAATGGTTCTTTCTGTTCACTCATTTAATATGATTTTACTCAATTTTTCTCCTACCAATGAACCAAGAGCAACACCCATTCCACCCATTCTTACCCCAACAACCGTGTGTTTGTCAATGCGTTTTATGATGGGTTTCTTCGATGATCCAAGCCCCATTGTTCCCGCCCATTGGTATGCTATGTCAAACGATTTACCGGGGATAATGTTCGTTTGGAGTAAGGAAATAAGGTGGTTTTGGATGCGCGCAGTCGGTTCCATCGAGAGGGTTTGCTCTCCGGTGAAATCCAAGTTTCTTCCGCCACCAAAGAGGATTCGATTTCCAATGTTCCTGAAATAGTAATAACCTTCATCAAAATGAAAGGTTCCATTAATCGCTAAGTCATCTATTGGCGTTGTTACCAACACTTGAGCCCGAGCGGGAATTACATCTAAGGGTAATAGTTTTGCCGCAAATCCATTGGTGCATACAACAACTTGATTTGCATGTAAGGTGCCATATGGGGTGAGCAGTTCGCCCGAATCTACAGATTGAACAGGCGTTCCATACAAGAATTTAATTCCTGCTGCAATGCAAGATGCATGCAATGAATCAATTAATTGATCGGTTTGTATACTGCCTTCTAAGCGGTTTTTAAATGCAAACTTGAACCCGCGTATTCCCGATTTTGCAAGCATTTCATGGTCTTCGCCATAACACGATGCTTGCCCTGTGATTTTTTGAATATTATCGTTTAAATACGCTAAAAAGTCGGTGGATAAGTGTTCGTTTTTATCTAATAAATCCCAGGATCCACATGCTTCATATCCCATGCGCTCTGCCGGGACAAGTTCCAGTAGACGTTTTAATCCGTCGTAACGCATTGCAACGGTTTCCCATACCTCTTCTTCGCTCATGCTTGCTAAATCGGAGTAGATTTCGGAAGGACTACCAAAACACGCAAAACCCGCATTTTTAGAACTGGCACCCGTGGGTAAATATCCACGTTCTAACACAACAACACGCAAGGATGAGTTGGCGCGTTTCAAGGCCAATGCACTGGTCATACCGACAATTCCAGCGCCTATAATCGCAACATCGATATGCTCCGTATAGGCACGCTTTTCCCAGAAACTTAAGTCCTTATAATTAAGCATTTTATTTTCTCGCTTTATTTGTCGAAATTTGTAAGACTAAGGTACAATATTGTTACTAATGAATTTAATTTTCGTTTGAAACACATGAGATTTTACACGGCATTACTTTTTCTGATTCTTGGGTTTAGTTCCTACGCGCAGCAGTTTAAGGCAATTTTGTCTGGAGAAACCAGGAAAGAGAATAAACGCGTGATTGCAGGCGCTTCCATTTACCTAATTCAAAATCAACAAACCTTAGGTTCCAGTTTGAGTAATGAAAAAGGGGAATATTTATTGTCTGCTTCTGTTTCTAAGAAAGAACCTTTAGTTATTCAATGTTCTAAGCCTGGATTTCTAACACGTAAAGTTGTTGTTGATTTAAAAGAATTAGTGCTTCCGAAAAAAACATCCGAAATAATCATTCGACTTTCAGATTCAATCAATTTCAATTTGATGCCCATTAATCCCATCGTTACCTTTAATGTGGGAGAACGGGATTATGCTGAAAAGTTGACATGGAAAGAAAATGAGTTGAAGTGTGTAACGGATTTGGAATATAAAAAGAAATACGCTGATTCGTTACGCAAGCGAATAACAGATGAAGAAGGAAGACAACTTATTGCCATTTTCAAGCGAAAAAGTACTGATTTTGAGCAGGTTAAAAATTACACCATGGCGATTCAATACTTGGATTCAGCGGCAAAAAAGGCAACTGCTTACCAATTAATGGATACCACCATTGACCGTAAAAAGCAAACCTTGCAAGCTGCACAAATAGCTCAATTAAAGGAAATTAAGAAGCAACGCACCATTGATTCCTTATTGAATGCAGGGGATTCTTTATTGACCTTATTAAAATGGAACGACGCGAAAATTCCATACAATGCGGTGTTGAAATTAGATCCGAATTCAATTAAAGCAAAGAATAAATTATCGGCTATAACCGGTTTGAAAACGGAAGAGGACAATAAAAAGAAAGAACTTGCTACATTTTGGAAAAACAAGACCGCGGGTAATAATCTGGCATTAAAGAACAAAAAGTACAAAGAGGCCATTAGCGCACACCAGAAAAATTATACGTTGACCAAAATACCTCAAGCCTTAAAAGATGGCATTAAGTTTACCATTGATTCCATCAACGTGTTGTTGGGTGCTCAAAATTTAGAAGGAGAAATTACTGCAGCTATTGGTTCAGTTAAAAAATTAGTAAGTGCTAAAGGGAGTGCTCCAGGATTTGAGGCTTCGGTTCAAAAAGCACAAGGCTTAATTAGTAATCTCGTAGACGAAAAGAAAAAAAATGACTTTAATACCTCATTGGATAAGTTGATTTCTGATGGAATTGATGCCGATATTAGAAAAGCATACGCAATGCACTCCAATGGTAAGACAGAATACGACAATGCGATCACTGAATACGAAAAGATTAAGCGTTCCATGGGATTAATTAGTGACTCGATTAAACGCAATAAGGCGATAACCGATGTAGATACAAGAATCGCTGATGCTAGAAAAAACAAACTCGATGATGAGGCGAAATATCATAACGCCTTGCGTATTGTAAAGGATAACCTTGATTCGGTTACATTTAATTCCATGGACAAGGTCGGGTATGCTGCTCGACTCGCAAAAGTAAAAGGTGCGTTGACTACAGAACCGCTAAAATCTAAAGCAAAACAAGTGGATATTATCGCCTTAAATTCCAGGTATACCAAAGTCAATGCATATTTTGTAGACAATAAAAAGGAGGTTCCTAAACTTGTACTGAAAGATTCTCTTGCGGCCCTATCAGCAGCCAACTTATTGTTAACTCGTGCGGGAACTAATGAATTAGGAAATATTGAAATCAAATACCTAAAATCGGTAATCGATCAATTAAATCAAAAAATTAAACCGGTAAAAAACACAGTCGTTTCAAGTGTTCGTGGGACAGTGGTGAGTGCACCTGCCGGAGCTACTTTGGTATTAAATGTTTCGGATGCTAAAGAGGAAATGGAGTTTACTAAAACGACCAATGAATTAAAGGTTGATGCTGCTTGGGATGCATTGAAAGAATCGGTGGACCGTACAAACTTGGAAACTGGAAAGCGAGAAGATCAGCGCAGTTTAAATCAACAAATGAGTTTTGAGCAATTTGCAAATGAACGAGATGTAATGGGTGTTCAAGAGGCGGAAAACAACAAAGTGCGTGAGTCCGCCCAAGTAGCCGCATCAGATCGGGTAGGGTATGAAATAAATGCGCAGAATAAGCAAAACCTTGAAGCGGTAAATCAGCGTGGAACAATTCAGGATGCCAAAAAGGATTCTATTGATGTTCATGTAGCTAAACAGGTTGAACAAAACAATGCATCACGCGTTTCGAACGAACAATACATGGATCAGGCAAAAGATACACGTGATGTAATAAATAAGACCTTAACGGAGCAGAATTTACGTAATGTGGAGGCCCAGCAAGGTGTGGTATCCTCCTTTGAAACATCTAAAAGTAAACAAGATGCAGCTGCATTGGAACAAACTGAAACAGCGAAATTAGCGCAAGCTCTAAAGGCGGATTACGTGGACAATCGCACGAATCAAGCAAACTATTTGAAGGATGAGGCAGGGAATTGCTTTACTTGGAATAAAATGACGGAGTTGGTATACAAGTCTGTGAATGAGCTTGGTTTCACAACGC
>JBEAQY010000070.1:0-3433 GCA_041163605.1 Bacteroidota bacterium | reverse complement strand
GAATAAAGAAAAACGATGTCCTTAACGCTTTTTTAAATTATATTGAAGTTGACAATTAAATGATTAAAGAGAAGCAATTCATGATGTCAGAAATTAGTTAAACAAGTTTTTAACTTTGAGTCAATATATATACAAAAAATATAATTACTATACTAACGAATATTAAAACATAGCCCATAACAGCGTGCAAGTAATATGGCCTTGCCCCCGCACAAACGGGACAACACAAGGCAACATCGCCTACACGCAAACCGTTATGGGAAATGCTAATGATGATACATTTAATTAAATGACAAAAAAAATGGAATTAAAAACTATTATTTTAACTACAGTAGTAACTATGGGATTGACTTTTGTAACAATCGCGCAAAAACAAAATCCAATCTTATTTAACGGAAGGTGGTGTAATAACGAATCTTTGATTGAAACAGGCGAAGTTTTCCAACTAGAAATATCAACCGACTCGAATGGGGTAATAACAGCAACATATTATAGTGGAGGCCCATTTGAAGAGAATTATACAGGCGAATTATCCATTGAAGGAAATCTAAACCTCTACTTTAATTCAGTAGGTGGATCGATTTCATTTAACAATTTAAATAATTCAGGTGAAAAAAATTGTCAAAATATAAAATTCGCTACCTGTAAACTAATTCTTCAAGATAAAATTGAAGTAATAACATATGAAAACGATTGTTCATACATGCCTGCAAATAGTGTAATAATTCTTAAGAGGTTGGCAGAAGATGAAAGTTGTAATTAGAAATTTAAAAATTCTACCTCCCATAACAGCGTACAAGCGCAATCCTGAATCGTTCCTCTCGGGACATCGCCTACACGCAAAACGTTATGTGCAATCCAATTAAACCAATTGATAAGTAAGTAGTCTAATGGGTTTAATCACTTAAATTGAATTAAAGATGAAGAATTTCACGCTCGCAATCGCGGCATTGTTTTTAACGACAAACATTTTTGCTCAAACATTTAATCTGACAGTGAATAATGGTTACGGTTCTGGAACCTATCAAGCTGGTGACACTGTTCATATTTGGAGTGTTGCATACGACAGCACAAAAACATTCGGTGAGTGGACTGGAGATATTGCTTCGTTACATAGACCCAAAGAATGGCATACAACCTTGACCATGCCAAATCAGAACATTTCTGTTACAGCTGTAATTGATAACATGCCCGCCTATTCAATCACCTACGAGCTGATGCAAGGGCTGAACAATCCTTTCAATGTGTATTACTATTTTCCACCTAACCCTATCGGTATAGTTTACCTCTTTCACGGAACAGGGGGTAGTGCCGAAAACTTTATTTATGGCGTGGAAAACAGAAGTTTCACCAATGCCGCAATTGCTAGAGGTTATGCAGTAGTTTCAATGGATGCAGAGGAGGTTACTTTAAACCAGGATATTGATGGAGATGGCGGAAGGAGATTTATGACATACCCAATTGACACCATAAACAATGTTGATTATAGAAACATCAAAAAAATAACTATGGAATTCATTAACCGTGGTTGGATAACCGCAAATACACCTAGATTTTCAAACGGTATGAGCGCAGGTGCGGTTTTTTCGGCAGCAACTTCCGCCATATGGAATTTTACAGGTGTAGGATATTGTGCCAAGGCACAGAATACTGGTTTTGATGTTAGACTTAGTCCTTTTGCTTTCAGGCTTTCAAGATATGATGATAATGCATCTTACAATTACCCTGTGGGACTTCAACAGGCAATGGCGAATATTGCGCTTCTGGAATCAAGAGGGATTTGCAATGATTTGTATGAAAACGACCGTCAACCTATTTACCCAGAAAGATTTGCGAGAGTGCCTGGAATTTCAGTGGCAAATTCTATTTTAATATTCAATGAACTTGTTGCAAACAATCAAATAGATGTTGATGGATATGCACTTAACTCAAGTTTAATACAAACAAATGTAACGGCTAATCCAAGTGCTTACCCAACTATAGTCAGTTTTATCAATAATGGTATAACAGGTATGGTTTCTCAAATTGGGGCATCCAATGCAGAACATAGTTTTTACAGTGATTACAACGCTGCAACACTTGATTTTTTCGCTGACCCTTGTGGCACGACAGTTGGAGTTGAAAATCCACATTTGTCAGATAATAAAATCCAATTGTATCCTAATCCATTCAAAAGTAAAATAAATATTTCAGGGTCAACAGGTTCGGAAAAATCAACTTTGACAAATATGTCTGGACAAATAATTTGGACAGGTAATAATATTGAGCAACAAGACTTTTCATATCTGACAAGTGGAATATATTTCTTGACAATTGAAAATAGCATTAATAAACCGACATTCAAACTCATTAAAGAATAATGGAAGGGTAGCACATAACAGCACCTATAAGAAATTGGCGGTTCAGTGGTTAAATGAAGCTTGAAACCACGTATCAAGTTCAGTGCCGGCAGACCGTTTTGCCCTCCGAAATCGCCAACTTCTTATAGCTGCAAACCGTTATAACCAATAGCCCACTCCCGAAAATAGAACACAAAAAATCCCTCCTACTCGGAGGGACTTTGCATGGTGTAAAACCCGTTTATCAAATTTGACCGGTTCTCGCGAACACTCATGAGCTCCCTATGATCTGTTCGTGGTTAACCACCCGCTATAAAAAATAGTTAAATGGATAAATTGTTAAAAAGTCCGGACCGAACGAACGTAGTTGCCGTTGATCTTACTGAAGTTGTTTTGGTTACCATTGGTGAAATACTGCCCCCACGCATTAGCATAAAGGCTCTCCGTAGAACTCCAATAGCCGCTAGAACTAAAACCGCCAATTGCTCCCTGCTGCAAGAAAATTTCATTTAATTCGAATATTGTTGGCATTCGCCAATCTCTGAATTTTTGTCCATCTACCGAGTGATTTGCTGGGTTAGAAATAATGTTTTGAGCACCATACCAATCGGAAATACCTCCTTGATCTTGTGTTTCGGCTACAAGACCATGCTTGCCATCTGCCGAAACCCAGAATACGAATCCACCTAATTCTGGCCATAAGCCTATTGTATAGGTAGGAGAACCTCCAGTTGCAATTGCATTTACCACATATGGATCGCCAACTGTTCCTGTACCAGTAATCGTGACATTCGTTCCTGCAGTTGTAACACCTCCTTGGCCATTATTTCCAGCCGGGCCTTGTGGGCCTGCTGGCCCCTGTGGCCCAGGATTCTCAGCATATTTCGCGTAAAGTGCATAAGGAACACTCATTAATTGGCTAGTTCCCATTACTGCGTAACTTGTTCCTCCTGAAACGTCAACAGCAGTTTCAATAAAGTAAGGTCCGTTTGCCCAGTCGATGGTGGTAAAGTCTCCACTTATCACTGTTCCGCTTCCTATTTCAAGGTTTACTAATCCATATGCGTTCGTTGTTGGCGCAAATGTTTCTTGGT
>JBEAQY010000069.1:0-18547 GCA_041163605.1 Bacteroidota bacterium | reverse complement strand
CGGGAAAACTCCTTAAATTTGTAAAAGAATAAATTACATGATTAGGCCACAACTTTCAATCGTTATTCCCTTGCTCAATGAGGAAGAATCCTTGCCAGAATTGCATGCTTGGTTATTGAGGGTGTTTCAAGCCAATGACTTTACCTATGAATTGATTTTTGTCGATGACGGGAGTTCTGATAGCAGTTGGGAAGTGATTCAATCTTTAAGTAAAGCAGATCAACATACCTTTGGATTAAAGTTTCAACGAAATTATGGCAAATCAGCCGCGCTGCAAACGGCATTCCAGCATGCAAATGGCGACGTGGTGATCACCATGGATGCAGACTTGCAAGATTCTCCGGATGAAATTCCTGAATTGTACCGCATGATTACCCAAGAAGGATTGGATCTGGTTTCAGGATGGAAACAAAAACGATATGACCCCATCACTAAAACGCTTCCTACCAAATTATACAACTGGGCAGCACGTCGAATAACTGGTATTTATTTGAATGATTTTAATTGTGGGCTTAAAGCATACAAACGTGCAGTGGTCAAAAGTATTGAGGTATATGGCGATATGCATCGCTATATGCCAGCATTGGCCAAATATGCGGGTTTTAAAAAAATTGGTGAAAAAGTAGTGCAACATCAAGCACGTAAATATGGCTATTCTAAATTTGGGTTAAATCGATTCTTGAATGGCCCATTGGATTTAATGACAGTTGCCTTTATGGGTAAATTCGGTAAAAAACCGATGCACTTTTTTGGAGCACTTGGAACCTTGATGTTTTTTGTGGGTTTTGGATTCGGTTTATACCTTGGTATCGATAAATTATTCATTCATACCCGAGGGGTCAAATTGGCTGAACGCACAGAGTTTTTTTTATCATTGGTCGCAATGCTCATGGGACTTCAGTTTTTTCTAACCGGATTTTTATCCGAATTAGTTAGTCGGAATTCGTCCGCAAGAAATTCCTATTTGGTGGAAGAGAAGTCAGGATGGGAATAGATCGTTTTACTGTCGATTATACCTGGACTTTGTTCTTGGATCGGGATGGGGTCATTAATCAACGGATTTTCGGAGGTTACGTGCTAAATTCAGAGTCCTTTGTCTTTGAACAAGGTGCGTTAACGGCCTTAAAAATTGCAAACCAACGTTTTGGTAAAATTATTGTTGTAACGAACCAACAATGTGTAGCGTTAAGCTTACTAAGTGAAGCTTCGCTTGCTCAAATTCATCAAGACATGATAACTAAAGTTTCAAGCACCGGCGGACGAATTGATGCAGTATATGCGGCGATTGATTTAAAAACGGCTACCCCCAATCGCAGAAAACCGAATTCGGCAATGGCCATAGAAGCACAGTTTCAATTTCCTGAAATTGATTTTTCCAAAGCGATCATGGTAGGGGATACCGACAGCGACATCCGTTTCGGCAAGGATCTGGGAATGAAAACGGTCTTGGTGGAAAGTAAAGAAGTAACTCAAGAGGTTCCCGACTATAAGGTGAACTCTCTTTTAGAATTAATGAACAACCTATGCGCTTAGTATTTTCTCATTTATTTATTTGTCTTGCTGTGTCATCTGCGCTGGCACAAAATAAAAAAGATTCACAAGGACACAAACAAGGTGTTTGGGAGAAATATTATCCGGATACTAAGACCTTGATTTATAGAGGACAGTTTAAAGATGATATCCCCTATGGCGAATTTAAATATTATTATCCCTCTGGGAAAATCAAATCCATCGTAAGACATGAAGGGGCGAAGCGAAGTTATGCCTGGTTTTATTTTGAGAATGAAGAATTGATGAGTGAAGGGCTTTTTCGGGATATGAAAAAAGATTCCCTTTGGAAAAACTATAACGCCCAAGGATATTTACTTAGCACGGAAGTCTTTAAAAACAACAAGCTTAATGGTGAACGTCGGGTGTTTTACATTCAAGACCAGGTTGAAATAGGTGAAATTAAATGTGCTTCAATTGAAATGTACAAAGACAGTGTATTAAATGGTCCCTACAGCCAATACCTATCATCCGGTGTTAAGGTCCAAGAGGGCTATTATTTGAATGGTGCAAAACACGGGGTATGGAAGTCCTTTCATCCAAACGGCACCATAGCTTCAACGATTAAATACCGCAATGGAAAAGCTTACGGGTATTCCTATGCATACGACGAGGAGGAACAAGAGGTATACCGTACTTATTGGTTAAATGGAGATAAATTAACCAAGGAGGAACTTGCGAAATACCTTGAAAAATGTCGTAAACAAGGTGTTATTCCGGAAGAATAAGTATTTTTAAGTATGAATCGAAATGCCTTCATCCTGCTTTCTGTCTTATCCCTGCTCGTGTTTAGCTGCAAGAAGGATCAACAGCCATCAGTTCTTTCGAGTTTTCATTACGGATATTACCCCGTAAAGGAAGGTAGTTTTTGGGTCTATCAGGTTACAGAAATCATACATGATGAAAATGCCGCTACACCTCATGATACGATAATCTATCAGTTAAAAACGGAGATTGGAGATACCCTGTTAGACAATGAAGGTCGAATTGTAAACCGATTCAATCGCTATAAACGAAGTAATCCCGCGGCATCATGGGTACTAACGGATGTTTGGACAACGGTTGTATCAGAGAATCGGGCCGAATTGGTAGAAGAAAATATTCGACGGGTGGTACTCCGATTCCCTGTAAAAACAGCTACCATTTGGGATCCAAATCAATTTAATTTCCTACCATCTGCGCAAGCGTATTATGAGTATATCCATAAACCCTATTCGGAGGGCCCCATTGAGTCGGATAGTACCGTACATGTAGTATCAGCGAAAGAACTAACATTAGTCTCTTATCAAAATCAATACGAGGTGTATGCGAAACAGATTGGATTGGTAAAAAAGTATTACAAGGATCTTCAAATTTCAAATTTTGACACCTTGGAAGTTTCGCAGGGCAAGGAACTTTACTTCAGCCTCTTGGAGTACGGGCATTAATCTGTAACTTTGAAGCTATGGAATTCAGTGAGGTAAAACGAGATTGTAGGTTTTTTAAAGGACATATTCCTTGTAAGTTCAATAAATTAGACGGTAGTATATGTGACAATTGCACGCATTTTAAACCCTTGGAAACGCGAATTTTAATTATCAAACTTGCCGCCTTAGGAGATGTCATCCGCACTACGCCCTTACTTACATTTTATCGAAATAAATATCCAAATGCACATATAACATGGATGACGCAAAGTCCAGAAATCTTGCCTAAAGATAAAATAGAACAAATCCTTCCGTTTAATGCAATGTCGGTTTTTTTACTAGAAAACAGTTTGTTCGATGTAGCAGTTAATCTCGATAAAGAAGCCGAAGCTTGCGTATTAATGGCTAAAGTAGAAGCACGCGAGAAGTACGGGTATACTTGGGAAGATCACGCAGTTGCACCTTGTACAAGCGCCGCTGAGCATAAATTAATGACTGGTTTTTTTGATCAATTATCTAAAGAAAACACGAAAAGCTACCTGCAGGAAATTTTTGAAATTTGTCACGCCTCCTTCAATTTTGAACCCTATGCGATTCAGTTGAATCAAGCAAAATATAGTCATTGGCAAGCTGTCCTTGATGAAAAACGTGACGGAAAACAAGTCGTGGGATTAAATACGGGATGTGGTCCCCGATGGAATACGCGCCTATGGAAAGATGAGTATTGGGTAGAACTTGCAAGCACCTTATGTGAACAAGGATATTATCCAATGTTTCTTGGTGGTGAATTAGAGCATACTAAAAATATGTCCTTGTCAGAAAAAGCAGGGGTATATTACCCTGGACACTTCGATTTGGAAACCTTTATAAGTTTAACCAATACCTGCTATGTAGTGGTAACTCAGGTTACCATGATGATGCACATTGCAACAGCACTCCAAAAAAAGATGGTCTTGATGAATACAATCTTTAATCCGCACGAATTTGAATTGTATGGCCGAGGAGTAATTATTGGCCCCCCTTCGCCTTGCCAATGCTATTATGGGAACGAATGTTTTCGTGGTGCGTCGTGTATGAACGAAATTGAACCACAAACGGTATTTAATGGGTTAAATTCGATTGCCTAGTATGAAGATTAGTTTTCTATCAACATTCTATCCTTACCGTGGCGGAATCGCCCAATTCAATGCCTTGTTATATCGTCAACTCGAGAAAAATCATGAGGTTAGTGCTGTAACATTTAAACGTCAATATCCTAGCTTACTCTTTCCGGGTAAAACACAATTCGTAAGCCCTGAGGATAAAGCCGATGCTATACCAGCTCGAAGGATATTGGATACCATCAATCCGTTGACATATAAATTTACAGCGAAAGAAATCCGTAAGATCAAACCAGATGTATTGCTTACAAAATATTGGATGACCTTTTTTGCTCCTTCCTTGGGATTTGTTTTAGGACGTCAATCTAGATTCACCAAACGTATTGCCATTTTAGATAACGTCATTCCGCACGAACGCAGATTTTTTGACCACGCATTTAATCGATATTTCTTGAATCGAAATGACGCCTTCATTGCCATGACCGAAAAGGTGAAGAACGATTTATTATCCTACCTTCCTGATGCGAAATGCATGGTGATTCCTCATCCGGTTTATAATCAGTTCGGGCCTAGAATTGATAGAGACGTTGCGCTACATTCCCTTGGGTTGAGTCAGGTTAAGGATAAAAAAATCCTGTTGTTTTTTGGTATTATTCGAGACTATAAAGGCTTGGATGTATTGATTGAAACCCTCGCGAAACTCGATGATTCTTATCATTTAATTATTGCTGGAGAGGCCTATGGCGATTTTAAAAAGTATCAACGACTGATGGAGCAGCTTCAAGTAACTGATCGCTGCCATGTATTTGAACGCTATATCGATGATCATGAAGTTCCCATATTTTTTTCAGCTAGCGATGTGTGTATGTTAACTTATAAGTCTGGCACTCAAAGCGGTATCAGTGGAATTTCACAGCATTTTGAGCTTCCAACCATTGCAACAAATGTAGGTGGACTTGCTGAAAGCATTGAGCACGGTGAAACAGGTTATGTGGTTGAAAACGTTGTGCCAGCGGAGATTGCATACGCAGTAGAAAAGTATATGGATTCAAATTCTAAACCAATTTTTAGTGCGAATATCGCAAAACAAAACCAAGCAAATAGCTGGGAATCCTTCGCGAAAACACTCATGGATTTTATCCATACGATTTAAATTTCGTCCCGTTTATTTTGCTAAACAATGAAGTCAGTATAAAAAGTTGATTTTAATGCGGGGAAATCCTATATTTGCACCCTTTAATTTACGATAATACTGCGACGCAATGAGAAATAAGGGATTTTTTTGGTTTTTAACTATTTTACTTACGGTAGTTTGTTTATATCAATTATCATTTACTTGGTACGCCACACGTGAAGAACGTAAAGCAGAAAAAGAAGCAGTGTCTCGTGTTAGCGAACTGAAAAAAGAAGCGTTTTCTCAAAAAGATTCCTTGAAGGGTATCGGATTTTTACCTAACAATACGACAGTTAACTTTAATACCCCTGAAGGTGAAGAGTTAGCGAAAGCTGCGTTTATTAATGAAATTCTTAAGGAAAGAGGTTCAAAAGCAATCTATCCGATTTTTGGGTCAACATTCTCAGAAGTTAAAAAGCGTTCCTTGGCCTTTGGCCTTGACTTGGTTGGTGGTATGAGTGTTACCATGGAGATTTCAACTGGAGATCTTTTAATGAGTCATGCGCAAAGCCCAAATTCATTGAAGTTTCGTAAAATTTATAACGATGCAAACAGCAAGTACGCAGCAGGCAAGGGAGATTTTCTTGATTTGTTTGTAGCTTCTGCAAAGAAAAATAAAATGAAACTTGGTCTACTATTGAAAGGAGACGGGATTGGTGTGAACTCGACAGATGCTGAGGTTGAAAATTATTTTAGAGACTTGTTGACTTCAGCCATGAAAGGGGTAGAGCAAATCATGTATCGTCGGATTAATCAATTTGGGGTAGCTCAGCCAAACATCCAAAAAGATTTATCTTCCAACCGTCTTTACATTGAGCTCCCAGGAGTTCAAGATGAGAATACCGTAGCACAAAAATTGAAGTCTACAGCGAACTTAGAGTTTTTCGAAACCTACATGCCTTCTGAATTGAATGCTGAGCTTACTGCTGCGGATGCTTTAAGTAAATCTCCGGAGCGTTTAGATAACAATATGGATTCTACTGGAACAACGGATACTACCCAATCATTAACCGGTGGAATGGACAAAGGTTTAATGAGCTATGTTCAACCTGTTGGACAATTCGCAATCGGGTTTTCCTTAGCCAAAGACCGTGCGGCAGTAGATCAAATTTTGAGAAGAGCAGACATTCAGCAGGTTTTTGCTGCCAAGAACGTTAGATTCATGTGGGGTGCAGAACCGGATGAGCTAAATAACAAAAAGAAACAAACCGGGTATATGCTGTATGCGTGTAAAGTGCCTATCGATGGAAAGGCGCGAGTAAACGGTCAACATATTTCTGGTGCATCAACTGGCTACGACCAACGTGATGGAAAAATCACTGTAGATCTTGCTATGACTGCAGAAGGTACAGGTGAGTGGGGTCAAATGACTACAGAAAACAAAGACCGAATCGTTGCAATTACCATGGATAACGTAGTGTATTCAGCGCCTACGGTAATTAATCCAATTACAAATGGAAATACACAAATTTCTGGTAGTTTTACCTTTGAAGAGGCTGAGTCGTTATCTGGACTTTTAAACGGTGGTGCATTACCTGCGCCATGTTTGATCAAAGAACAAAACCGCGTTGGACCAAGTATTGGGGCTGAAAACTCTAATGCTGGATTAGTTTCCTTCGGAATCGCTTTTCTTGCCGTATTGCTGTACATGTATTTCTATTACGGGAAGTCAGGTGTGGCTGCTAACATTGCGTTGTTTGCCAATGTAATATTCATCATGGGCTGCTTGGCGTCCTTTGGTGCAGTTCTTACGCTTGCGGGGATTGCCGGTATCATTTTAACCATTGGTACTGCGGTGGATGCGAACATTTTGATTTTTGAACGTATTCGTGAAGAGCAACGTGCTGGCAATGAAACGTCTAAAGCGATTGAAATTGGTTTCAAAAAAGCCCTGCCTTCAATTATTGATGCGAACATGACCCACTTATTAGTTGCGGTGATTCTTAAGTATTTCGGAACGGGGGAAATTGAGTCCTTTGCGACTACCTTAATCGTGGGTATCTTCACTTCCGTTTTCTCTGCCATCTTTATTTCTAGGTTGGTCATTACCTTCTGGATGGAACGAAACAAAGGGGTGTCTTTCGATACGAAGTTTTCTAAAGGATTATTCCAAAACTTTAACTATAACTGGATTGGTGCACGCAAGTATTTTTACATCTTCTCTATTTCTGTTACGGTAATTGGAATGGTAAGTCTTTTCACGCGTGGTCTTAAAGAAAGTGTGGAATTTACAGGTGGACGAACCTTCGCTGTGAAGTTTGATAAAAAGGCGGATATTGAGAAAATCCGTGCAGAGTTGGGTAAAACGTTTATCGAGAATAAAGAAGTTTCTTCAATTGAATTAAAAACCGTTTCTAATGAATTCAATGTAGAGATTACAACAAACTATAAGTTAAAAGATGATGGAGCTACTGAGGAGGTTAAAGGTAAAATGCTGGATGCATTAAAGGTTTTGGAGCCTTCTATGGGTAAAGCGGTTATTATGGGGCAACGAACTGTGAGTGCCTCGGTGTCCAGCGAATTATGGAACTCCTCATTCATCTCTATGACTGTAGCCTTAATTGCCATCTTCTTGTATATTTTGTTCCGTTTTGGATACTGGCAGTATTCAGTTGGTGCGATTGTTGGCTTAATTCACGATGCATTCTTTGTAATATCTGTATTCTCTCTATTGCATGGATGGCTTCCATTCAGTTTAGATGTGAATCAAGCATTTATTGCGGCTATTTTGACGGTAATTGGATATTCCATGAACGATACGGTCATTGTATTCGATAGGATACGTGAAAACTTACGCTCTAGCGGCGATACAGACCATCACTATGAAATCATCAACCGATCCCTAAACACTACCTTGAGTCGTACATTTAATACCTCCATGATATTATTCGTGGTTGTGTTAATCATGTTTATTTTCGGTGGACCGTCTATTAAAGGATTCTTATTTGCATTGTTAGTTGGTGTGATTATCGGTACATATTCTTCGCTATGTGTGGCAACACCAATACTAATTGATTTCTCCAAGCGGTTGAAAGCATAACTTTTGACTGTTTTAAATTAAAAGCCATCCCTCGGGGTGGTTTTTTTGTTACATGAATTCCATTATGCTTTTTAAAGGATAAATGTTCATAAATCATTGATTTTACATGTGTTTTGACTGTCTTTAACTCCTATTTTTGTTAGGATACACGAAACTATGGCAGAAAATCAATATACAGAAGATAACATTCGATCCCTGGATTGGAAAGAGCACATCCGCTTGCGTCCCGGGATGTACATTGGTAAATTAGGCGATGGTGCCGCGGCCGACGATGGAATTTATATTCTTGTAAAAGAGGTTGTCGATAACTGCATCGACGAATTTGTTATGGGTAACGGTAAGCGAGTAGACATCAAAGTAAAGGATGGAAAAGTGTCTGTGCGTGATTATGGCCGCGGAATTCCACTGGGGAAAGTAGTTGAAGTGGTTTCCAAAATGAATACCGGTGGTAAATATGACTCTAAGGCCTTTAAGAAATCGGTTGGATTAAACGGAGTAGGAACCAAGGCTGTAAATGCACTATCTTCTTATTTTAAGGTGTACTCCGTACGTGACGGACAAATGAAGTCTGCTGAGTTTGCCATGGGGAATCTAATTAGTGAGACAGAGTTGGTGTCTACTACCGAGCAAAACGGAACCTATGTAGAGTTTATACCCGATGAGCAAGTCTTTAAGAAGTTCGCCTACAAGACGGCCTATCTGGAGAAAATGATGTGGAACTACTGCTACCTCAATCGAGGCTTAAGCATGTATTACAATGGAGAGAAGTTCCAATCAAAAGATGGCCTGAAAGATTTGTTGGAAAACAATATGGATGGCGATCCCTTGTATCCGATTATTCACTTGGAAGATGAAGACATCGAAGTGGCGTTCACACACGGAAGAACCTACGGTGAGGACTATTATTCGTTTGTGAATGGACAGCATACGACCCAAGGAGGAACACATCAAAGTGCGTTTCGTGAGTCGGTAGCCAAAGTAATTCGTGATTTTTACAATAAGAACTACGAAGCCTCTGATATCCGTCAATCCATTGTTGCCGCAATTTCTGTTAAAGTGATTGAGCCTGTATTTGAGTCGCAAACTAAGACTAAATTAGGGTCTGTTGAGATTGAGCCCGGAGGTAAATCCATGCGCGCCTTTGTAAATGATTTCTTGAAAGATAAATTAGATAATTACTTACACCGCAATCCGGACGTTGCTGAAACGATTGAAAAGAAAATCAAGCAAGCAGAACGCGAACGAAAAGAATTAGCAGGTATTCGGAAAATTGCACGGGATCGTTCCAAAAAAGCCAATCTTCATAATAAAAAACTTAGAGATTGTCGAATTCATCTTACGGATCTCAAGGATGAACGACGTGAAGACACTACCTTGTTTATTACCGAAGGGGATTCCGCAAGTGGTTCCATTACCAAGTCAAGGGATGTGAATACCCAAGCAGTTTTCTCATTGAGGGGTAAGCCACTCAATGTTTATGGGTTGACCAAGAAGGTAGTTTACGAGAACGAGGAATTCAATTTAATTCAAGCGGCCTTGGATATTGAAGAAGATTTGGATAACCTCCGTTACAACCGAATCGTTATTGCAACAGATGCCGACGTTGATGGTATGCACATTCGAATGTTGCTGCTTACTTTCTTTTTGCAGTTTTTTCCTGATTTGGTAAAACGCAATCATGTTTATGTTTTACAAACCCCTTTGTTTAGGGTTCGCAATAAAAAGAAAACAATCTATTGTTACTCAGATGAAGAGCGTAGAAACGCTATCCTAGAATTAGGAAAGTCACCAGAAATAACGCGTTTTAAAGGGCTAGGGGAAATTTCACCAGATGAATTCGTCCATTTCATAGGCGGTGATATACGCCTTGAACCCGTTCTTTTGAGTAAGGAAGCATCGATCGATTCTATCCTTTCATATTTTATGGGTAAAAACACCCAGGAACGACAGGATTTTATCATTGAAAACTTGCGGGTTGAAAAAGATGAAGCACAGAATAACGAGCCGGAATCCACTGAATTAGAAGTTGCTTAAATCATGGCAGAAGACGAAATAGAAGAGAATATCAACGAAAACCAAGAGGACCATAATCCCTTTGAAAACAAAAAAGTGGATGAGAATATTGTCCCCGTAAGTGGATTGTATGAGAATTGGTTTCTAGATTATGCCAGTTATGTAATTCTTGAACGTGCTGTTCCTTCACTGCAGGACGGACTTAAACCGGTTCAACGGAGAATTCTGCATTCCATGCGAGAAATGGAAGATGGTCGTTACAACAAGGTCGCCAACATCATCGGAAATACCATGAAGTATCACCCACATGGGGATGCTTCTATTGGGGATGCCTTAGTACAATTAGGGCAAAAAGATTTGTTAATCGATTGCCAAGGAAACTGGGGAAATACCTTAACGGGAGATGGCGCTGCAGCGGCACGTTACATTGAAGCACGCTTATCCAAGTTCGCCCTTCATGTTGCGTTTAATCCAAAAACAACCACTTGGCTTTCTTCGTATGACGGCAGAAACAAGGAGCCTGAGAATTTGCCAATGAAGTTTCCGCTTTTGCTAGCACAAGGAGCAGAAGGGATCGCCGTGGGAATGGCCTGTAAGTTTTTACCGCACAATTTCATCGAACTTATCGATAATTCCATAAACCACCTGCGTGGAAAAAAAGTAGAAATTATGCCAGATTTCCCCAATGGAGGAATGGCAGATTTCACCAATTATAACGACGGGTTAAGAGGCGGTAGGGTTCGTGTTCGTGCAAAAATCAAGAAGGTTGATGCCAAGACCTTAATTGTGCATGAAATTCCATACGGTACAACGACTACCTCGTTGATTGAATCCGTATTAAAAGCCAATGATAAGGGCAAGATTAAGATTAAAAAGATTGAAGATAATACCTCGTCAGAAGCTGAAATCATCATTCATTTGGCACCGGGTGTTTCTCCAGATAAAACCATTGATGCCCTGTATGCCTTCACAGATTGTGAGGTTTCAATTTCTCCGAATTCTTCCATTATTGACGCCGATACACCGCGTTTCCTTGGGGTTTCTGAAATCCTAAAAATCAATACTGATCATACGGTTCGCCTGTTGAAATTGGAACTAGAAATACGATTGGATGAATTGGAGCGACAATGGCATTTTTCTACCTTAGAAAAGTTGTTCATTAACCATGAAATGTACATCGATTTCAAATTGTACAGCGACCGTGAAGCCTTGTATGTGTATTTATACGACCGCTTTAAACCCTTTAAGAAACAACTGATTCGAGAAATTGTAGATGAAGATTTACATAAACTAACGCAAATTCCGATGATTAGGATTACCCGATTCGATGGAGCAAAAGCAGATGAAGCGTTATTGAAAATTGAGGAGGAAATGGAGCAGGTGAAACATCACTTGGCTAACTTAATCGACTTTGCGGTTGATTATTATAAAGACCTTAAAAAGCGTTTCGGTGAAGGTAAAGAACGAAAAACAGAGATTAAGGTATTTGATACGATTAGCGCTACTAAAGTAATCATCGCCAACAGAAAGTTGTACGTTGATTTGGAAGAAGGGTTTATTGGATATGGATTGCGAAAGAATGAACCTGTAAACGATTGTTCTGAAATCGATGACATCATCTGCTTTTTCTCTTCTGGAAAAATGATGATTACCAAAGTGGCAGATAAGAAATTCGTAGGTAAGGACTTGGTGTATGCCAACGTATGGAAAAAAGGCGATACACGAACGATTTATCACATGTTCTATCAAGATGGACTTGGTGGTTCAACCATGATGAAACGCTTCTATGTAAATTCGATAACCCGTGATACAGAATACGATTTGACGCGTGGCGCTAAAGGCTCTAAGATGTTGTACTTCTCTGTACATCCGAACGGTGAACGTGAGGTTGTAACTGTGTTGTTGCGCCCGAGACCACATTTAAAACGCCTTCGCTTTGATGTCGATTTAGGGGAGTTATTGATCAAAGGAAGAAACTCCGCTGGAAATCGTGTAACCAAAGAAATCATTCAAAAAATTGTTCAGAAAGAAGTAGGAGGTAGCACCTTAGCCGCAAGAAAAATATGGTATGATGATGTGGTTGGTCGCTTAAATGATGACGGTAGGGGTAGATTTCTTGGAGATTTCAAGGGGGACGATCGAATTCTTACCTTGTATAGAAACGGCGAATATCGCTTAAGTTCATTTGATCTTTCAAATCACTTCGATGAGGACATGGTTCATTTAGAAAAATGGAATCCGCACCGTCCAATCTCTTGTGTGTATTTTGATGCCGAAAAGGAAATCAACTTCGTTAAGCGCTTTACCTGTGAGGTCATGTCAGATAAACGGGTATCGTTTATCAGTGAATCCGAAGGTTCTTACTTGCAAGTAGTTTCAACGGCATATCGCCCTGAAATTCGAGTGGTATTTAATAAGCAGCTAAAGGAAACTAAAAACTTACCAGACCTAGTGTTGAATTTAGCTGACTTAATAGATGTTAAAGGGATGAAGGCCCAAGGAAATCAAGTTACAAAAATGAAGGTCAAAGAAATTCTCCTTACGCATGAAATTGCAGAAGGCAAAGAACCATGGCCAGTTGAAGAGGTTCCATTTGAAGTGGAAGGCAATATAGCTACAGCGGAAGATGCTGCAGAAGAAGGAACAGAAGGAAGTGTTGAGTGGGATTTCACCAAAAAAGAAGATGACGATCAGCCTACCTTGTTTGATTAAGTTTTTTAAATATTATTTTCTTTCAATTTTGGTATTGATGATTTTTTCGATACCCTGCTATTCACAGCAACAGTCGAATTTACTATTTTCGTATTCCTTTGGTAAGCTTCCCCTAAAACTGAAACGTTTTTAAATAGAGTCCGTAAAGCAAAAATCATATTTTAAATTTTTATTTCTACTAATTTGGCTTTTCCATTACACTCCCTTTTTTTGATACTACTGTTGCCCCCCCGTTTGTAGAAAAATTGATTTGATTTTTGCTTATTGGGTTAATTTATTATTTGGAACGATAGATTAAATTCGTCTTTAATTCGAAATAAATAAGTACCATTCGACAGACTATGTAATTCAATGCTTAGGATGTCACCAGTGATTTGTCCTGATAGAACAGTTCTTCCGGTGTTATCAATTACAGAATATGGTTCGCCAACAAGCTTAGAATCAACTTTGACGTTAATTACCGTTTGTGTGGGATTTGGATAAATGGTTAACAACTCGTCTAATGAAAATTTATTTATTCCAACATTGTTATTCACCGTTAG
Source organism: Bacteroidota bacterium (assembly GCA_041163605.1). Classification (GTDB taxonomy): domain Bacteria; phylum Bacteroidota; class Bacteroidia; order Flavobacteriales_D; family Crocinitomicaceae; genus UBA952. Next base: position 5,012 of record JBEAQY010000069.1, on the reverse strand, counting down.
CACAGCTTCATTAGAAGTGTCTGAACATGAACCTGAGCTGACGATACAACGGAATGGTTGATTGTTATTACTCATTAGAACATTTGAAACAATTAAAGTATCGTTTGATGTCCCGCTATATTGTCCAACGTTATTTAAATTTTGAAACCCAACACCAAGATCTGTTTGCCATTGAAAAGTTGAATTAGGATTAGACGAACCAACAATAAATTCCGCGGTGTTGTTAATGTTAGTTTGTTGGCTTATGGGTTGAGTGTTTAATGATTGTTGGCACCCATTGAATAAATTAGTAATTTCCTGTAGGGTTAGTGCACGATTCCAAAAACCAATGTCATCAATTCTACCTCTAAATTGATTGCCGCCCCACTGAGCCTTACCAAAATAAGTATTCCCGTTATTTGTGGTGGTACTGTTTACATTGGTCTGTTGGTATATTAATGAATCGTTTAAATAGAAATATGAATTTGCTTCATTCTTAACCCATACTATGTGCCCCCAAGAATTAGGACCAAATGGATAATTTGAATTTACCGAGTTAGCTGGGATAGATTCTGGTCCAAGTAAACCAAAAATTCCTCTAGCACCTGGATTTAAGTTATTATGATCAATATTTAACTCATACCCGTTCACACCTGAATATTTGGAAATAACACTTGAAACATTTCCTGGTGTAAAAGCATCAAGTTTAACCCATGTACTTATAGTAAAAACATTGCCTAATGTTATACCGGATAGCTCAATAAAACCTCCACCACCTGACAAATTATAAAATTGGTAACTTCTATTTGTATTTCCATATCTATCTGTAGTTAATGTTGCACCATTCACTGTTCCATTATTCCCATTACCACTTTCGTCATTAGCATTACCATTGAAAGGCCACCAGCCTAATAGGCCATTGTTAGGGACGTAAGAAGGCACATTTTGCGCCATTATCGCAGCAGACAATCCGAGCGTGATAGCTACAGTCAAAAGTAAACTTATCTTTGTCATTTTTTAGAAATTTATATTATGTTGGATTTTGTTTAGAATTTCAGTGTAATGAATATCCACAATGCAAATTAGTGATTCAAATTCGCTTGATTTGAGGGTAAAGTTAGGGCATTAGTCGTTGTTAATGTAATTGCAACTTACTACAACTTTATTTTGAATTAGCATTAGTTATTATCAAATACCAATTTGTTTAATTTCGCGATAATGGAATTCTATAAATCAATTTATTATAGGCAACTGAAGCATGATTTAATCATGAAATCTGGGGTAGCAATGAATAATTTTTCTGATTCGAAGCTTCTTGCAGCGGCCATGGAATCCGCTAAATTTTCTATTTCATCGCACACCCTTGCTCGTTTTTTTGGTATACTGCCAACAAGGAAAATCTATCCGTTTACCCTACAAATTCTTTGTAATTACTTGGGTTTTGAGCATTTTGAAGATTATCGTGCTTATGTAGAACAAAAGCATAGTCGTAATTTGATTGGCTCGAACGGACTTTTTGAAAATGAATTATTTTCCTTCGAGAGTTTTGAATTAGCCGTTGAACAGATGGATATTGGATACATCCAAGAACACATTGATTGCATTAACGTTTCCAATAATAAAATAGAATATTTGGCCCATTTAACAGGTTTTTTGGTTCGCAATTCAACTCAACAGAGTCAATTACTCGAAATTTTGGCAAAATCTACCAATGGAAGAAGCTTGTTTTATGAACGATTTGTAGATGAGGATAACCCCAATGAATATTTTTCAAATGCAATTGAAACTTACTACCTCAAGTATGTCACCAATATGAATAATAAAATATTTGGGTATTGTTTTCTAATTGCAAAGCGTATTTATGCGAATAAAGCAGTAGGACATCTAATGAACACTTTTGAGAATTTTAAATTATTAGATAATTTGAGTGAGCTACATTTTCATGAAATTTCCCGTTTAATTGAGTGTCAAATATTAGTAGATGGACTTGATGGAAAAATTAGAAAGACATATATAAATTATATCGATAAACTTTTATCTTTCGAGCAACTTTTTGATCATACTTCTTATGAGTGGATTCTTGCCCGTTCAATAAAAGCTTTGGCATTTAATAGGATGTTAAAAAAATCACTTGAATCGGTTTCGTTTTCTGAGGCAATTTTCAGATGTTATCGAAAATCAACAGTGGATACAGTTGCTGCCTTAATTCTGCAATTCGTTGTACATTCCATTTATAAAAATAAAGATGATTTTCCCTTGAACCCACCGCTTCGCTTACCTACTTTCAGTAATGAAAATGAAAACAATGGACGTGTTCTTTTGGAATCTTCAACTTCTTTTATCTACGCAGAAGGAAAGGAAAAAGATGTCTTGAAAAAAAACATCCTAACCTTCTCTAAACAAACCCATCAAACATGGGTGCTTGAAATGATACAATAAGCATTGTTGTTTTTCTTAGTCGCTGGGTTTGTTCCTAGACAAAAGAACAATTAGTTTATTTTTCATACTCTTGTAATAAATTAGATCAGGAATGGTTGGGAGCAACACATGTTTTTTTAGGTTTCGGGTGATGTTTTTTACAATGCTTTTCATCGGTTTTTCTCACAAGATTTCAGCCCAAAAAACCAAACATAGGCCGTTTATTGCGTATTCCTTTGGTCTACAAAAAATGGACTTAGTTCATCAAGTGTCGGCAGGATTTCAAGGGAAGCAATTTCGTTTTGAAGTACAACAAGGGTTTGGTCAGCGAAACCTAGCTTCAGGTGTAGTGTTTAGTCAAACTGGGACTCAATGTGCATATACTTTTCATCTTTCTAAAGCCTCTCTTCATCCATTCCTTCGCTATTCCTATGGTTTATTGGGTAAACCCTTCGGGTTTCATTATCACCGCGCAGAATTGGGCTTGCTTTGCATTATTGAATGGAGTAGCTTTACCAAGATGCCATTCGACCTGACATTTTCTAGTGGTGTGGGGAAGGGACTTGAAGTTCAAGATAGTAGACACGGGTATGTAGATTATTCAATCAATTTGGGACTTCAATATGCGTTTAAGTAGTTTGTTGGGGGTAGTGCTCTTGCTTTGGGGCTGTTCTAAAGTTAATAATTCAACGACCAAGATTTTTGGTCACGCGGCAACTGGACTCCAAAATTCAAATGCGATTTACCATGATAATTCCTTCGATGCGATTCGCTATGCAAACTCCTTATCTGGTTGCAGTGGCGTAGAAGTGGATGTCCGAATGGATGCCCAAGGACAACTCTGGTTGTTCCATGATGAGTTTCTGGATGATGAAACGAATTTATCTGGATCAGTTGAAGAAATGACAACTGACGAACTAACGAGTGGTTACTATCGTACATTAAAAAAGGAACCCTTACTTAAGCTGGATGCGGCGACCACAGCAGAACTTTCACAGGGATATACTTTTCTAGATATAAAAATACCGCGAATCTCGAAAGCTCCGGAGATAAAATCTGCACTGCTTGCCTTGAATTTCGACACCACTAGATTCGCTCTAATTGTGAGTTCATTGTCGTATGTGGATGTTTTTAAATATGATTTCCAGGTTTTTCTTTCGATTAATGAAGTGACTGAGTTAACCAGCGAATTGCTTGCTAATGAACCTAGGCTCCGTGGAATTTGTATTCGAAGTACACAGATAACCAGAGAAGAAATAAATTTCTTGAAATCCATTAACAAAGAAGTGATTGGTTACGAGGTAAGATCTCCTAAGGGAATAAAAAAAGCGCTTGCTAAAAATCCAACCTATTTGCTTACGGACGACTTGAAGCTAACCCTTGGGGTCAGATACTAGTTTTGGTTTTTTCGGATGCACATGTTGATTATTTCCACAAACAAGGAAAAGGCGAACCCGAAATATACATAGCCTTTTGGTATGGTATGACCAAATGACTCCGCGACAAGAAACACCCCAATCATCAGTAAGAAACTAAGAGCAATCGTTTTGATGGTAGGATTTCGCTGTATAAAATCACTGATTACACCCGAGAATCTAATCATAATAAGCATCGAGATTAAGACCGATAGGTATACAATGATGATTGGATTGGCGTGCAATTGTTCTTCTATGCCGTTTGTCATTCCGATGGCCGATATAACCGAATCAAAACTAAATACAAAATCAATTAATACAATTTGAAAAATTATGTGACCAAAAGAAATTTTCACCTTTTTTTGACTCGCATGGGAATTGGTAATATTTCGGTGCATTTCAAGGGTGCTTTTGTAAATAAGAAAGATACCTCCCGCCAACAAAACTAAATCTTCATAGTTGAATTTTCCAAACCACGGTTCATAAATTGGTGCTATTAAATGAACGAGAAAACTCAACAAAGCGAGCATGATGAATCGTATGATTAATGCTAAGCTTAAACCTAATCTTCTCGCTCGTGTTTTTAAATGCTTTAATTTTAACTGATCGGTAATAATTGAGATAAAGATTACATTGTCTATCCCTAAAATGATTTCAAGTACAGAGAGCAATAATAAATACAACCAACCTTGAAAGTGAAATAATATTTTAAGGTAATCCATCATCCCACAAAGGTAAAAAAGTCCTTCAATGTCTGTGGAGATTGATTCGGATCGGTCATTATTTCCAAACACATAACATCGTCAGTGTAGAGCAAGGCGTGCATCGCATTTTCAAGATCTCCCATGGCTTGGCATTGTCGATATTTCCATCCGTATTCCTGTGCAATTGTGCCTTTAAGTTCATGCGATGCTTCGAAAAATCGACTGCGTTGCTCGGCATCTTTCGATCCATCAATTATCCTGAAAATTCCTCCTCCTTGATTATTTATAAGTATTATTTTCAAGTTTGGCGCTAAATCCCTTAAACGCAAGGCATTAGAGTCATACAGAAAAGATACATCCCCCGTAAGTAAAATGTTAAGTCCTGGGTCTTTTGAGGCATAACCCAACGCGGTGCTCGTACTGCCATCAATCCCACTGGTTCCACGGTTTGCAAAATAATGGCATCCTTTGATTGGGTCAAATAACTGGCAATAAC
>JBEAQY010000068.1:0-3757 GCA_041163605.1 Bacteroidota bacterium | reverse complement strand
TCACTTCATAAACTGGAATGAATATCTGGGCGACCCGGGAAGAAGTCATTTTACAACCCTTTCGGATTTTACGACCGACAATGTCAAGTCCCTAAAAGTTGCATGGGAATATGAAAGTCCTGACTTCGGACAAATGCAAATGAATCCTATTATTGTGGATACCATTCTGTATGGTGTAAGTGCCGCCTTAAGGGCTTTCGCTATTGATGCCCGCACCGGAAAAGAGGTCTGGGTTTTCGGCGATTCCTTAAAAACATGGTATTCTACCAGTCGAGGGGTTTCTTACTGGAGTTCCGGAGAGGATAAACGCATTTTTTACACCCTCGGTTCCGACCTTTGGGCACTTAATGCTTTAACCGGTAAACCCATACTTACGTTTGGAAATGGAGGAAAGGTGGATTTACACGATGGCCTTCCCGAATCAGCACGAGAAAAATTTGTGATATCAGGTACGCCAGGGACCGTATTTAAAAATATGATTATCATGCCACTAAGACTTTCCGAAGGAGAAGGCGCTGCTCCCGGAGATCTAATGGCTTTTGATGTTCTTACCGGTAAATTGATTTGGTCATTTCACACCATTCCCCACCCGGATGAAAGCGGTTCAGAAACTTGGGGAAACCCTAACATTTCTGAAAGTCCAATCGTGGGTGCAGCAAACAATTGGGCCGGTATGGCTTTAGATATGGATCGGGAAATTTTATTTGTGCCAACAGGATCGGCAGCTCCCGACTTTTATGGCGGAGTTCGACCGGGAAAAAACCTATACTCGAATTGCTTGCTCGCCCTAAATGCGAATTCGGGTGAGTTAATTTGGTATTATCAATTTGTACACCACGATGTCTGGGACAGGGATCCACCCGCTCCTCCAAATTTAATTACGGTTACACGAGATAACAAGTCCATTGCTGCCGTAGCCCAGGTTACCAAACAAGGATATGTGTTTGTGTTTGACAGAGAAAACGGTAAGCCCTTATTTGAAATTGAAGAAGTTCCTGTTCCTGAATCTGAATTAACCGGAGAAAAAACCTGGCCCACGCAGCCCATTCCAACAAAACCGAAACCTTTTGCACGCTTGGCGCGGGACTTAACCCCGGAGGACATTAGTCCTTATGCACCAAATAAGGACAGTTTAATTCAGATTTTAAATGGTGCCGACAAACGTCTCTTTGCCCCACCTTCAACCAAACCGGTCCTTTTGCTGCCCGGTTATGATGGCGGTGCAGAATGGGGCGGTGCTGGGGCCGATCCGAAAAATGGAATTCTGTATATCAATTCGAATGAAATGGCTTGGTTTCTGCAAATGAGAAGAAATGATCAGGAAACCGAAACACTATCCGATGGTGAGCGGCTATATCGTCAAAATTGTGCCGTTTGTCATCAGATTGACCAAAGCGGATTGCCCGCAAGTGGTTATCCAGATTTAACGCAGGTTAAAACCCGATTATCGACCAATCAAATTGAAGAAATCATTAGGAACGGTAAGGGAATGATGACCGGTTTTCCACAATTGAGTAAGGATGATCGTCTTTTACTTCTCAAATTTTTAACTGAAACTTTAAAAACTGACACTAAAAAGGAAATTAAGGAGCGCAACGCTGAACCTTATATTCCGTATCAGCATACCGGATATAATAAATTTTTGGACGATAATGGATTACCTGCTATTTCGCCCCCTTGGGGTACACTCCAGGCCTTGGACTTAAATTCAGGAGAATATTTATGGCGTATTCCGCTTGGGGAAACGGATTCACTTAGAAACCTTGGTTTTCCAACAACAGGAACTGAAAGTTATGGAGGACCTGTTATTACTGAGAATGGTTTACTCTTTATAGGAGGTACTAAAGACGGCTATATTCGAGGATTTAACAGGTATTCGGGAGATTTGCTGTGGGAATATAAACTGCCTGCTCCTGCCTTTGCAACCCCATCAATGTATACTATAGAAGGTAAACAATATCTAGTGATTGCCTGTGGAGGTGAGAAGTTAGGTACTACAAAAGGAAACAAACTAATTGCCTTTTCATTGGATTAACATGGCAGACAGAATAAAAGTATTGGTAGTCGGATGCGGCAATATGGGTAAAAGTCATGCCCGCGCCTACCACAAATTGGATAATTTCGAAATTGTCGGTCTGGTAAGTAGAAATCCTGAGTCTCGAAACCAATTATCGGAAGAGTTAGGTGGTTATCCTACTTTTGAAAGTTTGGAAAGTGCTTTTAAAAAGGTTACTGTTCAGGCGGTATCCGTTAACACCTATCCCGATTCTCATTACGATTTGGTTCTTCGCGCACTACAGGCAGGTTGTCATGTTTTTGTGGAAAAACCACTTGCTCTAACTGTACCAGATGCGGAACATTTGGTTAGCGTAGCTCGGGAAAAGCAACTGAAACTTGTTGTTGGGTATATATTACGGGTTCATCCTGCTTGGAGTAAATTTATATCCATAGCTCAAACTTTAGGAAAGCCGTTGGTTATGCGTATGAATCTGAATCAACAAAGCGATTCTAAACAATGGTATACGCATAAACAATTAATGCAATCCATGTCCCCCATTGTAGACTGCGGAGTTCATTATGTAGATGTTATGTGTATGATGACAAGGGCTAAACCCATAAGTGTAAGTACAATTGGAGCTCGCCTAAGTGATGAAATTGCAGAGGATATGTACAATTACGGGCAGCTGCAAGTTCGTTTTGATGATGGTTCTGTTGGTTGGTATGAAGCCGGATGGGGGCCAATGATGAGTGAAACTGCCTTCTTTATTAAAGATGTTATAGGTCCAAAAGGATCGGTGTCTATACAAGATAAACCCAAAAGTGATTCACAAGAAATTGAGGGGCATACCAAAACAGGAAGCTTAAGGTTGCATCATAGCCAATTGGATAAAAATGGTTGTTTTGAAAAGAAAGATGATATTATTTCAACGGACGATGAACCCGATCACGACGGACTTTGCATGTTGGAACAACTATACTTTTTGCGCGCTATTTTGGAAAACCGGTGTCTAGATGATATTTTAAAGGATGCTGTCAACAGTTTGAGGATTGTATTGGCTGCCGATGAATCGTTTAAAAGCGGGCAAACTATTATGTTACAGTAATCAAGGTCGGTATTGATGGAAGTTAGCGTACTTAGGAATATTCTTCTCTTTTATGTTATATCAATTGGTTGAAACATTCCTGATTGTTTTATCGGAATTAAGTTCGAAAACAGTAGAAATAAATGGTATAAGTAAAGAATGCCTTATCTGATTTTACCTACCGTAATTTGTTGAACTTACGAGACCTTAATTACTGGATTATTGATCAATTATAAGCCATCCAGACATTCATAGAGAATGGTTTCGTATCATTTTAAAATGTGGAATACCATCCTCTAAATATTCCTCACCCACTACATGGAAACCAAGATTGTTATAAAATCTTAGTAAATATGCTTGTGCTGAAATGCAAATAGTGGTGTTTTTCCCAAATAAATCATGAATCGCTTTTATGGAAGATTGCATAATGGCAATTCCATATTTCTTTCCTCGGGATGATCCTTCTACTACAACTCTTCCAATTGAGGCTTGCTCAAAATATGCCCCCGGACTAAATATTCTGGTATAGGCTACCAATTTCCCTTCATCCATTCCCATCAAATGCCATGCAACTTGATCCTTGGAATCTAAATCCTGATACACACAGTTCTGTTCTACACCAAAAACAGCAGAACGAAGCTGGAGTATCTCATAAAGTTCGGTTGTATTTAGTT
>JBEAQY010000067.1:0-80923 GCA_041163605.1 Bacteroidota bacterium | reverse complement strand
AATGAAGGCAATGGGGAGTATCCTTACTAACAAATATGCCGAAGGTTTACCCGGAAAACGTTACTATGGCGGTTGTGAAATCGTTGATCAAGTGGAGCAATTAGCAATAGACCGTTTATGTCTATTGTTTGGTGCTACATGGGCAAATGTACAGCCACATTCTGGAGCACAAGCAAACGCGGCAGTGTTTTTAGCTTGTTTAACACCGGGAGACAAAATACTTGGTTTCGACTTGTCACATGGTGGACATCTAACACACGGTTCTCCCGTTAATTTTTCGGGTAAACTTTATCAGCCTTTTTTCTATGGTGTGGATAAAGAAACAGGGTTGATCGATTACCAAACCTTGGAGGAAACCGCTATGCGAGAACGACCTAAAATGATTATTTGTGGAGCTTCTGCGTATTCAAGAGATTGGGATTATAAGCGCATTCGTGAAATAGCAGACGCGATTGGAGCACTCGTACTAGCAGATATATCTCACCCTGCAGGTTTAATCGCTGCTAAGTTATTGAACGACCCCTTAGAATATTGTCATATCGTTACTTCAACTACCCACAAAACCCTACGTGGACCGCGCGGTGGCATCATCATGTTACGACATAATTTTGATAATCCCTTTGGGTTGAAGTGGAACAACGGAAATCCAAAATCCATGGCTGCTTTATTGGATGCCGCAGTTTTTCCAGGAATTCAAGGTGGACCCTTAGAACATGTTATTGCAGCAAAAGCTGTAGCATTTGGTGAGGCACTTGACCCCTCTTTCACTGCGTACATGACTCAAGTTCAGTCAAATGCAACAATAATGGCCGAAGAGCTGATGAAACGTGGGTACCATATTGTATCTGGTGGAACAAAAAATCATAGCATGTTAATTGACCTCCGCAACAAAGGGATTACCGGAAAGGATGCCGAATTAGCCCTTGGAAAAGCGCACATTACTGTCAACAAAAACATGGTTCCTTTTGATACGGAATCTCCGTTTGTAACTTCCGGAATTCGCATTGGAACTCCTGCAATTACATCGCGTGGCGTTACTGGCCTTGAAGTCAATGACATTGTCACATTAATTGATGCTGCATTACAACATCATTCAGACGATCATGTGATGGCGGAAATTAAAGTGAAGGTTGAACAACTTATGGGCAAAAAACCGCTTTTTGCTTGGTAATTCGATTTGAATCGAAAAAAGATTGGACTATTCCCATTATTTGGGGATTTCTATTTATTATATACTCAACAATAGCTTTTACAATATATTACATCGGAGGTGATATTTCTGAAATTTATGCGTTGGCTTATGTTTGGATAGGTCTTGGTGTCTTTTTTTATTTGCTTCTTAAAACAACATTTTATACCGTTGATCAAGAACATCTGGTCTGCCATATCATTGGATTTAAGAAGAAAATACCCTTAAATGAAATCACAAAAATAGAAACCCAAAAAGGGCTTTACGCAGGTTTAAAAATTAATACGGCTTGGAAAGGACTTGTGGTAAGCTATGGTAAATGGGATGAGATACTAATTTCACCCGCGCAAGAGCAATTATTTATTGAAACGATAAAAGCTAAGAATCCGACTTTAAAGGCTTGAATCCATTTCTAACGATGGATACTCCTTCTTTTCCGATACCAATAATCGAAACAATATTTAAAGGAAATTCTAATAGGACGTGGGTGAAACTTAGGAAAAACAAAACACTTAATCCTAAACTATAATCGTATAAATAAAATCCACAAGCAGCCAACCAAAGCACTACCACGGCAATAAAACGCACTTTGGGTACCTTGTGCCAACGAATCACCTCGGTTTTACTAAACCAGTTTAAATAATGATAGAGGTATGCAAAGGCAATGAAGCGCATGAGCATAATACCAACTGTAGAAAAGAAAACAGAATTCCAAAAATAGTCTTTAGAATTGATTGGAAATGCATAACGCATTGGAATCGACTTTTGATAATACTCATTGTTTTCATTCTCAACAATATATGACTCCGATAACCGCTTATCAAGTGAATCCTTTATCCGTTGCTTTTCAAGGAGTGGAAATCCATTATTTTCCTTTAAGACGAAAGAATCCAAATATTGCTTATTGGTCATATATTTCTCATCGATCCACTTAAAATGATTCATGATGGAAACGTTTGTCATAAAAAACCCATTTCCTTTGGCATAATAGGCATTTTCGCCATACGAAGTGAGATTATTCCCTTTGGAATTTACAGGGATGGCAAATACCAAGACTAAAGGAATAATAATAAAAGCTACGATTTGCCATAAGCCAGATTTACTCCGAGATTTAAGCGCTCCGTAAAGCATAAATAAACCGGTAAATAAATAAACGTGAATGAGGGTGGGAACAAGCGATGTTAAGGCGAATACTAAGGTATTCGATTCGTTCTCCGCAGCTCGTTCAGGGCTTAACCATCCTGCAACAAACACATACAAAAATGCGATAGCCAATAGCTTTATAATCGTATTTTTAATCAGGACAAAAAGAACGGAAGAAAATAGGGCAAAAACTAAGAGTTTATCAAACAAATTAAGCTCAACAAACGATTCGTAAATCTGCCAATCATATCCAAAATCACTTGCAAAAGCAGCGACCGAAAGAAGAACACCAATTATTAATAAAATAATAAAATCGTACTTGCCCTTTGAGAAATATTGTCGATCATGCAACCAGCTAATTTCAGTTAAGTAATGTAATGGCCCCAAGAAAGCATAAGCCAACAAAAAGGTTTCAAAAGGCATAAAAAAGGCTAATGCGGCTGTAATTAACATTAGCCCGATGTTCACATAATTTATTTTATCATCCCTAAGCAGTGACATTCGTGTTTTTTTTTCAAATATACCGAATATCATTCATTTTTTCGTTCTTCATCAAACCCAAGTTGAACAGCATTTTTTCGAATACTTTTTGCGACAGCGGTTCCAAAATCATCCGGTTTGCTGTTGTTATTTTTTGATTGTTCTTCTATATAAGAAAGTCGTTTTTGATTCAACTCAGCAATTTCTTTTTGAACCTGTTTACGCTCCTTGGTTTTTTCATCTACTAACGTTTTTATTTCCTCGTCAGTTTTTCCTTTTAATTCATCCGTTCTGTCTTCCGCTTTCAACTTGGTTAATACCGTAGAATCTGCGGCAACAGCATCCACTAAATCCCAATCTCCGTTCCAATAATAGGTGCTTCCTTTCGCCACAGCGCGCTCCACCATTACGGCTTCATTGAGGGTCTTTGCATTATCATCTTGCAAAACCTGTTTGTTTTTTTTGTCCGCCCCGGAAAAACCGTAAGAAACATATGTACCATTAAGCTTGAAGTTATACGTTTGAATTAATGAATCATAGGGTGTTGCTATGTAAGATATGGCTTGATCACTGTTTATGTTAAAAAAATCTCCACCAGAACAGGTAGCACCATCTTGCCAGAATGTACGAACGCCTTCATCGTATGGACCACAAAAAATGGTACTTACAAGTACCCCTTTGGTCTTAGCAAGCGCACAGGCTTCTTTGTAGGAAATTGGTCCTTGATTAAAGGGCTCATTTCCTGCGATGTAAATTAATTTTAAATCCGTTGAATTGGCGGACCAACTTAAGTCGCTTAAAGACTTTTGAATTACCGCACCACAAAATTCGTCTCCTCCATTGGTCCTTAATCCAAAAAGCTTTTCAGAAACCAAATCAAGATCTTGAGTGAAATTCAATTGTTGTCGAATGTAATTATCTTTTATGTTCAGGGATTGATTCCCATAATCGTACATGGCAATTTCTAAATCTGGAGAAGTGCCTTGATAGGTTAACTTAGCAACCTCATTAACAATCGCCCATATTTTAGCTTTCGCCTGATTCAAGAGCCCATCCATACTATTCGACGTATCAAATAATATTACGAGTTGAACTTTACGTTTTCCCGTTTGCGCAACGGAACTAAAAACAAGATTTAAACTAAAAATGGATAAGAAAATGTACTTCATGGCTAAATAATTTGCCATCGGTACACCCCAAGTATGATTTGGTTCAATGCGGGGTAAAAAAATCAAGTGCCATTCGATAACTTTCCAGTCCAAATCCCATTACCAAGCCAATGCAAACTGGAGTTAATAAGGATTCATGTCGGAACGATTCTCTAGAGGCTACATTTGAAATATGCAATTCAATAACGGGCGTCTCAATGGCAGCAATACAATCCCGAATCGCCACGCTGGTATGTGTATAACCACCGGCATTAAACAGAATTCCGTCCCCATTAAATTGTTGCAGGTAATCAATTAATTCCCCTTCAATATTGGATTGAAAATAACACAGTTCTCCATTAAATTGATTTGTCAATTCGTTGAAAAACTCTTCAAACGATTGCTTGCCATAAACCTCAGGTTCTCTAGTACCAAGAAGATTCAAATTTGGGCCATTAACAATCGCAACTTTCATGCAGTAAAAATAAGGGAATTTTACAATTCATGCACTTATTCTGCTAACTTTGAGTTACCACAATACACTTAGTGTAAATTAATCTAACACATGAACTGGGAGCAATTAACGAAGCAATTCATTTCCTATCTGAGAATTGAAAAAGGGCTCTCTGAAAATTCTTGTCTTGCCTATCAACAGGACCTAATAAAATTGCGTGATTTTTGTCTTTCGAATAAGGTGTCCCCTACTGGAATCTCCTACCAGGACTTAAAAGAATTTGTTTCCATCCTATATGATTTAGGCTTAAGCGCCAGAACTCAGGCAAGAATTATCTCTGGAATCAAACAATTTTTCGGTTTTTTACTTATTGAACAACTTATTCAAAACGACCCAAGCGAATTACTGGAACAGCCAAAAATCGGGCGAAAACTCCCCGAAGTATTAGATTTGGAAGAGATTGATGCCTTAATCGCGGCCATTGACGTTTCAAAACCCGAAGGGCATAGAAACCGCGCCATATTAGAGACGCTTTATAGCTGCGGAATACGGGTTAGTGAACTGGTCAACTTAAAACAATCGGATTTATTTTACGACGAAGGGTATATTCGAGTAATTGGAAAAGGCAACAAGGAGCGTTTAGTTCCTATGAGTAAATCGGTAGAAAAAGAGATTACATGGTATGTGGACAATCAACGTAAACAACTCGATATTTACAAAGGCGATGAACAAATTGTATTCTTAAATCGAAGAGGGAAACGCCTTACACGGGTGATGATCTTCACGATCATTAAACAATTAGCTGAATCCATCGGCTTGCAAAAGAATATATCTCCACATACGTTTCGGCATTCCTTTGCTACACACCTGTTGGAAGGTGGGGCTAATTTACGGGCTATACAAGAAATGTTAGGACATGAATCGATCACGACAACCGAGATTTATACCCACATGGACCAACGCTTTTTGAGGGAGGCAATTTTAACCTTTCACCCAAGAAATCATCAATAGGCAATTAATTCCAATAATGTCTCTTCGAATCGTTGCTTAGGAAGGAACTGTTCTTCCAAAGCCACGGCAAAAGGCACCGGGGTGTCAAGGGAACCAACTCTTCTTATGGGCGCATCTAAGGATTCAAAGCAATGCTCATTAATCAGGGCTGAAATCTCACCTCCAATTCCTCCAAATAAGGAATCCTCATGAAGAATCAGTGCTTTACCAGTTTTTCTTACAGACTGGTAAATACAATCCGTATCTAACGGGAGCAGGGTTCTTAAATCAATGATTTCAACATCTAAGATAAGTTTCTCCTTTAACTCCAATGCCCAATGAACGCCTGAACCATAAGTTATTACACTGGCTAACATTCCTTCGCTCGCAACTGCTGCCTTTCCGATTTCCAATTGATAATACGCGCTAGGAACCATTCCTTTTGTACTTCGATAGAGGGCCTTATGTTCGAAGAAAAGTACAGGGTTTGGATCTTCGATGGACGCATTTAGTAAGCCTTTAGCATCAAATGGATTTGAAGGATAAACCACTTTTAACCCAGGGGTATGTGTAAACCAAGCTTCATTGCTTTGAGAGTGAAATGGACCTGCGGCAGTACCTGCTCCCGTAGGCATCCTAACTACTACATCGGCTTGCTGTCCCCAACGCCAATGAATCTTTGCTAAATTATTAATGATTTGATTAAATCCACAGGTAACGAAATCCGCAAACTGCATCTCTACCATGGCTTTCATTCCAGAAATGGATAGCCCTAACCCAGCTCCAACGATAGCAGACTCACACAAGGGCGTGTTTCGTACACGATCTTTACCAAATTTCTCTACAAATCCTTCAGTCACTTTAAAGGCTCCACCATACTCCGCAATGTCTTGACCCATCAGAACAAGATTCGGGTGTCTTTCCATGCTTTGACTCAATCCTTCTTGAATGGCATCTATGAACCTAAGTTCCTTGGACTCGCCAGTTGGTGAAATAATTTGAACCGAGTTCGGGGCATACAAATCAGAAAGTTCTTGTGTTAAAGAAGGAACAATAGCCGATTCAGCATTTGCCTCATCAAATGAGCGTTGAATATCCGCTTTAAACTCATCTTTTATTTGTGCGATAACATCTTCGTTTAACACCTTTTCTTGAAGAAGAAACAACTCAAAATTTGATACCGGATCTTTAAGTGCCCATTTATCCTGAATTCCTGCCGGATAATATTTCGTTCCAGACGCTTCTTCATGACCCCTCATTCTAAAAGACATCAATTCCACCAAATACGGCTTTGGATTCATACGAATTTCTTCGGCAATAGTGCGGATTGTACGAATCACTGCTAGAATATTATTGCCATCCACTTGGATTGCATCCATGCCAAAGCCAATACCTTTATCAATAAATTGCTTACACTTAAATTGCTCGTTGGATGGGGTTGAAAGTCCCCACGCATTATTTTCGATACAGAAAATTACAGGTAAATCCCAAACTGAGGCGACATTCAAGGACTCGTGAAAATCCCCCTCTGATGCCCCACCGTCTCCGGAGAAAACTAAAGTTGCTTTATTACTTTTCTTCAGTTTTTGGGCTAGGGCAATCCCATCTGCAATGCCTAATTGTGGTCCAAGGTGAGAAATCATTCCTACTAAATGGTGCGCTTGGGAACCAAAATGAAACGAACGATCTCGTCCTTTGGTGAATCCAGACATTTTACCTTGAAATTGGGCAAACAAGCGATTTAACGGAATTTCTCTTGTAGTAAACACCCCTAAATTTCGGTGCATCGGTAAGATATATTCATCCGATTCCAATGCATAAGCACATCCTACAGAAATTCCTTCTTGCCCCCAGCCAGAAAACCACTTAGTGATTTTTCCTTGACGAAGTAGGACCAACATTTTCTCTTCAATCAAACGCGGGAGAAGAATGGCTTTATAAATATTGATTAATTCTTCGTTGTCGAATCCAGTTCGATCATATGTAATATGCAATTGGTCTAATAATTTTTCCACGATGCAAAATTAACAAATAAAAAAACCCACCGAGGTGGGTTTTAAGAGTTTTGAGAAAATGAAGATTAAACTAATCCTTGATCAATCATAGCATCTGCTACCTTCACGAATCCAGCAACATTCGCTCCTTTCACGTAGTCTACATTACCGTCTTCTTTTTTACCATATTTTACACATGCTTCGTGGATAGAAACCATGATGCCGTGTAAACGTTGGTCAACTTCCTCTGCCGACCAAGATAATCTTAGTGAGTTCTGAGACATTTCAAGTCCTGACGTTGCTACGCCACCAGCATTTGATGCTTTACCCGGCGCAAACAAAACATTTGCTGTTTGGAATGCAGAAATTGCTTCAGGAGTAGAAGGCATATTCGCACCTTCCGCTACACATTTAACACCATTTGCAATAAGTACCTTAGCTTCTTCGCCATTTAATTCATTTTGAGTTGCACATGGCAATGCGATGTCAGCTTTCACTTCCCATGGACGTTTACTGGCAACAAATTTTGCGTTCGGATACTTTTGAGTGTATTCCACAATTCGTCCACGCTTAACATTTTTTAATTCCATAACGAATGCTAATTTTTCAGCATCGATACCGTCTGCATCATGTATATAACCTGAAGAATCTGAAAGCGTTACCACCTTAGCACCTAATTGAGTTGCTTTCTCACATGCGAACTGCGCCACATTTCCTGAACCTGAAACAACAACCGTTTTTCCATTGAAAGAATCTCCTTTAGTTGCGAGCATTTCTTTTGCAAAATAAACAGTTCCATAGCCTGTAGCTTCTGGACGAATTAAAGAACCACCCCAATTTCTTGCTTTTCCGGTTAATACCCCAGTAAATTCATTTCGAATTCTCTTGTATTGTCCGAACATGTAACCAATCTCTCTACCACCAACACCAATATCTCCTGCGGGTACGTCTGTGTCTGCACCAATGTGACGAGAAAGTTCGGTCATAAACGATTGGCAAAACTTCATCACCTCATTGTCAGACTTTCCTTTTGGATCAAAATCAGAACCTCCTTTACCACCACCCATAGGAAGGGTAGTTAATGAGTTCTTGAAAATTTGCTCGAAACCAAGGAATTTAAGGATGGAAAGATTCACTGAAGGGTGGAAACGCAAACCTCCTTTGTAAGGTCCGATTGCTGAATTAAATTCAACACGATATCCGCGATTCACTTGCACATTTCCATTATCGTCTAACCAAGGAACTCGAAATATAATGGTTCGTTCTGGCTCAATAATACGTTCAAGAATTTTCGCATCCTTATACTTCGTATGTTCTTCTGTAAATGGAATAATTACTTCTGCCACTTCATGAACTGCTTGCAGGAATTCTGGCTCATGACCATTATTGACCTTCACCTTTTCCATGAACGAATCTATTTCCTTTTGATATTTGTTTGACATAAAACTGTATTTAAAATTTGCTGACAAATGTAATAAGTTTTTGAGTTGTGAATTGAATATTTTTCAACAAACACTAAGTGTTAAAATGACACTAAATTAAAGGTTATTTTACTTCTTAGAAACGTGTGATTAGGCAACTAAAACTTAATCATTTCGTTCAGTAGAACGTTTGGTCAATCTAATTAAGATTTATATATTTGAATACCTAAACTTTTATGACTTACGCTCGCACACTTTTTATCATTATACTGTCATTTTTTTCAGTATCCATTTCTCTTTGGTCTCAAAACAACGCAGGATGTCCTAATGCTAACTTTAGTATGGGGAATTTTACCAATTGGCAAGGTTTTACAGGTAATTACTCGAATCCTGCTGCAAGTATGGGTATCGTTGCAGGTAGACACACTATTATGACAGGCGGTGGAATTGATCCGTTTTCCTGTGGTGGTTTACCTATAGTGCCTCCTGGGAGCACTTCATCGGCAAGACTCGGAAATTCAAGTGTAGGGGCTCAAGGTGAGCAACTTAGATATACTATGACTGTGAATCCACAAAATGCACTCTTTATTTATAAATATGCTTGTGTTTTACAAGACCCCGGACATCCCGCCAATGCCCAACCCGTATTTCAAATGCGATTACTTGATCAAAACGGCACCCAAATTGGAGGAAACTGTGGACAATATACTGTATATGCAGGACAACCTGGTCAGAATTTCCAAACTTGCGGGGGAGTAAAATGGTTGCCATGGACTATTGTTGGCGTTAACCTAACCGCATATACGGGCCAAAACGTTACCATTGAATTTACTACCAAGGATTGCAATTATTCCGGTCATTTTGGCTATGCCTATGTTGTTGCTGATTGTATGCCATTAATTCTGGATCTTGATTACTGTTTTGGAGCAAATACGATTAGTATTGCTGGCCCTGCCGGGTTTCAAAGCTATAACTGGAGTTCGGGACAAAATACGCAGTCAATATCGGTGCCAGTAGCAAATGCGGCACCTTCTTACACAGTAACCATGCAGTCCTTTTCTAATCAAGGGAATTGTACTGTAGCACTTACTGCACAAGCTATTCCCACAACCGTAAGTAATAATTTCACTGTAACTCAGGCATGTCCGTGGTCGCCAACACAATTCAACAGTACACCAACTATTTTACCTACTTCAATCAACGGAGTAACCCTAGCCAACGGGGGTGCGGCATCATGGTTCTGGGATTTTGGAGATAATTCCACCTTGACGGGTAACAATCCAGCCGTACATCAAAACCCGACGCACGTTTATGCTAATCCGGGAACATACACCGTTACACATATCGTTTTTACCCAAGCAGGATGTAGTGATACGATTTCTCAAACTATCAATGTACTTCCTCCGCCTAACATCAACTTTAATTACAATAATGCATGTGTTTTTGATGTTGTTAACACAATAAATAATACCCAAGATCCAAATCTTGCTCAAGTTACTTATGAGTGGTTATGGGGTGACGGGAGTGCGAATGACATAACACCAAATGCATCGCATACTTATCAAATGGCTGGAACATATCAACTTGGATTGGCCGCTACAAATGTGGGTGGATGCACTGACACCTTATATCAAACCGTAACAATTCATCAGCTACCCCCTGTATTTGCTGGTAACGATACAACAATCTGCCCAGGTTTTAGCATTCCATTAAACGCAACGGGTGCAGTATCTTATAGTTGGGAAACGGGAACAGCCAATGGGTCACCTTATGTTCCACAAACAAGTGAAATGCTGACGGTACTTGGTACAGATGCAAACGGTTGTGTAAATGCTGATTCCATATTTATTACGCTTTATCCGGCAGCGGTTGTTGACGCCGGTCCAGACATTAGTGAGTGTTTTGGCACAAGTGTAACAATTACTGGGTCTGGTGGTTCAACTTATGTTTGGGACAACGGATTAATTGATGGGCAGACCTTCACCCCACCCGTTGGTGTAGTTACCTATACATTAACAGGGACAGATGCCAACGGTTGTATTGATACCGATCAAATGATATTGACCACTTGGGCAAACCCAGTGGTTGATGCAGGTAATGACCAATCAATTTGCGAAGGGGATTCAACACTATTATCTGGTTCAGGAGCAAGTACCTATACTTGGAATAATGGTATAATCAATAATGACTATTTCATACCAACGGTAAATACAACCTATACAGTAATTGGTACTGATAACAATGGGTGTACAGGGACAGACGATATGAATGTAACCATTGAACCTGCAGCGTATCCATCTTTCAACGCCCCTGTACTGGCGGACTGTACCCCTTTCTCTTTTGTTCTCAATAATACATCTACAGGAACACCATTTACCTTGGCTGAATGGACCTTTGGAAACGGAGCTACCGCAACAGGAGCGGGACCAATTTCTTACACATACAATAGTCCCGGCTGCTATGATGTGGGACTTACATTAACAACGGCTTTAGGCTGCGAATGGGACACCTTAATTACTGACTACTTGTGTAGTTATATGTTACCGATTGCCGATTTTGAACCTAGTCCTATGATTATAACGGACTTAGAAAACACCAGTACGATGATAAACCAAAGTGCCGGAGGAACTTATTACGCTTGGGATTTTGGTGATGGAGGTACTTCAACAGAATTTGAACCAATCCATTTCTTCCCCAATACTACCACGGCCAATTATCTAGTAACGTTAATTGTTTACACGGACAATGGATGCACAGATACAACAAATCGTGTAGTTACCCTAACTGAAACTCAATTACTTTATGTTCCTAATACTTTTACTCCTGATGGCAATGAATACAATCAAACATGGTTTCCTGTAATTACTGCAGATTTTGATCCGTATGAATATAGTTGTTTCATTTACGACCGATGGGGTGAATTAATTTGGGAGAACCATAATCATCTTGTAGGATGGGATGGCAAACGAATTAATGGAACCTCCATGCAAGAAGGAGTATATACATGGAAAATACTAATAAAATCTCCTTACCGTGACGAACGCAAAGCTTTTACCGGACACGTAACATTATTGCGATAACCTGAGTTAAATGCTATATCTTTGCACTTCATGGAAAATAATACTTAAATCCCCATACTCAGATAATAGAAAAGCATACATTGGCAATGTGAATTTATTTAGGTAGTGTGGTTTGGTATTTAATTCATAAATTTGAAGGTGAGAATGGCAACGATTGGTTAATATTCTCGTAAAGAATATAACCCAAACATTA
The DNA here is from genome assembly GCA_041163605.1 of Bacteroidota bacterium. Lineage (GTDB taxonomy): Bacteria > Bacteroidota > Bacteroidia > Flavobacteriales_D > Crocinitomicaceae > UBA952. The sequence goes on along the minus strand of JBEAQY010000067.1, from coordinate 68,831 downwards.
ACTTTTTCTATGTCTCGATTTATATTCAGTGTATTTTTATTATTCACTACTTATTTCGCACACAGCCAATATACCGTTTGCCTTGGTCAAGATTTATCTGTATGCCCAGGTCAAACAGTAACTATAAACAACTGTAACCAAGGTGGTGGTGCGAATAATGTTGCGGGCGTTTACTTAAATGCTCCAAGCCAAGTGAATTTATCTGATGACTCTTGGTCCGGAGTTGTTAATATCGGGTTCCCTTTCAATTTTTATGGTCAAAATTATACCCAATGTGTTATAGGTTCTAATGGATTAGTATCCTTTAACTTGGCAAACGCGAATGGATATTGTCCGTGGTCATTAGGTGGTGTACCTCCACTTCCAAATATGCAATTAACCTCTGCAAGGAATTCAATCATGCTTACCTATCAAGATATTAACCCTTCACTAGGAGGTCAAATTCAATATCAAACGATTGGTACTGCGCCAAACCGAAGATTTGTAGTGCTTTATAAAAACATTATGATGTTTAGTTGTACACAACAATGTAACTACATGGCAATCATTATGTATGAAACGACTAATGTATTTGAATTGCATATTGGAAATAAACCAATTTGTACAGGTTGGAATAGTGGCTTAGGGATTCAAGGGTCTGAAAATAATCCAATGACAGTAGCGCATATTACCCCTGGAAGAAACAACCAAGTTTGGGGTGCCAATCAGGATGGTCGTCGATTTACTCCTACTGCTCCCAACAATACAAATCAATACACCATGGCTCAAATTCCATATGTCTTGGTTTCAAGTCCCGGAACGAATTTCATATGGCAGAACACCTTAGGGCAAACATTCCCATACAATAACGGTACCTTGGTGGTTAATAATGTCCCAACGCCCGGACCTACAGGATATTTTCTATCGGGATCAGCATGTAATGCAAGTATCGGCTCGATTACTAATGATACGACATGGATTTCTATTGGTGGAGCAGCAGTTAATGTAACCGTAACGAATGATGTTTGTTCTCAATCCATTGGGTCCGTTACTGCAAATCCAACTGCTGGAACACCGCCATATACCTACACATGGACACCGAATATCGGAAATACTCAAACTATAAACAATCTACCAGCTGGAACCTATTCAGTAACGGTTCAAGATGGTAGTGGCTGCCCCGCAACCGGAACTGGAATTGTTGGTGATACACCAGCTCAATATACAGCCACCATGACTCAGATTAGTTGTCCGGGTGGTAATGACGGTACTGCGACAGCGAACGTAATACCAGCAGCACCAGGTGCTACATATACTTGGAGTAATGGTCAGACTACCCAAACAGCTACTGGATTAACGGCAGGGACCTACACCTGTAACGTTTCAACACCGGGTGGTTGTTCAGGAAGTGTTTCCATTACGGTTACTGAAATCCCTGTGATGATTTTGAATTTAACCAATGTTGTTAATGCTAACTGCAATAGCATAAATAACGGTAGCGCGAACTTAAATGTAACTCAAGGAACACCGGGTTATATATTTAGTTGGACTGGTTCAGCCTCCGTATCTAATACAGCAATTGACCTGGGTGCTGGACCTCATACAGTAACTGTAACTGATGCTAATGGATGTATACAAGATACAACCTTTAACATAAGTGAACCTCCTGCATTAGCTATCTCCTTCTTAACACAAGACACTATGATTTGTCCTGAGGCAAGCATTACATTGAGTGCTCAAGGTGTTGGTGGTTCAAGCCCATATATTTTTAGTTGGGTAGATAATAATGGGAATTCATTTGGTCCGGCAAGCTCTATTACAGTTGATCCTGCTACTACACCAACCCAATACTGTGTTACACTTTCGGAGCAATGTGGCTCACCTACCACACAACAATGTATGACAATTACCTTTCCAACACCAATCATTCCGAGTATAGCTCCAAATTTCCCTATCCTTTGTATGCCAGGCTCATTCAATTTCTCGAACACCTCTTCGAATTCAGCAGAAATTGCATCTACTGTTTATTCATTTTCTAACGGTGACACTTATACTGTTCCTGGTATGCAGAATTTTTCAAATACTTTCCCTTATCCTGGTTTTTACAGTGTTAATATGACGACAACCTCAATCTATGGCTGTGTTTATACTAATAGTACACAAGATATTGTGGAAGTGACTCCATTACCTACTGCGGACTTCGTACTGTCTAGAAACCCTGTAACCTGGTTTGAAACCTCGGTTCAGGCAAATGATAATTCTCAAGGAAACATTGTAGATTGGCAATGGTCTTGCGATGGAGCAGAAAGTATCACAAGTAATGGAATTAATGCAATGTTTACATTCCCACAAGGGGTTGTTGGAACATATTATTTAAATCTAACGGTAACTACTGCGCAAGGTTGTTCAGACTCGATTTCTTTACCTTTAGAAATCATTCCAGATATTGTATTCTATGTACCGAATACCTTCACTCCAGACGATGACGAACACAACCAAACATGGAGGTTTTATGTTGAGGGCATTGATGAAATGGGTTTTCACTTAACAGTCTATAACCGATGGGGAGAAACCGTTTGGGAAACGTTTGATCCTGCGGGTGAATGGGATGGAATGTATGGAGGAAAATTGGTTCAACCAGGTGTTTACACATGGACAGCATGGTATAAAGAACGTGACAGTGACGGTAAGAAAGTTAGACAAGGATTCATAAATGTATTAAGGTAAGTATGAAAAAACTTTTAATCATTTGCTTCATTGCAAATATATTATTTGGTTGTGGCGTAGTAGATATTTCATCACTCCCTGTTGGAAATTCTACACCAACTAAACCTCAACTAACTAACGATGAAGTAATAAAAGGGTTAAAAGAGGCTTTGACCGTTGGTATTAAGCATTCAGTGGATTCGAGTTCAGTGGTTGATGGTTTTTTAAAAAATCCAGCAATACGTTTACCATTCCCTCCGGATGCAATTAAAGTTAAGGAAAAAGCTATTAGTTTAGGGATGCAAGGTCAAGTAGATAAATTTGAAACCACCTTGAATCGTGCGGCCGAAGAGGCTGTTAAAGAAGCTTTACCAATCTTCAAAAACGCCATAATAAACATGTCTATTCAAGATGGATTTGCTATTTTGAAAGGCGGAAATGGTGCGGCAACTAAGTTTTTGAAAGATAAAACATCAGACAGCCTTGCTGTTGCGTTTTTGCCTAAGGTAAAAAATGCGACTAGTAACGTACAACTAACCTCCTATTGGAATCCTATTATCACCAAATATAATGCTATTGTGCTTACAGGCGGAGAAAAAATCAATCCAGACCTAGATGCCTATGTTACGCAGTTAGCGATTCAAGGCTTATTTAAGTTGGTAGAGAAGGAAGAAAATAAAATCAGAAAAGATCCCGGTGCCAGGGTTACTGACATATTAATGAAAGTTTTTAGTAGTATTTAAACATACATAGTTTGAAACATTTTCCTCCAACTGAACTTGCGTTAAATGCGCAAAAGCAGGTATATCATTTAGGCCTTTCACGAAATCAAGTAGCCGGAACCGTTATATTAGTAGGTGATCAAGACCGAGTGTCCTTGATATCTAATTTTTTTGATTTTATTGAGCACAAGAGCCAACATCGAGAATTTGTTTGTCATACCGGGACATACAAAGGAAAGCGAATTTCTGCCATTTCAACTGGAATAGGAACGGACAATATTGACATTACAGTTAATGAACTCGATGCCTTAGTTAACATCGATCTTGAGTCAAGAAATTCGCTTCCCACCCATACCTCACTCAATTTAATTCGAATTGGAACCTGCGGTATTTTACAACCACAAATCCCAGTGCATAGTTACATTGTTTCAACACATGCTTTTGGACTCGATAATGTAGCGCATTTTTACGACATTGAATTTACGGACACTGAACTCTACATGAACGAACGCATTAAAGAATTCATTCAACTCCCAAAGGCTATAGAACCTTACTTTGTTTCAGCGGATTCAGAGCTTACTTTCAAATTAACAGCGGATCACTGTTTTCCTGGAATTACCATTACGAGTTCTGGATTTTATGGGCCGCAAGGAAGACAATTGCGCCTGGATTCTCGCATAGCAGATATTCAAATGAAGGCACAGCATTTTAGTGAAAACAATTTAAGGCTACTAAACTTTGAAATGGAGAGTTCGGCTTTATTTGCCTTAGGTAGGGGGTTAGGTCACCGATGTGCAACTATATGCCTAGGTATTGCAAACCGACCAAACACCACCTTTTCAGAAGGATATCAAACAGAAATGAATGAACTGATACAGTTTGTTCTAGACAGGGCACCTTAATTTTCTAGGTATTTATCCAAGGTAATATGAAGGTTTATTCCGCGGAGTTCAGCGCCTTTGGCGACAATCTCTCCATTACCATCAATTAAGAAAGCACTGGGAATTGAATATACCCCGTAAAGATTTGAAATTTTATTTCCTTCATCAAGTCCATGATATTTCCAAACCATTCCATCCGATTTAATGGCGTCCTTCCATGCTGCGGCCTCCCGATCTAAGGATACGCTAAATACAGTAAATCCTTTTCCATTCGTGAATTTCTTTTTACGGTATTTGTTATACGCCTCAACCACATTAGGCATTTCTCTTCTACAAGGACCACACCACGAGGCCCAAAAGTCCACTAAGACCATTTTTCCTTTTAATTTCGAAAGTGCAATCTTTTTTCCTTTGTGAGATTTCATTACAATATCTGGCGCCAAACCCTTGGGAGATACAGCTACATCTTCTGAATTATTAAAACAGAAAGCACCGCAAAAAATGAGCATAATAAAAGCCAAAGGCAGAAAGCGTTGGAAGGTTTTCATTATCCTATTCTTCGAATATCTGCACCGATATTATTTAGTCGGATTTCAATGTCTTGATACCCTCGGTCAATTTGATCAATGTTGTGAATGACACTCTTTCCTTTAGCAGAAAGCGCTGCAATCAACAGCGATACCCCTGCGCGAATATCGGGTGATGTCATAGAAATTCCTTTAAGTTGATGTTCTCGGTTTAATCCAATTACTGTAGCTCGATGCGGGTCGCAAAGAATAATTTGCGCTCCCATATCAATTAATTTATCGACAAAGAATAACCTGGATTCAAACATCTTTTGATGAATCAATACAGATCCTTTAGCTTGAGTAGCAACAACCAAAATAATGGAAAGTAAATCCGGTGTGAACCCTGGCCATGGCGCATCATAAATTGTTAAGATAGAACCATCGATGAAGGTATCTATTTCATAGTGATCCTGAGCAGGAATATAAATATCATCGCCTCTTCGTTCCAACTTAATACCCAACCGTCTAAATACATTAGGAATAATACCTAAGTTTTCCCAACTCACATCTTTAATCGTAATTTCAGATTGTGTCATTGCTGCCAATCCAATGAAACTTCCAATTTCAATCATATCGGGAAGAATGCGATGAAAACATCCTTTTAACTCCTTTACCCCCTCGATGTGCAATAAATTAGAACCAATACCTTCAATCTTCGCTCCCATGGAATTAAGCATCTTGCACAATTGCTGAATATAGGGTTCGCATGCAGCATTATAGAAGGTTGTTTCACCTTCAGCCAATACAGCAGCCATTAATATATTTGCTGTTCCAGTTACTGAAGCTTCGTCAAGGTGAATGTATGACCCTTTTAATTTCTTTGCTTCAATAGAATAGAAATGTTCTCCCGCATCATAATTAAATTTTGCGCCGAGAAGTGTAAATCCTTCGAAATGCGTATCCAATCTCCGGCGGCCAATTTTATCTCCTCCAGGTTTTGGAATAAACCCTTTTCCAAACCTTGCCAAAAGCGGTCCAACAATCATAATCGAACCACGAAGAGCAGAGGCACGTTTCTTAAAATCTTCGGTTTCCAAATATGCTAAATCAATCTCCTTAGCCTGAAAAATATAGGTTCCTTTTTCAACCTTTTCCACCTTCACCCCCATAGTTTGCAACAGACTTATCAATTTATTTACATCAATAATGTCAGGAACGTTGGAGATGGTTACTTTTTCTGCCGTTAATAAGGGAGCACACAATACTTGAAGTGCCTCATTTTTTGCCCCTTGTGGACGTAGTTCACCTTTTAAAGGTTTACCGCCGTGAATTTCAAAAGATGCCATTACTTTTTAAAATTTTTTTTCTTTTGTTTTTGCTTAAAATTCTTGCTAAACTTTTTGTTATTATTGTTGCCAATCCCCATGGAACGCAATAAAACATTAGTGTTCATAAGCTCGCCAGGATTTTCCAATACTAAATCGCCTTTGGAAAGTTCTCTTAATTGATCAGCAATCACATGATTTTCGACCGTATCGTTATTATGAGACAGGAATTGTTTTTTCATGAAATTTGCCATGGTATTTTTCAAGTAATCACGTTCATCCTCTTTCGTGATGTCTTTGGCTGATTCTAAAATTTCTTGCGTGTATTTACCATAATGACCATATCTAATCTTACTATTCGGATAGGCCATCAACTTCGGCTTTTCCTGAAGGGATTCTGCCTTTGGTATTTCATATGGAGAATCAACTTCCAATTTAAAATCGGACATTACAAAAAGGTGTGTCCATAATTTATGTCGAAAATCGTCCACATCACGCAGGTGAGGGTTTAATTGTCCCATCACTTCAATTATGGCTTGTGCTGCGCGGTTACGTTCTTTTCTATCCGAAATTTCCATTGCATGTGCAATCATGTTCTGCACATTACGACCATATTCAGGTAAAATCAGTTTACCACGTGTTGTATTATATTCCATTAAGATTCGATTATTGCACCAAGTGCATTCATGTAAATATCGCGTGCTTCATCGATAAAACCAAATGGCTGCAAATCTATTTGCATTTTACCTTTGGTTACGTGCCCTAATAGAATGATATTCGTATCACACGATTTTTTGAACTCACTAAACGAATCCCGATTATCTTCCGGTAAAGTAACTACTACTCTTCCTTGTCCTTCACCAAATAAAAAGGCATCAGCACGAATGTCCATGTCTGTTTCTATATCAAATCCAAGTCCTCTTGGAAATCCCATTTCTGCTAAAGTAACGAAAAGGCCCCCGTCAGAAACATCATGTGCCGCGTTTATTAAGTTTTGCGCTATTAGTTCTTTGATGGTTTGCTGCATCTTGAATTCTTCATCCAAATCGAAGCGTGGAACAGGTGAAAGTTTTACGCCTTGAATGGTAGATAAATACTCAGATGAGCCCATATCATCGGAATAATTTCCAACTAAATAAATTAAATCCCCTTTCTCTTTAAAATCCAGCGTCATTTTTTTATCCTTATCTTCCAATAGTCCAATCATACCAATGGTTGGAGTTGGAAATACTGGAACTTCTTTTCCCGCGATTACCGACTGATTGTAAAAGGAAACATTACCTCCAGTTACTGGGGTAGAAAATTTAACACATGCGGCGCTCATTCCTTTAATAGCACCAACAAACTGCCAATAGCTTTCCGGATTGTATGGATTTCCAAAATTCAAACAATTCGTAACAGCGGATGGAATTCCTCCTGAAACTGTAATGTTTCTTGCCGCTTCAGAAACAGCGATCATTGTACCTATTTCAGGATCAGAATTTACGTAGCGTGAATTACAGTCTACGGTCATAGCAAGCGCTTTCTTCGTTCCCTTGATAGAAACCACTCCGGCATCTGACGGTGCATTTGTAGACATATTAACTGTTCCTACCATGGAATCATATTGGTCATAAATCCAACGTTTTGAGGCAATGTTTGGCAAGCCCAACATTTGATATGCTACCGTTTTAAGATCAGAAGGAACTGGGATGCTTTCTAGATTAAATTTCTTAGCTTCGGCATAATAAGCCGGTTCAGAATATTCACGCTTATTTTGGGGTGCGCCACCACCAAGAACTAAGGACTCAGCAGGCACATCTCCTACCAGATCGCCATGCATATAGTAGCGAATTCTACCGGTATCCGTAACATGACCAATTTCCTCAGCATGTAAATCCCATTTATCAAAGATGGATTTAACCACGTGTTCTTTTCCTTTTTGAACCACAACCAGCATTCGCTCTTGGGACTCAGAAAGCAAAATTTCATAGGGAAGCATATTTTCTTGTCTGGTAGGAACTTTATCTAAATAAATCTCCATTCCTACACCTCCAGCCGCCGACATTTCTGTGGTAGAGCATGTAATTCCTGCAGCTCCCATGTCTTGCATACCAACTATTGCATCTGTTTGTGACAATTCCATTGTCGCTTCAAGCAACAACTTTTCCATAAATGGGTCACCCACTTGAACCGAAGGTAAGTCATTGGCCGAATCTTCCGTAATATCTTTTGAAGCAAAGGCCGCCCCGGCAATTCCATCTTTACCGGTAGCCGACCCCACAATAAACACAGGGTTACCAGGACCTTTTGCTGTGGCAGATATAATTCGTTTGGTATCGATGATTCCTGCTGAAAAAGCATTAACTAAGGGATTTGTATTGTACGATTCATCAAAAAACACCTCACCCCCAACAATTGGAATCCCAAAGGCATTTCCGTAATCGCCAATTCCTTTAACCACGCCTTTAACTAACCATTTGGTTCTTGGTAAATCTAAATTCCCAAAACGCAATGAATTTAATTGCGCAATAGGACGAGCACCCATAGTGAAGATATCTCGATTAATACCACCAACTCCAGTTGCAGCTCCTTGATACGGCTCTAACGCACTTGGGTGATTGTGTGATTCAATTTTAAAAACGCAACCCAAACCATCCCCAATATCCACTAATCCAGCATTTTCTTCCCCGGCTTTAACGAGCATGTGTGGACCATCTTTAGGTAGTGTTTTTAACCAAAGAATTGAATTTTTATAAGAGCAGTGCTCTGACCACATCACAGAGTAAATTGCTGTTTCTGTAAAGTTGGGCGTTCGTCCAAGAATTCCTTTAATTTGCTCGAATTCTTCTGCTAACAAACCTAGCTCTTTTGCCTGGGTTAGTGTTGCTTCTTTTTGTAGGGTATTTTCCATGATTAATCTCAAGTACAAAAGTAAGGAATATCTTTCAGCCAATCAGGGAATTTCACAAGAAACAAACCCAACTTTATTAACAAAAAAAATCCGGTTCCCCGGATATACTCATAATGCTTAGAATGAATATTAATGACCACAATGAACGATGTAGTTTCCTGTAGAATCTGTATATCCATTCGCCTCCAAGGTCTCCATTTCATCACCGCACTTTTCGCCCAATTCAATTTCTGCACCTGCTTTGTCATAATGACAATCAGCACATTTATTTTTCTTACATGCACCCAAAGAAAATGCAGCTACGCAAATAATATAAAATTGAACCAATTTACTTTTCATATGATTTGTTTTTAAGGTTACTAGTTAAATTATACCCGACACCTAGAAAGATGTTTCTACCAGGAAAAGGCATTTGAATATTTTTCAATCGGGACAAATGATCTATATATGTGGCATTAAGTATATTTCTCGCCCCCCCCTTTAGAGTAAATTGATTGGTTTTACCAAAGGCAAATACCAAAGAAAAATCAAGTACATGATATCCCTTCGATGAGGCTTCGAGATAAGCCACATTATTTTGGGGACCCATTAAGGTGGATTGTATATTCACTTCTTTCAACCGGAACATATTGTTTTCATCGAATTCATACCTAAGTACATTTTGCAATCGCGGTTGAGGAATCATTGAGACCGAACTATCGCCAAGGGCACTAACATGAAGGTATGATAATGAAACCTCCCAATGCAAGCCATGAGCAAAATGTGGATGCACATGATATGAAATATCTACTCCAGAAAAAAGCACTTCATTATTTTGAACATAGCGATACCCGGGTATTCCATCAAATAAAACGCCCATTGGTGTCAAATAAATATAATCTTTAATTAAACTAACAAACGGATTAAACACTAACGCACCATGTGCTTGATTCCATTCCAAGGTAAAATCTAATTGGCTTGCTTTTTCAGGAACTAACGCAGCATCTCCCACCTCATACCTCAGTGCTCCATGATGATAACCATTTGAAAACAATTCTGTAAGGTGTGGGGCCCGAAAACCCGTAGATAATGACGTTCGCCAAACAAACTTCTCTGAACTGAATACCGCTCCCACACTTCCGTTTAACGCATTAAAACTAATGTTTTTCTGGCCAGGTAAATCTATTCCAAATATCGTTCTGCGATCATAACGAATTCCTGCCTGTATGTTGCATTTTTTGTACGCGTAATTAAGACTAACATACCCCCCTAAATCAACAGATTGAGCGTTAGGAATCAAGGTATCAGTAGCATTTACTGCGTTAGCGTTATCTTGGGTCATAGCCTGCAACCCAGTGGTTAGCTTAGCCGTTTTATTCCACTTCAATTGCCACTTCAACTGTGCCAAATGATTCAATAAAGACATACTCAAGGAAGGAATCGTAACCTTCTCGTCAAATTCAATTAAACGATTCAGTGTAGTACCGTACATTAATAATACATCTGATTTATCCCTGTAAAAATTAGCACTGGCTTGAATCAGGTGATTCTGAAAAAACTGAGCTGGCAACTCATACATTCTTGCGCGCTCAGATACCTGAAAAGTCATTGGTGTAGATAAAGAATCATGCGTATGTCCTGGAATCCCCACCACAGAATGACTGGCAGTGTAACGCAAGGAATACAAACTTCGCTTGCCTGTATATGACAAATTAACTTTGACTCCCAAATCATGAAACCTTGAATTCTTTGCAAACTTACCTGAAGGTAATTGGAAGTCAGCGTGATTGGAATAAGTAGAAGCCATAAACCAACGGAATTTACGGTAAGATTCTTTGTAAATCAATTGAGCCCTACCCCCTAGCGTATTAGAAAAACCTTCTGATTGAAATTCAACCGAACGTGCATTGGATGGAGCAAAAGGCGCATCCACCAAATAGACAACTCCACCCAAGGCATCAGCACCATACAATAAACTGGCAGGACCTTTAATAACTTCAACGGCAGAAACACCAAGGCTTGTAATTCCAATTCCGTGATCACCACCCCATTGCTGCCCTTCTAATCTTAACCCATTCAACAAGGTTACAACACGCATGCCTTGCATACCACGAATTACAGGTTTTGAGATACCATTCCCCAATGCCGCATTATAGACACCCGGTATTTTTGCCAAAGCTTCCCCGAGTGTTAAATTCGAAATCACTCCAAGGGAAGACATTTTTTGAGATTCTATATGAAAAGGGTTTTTATTGGATTGTATTAGCACGCCAGAAGAAACCGTTACCTCATGCATATCCAAGTGAACCGGTATCAACATCACTTTCACATTGCTTTTCCCCTCGCAAACCGTGAAAAAAGCGCTTCGATATCCTTGCAACATCACTTTAACGTCAATGCAATTTTTGGTAGTTATTGAAAATACACTTTTCCCATTCGTATTGGTAAGCATGGTTTGATCAAACTCAACACAATAAACCGTCGCATTTGACAACGGTACATTACGAATGGAATCAACCACTTCAATTGTTAATTGCTGACCATAAGATGAACCAAAAAGAAAAACAACCCCCAAGGAAAACAACCAATTTTTCATCCAATATTATTTAATGCAACCTTGTTGCGTTTTGCAAATGTAAAAATTAATTGCAATTTTGTTGCATTAAAATAAAAAATGTCAACCCCACGAAACACAAAAGCGAAACAAGCGGTTTTGAACGAAATCAACTTATCGGGTTATGCATTAAGTCAGCCTGAAATTTTCGATCGTGTTCAGGGCATTTGTGACCGCGTAACCGTTTATCGTATTTTAGACAGACTAGTAAGAGAAAATAAAATCCATAAAATTGTAAATATTGATGGCACAATAAATTATGCTGGTTGTAATAGCTGCCATGAGGACCATGGCCATACCCACGATCATTTACATTTTAGTTGCATTAGGTGCAAAAAAATCGAATGTTTAGAAGAACAACTGATTCAGGTTTCACTTCCAGATTCATACCAAATAAAAGAGTTATTCCTCACAATTTCAGGGATTTGTCCAAGTTGCAGTCTTACCTAGGAAATCATACCTTTACCCCATGTATTTTCGCCTACTCATTTTAGCACTTTTATTTGGGTCTTGTCAAGAAGAAATCGCATACCATGAACAATTTATGGATGAATCCGATTGCTATGTGTACCAAAACGAAATCATCAAACAGCAAAGAAAAGGCTACACAATTGAGCATATTAATACAACCGAGGCAAGTGACTGTGTGAAAAAACAATTAGGACAAACCCATATTATTCACTTCCAAGACTCATTAGGTTTAGAGTCTGTAGTAATGGTGACCAAGACTCCTGAAAAATACATACAAGAGGTAAAGGAATGGGCATTAATTTATGGTTCAAAAAACCTACGGTTAACGCACATGAATGAAAACAAAAATAATATTAAATTAATTCTTAGTAAGCTCTATTTAAAAAGTTCCGATACACTCTTCGATAATAGGTTCAGGCCATTCAAGGAAATCACAATGAAAAATGAACATTCCATTTGGGTGGAAGAATCAAGTAATATTAATCCCTATTGGCCCTGGAATAATCCTAGATAATGAGTTCATTGAATAAGCTTAGGGCATTATCATTATTTTTGCTAGTTTCATCAGTCTGTCCTTAATTATCTTGGGGGAAAACGAATCACACCTTTTTATTTCAGATCGAATGGTCTGTTTTTAATAAATTTCTTTCCACCCCAAGCGCAGTAATGCATCCCTTAATTATCGTGCCCTTACTGAGTCAACAACTCATTTTAATCTTTGGTGTAATAACCCCAAAAATAACCTTGGTTTACCTCGGGATTTTAGGATTATATCTTTTAATTACTTTTATTCTGTTGGCCGGTTTTCTGAGCGGAAACATTTGGATTGTATTGAGTTGTGCCCCTTTTATTGTTAGCTCGACATTATTTATTCTGTTCGCTAAAAAAAAGTAGCATTCAGCTATTTTCCTTAATTTTGTCAACAAATTGAATGATATGAATTACGACATTATAGTTATAGGAAGTGGACCAGGTGGATATGTAACCGCTATCCGAGCGTCACAATTAGGAATGAAAACCGCCATCATTGAACGCGAAGAACTCGGTGGAATTTGCTTGAATTGGGGATGTATTCCAACCAAGGCCTTATTAAAAAGCGCTCAAGTTTTTGAATATCTTCAACACGCATCCGATTATGGAATCAATGTTAAAGAGGCCAGTGCAGATTTTAATGAGGTGGTAAAACGGTCTCGTGATGTAGCCAACGGAATGAGTAATGGCATTCAATTCTTGATGAAAAAGAATAAAATCGATGTAATCAAGGGCACTGCTAACGTAGCTCCAGGAAAACAAGTAGTGGTAATCGATGAAGCGGGAAAAAGCACAACATACACGGCAGAAAAAGGTGTAATCATTGCTACCGGAGCACGCTCTAGAGAATTACCTAATCTTCCACAAGACGGAACAAAGATCATTGGATACCGTCAAGCGATGACCTTAGTAAAGCAACCTAAGAAACTTGTCGTTGTTGGTTCTGGTGCAATCGGGGTAGAATTTGCCTATTTCTATAATGCCATGGGCACAGAAGTGACAATTGTAGAATATATGCCAAACATTGTTCCTGTAGAAGACGAAGAAGTTTCAAAACAACTCGAGAAATCATTCAAAAAATCCGGGATTAAAATCATGACCGAGGCGTCTGTAGAAAGCGTTGACACCAAAGGCAAAGGATGTATCGTGACGGTTAAAACAGCAAAAGGCGAAGAAAAGATTGAATGCGACGTTGTGTTATCTGCTGTGGGAATACAATCAAATATTGAAGGATTAGGATTAGAGCAGGTTGGAATTATTCAGGATAAAGGAAAAATTCCGGTGAATGAATTCTATCAAACAAATATCCCAGGGTATTATGCCATTGGAGATATCGTACCAGGACCTGCATTAGCTCACGTTGCTTCAGCTGAAGGAATCATTTGTGTGGAGCAATTGGCAGGACATCACCCAGAACCGTTGGATTATGGAAACATCCCAGGGTGCACCTACTGTTCGCCAGAGGTTGCTTCAGTTGGAATGACCGAAAAGGCGGCTAAAGCGGCTGGACGAGAAATTAAAATAGGTAAATTCCCGTTCTCTGCTTCTGGAAAAGCAAGCGCAGCTGGCGCTAAGGATGGTTTTGTAAAATTAATTTTTGATGCAAAATACGGCGAATTGCTAGGGGCTCACATGATTGGAGCGAACGTTACAGAAATGATTGCGGAAATCGTGGCTATTCGTAAGTTGGAAACCACGGGTATGGATCTCATTAAAACAGTACACCCTCACCCTACCATGTCAGAAGCCATAATGGAAGCTGCAGCTGCTGCTTATGGTGAAGTAATTCACTTATAATGAATGTCCTTCGAATAATTTTAGGATTATTCCTCGGTCTTTTTGTAGGCGCCATGGTGAATGGCAGTTTCATTGAATTAGGAATGAAAATATTCCCATATCCGAACGGAGTAAATTTTAATACACCTGAAGGATTGAAAGCTTTTAGTGAACTGCCTTTTAAATATTATGTTTTCCCTTTCATAGCGCATGCTATGGGCACACTGAGTGGTTGTTTGATTGCACTATTACTTGTGAGAACTTATGCCACTTGGGTTGTTTATACGATTGGCTTCTTGTTTTTTACTGGTGGCATCATTGCTGTTTATATGATTAATGCCCCCTTATGGTTTGATATACTAGACTTGAGCTTGGCATATATTCCCATGGCTTGGTTGGCTACAAAATCAAAACTAGCTAAAACGGCATAAATCAGGTAGAAAAATTCAGGAATTCTGCCAAATCGTCACCTTAACCCTTACGTGTTTATCTCTTTGTCATATAATTTCATGATATAGAGGCATGGCACATTAATTGAAATTGGGGAGACGTCAACATTTAAAAACAAAAGTTAACATGGGAAAAATAATTGGAATTGACTTAGGTACCACAAACTCTTGCGTATCTGTCATGGAAGGAAATGAGCCAGTGGTAATCACAAACTCAGAAGGAAAAAGAACTACGCCATCAGTAGTTGCATTTATAGATGGAGGCGAGCGTAAAGTTGGGGATCCAGCAAAACGTCAAGCAATAACTAATCCAACAAAAACAATCTACTCGATCAAGCGATTCATGGGAAGCAGCTATGACGATTCAGTCGCAGAAACAAAACGCGTTCCTTATGAGGTAGTGAAAGGCGAAAACAATTCGCCACGGGTAAAAATCGATGACCGCTTATATTCTCCTCAAGAAATTTCTGCCATCATTTTACAAAAAATGAAAAAAACTGCAGAAGATTATTTAGGAACGGAAGTAACGGAAGCTGTAGTTACTGTGCCTGCATACTTTAATGATGCGCAACGTCAAGCAACCAAAGAAGCTGGTGAAATCGCGGGATTAACAATCAAACGAATTATTAACGAACCAACAGCAGCGGCGCTTGCCTACGGATTAGACAAAAAAGGTATCGATCAAAAAATCGTTGTTTTCGATTTCGGTGGTGGAACACATGATGTATCCATCCTTGAACTTGGAGATGGTGTTTTTGAAGTACTTTCTACAGACGGAGATACGCACCTTGGAGGAGACGACGTAGATAACGCAATCATTAACTGGTTGGCCGACGAATTCAAAAGTGAAGAAGGAATTGATCTTAGAGAAGACCCTATGGCTCTTCAACGATTGAAAGAAGCCGCAGAAAAAGCTAAAATCGAACTTTCATCAACCACTTCAAGTGAAATCAACTTACCGTATATCATGCCGGTGAATGGTATTCCAAAACACTTGGTTAGAACCTTACAACGTGCAAAATTCGAGCAATTGATTTCAGAAATCGTTGAACGAACAATCGCACCTTGTCGTTCTGCACTAAAGAATGCTGGATTGAGTCCAAAAGACATTAACGAAGTTATTTTAGTTGGTGGTTCAACTCGTATTCCAATTATTCAAGATGCAGTTGAGAAGTTTTTCGGTAAAGCACCATCAAAAGGGGTAAATCCTGACGAAGTGGTAGCCGTTGGTGCTGCAATTCAAGGAGGTGTACTTACCGGTGAAGTTAAAGATGTATTACTTCTTGATGTTATTCCACTTTCATTAGGGATTGAAACCATGGGTGGTGTATTTACTAAGCTCATCGAGGCAAACACAACCATTCCAACGAAAAAATCTGAGGTTTTCTCTACAGCTTCAGACAGTCAGCCCGCAGTAGATATCCATGTGCTTCAAGGTGAACGTGCTATGGCAGGAGATAACAAAACCTTAGGAAGATTTCAATTGTCTGATATTCCACCAGCACCAAGAGGTGTACCACAAATTGAGGTAACCTTTGATATTGATGCTAACGGTATCATGAATATTTCTGCTAAAGACAAAGGAACAGGTAAAGAACAATCCATTAAAATTGAGTCTAAGTCTGGCTTGAGCGACGAAGAAATCGAGCGCATGAAGGCTGAAGCGCAAGCGAATGCCGAATCTGACAAGAAAAAGCGTGAAGAGGTAGATTTAATCAACAAAGCAGATTCCACGATATTTCAAACGGAACGCCAATTGAAAGAATACGGTGATAAAATCCCAGCGGATAAAAAACAAGAAATTGAAGATGCATTGAATGAATTGAAAAAAGAATTCGAAGCAAAAAACATGGAAAACCTTGAGCCTGCAATGGAAAAACTAAACCAAGTCTTCCAAGCGGCATCGCAAGACATGTATAATGCAGCAAACGCACAGGGCGGAGCATCAACTGAAGGTGGTGAACAAACCGACTCTGGAAATCCTGACGATGAAGTAACCGATGTAGACTTCGAAGAAGTAAACGATAAAAAATAATCGTACTTTTATTAAAAACATAAGGGCTCTTCGGAGCCCTTTTTCTATTTTTGCGCATGCTTCATCACAAAGTACTTACTCATCCCAATAGCACCGAATGGACAGTCTTTATTCATGGCTTTGGAGGAAGCTCTAATGTTTGGTTCAAACAGATTAGGGATTTTCAAGAGCATTTTAACGTAGTGCTTATAGATCTGCGAGGACATGGTAAATCCCAAGGCCTTCCTCAACACTGCAAATACTCATTTGAGTTAATCGCAAAAGAAGTGGCTGAAGTCATCGATTTTCTCAATATCCAAAAAGCGCACTTTATCGGAGTATCGTTGGGAAGTATCGTCATCCGCCAAATCGCTGTGGATTATCCGAAAATGGTTAAATCCATGATTTTTGCTGGAGCGATTACCCAAATGGATATTAAATCAAGATTTTTTCTAAAGCTTGGAAGAACTTTGGAACCCGTATTGCCCTACATGGCCCTATACAAGCTATTCGCTAACATCATGATGCCTAAAAAAAACCATAAGGAATCGCGTATTATCTTTATTGGAGAGGCAAAAAAACTAATGAATAAAGAGTTCAAACGATGGTTTAAATTAACTGGGCGCCTAACCAAATACCTAACCTACCTTCATCATGAAAACAAAAATGAAAAAGCACTTTACATCATGGGTAGTGAGGACCATATTTTCGTAGGAACAGCAAAAGAAATTGTTAAAGACAATCCAAACTTAACCCTTGAAATAGTTGATCAATGCGGACATGTAGTGAATGTAGAACAACCGGAAGCGTTCAATAGATTAGCAATCGCTTTTATTCATAAGTTAGGGGCGTAACCATTTCTCTTCAAGGGAACTACATTCAAAAAAGTTTTACTGCACCATTAATAGAACTATATCTACATATATTTTCTTCCCATTGATGTTAAGTCCATGTTTTATCACCCATAAAATACGTGTTATAAATGAAGTCTAAGGATTAACCATAATGGCGAAAGTCTCAATTAAACGGATGAAAAAAAAATAGGAACCCATTAGTGTTTTTTATAAAATGAGAGTACCCTCTTTTTTGTTTTAACATATTTTTACTAATTTCGGGTGTGCTTTACAATAAATCGATTAAACACCCTACGAGTAAAGAATGGACCGTATTCATACATGGTGCGGGAGGGAGTTCTAAAGTTTGGTTCAAGCAAATCAGGGCATTTTCAGAAAATTTCAATGTATTAATGCTCGATTTACGTGGACATGGAAAGTCTAAAAACATTAAAAGCCCGAGTGATTATTCATTTGAGATGATTGCCCAAGATGTTGTTGAGGTTGTAAAATATAACAAGATCGAGCGAGCCCATTTTATTGGTGTTTCTCTAGGTTCAATTGTTATTAACCAAATTCAAGTAACTCATCCTGAAATGGTTAAGTCAATGGTTTTTTCAGGTGCAATTACTCGGTTAAATGTCAAATCAAGGTTACTCTTACGAGTTGGAAGAATTTTAAATCCGTTCCTGCCATATATGGCATTATATGCACTCTTTGCTCAGATCATGATGCCTAAAAAGAATCATGAATTATCTAGGATGCTTTTTATCGATGAAGCAAAGAAGTTGATGACACATGAATTCAATCGATGGTTTCAACTTACAGCACGCTTGGCTAAGCATCTAAATTATCTACAAGAACAGAAAACGAATACCCATGGCTTATATGTAATGGGAAGTGAAGATCATTTATTTTTGGAACCAGCCAAGGAAATTGTTAGAAAAAACAAGAATTTAACCATCGAAATAGTTCCGAATTGTGGTCATGTTGTAAATGTGGAGCAATCGGAAGTATTTAATGAAGTTTCTATCGCATTTATTCATAAAATCTCAATCGCTTAGTTTATGGGACATCAGTTCCCTTTGTATAGAAAACATGCTTCCGGAAAATCTTATTTCATTATTCTAAGTGGAACTGAATATAAAGAGTTTCAATTCGTCGGTAAACAAATTTTTAGTTACGAATTCAAGATTAAAACCTATTTTGACACCCTTCACATGAAGTCGCTGTTGGATGCAGCGCATCCATTTTTAATTGCAGAAAAGCAAGAAATGGAAACACTATTAACCATGTTGTAATGCGCCAAATTCATTAACTTTACGCTTCAATTAGAATGCGTACCTATGGAACAAGCACAACCTTATCAACCTAAAAATAAAATTCGTATTGTCACAGCAGCGTCACTGTTTGACGGTCACGATGCTGCCATTAATATCATGCGGCGAATTATTCAATCAACAGGTTGTGAGGTTATACACCTTGGTCATGATCGATCCGTAGAAGAAGTAGTAAATTGCGCAATTCAAGAGGACGCGCAAGCTATAGCCATGACTTCATATCAAGGGGGACACATGGAGTATTTTAAATACATGTTTGATTTATTAAAAGAAAAGGGCGCTCCACACATAAAAATTTTTGGAGGAGGAGGCGGAACAATTCTTCCTTCAGAGATCCAAGAATTACATGCCTACGGAATAACTAGAATCTACCATCCAGATGATGGTCGCGCCATGGGATTACAAGGAATGATTAACGATCTGGTGCAACAATGTGATTTTCCAGCTGGAGAAACAATGCCTTCAAATGCAGAGGAATTATCAATTTCTGATATTCCATCCATTGCTCAAGTGATTTCATGTGCCGAAAACTTTGCGGATAAACATGAACATATACTTTCTAAATTAAGAGATCAAGCCAAGCTTATTTCAACACCGGTCTTAGGTATAACAGGTACTGGTGGAGCGGGAAAATCTTCACTAGTAGATGAACTGGTTCGGAGATTTCTAATTGACTTTCAAGATAAACACATTGCTGTTGTTTCCGTGGATCCCTCAAAAAGAAAAACAGGAGGAGCCTTACTCGGAGATAGAATTCGAATGAATTCTATAAAAAATGAACGGGTTTATATGCGCTCTTTAGCCACCCGACAATCTAACCTTGCACTTTCAAAACATGTAGCAGAAGCCATTTCTATACTGAAAGTAGCTGGATATGATTTAATTATTCTTGAAACTTCGGGTATTGGTCAATCCGATACTGAAATACTTGACCACAGCGACCTTTCTCTCTATGTTATGACGCCTGAATATGGTGCGGCGACTCAACTTGAGAAAATAGATATGTTAGATTTTGCGGATGTTATTTCCTTAAATAAATTCGACAAACGGGGTGCCTTGGATGCGCTTCGTGATGTACGAAAACAATATCAACGCAACCATAACCTATGGGATGAAAAGGTAGATGACATGCCGGTATATGGCACTATAGCATCGCAATTTAATGACCCTGGTATGAACACCTTATACAAGGTAATCATGGACAAAGTAGTTGAAAAGTCAGGTACAACCTTGCATTCAACCTTTGAAATCACCAATGAAATGTCGGAGAAGATCTTTGTGATTCCACCCGATCGAACGCGATACCTTTCGGAAATTTCAGAAAACAATCGCGCATACGACCACTGGGTTAATAAACAAGTAATGGTTGCCGACAAATTACAGGGGCTTCAGATTTCCATTGAAACCCTTTCTAAATCATCCCTTGAAGACAAAGACCGTTTAATTAAAGGATTGCAAGAGGCCTTCGAACAAGAGAAGCTAAATTTCGACCCGAAAAACTGGGAAATTATACAGCATTGGAAAAGCAAGAAGCAAGCCTTCAAAAATCCTGAATATGAGTTCAAAGTTCGCGACAAAGTATTAAGCATCAAAACGCACGCGGAGTCTTTGTCTCATTCTCAAATCCCAAAAGTTGCATCACCGCGCTATTCCAGCTGGGGAGATATCTTACGTTGGGTTCTTCAAGAAAATTTCCCTGGAGAATTCCCGTATACATCCGGCTTATTTCCCTTCAAGCGAGAAGGAGAAGACCCAACACGTATGTTCGCTGGGGAAGGCGGACCAGAACGCACCAACAAACGATTCCATTATGTTAGCTTAGGCATGCCTGCAAAACGGCTCTCTACAGCCTTTGACTCTGTGACACTTTACGGAAACGACCCCGCAGTGCGTCCTGATATTTATGGAAAAATTGGAAATTCAGGGGTTTCAATCTGCTGTTTAGACGATGCCAAAAAACTGTATTCAGGGTTTGACCTAAGTCATCCAGCGACCTCAGTGTCAATGACTATTAATGGTCCTGCGCCTATGCTTCTTGGATTTTTCATGAATGCTGCAATCGATCAGAACTGCGAAAAGTACATTAAAACACATGGGTTAGCATCGGATATAGAGGCTAAGATTGCAGCTATTTACCAAGCCAAAGGTACCGAACGGCCACGATATCAAGGCGAACTCCCGGAAGGAAATGACGGATTAGGCTTGATGCTTCTCGGAGTTACTGGAGACCAAGTCCTACCAGCTGACGTTTATGCCCAAATTAAAGCAGACACCTTAAAGCAAGTTCGAGGTACGGTACAAGCCGATATTTTAAAAGAAGATCAAGCTCAAAATACTTGTATTTTCTCCACTGAATTCGCGCTTCGTTTGATGGGTGATGTCCAATCGTATTTCATTGATCATGCAGTGCGGAACTTTTATTCCGTTTCGATCTCTGGTTATCACATTGCAGAAGCAGGAGCGAATCCGATTACTCAGTTAGCATTTACACTGGCTAATGGCTTTACTTATGTAGAGTACTATTTAAGCCGAGGAATGGACATCAACGATTTTGGCCCCAACCTATCTTTTTTCTTCTCAAATGGAATCGACCCTGAATATGCGGTAATTGGAAGAGTAGCACGTCGAATTTGGGCAAAAGCCCTGGCGAAAAAATATGGTGCTAATTCCAGAGCGCAAATGTTGAAATACCACATTCAAACATCAGGTCGCTCATTGCACGCTCAGGAAATTGATTTCAATGATATTCGTACGACCTTGCAAGCATTGTACGCCATTTACGATAATTGTAATTCCCTGCATACCAATGCGTATGATGAGGCGATTACCACTCCAACGGAAGAATCCGTGCGCAGGGCAATGGCAATACAACTTATTATAAACCGTGAATTAGGCCTAGCGAAAAACGAAAATCCACTTCAAGGATCATTTATTATTGACGAATTAACGGATTTAGTAGAGGAAGCTGTACTCACGGAATTCGACCGTATAACGGAACGTGGCGGAGTTTTGGGTGCCATGGAAACCATGTATCAGCGCTCGAAGATTCAAGAAGAATCCCTTTATTATGAAACCTTGAAACATACGGGAGAATTTCCAATTATTGGTGTAAATACCTTTTTAAGTTCTAAAGGTTCTCCTACTGTATTGCCTAAAGAAGTGATTCGAGCGACAGAGGAAGAAAAACAATATCAAATCCACATGTTGAATGCATTGCATAAGACCTATGGTGAAACCGCACAGGAACACATTAAAAAGGTACAAGAAGCAGCAATCAACAACCGCAACATGTTTGAACAATTGATGGAAGCTTGCAAATACGCTTCGCTGGGGCAGATTACCGAGGCGTTGTTTGAGGTTGGAGGACAATATCGCCGAAATATGTAACTTATATTTTTTAAGGGTACTTAATTCTCAGTTCTTGATAAAGCAGCGTATTGGATCTTTACCACCCTATCCTCAATCAAAATATTATTTGCCCAGCTAATGCCAGTTGACGTTTTGATTGCCGAAAAATCAATATCACGCTTTTGCATTTCATGAATTAGCGCCTTCATAAATCCTTGTATTGCGAAGTTAAAATAGCGAATTCCAACTTTTTGATTGAATGCCGAGGCCAATTCCTTATCGCTTAAAGTCTTTAAACAAGTTAAATATCGGGTGGTGTATTCTTTTGCGCAATAAATAGTTTCGTTGGGAAATAATTGTTGATTCATGAGGTCTTATGGTAACGAATTAAAAAGTTAAAGTTACGGTATTAAACAATGACATAAACTTCGGCTTGGAAGACGAAACACCAAAGTACC
The DNA here is from genome assembly GCA_041163605.1 of Bacteroidota bacterium. Classification (GTDB taxonomy): domain Bacteria; phylum Bacteroidota; class Bacteroidia; order Flavobacteriales_D; family Crocinitomicaceae; genus UBA952. The sequence continues at coordinate 46,003 of JBEAQY010000067.1, read as the reverse complement.
AAAGTTGTTTTACTTCCAGCACCCTGAGTAGTCCAAAGTACATATCGAAGAGTGCGACAAAAAAATTACCATTCCCGATCCGAGATTAAAACCGTTCCTTTGAAATGAGCGACTATCTCATCCAATTGATTCCTTACCTTAACCTCATATATTCCCAGTTTCCGATTTCGTGAAAGGGTTGTACAATTGCCAGTTAGCACATCGTTTATTTGAACTTTTTTAATGTGCGAAATCGCCGTATCTATACTTACGCATTGAAATCCATGTGCATTCGAAGCAAAGGCCATTGCTGAATCCGCCAGTGCGTAGGTGATTCCTCCGTGCGCAATATTGAAACCATTCACCATGACTGCATTCACCTGCATTCTAATTTTACATTTACCAGGCTCAATGTGCAATACTTCCATGCCCAATCCCTTGCTGTAGGCATCTCCAGCCAACATTAGCTCAATTATCTCGGCTGGCGACTTCATTAAAGTGAAGAAAAAGCAAAAGTTTCCGCCAATCTTACACCTTTCTCAGTATGCTGAAGTGTGCAACATTCATTGACACTATCGTGCTCTAAAAACAACACATAATTCGCTGTGGCGGCAGTATCTAAAAAACTTCCTTTTTCTTCCAGGGTAATCAAGGGTCGGGTATCATATCCCATCACATAGGGTAAGGGAATATGCCCAACACTCGGTAATAAATCCGCCATAAAGACAATGGTTTTCCCTTTGTATTTAATGTGAGGAATCATCATGCTGTCCGTGTGTCCATCCACGAATAAAAGGTCAATGTTTGGAAAAGCCTCTCTACTAAATGAACCCGTTCGTTCGACAAACTTTAATTGCCCACTTTCTTGAATCGGGAGAATATTTTCTGCTAAAAAAGAGGCTTTTTCACGGGCATTTGGAATGGTTGCCCATTGCCAATGTGATGCATTACTCCAATAAATCGCATGTTTAAACACCGGACGATAGCCGTCTTTTTGCGTATTCCAAGTAATCGCGCCTCCGCAATGATCAAAGTGAAGGTGAGTGAGAATCACATCTGTAATGTCATCCTCGTGAAATCCTGCTTTCCGAATGGAACCAATTAAGGTATCATTTCCTTGCAAATGGTAATGGGAAAAGAACTTTTCTGATTGTTTATCTCCAATGCCCGTATCAATCAACATTAGGCGGTTACCGTCCTCAATCAGTAAGCAACGCAAAGCCCAAGTACACATGTTATTCTCATCGGCTGGATTGGTTTTTTGCCACAGTGATTTGGGTACTACCCCAAACATAGCTCCCCCATCAAGTTTAAAGAGACCAGTTTCAATTACATGGATTTTCATGGCTTATTTTTTAGGATTCACAAAGGCTTTCAATTGCAATACAGCAACGCCCGGTGATGTATTTGTTATTACAGAAATAGTTTTATCTTGCTCACCGAGTTGTGACTTTCCAGGATGAAATGTAACTTCTATTTGATCACTTGAACCCGGTTCAATTGGCTTCTTATTCCAAGTTGGTACTGTACACCCACAAGAAGCTTTTACTTCGTAGATTAATAAAGGCTTCTTACCCGTATTTTTAATGGTAAATGTGGTGGTATAGTCGGCATCAGCCATGATGCTTCCAAAGTCATGAAGCATGCGGTCAAAACCAACCGAACTGAGCGTTTTTTTACGTTCAGCTTCTTCCTTTTTTGCCTCTTCCAAGGTAGCTTCAAGGGCTTGTTTATTTTCAGAGTTTGCAACAATACTAGACCCGAAATCATTCTTTTTCTCAGGTGCTTGGCATCCATATAACAAAAGGAAGCAGTAAACAAAAACTAATTTTTTCATATCCATCGATCTCAAATAAAGGTATAAAAAATCCCGACCACTGCTGCGAATCGGGATAAGTTCTTGTTCATTAAAGAACCTTGGGAGGAAGACGGGGTTCGAACCCGCGGCCTTCGGAACCACAATCCGACGCTCTAACCAGCTGAGCTACAACCTCCATTTCAGGGGCACAAATATAAAACTTTTCTTCCGTAATTTGCAAGTAAGCACTCAGGATATTACGTATTATTGCCAACGAAAAATAATTCCACGCCTATTTTCGTTTACTTTTGTCTTGTGAAGCTTTTCAATACCCTCTTTTTTGTTTTAATTGTTATCCAATCCTTCGGGCAAGTGGTAACTGTTGAGGGAATTTGTATCGACAAAAAAGGGAAGCCAATTTCAGAGGTTACCATCACCGATCTGAAACATGTAACGATGCTTTCAACTACAGACGCCAAGGGTAAATTCGCTTTTGAAGCAGTACTCGGTGATACGCTTTCGTTGTTGTTTAGCTATCAAGCATACCAAGAAAAACGTCAAATCGTCGTTAATAAAAGTCCTGTGACTTTAATTCCAACGGTATTATTTCAAATCCAAGTAAGTGAAACGGTCGTAGTTCAACGCATTAAGGAAGATCCCTTTGATTTAATTGAATTACCTACAATTGACTTACAGCAAATGATTTCGGTTGAGAAATACCTAACGCTGACAAAACCCGCTACCTCAAACAACGAACTAACCTCCAACTATAATGTACGTGGCGGCAATTATGATGAGAATTTAGTGTATGTAAATGGATTCCTAGTATATCGGCCTTTTTTAACGCGCTCAGGACAACAAGAAGGCATGAGTTTTATTCATTCAGCCTTAGTAGAAAAAGTAAAATTTTCAGCAGGGGGCTTTGATGCACAATATGGCGATCGATTAAGTTCTGTACTAGATATAACCTATAAAAAACCAACGGCCTTTCGAAGCTCATTAGCCCTTTCCTTGCTCAGTGAAGAGGCGCATGTGGAAGGTACATTGGGAAAAAAATTCACTTATGTCGCGGGAGCACGCTACAGATCAAATGGGTATTTTCTTAATTCACTCCCGACCAAGGGGGCCTATAATCCGGTATTTGCAGATGGACAATTTCTAGGAGAGTATCAGCTTAATCCAAAACTTACCTGGTCGATATTGGCTCATTATTCCTCCAATAACTACCGCTTTGCACCACAAACATCAAATACTGATTTCGGAACGGCTAATGAAGCCTATTCCTTTAGGATTTACTTTGATGGTAAAGAAAGTACACGATTTCAAACAGGAATGGTTGGAACCTCACTCAACTTTACCCCTAATACAAAAACCAAACTTGGGTTTTTTCTAACAGGTTTTCAATCGGATGAACGTGAATATTTTGATATTCAAGGACAATACTACATCAACGAACTTGAAACCGATCCATCCAAGGAAGAGTATGGAGATTCTATTTCTGTATTGGGCATTGGAACCTTCTTAAACCATGCGAGAAATCGCTTGAATGCACAAATTTATAATGCATATCATGAGGGATCGTATGTGATTAAAAAGGATTACATCGATATGTATAGAACGCGATTTGTTAGTTCTGAGCTCTTGTGGGGCGCTGGGTATGAATTAGATCGTTTCGAGGATGTGCTTAGCGAGTGGAAAATGATTGACTCGGCAGGGTACAGCGTTCCGCAAGGAAACTCAAATGAAGTGGAGTTATTTGAAACCATCAAGAGTAATTTAAATCTTGTCAACCATAAGGCTACCGGCTATTTTCAGTGGAACTATAGTAAATCACACACGCGATTTCAAGAACGTGTAACTGTGCAACAAAAACAAAAAATCGACGGTAAAAAAATCATCAAAACGTTCACCGAAACCCTTGCCGAAAGTGCGTCAAAATTTGCATTTTCTTTGGGTGGACGGGCTGGCTACACGTCTGTTAATAACGAATTTTATCTCACTCCACGATTTTCAGCCACCTATTTTCCCCGCGCATACATGGTGCGAAACAACAAAGTCGTTCGAAGAAACCTGAGTTATCGCTTTGCTACAGGAACCTATTACCAACTGCCCTTCTATCGTGAATTTCGAACGCTGGATGGGAACTTAAATACCAAGGTACAATCACAAAAATCTGTTCATGCCGTGTTAGGTGCGGATGTATTCTTCAACATGTGGCAACGTGAACGGCCATTTAAATTTTCTGGGGAAATATTTTACAAGTATTTGTGGGACGTAAATCCATATGAAATAGAAAATGTGCGCACGCGGTATTATGCGAACAACGATGCCGTAGCTTATGCCACCGGAATCGACTTTAACGTGCATGGAGAATTTGTTCCCGGGATTGAATCCTTTTTCAAACTTGGCATCATGCAAACGCGGGAAAACTTGAAATATGATTCGTACCAAGAATATTACAATGCAGCTGGAGAGAAAATAATTTTCGGATACAGTGAAGATCAAGTAGTGGTGGATAGTGCTACATTCTTCCCAGGGTTCATTCCACGCCCAACCGATCAGTTCTTAACTGTTGGTGCCTTAGTTCAAGATCAAATGCCGGGGTTTGAAAACTTTACCGTACAAATGGGATTACAATACGGTGCACCTTTACCTTATGGTCCTCCAGGAGGAGATCGTTACAAAGACACCCTTAGAATGAAGGCCTATTTCCGTGTTGATCTGGGCTTATCTTATAACTTGGTAAGTAAAAAACAAGGGTGGTGGCACAACCATGTACCGGAATCCATGGTGTCTCTGGAAATTTTCAATTTACTCGGGGTAAATAATGTACTGTCAAAACAATGGATTCAAGATGTGGAAGGAAAGTACTATAGCATTCCAAATTACCTAACGCAACGAAGGGTGAATTTAAAGTTTATTTGTCGCTTTAATTAGCCGCAAAAAGAAATTTATTTGGTGAAACTAAGTGCGTTTTTACAGCATACATAACAATTCCGGCTGTATTTTTCACACCCAGTTTAAAGAGGATGTTCTTGCGATGCGTATTCACGGTATGTTTACTTAAGAATAACATTTCAGCAATCTGATCATTGGTGTAGCCTTCTGCAATAAGGACGATAATCTCATTTTCGCGGTCAGACATCATGACTGGATCACAGGTCAAACTGCCATTATCAATATCATCCACATCCAAATTTGATTTATTTATGGTTTCAAGAATCTTACCACAAAAAAACTTATTTCCTTTAGCGGTTTCAAGTACAGCATCATAAATCTCTTGAAGATCACAATCTTTTTTTATATAACTCATAACACCACCCCGTAAGGCATCGACTAAAGTTTGTGCAGATTGTAAGTATGTTAAACCAATAAATTTTAACTCAGGATTTAAGCGAAGTGCAGCTGTAACATGATTAATATCAAATCCTTCTGCCGTGTAGTCAATTAACACCACCGCCATTCCTCCTTGCTGAGCGAAATCAATTAACTGCTTTCCGTTATTTAGCTCCGTAATCGAATTTATCTCAGACATCCCTGTAAGGGTAGCCTTTAAACCGACCCGAATCAATTGATTGCTATCTGCTAAAATTAACTTCACTTATTTAGAATGGTTTTAAACAAGACAAAGATACACCTTGTTGGCCAATCCTTCAAGGGTCCGAAGTTTTTTTTTTAACAAGAGATTCACAGCACGATTAGCGCCCAAAAAATATCGGTTATCTTTGTTTCGTGATTACACAAATAACCACGGATATTAAGCAAGCTGCTGATGCACTTCGAGCGAATCAAGTCATTGGAATACCAACCGAAACCGTGTATGGATTAGCCTCAAATGCGCTAAGTCCAGAAGCAGTTTCAACTATATTTAGCGTAAAACAAAGGCCAACAAGTAATCCATTGATTTTACACTTTGCGAATTTAGAACAAGCGGAATCCTATATTCAGGAATTTCATGGTGAATTGAAGGTTTTATACGATCATTTTAGTCCAGGACCAATTACCTTTCTTGTACCTAAAACACCAAAGGTGCCAACTGAAATCACGAGTGGATCATCACTTGTGGCCTTGCGCTTCCCATCTCATCCTCAATTTTTGGCCTTGTTGAATCTTCTTGATTTTCCAATTGCTGCACCGAGTGCGAATAAATATGGGTTGGTTAGTCCAACACGGGCTGAAGAAGTTTTAGCTCAGTTAAATGGAGAAATCCCTTTAATTCTAGATGGTGGAGCGTGTCATTATGGCTTGGAATCCACCATTGTTGGTATGGATGGAGATCGGGTTATTGTTTATCGCTTAGGAAGTATTGATTTAGATGAACTTTCCGCAACCTTAGGATATATTCCAGAAATAAAAAATCAAGCCGAGCAATCACCCCTTGCACCGGGTATGGTGAAATACCACTATGCAACAAAAACCCCGCTCCACTACCTAACGAAGGATTTTAAATTCGAGGAAAAAACAGGCTATATTTTCATGCAAAGCATTCCGGAAGGTTTTCCTTCTGCCCCATGTATGACATTAAGCTCCACCGGTGATTTAAAAGAAGTAGCTCGGAATTTGTACCATACCTTAATTACCATGGATGGCCGTGGTTTTAATGTAATCTATATTGAAAAACCGCTGGCCGAAGGCCTTGGGTTAACCATTCTAGATAGACTTCAACGCGCAACGGCAAAATTCAATTAAACAATCGCGCAAAAAAAAACCATCCCGAAACGGAATGGTTTTTAAATATGGTAAAACCAATAGTTCTTATTTCATCGTACGACCAAAACGTGTTTTGAACTTGTCAATACGTCCTGCTGTATCCACAAACTGAGCAATTCCAGTGAAGAATGGATGAGACTTGTGAGAGATATCCAATTTTACTAACGGATACTCATTTCCATCTTCCCATTGAATGGTTTCTTTTGCAGGAGCGCACGATGGACAAATAAATGCATAATCGTTAGACATGTCTTTAAACACTACTAATCGGTAATCGTCTGGATGTATTTCTTTTTTCATGATACAAAATAGGAGTGCAAAGGTAGTAAATCAAATGAATTAAACAAACCCTATTGAAGTAATTTTCAAATAAACTAACAGAAAGCCGCTCATAACTATTTATTTCATGCAATTTTCACGCGAAGGATGTCCTTAATTTTATACCTTCAACATACACATGAAGTTTGATATTACATACACATTAGACGATATCTCAAAGCAGTTCGGATGCACCTCCGTTGGTTCTCCTGAATTAACCATCACAGGAATTAATGAAATACACCGCGTGGTTCCTGGAGATATCGTATTTGTGGATCACCCGAAATACTATGACAAAGCCCTGCAATCGAATGCTACAGTAATCATTATAGACAAGCAGGTTGAATGTCCTGAAGGAAAAGGCCTGTTGATTACCGAAAAACCCTTTGATATTTTCAACCAAATCACACGGTTCGGATATTCACAAAAAGAACGTGCCCCGTTTAACCGTTCGGCGGAATATCCCGGAGTTTTTATAGGAAAGAATGTAACGATAGGGTCTGATGTAACACTTGCACCCGGAGTTTGCATCATGGATGACACAATCATTGGCAATCATGTAGTAATTGGTCCAAATACGGTAATCGGACACTCTGCATTTTACTTTAAAAAGTCGAACCAGCAATACACGGCAATGTTTAGTTGTGGGAATGTAGAAATTGCTGACCATGTGGAAATTGGAGCAAATTGTACCATAGATCGCGGCGTGACGGATGTCACTTACATTGGAAAGGGTACTAAAATCGACAATTTAGTTCAGATTGGACATGATACCAGAATCGGGACCAATTGTTTATTTGCCTCCCATGTAGGGATTGCCGGTTGCGTTGATATTGGCGACCGAGTAACTATGTGGGGACAAGTCGGCTGCGCAAGCGGAATTCATATTGGTGATGATGCAGTCATCTTAGCCCAAAGTGGAATTTCAAAAAGCCTTACAGGAAATGCCACCTACTTTGGAAGTCCATGCAGTGAAGTGAGAGAAAAATTCAAAGAAATGGCCGCAGTAAAACAACTTCCTGATTTTCTCAAAAAACATCAATGAGCGAACGTGTAATCAACTCTCTTGAACGTCAACTCGCCTTACATGAATTGAAACTCAATTCATTGCTATCGATTACCTCAGCAATTAATACCCAATCTTCGGTAGACGATTTACTAAATATTTATTCCTTTATTCTTAAGGAACAACTGAGTATCAGAAAATTCGTGTTGATCACCAATTCTAATGGATGGAAAATCCTCCATAAATCTGGAATGAAAGGGAAAATTGACCTGACTTCACATCTTGATCAACTGCAACGCATTAAAGAATTAACCATCGTAGCGGAATCTAACTCTAGCCTACTTAGTGAATTTAATATCATTATTCCGGTGTTTCATAAAGGAAATCCGTTGGCTTACTTACTTTTATCTGAAAACGCTGTAGCTAATACCGAAAAAGAACAAGATCTGGAATTTGTACAGACCTTAACCAATGTAATCGCCGTTGCTATTGAAAATCAGCGATTAACGAACCGATTGATTTCTAAAGACATGATCAATCGTGACCTAGAAACGGCTTCGGAATTGCAAAAACTACTCTTCCCATCGGATTTACCTTCCAACCGAAAAATGGACATCTCTGCTAAATATATTTCTAGGCATGTAATTGGCGGAGATTATTATGATTTCATCCCCTTAGGAGATGAAGAATATATTATTTGTATCGCAGATGTTTCTGGAAAAGGAATCTCAGCCGCTTTGCTCATGGCGAATTTCCAAGCAACCTTACGCACCCTGTTTAGGTACCAGCGATTCGATCTTTCGTTCCTTATTGAAGAATTAAATAAAAAAGTGATGGGCGCTGCAAAGGGCGAAAAATTCATCACATTCTTTATTGCCCACTATAACGCATACACCCGTAAATTAAAATATATCAACGCAGGGCACAATCAGCCAGTTCTTCTTATGGGTAGAAAATATCAACTCCTTCACGATGGATGTATTGGACTCGGGATGTTAGACGAACTGCCAAATCTACAGGTAGGTAAAATTGTAATTCCACCCAAAAGCACGTTGATACTTTATACAGATGGTGTAGTTGAATTAGAAAATGACGAAGGAGAACAGTTTGGAATAGAGCGGATGATAAAAAATGTACAAGCCTTTTCATCCCTCAAGATGGAAGATATGAACAACATCTTATTTTCAAAATTGGATGAATGGAAAGGGGAATTACCGTATGGCGACGACACCGCAATACTAAGCTGTAAATTCTTCTAACGTAAAATATATAGTTTACCGAGTCCTTTATGGAAATATACGTCTGCCCCCGATTCCAGGTGTTTTATTTCTTGACCTCCACTTCGCGCAATAACACGATATAAATACACTCCGTTCGCTAATAAATCTCCGTAATTATCCTTGCCATCCCATGCAAAATCGGTGATGTTACGTCCAATTCGTAGTTGACCAAGTTCATCCGCATTAATTTCTCGAACGACTCTTCCGCTAATGTTCATGATTTGAATGAGCATTTCATCCGGCAACACGGAACCTGTTAGCGTGAAGACAAATCGAGTACTTGTACTAAACGGGTTCGGGTAGTTCATTACTTCAGTAATCGAAGATTCATGAACCACTTTAAAACTTATTTTATATTCATAGTCACCGGATAGATTCCCTGATCGGTCTTGCCCTTGCACGAGCAGTGTATACGTACCATCTTTGGTGAAAAGTGCCGGATATAAAATCTTAAACTTCTTATTCGTAGCATTGGCCGGAACCCATTCCATAACAACCGTACCTTGCGCATCCACAAATGGTATTTTTCGCATTTCCCCATCAGGGTCGGTTAAATAAATCGCAAACAACGAAGTGTCGGCATCACTATCCATAATGAGATACGGATTATCATCCTTCAAGGTAATAAGAATTTCACTTTGAGGAGCAATAATATCATTGTTTAAAATGTGTTGTCCGTCGAAGGTGACATCTAAAATTGGATTCACATCTTCTCCACCAATCGTAAATGCCATTTGAAGAACATTGTTAATATGCGTCAACTCGGGCTGATCGGTTTGCGAAAAACTTTGGTTCGAATATGGATTGACTTCTACCCGTAACCAATTATTCCCGGTTAAATTCAACGTTGGAATTGAGATTGTATCGTACAAATGTCCATTGGCTAATAAGGGGGCTTGTCGAGGATATGTTATGGGGTGAACGAGTTGATTTTCATCAATAACCGAATAACTAACTAGCAATGAGTCCATATTGAACTCGCTAATATTGCGAATATCCACAGCGAAATTTAAAGGTTGCCCTTCTTGTATTGAATCATTTTGTGCAGACCAAAACATTGCAGTAGATGGGTCAATTGCCGCTTCTGGAAGTGGTGCAAATACCACATGCCAAAAATCCAATTGTGCGGGCGTTTGAAAATTTGAATCCGCATAAAAAGAGTTTAACCGAGCATAAGGGAACTGAGCTGCATTGATTAAATTATTGAGATTAATAATAGAATCAAGTGGAGTCATCAGTGTATCAATGATGTGATCTAAGGCACCAACTGTATTATACACCTGTACACGCATACGTGTAGAATCGCCCGGAAGAACTTCCAATGGATCACGTTTCCAAAAGAGAGACTGCCAATCGCTTACGGGTCCGATTAACGGAGTAGTTTCATATCCAACTAATTGAGAACCAAAAATCACAGTATCAATATAAATATCTTCTGTACTCTGCGTAAATTTCTCCACAACAAACGTGGGGTCACCCTTCCTAGTTAAAAAGATAAAAGGCTTATTCGGTCGTCCTTGAACAATGCTATCAGAACCCAAGCCAGCGAAGGTTTGGTAGATTGTCGGAGCAAATGTATTCCACCAATCATAGCGCGTAGTCATCGGAGAATAAACTAAAATGTAATCTCCATTTTCAACCACATTCTGAACTAAATTCTGGAAAGCAGCCAATTGCACTGCACTGTTTTGATGAAAGGTAAAATACTTCATAGACCTGGGTTTACACCCGGAATTATCATTCGCATTCCCGAAATTATTACCTGGATTAACCACGGTGCCATTGGGATATGTATATCTTGTTTCCCATGGAAGTAAGGTTGCTTTATCAACAATTGCTACGTGCAATTTCGGGGTCATATTACATACCTCATATTCTTGCTGTTCATCGTTTAAATACCACGCATTGTCATAGATCTCAGGAGCTGTAGTTGCAGCCTTAACCAAACAAGAAATGCCTTTCTGAATCGGGACAAATTCACGCAATTCTTGTTGATTATTCATTGAAATCCCTGTAAAGGAGTTGTCTGTAAATTGAAAGAAATCATCCTGACCCCAGCCCTCTTTACCGGGTATGTATTGAAACGATCGTTTCTTCCAAATAAAGGGACTGTTATTCACAGCAACACGCCAATAATAAACCACACTATCCGAAAAATAGACCGGGTCTACGGAATTGGATGAAACCCGCACCCATTGATTCCAATTGACAGACTTCACTCCACCGATGCCAGTAACGTTAGCATACCTTAAGAATGGTGAATTAAACAAATGGCTCGTGTCCATTTCAAAGCGATACGAATTTGCAGGGGCTAAAGGATCAATAGTTGACGCAAAAACGGCAAGGGTGTCACGTGGAACGACAGCAAAATCAATGGGTAATACTGGTTCGATGCCATCTACTCGAATATAAAAAGACTTTACAATGCGGTTATTGTTAATTTCATCGTAGACCTCATCATTAAAATTTGGGATATCCACAGTAATCGTGAATTGATTCAAGCCTACACCGATTAGGGGATAAAAAGGTAGTTTAAGCGTTATTTCCTTTTCATAATCGATCCCGTTGATGGTGAAAACATAACTTGAGTCAGCCATTGAACCCGGGAAGTCGCGTAAAATCTCTAAAGCAAAATCACCTGGGATGGATTGCCCCAAATTGCGTAATCTAATTTGAATTTCAAGCGAGTCGGAAGTTAATGAAATATCATCTGGACCAAACGAAACACGATCTTCCGTTAATTCAAGCTCCGGTTTTGTGTGTGGATTAAGGCGCAACATGGGGTCGCCGTGGAGCGTCATTTGTTGGAAAACCGATTCAGTACTCAGCGGTTGATTTATGTTCATTACGGAATCAATGGTGTTTTTTATATGTTCGCCAATGGTTCCTCCATAATTGTGTTTACTAAACTGTCGATAGAATTGATTAGAGTAGTCATTTAACGCACCCGAAAAACCGTAATTCAGTGTTCCGAGATATGCAATCACTCCTGCATTTGGGGTTAAGACAAACTGTTCAGATTTCGTAGGTACACTATAAAATATATTACCGTTGTAGCATGAATTCGCGATTAACAAGGGGTACTTGCCTTGATTATTCCAGTGCTGAGGATCATCAATATTCAAATCAAAACCACTTTGAGATGAAGAAGCGTGTCCGAAAAAATTCATTACGCTTACTCCTTCGGATATTCGATCGGAAATGCCTTGAATTTGCGCCGGCGTTAATGGATTGGCAGACTCTTTAACAATCCGTGTTGTGGTTCCCGCGAAAAAATCATCTTCTGCAATATCCGCCATTCCGTTAAGGTATGTTTGAAAAATAAACTGCTCATTGGCATTGCCCCCGCCAGCAAAGTGAATCAGATGCTTTTGCCAATCTTTACTAGGCGAATCATACATGGACGTAGAATCTTGCGCAAGCTCAAAGGCTTTAACTTTATCCAAATAAAGCGCTAGTTCCACCAGATTATTTACGGAAATCCTACCTGTAGGAATTAGCGGTGTCCATTTGTCTGTACCCGGTAAATTGGAGGTCATGCTTTGGTCGCTAGAAGGTTGACCGAAAGACGGAACTAAATTCATAGAATAATTCAACACATTGGCGCGGGCACCGGGTCCAGTTGCTAGCGTAGTAGCCACATTCGCCTCACGGATTCCTTTTCCAATCAGAAATAAACCGACAGGTTTTTGCTGACTTAAACTGTGCATAAACTGTGCATAGCGACGAATTCCATTAACATGCTTAACTATTCCCCCACCAAACTGATCATACAATTCTTCTACTTCAGCAAGAATCACATTATAATCCCCACCTGCAGGTGAACTTCGGTAATTTGCATAATCAAACACACCAGAAGCAAGTTTTTTAGGATAAACAAAGAGTAGGGAAGCTTCCAAATTGGGTATAGCAGAAAAATTCGTGAATGTAGCTGATGGTGTTACAGGAGTTAGACCAGGGATTGAATTAACGGCTGATGTTGCTTGAATAACCACCTTTTGGCTCGTGTAAATCGGATCGTTTGGCACGAGTAATTGACAGGTGTTCCCTGTAAAAACAGCATTTATCACCTTTGGATTTGAACCAAACACAAAGGCTATCGGGTTAGTCATACTAACCCCGCTGAGTGCCAATTTAATCTTCGGTTGATTGAGTTCATTTCGAATCAAAAACTCGCTTTTATTACTCCCCGGCAAGGCCATGGTTCGTGGGTAAAGAAACGACCAATAATTAACACTTTGATAATCCGATGCTACCCCAAGATCGCCTACAATGTTGATCTTAAAATTTGTTACGCCATTGGCCGAAAGGGTAGAAACCGGAATTTGTTTAGTTACATTGATCGCATTGTAACCAACAGTCAGGGTATCCAGCAATACACTATTGTTAGGACCAATCGTTAATCGGGTATGATGATTATATAAATTTGGTGAATACGCGTTAGAGCCCCCAACAATTACCGATTTTAATTGAATTTGAGGCGCATCAACTCCGGTATATAAATTATCTAATGTAGTGGCGGAATAGTTCCAAGAATAACCCGAGGCACCATTTTGCATCGGACTCCCCCACCCTTCTCCGGGCACAAACAAGGAACTTGCGGACTGCGAACTTATTTCCCCTTCATTATATGCTTGTGCATTTACCAGGCTCTTTTCGAACAGGAGATGCGAAGCGGTTTGATAACTCGCGAAATCAATATCATTTTCAGGGGTAAACCTTAATCCCGCTGAACCATTTGTCCAACTAAAAAAATAGCGTATGGTATCGTTGTATAAACTGTATTTTGGATTGCCTAACCACGACGGGTTATCATAGAGGGTTGAATCGAGCCAGCCGTCATTCTTTTCGGCATAAAAGTAGATGAACTCATACGGATCCAAGACATTATTCCCATCATCGATGATGTATAAAGGTTGTTCCTTTTGTTTTCCAAACACCTGATAGGTTGAAATCGGAATGGAAGAAACAGGAATCCCTGCGTCAAATAAATTCTGATACGAAATCTTATGAATTCCAGATTGAAGTACAGGAAAAGCATAATATTTTTGACTGTAATTAATCCATTCGTTCCCGAAGGTTTGGGCATTAACGCTAACTTGAAGGGTAAAAAAGAGTAATATGACACTTAAATACTGTTTCATCCTTACTTTTTCTTAGGCTGACTTAATTTGAACTTCAATGAAAACACATGGGTGTAATACCCTGCCTCTGCCGCACCCAACCGCGTAAATGCATAATCCAAGTTGAATCCTTTAATGCCAATACCGAGTCCTAAATTTGGTTGGACACCCCAACTACTTGAGCCATCGATTGCCTTAAATTGTTGAATGGAAGAAATCCCACCGCGAACCTTAACTAATTCTTTGAAGGACAATTGCACCCCCATGTGCGGATCAAGCGAAAAAGTATTGGATTTAATCAGTGTATTTCTCATACCGTCTGTCGTAGCATCGATGTCCAATTCGGCTGCAATGTTGAATCCTTTTTCAGGATTCCCAATCGAATGATTATAAGCAATTCCTGTAATGAATCTTGGGAGCGATAATTCAAGTCCATTCGTTGGGATTTCATTGCCCGTGGACAAGAATACTTGTTGCATGTCCTGAGAAAGATTAAATATCCAAGCATTAAACGTTGATGTTGCATCACGGGCTACCAGGCCAAATTTCCAATGCGAGTTAAGGCGATATTTTACACCTGCATCTAAGCCAAACCCCCAAGATTTCGCGAAGTCTCCCACTCGACGATGAATTATTTTTACAGTTCCTCCCAAAGATAACCCAGGAACGGCCAAGGCTTTTGCATAAGACCCCATAAACGCGTAATCACCCGCGGTAAAGGTGGTCACGTTATCATAATTAATTCTACCGTCATTGTCTATAAGTTGTGTGGTATTGGGAATATCGTCTACTCCAAAGCGAAGGAAGGTAAAGCCAAGAACGCCTTTTTTACCGAGTGAATGCGAAACGCCCACGTAATCATATTTGGCAATACCCGCGAAATACTCTGAGTGCATGGCTGAAACCTGAAGCCATTCCGTGGCGCTCGTTAAGCCTGCAGGATTCCAATACCCTGCGGTTACATCCTCCGACGAGGCAGCAACAGCGTTACCCATAGCAAAAGCCTGAGCTCCAACGCCAAGATGCAGGAATTCATTAGAGTACTTGGGCGCCTGGGCTTTAATAGAGAAAAACTGAATTAAAACAAGGGAGAGAATGATGTATTTCATATAAAAATTTGGGCCTCTTAAACTCTTAAACAACAGCATTTATTGTGTAAAGAAAGATTTAACTCGATAAATATAAGCGATTTTTGAATTACCTTAGCTCGAAATGAATGAAATGGGTCAGAAGTTGTTTAATCCTCCGAATTTAATTACCTCGAGCAACTTTATTTGTGGCGTAATGGCAATTATTCTCGCTTTTTTTGGAAGGCTAGAAATAAGTGCTTTACTCCTCATTTTGGCGATGGTATTCGATTTCTTTGATGGGTTTGTAGCAAGAAAACTTGGAATAAGCTCTCCGATTGGTAAAGACCTAGACTCATTGGCTGATTTGGTATCATTTGGTTTAGCTCCGGGAATACTCATGTTTATCACCATTGAGCTAAGACTTAATGGGAACTTGGGAGCCACGTACTTAAAATTTCATTATTTCCAATTTCACAACTATACCGATTGGTTAAGTTTATGTGCCCTCAGCATTCCCTTCTTTTCCTTGTTTCGACTGGCTAAATTCAACAATGATACCCGCCAAACAGATCGCTTTATTGGAGTGCCTACTCCGACCAGTACCATATTCTTTTTGTTCTTCCCCTTGCTGTACTGGCAAATCGGACTTGAAAACACCACCCCTTTTGAGCCGTCTTACCCATGGGTATTAAACCCTTTAGTTATGGCATGTACCGCATTAGTATTTCCACTGTTGTTAATTTCTGAAATCCCCTTACTTTCTTTAAAAATCAAGAATTTCAGCCTTAAAAGCAATATCTATCAATACCTTTTGTTAGGAATTTCGTTGATAACAATTTTTGTTTTTCAAATCTACGCACTACCAATAATTGTAATTTTGTATGTGATTTTATCCATTATTGAGCACAACACAACGAAGCACCATGAAATTCAAAGCTGAAATAGACGTAATGCCACACGATGCCTTATTAGACCCACAAGGCAAAGCAGTAACCCACGCCATGTCATCCATTGGAATGCATGAAATAGAAGGCGTGAGAATCGGAAGACATATTCGCTTATTTGTTGAAACAGACTCGATGGAAGCTGCCAAAGAACGCGTAAACGAAGCATGCAAAAAAATGCTAGTGAACGCCATCATGGAATCGTATACGTTTACCGTGGAAGCGGTTTAAGTTCTTGCCTAATTTTATTGAGACATATCATTGTCGTACAGGCACCATTAATCCGATTTCTTATCCCGTTTCTTCATTTGATGATTTATCCAAATGTCTTGAACAAGCATCGGATGCACATGATTCAAGCATTTTACTCGACATAAACGTTCGGACAAATTTTTTAAATGAACTTCACGAAGAAATTGTTGTTCGCAAACAAGACTTGTTTGAGCTATACGCGTCAGAAACCAGCCTTGGCCGCCCTCGATTTGAAATAGAATTTGAACGCACTTTAAACCAACTGCGCGTGTATCGTGATGCAGCAATTGCACTTGAACAGCAGCGCACAGAATCCACATTAGCGGACCGAGTCATTTCAAAAAAACCTATACCTGTAGGCCCGATAGCCGTGTTTGGCGCATCTAACTTTCCACTAGCCTATTCCACCTTAGGAGGAGACGTTATGGGTGCTTTTGCCGCGGGATGTCCGGTAATCGTTAAAGGTCACCCCTTCCATGCAGGAACCAGTTTATTAAGTTCAGAAATCATTCGTGATACACTAAGTAAACTCAAGTTACATCCTGGGATTTTTGGCCATTTAATGGACGACGGGTATCGTATTGGGCAGGCCTTAGTTCAAGATACACGTATCAAAGGCTGCGGTTTTACCGGTAGTTATGAAGGTGGGATGGCACTTTACCGAATCGCCCAAAACCGCAAGGATCCGATTCCGTTTTTCGCTGAAATGGGCAGTTTAAATCCAGTTGTCATCTTACCAGATATAGAGGACCTCACAGCTCATTTACATGCATTGGTTGATTCAATAACAACGGACGCGGGTCAGTTTTGCACAAAACCCGGGGTTGTTTTTTGCCCCAGTTCATTGATTGAAGAAGCAATTCAAACGTTGAATGCGCGATTTAATCAAACGCCAACCCACCCGATGTTGCATCCAAGCATTCAAAGCCGTTATGAAACGCGACTTAATGAAATTCAATCAACAAATACGGGCAAATTATACATAAAGCAAGACCAAGAATTTAGGGTAACCCAAGGATTTATGCATGTACAAAATACTGAATTAAACCATTTCGAGAGATTAAGGCAAGAGGTTTTTGGTCCGTTTTGCGTGTTGTCTGAATATAATGATATCGGAATGTTAGCGCATACACTTACCAAACTTAAGGGACAACTTACCACGACAATAATCGGAAAGAACCCAGAGCAATCAACGCTTCTCAATCTTGCATGTTCCATGGCGGGCCGAGTAATTTTATCTGGAGTACCTACGGGGGTGGCTGTTATTCGGGAAATGCATCATGGGGGACCATATCCCGCAAGCAGTGATTCTCGATTTACCGCCGTCGGCGAAGCATCCATTTTACGCTTTATTCGTTATGTTTCAGTCCAAAAATCGCATGGAACTTAAATTGTTTTATCTTACCTTTGCTTAAAATACATTATCATGAATGAAACCCAATCAAAATCGTCTAACTTATTGCTCTACAGTGTAATCGGTATTTTGCTGATTGGATTAGCGACACTAACCTTTATGTGGTCCGCTAAGCGATCCGAATTAGATCAATGTCAGAATGACAACTTGATTTTAAAATCCGATATGGAAGGCATGAATAAGATGTTAGAAGGGTATGTTGGTGGGTTGTCGAATGATTTAAAAACAGATTTTAAGAACATGCTTGATACCTACGATCAATTGATCGAAATGGACCAAAGCAAAGCAGACAGTTTGAATAAACAAAAAGCGCAGATTTCACAATTATTAAACCAACTCAATACGAACAAGAAATTATCTGCTCGTGAACTTTTCAATTTAAAGAAAGAGAATGAAGTGTTAAGATCAATAATGAGAGGCTATGTAAAACAGATAGATTCATTGAACACATTAAACACCAAATTAACTTCAGTTCTTGACGAAACGAACACCAAGCTTACTGAAACGACTACCGAAAGGGATACGTATAAAAAAGACGCTGAACAAAAATCAGAACAACTCAAGAAAGGAGCAAAACTTCAAGCGTATGGATTTAATTCTGAAGCGTTACGCATGAAATTAAACAACACCACAGAACCAACAACCAAAGCTAAAAATGTGATTCAAATGAGATCATCCTTTACCATCGGTGAAAATCAAATTGCTAGCAGAGGGAGGAAATCTGTATATTTACAAATTGTTAGACCCAACGGGGTAGTATTACAAAGTAAAGCAAACTATGTAATAGAAACGGAAAATGGACAACAAGGATACTCAGACAAAAAAGACATTGATTATAACAATCAGGCTATTGATTTAACGATATACTACGATTTAAAAGGGATTGAAGTTGGCAAAGGGAACTACAAGGTTAGAGTTTATTGCGAAGGCCAGCTCATAGGAACTGATAGTTTTACACTTAAATAATATGGAAAACGGTTCAGTAAGCAGTAGCATTGCAAACGGAATAGCAACCATTACTTTTGGTCACCCGCAAAGCAATTCATTACCAGGCGAAATATTAAGAGCTTTAGCAAATGAAATCCGTTCAATAGGTTCATCTAAGGAAGTTCGTGTAATCATTTTAAAATCCATTGGTGATAAAACATTTTGCGCCGGTGCAAGTTTCGACGAATTGGTTTCGATTGATAACTTAGATACGGGGAAAGTTTTCTTTTCTGGATTTGCTCAGGTCATCAATGCGTGTAGAACAGTAGACCAATTAATTATAGGTCGAGTGCAAGGAAAAGCTGTAGGTGGAGGTGTAGGCATAGCATCTGCTGTAGATTATTGCTTTGCAACCCAACGAGCAGAAGTAAAACTTTCAGAATTAGCCGTTGGAATAGGTCCTTTTGTTGTCGGACCGGCTGTTGAACGAAAAATCGGATTGTCGGCAATGAGTGAATTAGCCATTAATGCAACAGAATGGCGGAGTGCAGAATGGGCAAAAGCGAAAGGGCTCTATGCCGAAGTTTTTGATAGTGTTGAGGCCATGGATGAAGCCGTTGAGAAGCTTGCAGTGCGTCTTTCTAATTCAAATCCAGAGGCCATGAAAGACCTAAAACAAATCTTTTGGCAAGGCACCTCGCATTGGGATGATTTATTAGAAGAACGCGCTGGAATTAGTGGTAGATTGGTGCTTAGTGAATTTACGCGAAATGCGATCAGCGCATTTAAATCAAAATAATTGCACTTTTTTTTACAACTCGGGTTGGATTATTAAAACATTCCTTCTATCTTTGCACCCCCTTAAAATAGGGTTTTACAATTAAATTATTAAGATTGTGGATACGTTAAGTTATAGAACAATTTCAGGAAACACTGCTACCGCAGCAAAAAAGTGGTTCATTGTGGATGCATCAGGACAACATGTTGGTCGTTTGGCTAGTGTTGTAGCAAAGGTGCTGCGTGGTAAATACAAAACATGTTACACACCTCATGCAGATTGCGGGGACAACGTGATTATTATCAATGCAGAGAAGGTTGCTTTTTCTGGTACCAAGTTAGAAGATAAAGAATACGTAAGATTCTCTGGTTACCCAGGTGGTCAGCGATTTACTTCAGCCGAAGTCATGTTGAAGAAACATCCTGAGCGTTTAATTGAAAAAGCGATTAAAGGAATGTTACCAAAAAATACGTTGGGACGTCAAATTTACACCAACTTAAAAGTATACAAGGGATCTGCGCACAAGCATGATGCGCAACAACCTGAAGTGTTGAACTTAGACAATTTATTATAACTCATGGATATTACAAATGCTTTAGGAAGAAGAAAAACAGCCGTAGCGCGTGTTTATCTTTCAAAAGGTAAAGGAGAAGTAACGATTAACAATCGTCCAGTTTCTGAATTTTTCCCTACAAATTTATTGTTAACCAAAATTAACCAGCCATTTGAATTAACTGATACTGTTGGACAGTACAACGTTAAAGTTACCGTGAACGGTGGTGGAATCAACGGACAAGCGGAAGCAGTTCGATTAGGGATTTCAAGAGCATTGGTTGAAATATCTGAAGATTTTAAACCAGCACTACGCGCTGAAGGTTTAATGACACGTGATCCAAGAATGGTAGAACGTAAAAAACCAGGACAGCCGAAAGCAAGAAAGAAATTCCAGTTCTCGAAACGTTAATCGAAGAGTTGGAGGTTTAGTATCCAAATTGTTGAGTACCTTTTCAACCCTCAACAATTGCTTTAAATTAGGAACGTAAACAATTATATATGTCAAAATTAACATTTGAAAGACTTCTCGAAGCAGGAGTTCATTTTGGTCACCTTAAAAGAAAATGGAATCCAGCAATGGCTCCTTATATTTTCGAAGAGAAAAAGGGAATCCATATTATCGATTTAAATAAAACTATTGTTCATTTAGAACAAGCCTCTGCTGCGATGAAACAAATCGCGAAATCAGGTAAAAAAGTATTATTTGTAGCCACTAAAAAACAAGCAAAAGAAATTGTTGCGCAACGCGTTGCTAAAGTAAATATGCCGTTCGTTACTGAGCGTTGGTCAGGTGGTATGCTTACCAACTTTCAAACAACGAGAAAATCTATCCGTAAAATGTCATTAATTGACAAAATGAAATCGGATGGTACGTGGGATACCTTAAACAAACGTGAGAAATTATTCAAGTCACGTCAACGTGAGAAATTAGAAAAAACCTTTGGTTCTATCGCTGATATGACTCGTCAACCAGCAGCTATTTTTATCGTTGATATCTTAAAAGAGCACATCGCTTTAGCTGAAGCAAAACGTTTGAATATTCCAACCTTTGCAATTGTAGATACGAATTCAAATCCTAAATTGGTTGATTTCCCTATCCCTGCTAACGACGATGCTACTAAATCTATCGCGTTAATTTTGGATGAAATCTGTAACGCAATACAACAAGGACTTGAAGATCGAAAGAACATGAAAGGTGATTCATCTGATGAAGGGTCTGAAGAAGTAGTTATTGATGCTCCAGTAGCTGAAAAGAAAGCAGCTGTTAAAACACCTGTTGTAGAAGCAGTTGAAGAAACTCCAGCGGTTGAAGAAACTCCAGCGGTTGAAGAAACTCCAGCGGTTGAAGAAACCCCAGTGGCTGAAGAAACTCCAGTGGCTGAAGAAACTCCAGCGGTTGAAGAAACTCCAGCGGTTGAAGAAACTCCAGCGGTTGAAGAAACTCCAGTGGCTGAAGAAACTTCAACTGAAGACGCATCTGCCGAAGAGTCAGCAACAGAAGAAGCATAATTATTTAACATTTATATTTTTTAAGTCATGGCAATTACAGCAGCAGACGTAAACAAATTAAGACAGCAAACCGGTGCCGGTATGATGGATTGTAAAAACGCCCTAGTGGAAGCAAACGGTGATTTTGAAACAGCCATTGATATACTTCGCAAAAAAGGACAAAAAATTGCAGCAAAACGCGGTGATAATGAAGCCAAAGAAGGAATTATCCTTGCACAATCAACTGCAGATGGAAAAGCAGGAGTTATTTTAGCGTTGAATTGTGAAACAGATTTCGTTGCAAAAAACGAAGGATATGTTTCTCTTGTTCAATCCTTAGTTGACTTAGCACTTGCGAACTTACCTGAATCTGCAGAAGCACTTAAAGCATTATCATATGATGGTAAATTAAGTGTTGAAGACAAAATCACTGAGCAAATTGGTGTTATTGGTGAGAAACTAGACCTTTCTAGCTATGCAGTAATGCGCGGAGAAAGTGTTGTTGCTTACAATCACCCGGGTAACCAATTAGCGACAATGGTAGTATTGAACAGCGCCTCTGGAGATGCAACTGAAGCAGGACGTCAAGTAGCAATGCAAGTTGCTGCAATGAACCCAATTGCTATCAATAAAGATGGCGTTGATGCTAGAACTATTGAACGTGAAATCGAAGTTGGTAAAGAATTGGCAATTCAAGAAGGGAAACCGGCAGACATGGCAGAAAAAATTGCTATGGGTCGTTTGAATAAATTCTTCCAAGAGAATACCCTACTTAGCCAACAATTCGTTCGAGATAACAAATTGACTGTAGAGCAGTTTTTAAATACTACGGAGAAAGGACTTACCGTCACGGATTTCCGAAGATTTTCTTTAAGTTAATACTAAGCCCCGTTAATACGGGGTTTTTTTTTGCACTAAAAACAGCATTTTAATTATCTTTGAATCCAATCATGAAGTACAAACGCATCCTTTTAAAACTCAGTGGTGAATCCTTAATGGGTTCAAAACAATTTGGAATTGATAATCAACGTCTTGCGAACTACGCCGCTGAAATTAAAGAAATCCATGAAATGGGTATTGAAATTGCCATTGTAATTGGTGGTGGAAATATCTTTAGAGGCGTTCAAGCAGAAGAAGGCGGTATGGATCGTACCCATGGCGACTATATGGGCATGTTGGCTACCATGATTAATTCCATGGCTTTGCAATCTGCCTTGGAAACCGTCGGTTTGCAGACCAGATTACTTTCTGCAATAGAAATGAAAGCCATTGCTGAACCGTTTATACGAAGAAGAGCTGTTCGTCATTTGGAAAAAGGAAGAATTGTAATCTTTGGCGCAGGAACTGGAAACCCATTCTTTACTACAGATTCTGCTGCTAGCTTAAGAGCCATAGAAATTAATGCAGATGTTATTTTAAAAGGTACTCGAGTAGATGGTATTTATACTGCCGATCCATTGAAAGATAGCAGTGCTGTGAAATATGAGAAAATTACCTTTGACGAAGTATATCAACAAGGCTTAAACGTTATGGATTTAACGGCGTTTACACTTTGCAAAGAAAATGACCTTCCAATCATCGTATTTGATATGGATACGGCAGGTAATCTTAAAGATTTACTTAAAGGAAACAAAGTAGGAACCCTCGTACATAATTAGTCCGATGACAGAAGAATTAGATATGATCTTTGACGAGTTCAAGTCTTCCAACGAAAAGACACTCGTCCATTTAGAAGCAGAATTAAGCAAAGTAAGGGCTGGAAAAGCAAGTCCAGCTATGTTGAATGGTGTAATGGTGGAATATTACGGATCCATGACTCCCCTGCAACAAGTGGCCAATGTAAATACCGTGGATGCCCGAACCATCGTGGTTCAACCGTGGGAAAAACCCTTGTTAAATGATATTGCGAAAGGAATACTTAATGCCAATCTTGGACTAAACCCTCAAAGCAACGGAGAACAATTGATAATTTCTGTACCACCGTTAACTGAGGAACGCCGACGGGATCTAGTTAAGCGCGCAAAGGCTGAATGTGAACATGCAAAAGTAGGTGTACGAAATAACCGAAAAGACGCCATGGACATGATTAAGGACATGAAAAGCGAAGGCCTCTCTGAAGATTTAGCCAAAGGAGCAGAAGAGAATGTACAGCAAATCACGAACAGTTTTATTAAACGCATTGATGACATTCTCGATGTTAAGGAAAAGGACATCATGACCGTATAAGAATTCAAATCGATCTAATTAAAAAAGGGAGGCGATGCCTCCCTTTTTTGTTATGTGAATTTTCAATTACAAAGTTCCACGATTCTCTTGCTCTCGCTCTATGGCTTCGAACAAGGCTTTGAAATTTCCTTTACCAAAAGACTGTGCGCCTTTTCGTTGAATAATCTCAAAAAATAAGGTCGGACGGTCTACAACTGGTTTAGTAAATAATTGCAACAAATACCCTTCATCATCACGGTCAATCAAAATTCCGTGCTTCTTTAAGGTCGCAACATCTTCATCAATTTCCCCTACCCGCTCCAATAAATCATCATAATACGTTTCAGGAACATATAAGAATTCTACGCCTCGATCACGCATGGCTGATACGGTTGAAACAATATCGTCTGTTGCAACAGCGATGTGCTGAACTCCAGGACCGTTATAAAAATCAATGTACTCCTCAATTTGTGATTTCTTTTTTCCTTCTGCCGGTTCGTTAATAGGAAATTTAATTCGACCATTTCCGTTGCTCATTACCTTAGACATCAAGGCCGTATAATCCGTGGAAATGTCTTTATCATCAAACGAAACAATTTGAGCAAATCCCATGACTTTGGCATAAAACTCAACCCAGGTATTCATTTCGTTCCAACCTACATTTCCAACCATATGATCGATAAATTTTAAACCAACAGGCGTTGGATTATAATGCGATTCCCATGTTCTATATCCCGGTAGGAATATGCCATCATATCCTTTCCGCTCTACGAAAATGTGTACGGTTTCTCCGTACGTATAAATCCCTGAACGTACTACATACCCATGAGCATCTTCCTCTCGTGTAGGTTCCATGTACGGTTTAGCACCTCGTTTTACGGTTTCTTCGAATGCTTTAGTTGCATCCTCAACCCATAAAGCAACAACCTTCACTCCATCACCATGTTTTACAATGTGTTCGTTTAATGCTCCACCCTCATTCAAAGGCGTAGTTAATACCAATCGAATCTTGTCTTGACGTAACACATAGGAAACACGGTCTTTCATTCCTGTTTCCAATCCAGCATAAGCTTCTGATTGAAATCCAAAGGCTGTTTTATAATAGAGGGCCGACTGTTTGGCATTACCTACATACAATTCCACATAATCTGTCCCAAGTAAAGGCAAGAAATCTTCGGCATCTTCGAAGATTTTTTTCAGGCCATACTCATAGTTTGCAATGTCTTTTAAATTTTTTATTTCTGCTCCCATTTTAAATTGTAATATTTTTTAATGAATCCATGACTTTTCATAGCCATCAACTTTTAATCCCAAGGCTTGTTTTGTAACCTTTAACGGCCTAAAGGTATCAATCATTACCGCTAATTCCTGTGTTTCGGTTTTTCCAATGCTTCGCTCATACGCTCCCGGGTGCGGTCCGTGAGGAATCCCTGCAGGATGCAAGGTGATCTGTCCCTGCTCAATGTTATTTCTACTCATAAAATCTCCATCAACATAGTATAAGACCTCATCAGAATCAATGTTACTGTGATTGTAAGGTGCTGGAATTGAATCGGGATGATAATCATATAGTCGAGGAACGAAAGAACACATCACAAAGCCGGTTGTTTCGAAGGTTTGATGCACTGGAGGTGGCTGATGCACTCTACCAGTAATCGGCTCAAATTCATGAATTGAGAAGGCATATGGAAAATTATATCCATCCCAGCCAATCACATTAAATGGATGATGCATGTACACATAATCATAAAGGACATCCTGTTTTTTTATTCGGATTAAAAACTCGCCTTCTTCATCGTGCGTTTCTAAAACATGGGGTGGTCGAATGTCACGCTCACAGAAGGGCGAATGTTCCAATAATTGTCCAAACCAATTTCTGTAACGTTTTGGAGTGTACACCGGATTGAATGATTGTACGGCAAATAAGCGGTTATTCGAATCATTAAAATGAATTTGATAAATCATACCGCGTGGAATCACCAGGTAATCGCCGTAGGAAAAATCAATGTTTCCAAGCTGAGTCTTTAAGGTACCGCTGCCTTTGTGCACAAATAACACCTCATCTGCATCCGCATTCTTGTAGAAATAATCGGTCATGGATTGCTGCGGAGCGGCTAACTCAATATAACAATCGGAATTCACTAAAACGGCGGTTCTACTGTCTAAATAGTCAGTCTTAGGAGTTAATTGAAATCCCTGCAACGAGAACATGGTCATGTGCTTTTCTAAAGCAACCTCCGGAGCAACATTCGTTTGACCTTTAATCTCCTTAACCACTGTTGGCGGATGAACATGATACATTAAGGTTGACATCCCATCAAAACCAACTGTTCCGAAGAGTTGTTCGTGGTATAAACTGCCATTTGGCTGTCTAAACACCGTATGACGTTTTGCTGGAATTTGTCCAAGTTTATGGTAAAAAGGCATTTTTTTGAAATTTAAAAATCAAATGTACCGCTAGGTTGACCAAGTTACAAATGATTTTCGTCAGTTTTTATAAATTCCATTTTTTTCGGGCATTTTCTTGGTTAAATTTGTGCTTATGGGAAAAACAATAATCATTGGAGCTGGAGGACAAATTGGCACAGAATTAACCTTAGCGTTAAGAAACCAATATGCAACCGATCAAATTATTGCTGCTGACATTAAAGAAGTCGCACCAACACTGATTCAGGACGGTCCTTACGTTCAAATGGATATTTTGAATCGTGATGCTGTACGAAGCTATATTATTGATAATCAAATAGAAACTGTTTATCTTCTCGCGGCACTGCTCTCCGCAACCGCAGAAAAAAATCCTGATTTCGCGTGGAAATTAAACATGGATGGACTTTTTACCATCCTAGACCTAGCGAAAGAAGGGTATGTAAAAAAGATTTTTTGGCCAAGTTCAATTGCTGTATTCGGCCCAACAACACCATCAGATAACACCCCTCAATACACCGTGATGGAACCAAGTACGGTATATGGAATATCCAAACAAGCGGGCGAGCGATGGTGCGAATATTATAATAAAAAGTTCGGTGTTGACGTGAGAAGTATACGGTACCCGGGACTTATTTCCTACAAAAGTCCACCGGGAGGTGGCACTACGGATTATGCCGTTGATATTTTTTACAAAGCAAAACAAGAAGGAAAATTCACGTGCTTCCTTTCGAAAGATACCTCGTTACCAATGATGTTCATGGACGATGCGATTCGAGCAACGATACAATTAATGGATGCGCCGGCTTCGCGTTTACGGATTAGATCAGCATACAACCTCGGCGGAATATCATTTACCCCAGAAGAAATAGCTTCTTCCATCAAAAACCATCTTCCGGCATTTGAAATGACTTATGAACCAGATTTTCGTCAAGCCATTGCCGATTCGTGGCCTAATTCAATTGACGATTGCTACGCACAAGCGGATTGGGATTGGAAATTGGGATATGATTTGGAACGCATGACCGAGATCATGCTAAAAAACATTCAATAATTATAAGTCTGATTTACAGGTAATTAGGTGTTAAATTAACACTTTTTTTAATTTTGTTTAATTTTTTTAATGTTTTGTTAAACACTTTTGTTTAATTTTAAATCGAATTAATTAAACAATATGTCAACAATAGAATTCAACGAAGCCTTAATCGATTTGCAGGGGAACCTATTTTCTTTTGCATTGAACTTCACCAAGAATCGTGAAGATGCCCGTGATTTAACGCAAGAGACCTTACTCAAAGCGATAAACTATCGTTCATATTATACGCCAAACACAAACTTTAAGGCATGGGTGTTTACGATTATGCGTAACATATTTATTAATCAATATCGCCGTAATGCAAAAACACGAATGATTTTTGATCACTCGGAAGATTCGTACATGGTTACCAACCACAAGTCAAGCATGGATTCTCCAACAGAGCGCATTGCCACTAAAGAAATTACTCAAAAAATAGAAGATTTAACCGACGAGTTGCGAATGCCATTTAAAATGCATTTTGAAGGATATAAATACAAGGAAATCGCGGATTCAATGAATTTACCAATCGGTACGATTAAAAGTCGTATCTTCATCGCAAGAAAGCGGCTAATGGACCAGTTGCCAGACTATCAATATTTAGACAACTAAGTTCATGAAGAAAAAAGCTACTATTTTAGGCGCAGGAATTTCCGGATTATCAGCTGCTTCTTTTCTCGCAAAATCTGGGTGGGACGTAACCATTTTGGAAAAAAATCCAACCATTGGAGGTCGTGCTCGTCAATTTTCTCAAGAGGGTTTTACATTCGATATGGGCCCAAGTTGGTATTGGATGCCTGATGTGTTTGAACAATTTTACCAAAAATTCGGATACACCACAGCTGATTTTTATGAGTTAAAACGACTTGACCCTTCGTACCGAGTTTATTGGGCAGACCAAAGTTTTTCTGATATTCCTGCAACGATGGGTGAACTCGAAGCGATGTTCGAATCCTTAGAGCCCGGTAGCTCCTTAAAATTGCAGAAATTCCTCAAGGACGCAAAATATAAATATGAAGTAGGAATGAAGGATTTGGTTTATAAGCCTTCGATGAAATTAACCGAGTTCATGGACGCACGTCTACTAAAAGGCTTGCTATCTATGGATTTAACAAACTCCTTTTCATCCTACATCAATCGATTCTTCACGCATCCGAAATTACGTGCTCTCTTAGAATTTCCTGTTTTGTTTCTGGGCGCCATGCCAAAAGACACCCCTGCATTGTATTCATTAATGAATTATGCTGACATGGAGTTGGGAACTTGGTATCCAATGGGCGGAATGTATAAGTTTATTGAAGCCTTTGAGAAAATCGCAAAAGAACAAGGTGTGAAAATTATCACAGATGCCCAAATCAACCGATTAGAAAAATCTAACGGCGAGGTAAATGCTGCCATCGACATTCACGGAAATCGCTATGAATCCGATGTGTTTATTTCCTCAGCTGACTACCAACACACTGAAAAAGCGTTACTTAATGGTTCAGCTAACTACTCAGATGCCTATTGGGACAAACGGGTTATGGCGCCATCCGCCCTACTTTATTACGTGGGAATCAATAAGCGTGTATCGAATATACAACATCACAACTTATTTTTTGATGAATCGCTTGAGGAACACGGTAAAGAAATTTATAAAAATCCGAAATGGCCTACGGCTCCTTTATTTTATCTGAGCGCTCCGTCATTGACTGATACATCAGTTGCACCGGAAGGTTCTGAGAATTTATTTTTCCTAATTCCTATTGCACCAGATTTAGTAGATGATGAAGAAACTAGAGAACATTATTTCAATTTGTTACTTAATCGCTTAAAGCATTTGACGGGAAATGACATCAAGGACAACATCGTTTACAAACGAAGTTTTTCAATTTCCAACTTTAAAGAAGATTATCATGCGTTTAAAGGAAATGCCTATGGGTTAGCAAACACCCTC
This sequence comes from Bacteroidota bacterium, assembly GCA_041163605.1. Taxonomy (GTDB): domain Bacteria; phylum Bacteroidota; class Bacteroidia; order Flavobacteriales_D; family Crocinitomicaceae; genus UBA952. The sequence goes on along the minus strand of JBEAQY010000067.1, from coordinate 16,721 downwards.
AAGCAGACCGCTATTTTTAAACCGCAGATAAAAAATAAAAACCTAAGAAACTTTTACTATACCGGTCAACTCACTGTTCCGGGTCCAGGTGTACCGCCCTCAATTATCTCAGGAGAAGTAGTCGCCAACTATATCAATCAACACGCCAAGAAATGAAACAAGTATTTGACAATATAAGCTATGAAATGAGTATGCTTACAACAAAGCGTTATAGTACTTCGTTTTCGTTAGGTATAAAAATGCTTCATGCAGAAATACAGCAACCCATATATTCCGTTTATGGTTTTGTGCGTTTTGCAGATGAAATCGTTGATTCATTTCACGGGTTTGACAAAGAATGGTTATTGGAAGATTTTAGAAAGCAAACCTATCAGGCTATTAAGGACGGGATTTCACTTAATCCGATTCTAAACAGCTTTCAATGGGTTGTAAATAAATACCAAATTCCGTTGGATTTGATTGAAACATTTTTAGAATCGATGAAAATGGACCTGGACAAACAGGCCTACGATGAAGAGCAATATAAAAAGTATATTCTTGGTTCTGCAGAAGTTGTTGGCCTGATGTGCTTGAAAATTTTTGTAGACGGGAACGAATCGGAATACCTCCGACTAAAACCCGCGGCAATGAAATTGGGTTCAGCCTTCCAAAAAATAAATTTCTTACGTGATTTAAACGCAGATTATAAGCACTTAGGACGGGTTTATTTCCCAGGGATTGATATGAATGAATTCAATGCCACGGTAAAGCATGACATTGAACGTGATATTGAAGCAGATTTCCACGCTGGGTATCTAGGGATTCTTGAACTTCCGAAAAAAGCACGATTTGGTGTTTATTTAGCATATATCTATTACTACAAACTGTTCAAGAAAATTAAAAACACCCCAGCCAAGGTAATTTTACACGAACGAGTACGTATACCAAACAATCGCAAGGTAGGTTTATTACTTTCCTCATATGTCCGACATAATTTAAACCTGTTATGATACAAGAAGTAATCCTAGTCAATAAGCATGACCAAGAGATCGGCACCATGGAAAAAATGGAAGCCCATGTGCAAGGGATGTTACATCGTGCATTTTCCGTATTAATCTTTAATTCATCTGGAAAATTACTTATTCATCGACGGGCTTTTGGAAAATACCATTCAGAGGGATTATGGACAAACACCTGTTGTAGTCATCCGCTTCCGGGAGAAACGATATGCGAAGCTGCCAATCGCCGATTAAAAGAAGAAATGGGTATGACCGCCTCCTTAGCACCCTTGTTCAGTTTTATTTATCGCGCTGAATTAGAAAATAATTTAGTAGAGCATGAATTAGACCATGTGCTCATTGGTTTCACGAATGATGAACCTCGGATAAATCCTGAAGAAGTTTGTGATTACAAATGGATGTCAATGCATGAAATTGAAGATGATATTGAAAAGAATGAATCGCACTATACCGCTTGGTTCAAAAAAATTGTACTTGAATATAAATCGGCCTTTGTGGAACTTCTAAAAATATGAAAATAGTTCGACGTGCAACGTTTAATGCAGCTCATCGCTTGTATAGAAAAGATTGGGACAATGAAAAGAACAACGAAGTATTTGGACTGTGTAATAATGTTAATTTTCACGGACATAACTACGTCTTGGAAGTGGGTATTGACGGTAAAATCAATCCCGAGACAGGATACATCATTGATGTGAAAATTCTAAAGACCATCATTAAAAAAGAGGTCGAAGATCGATACGACCATAAAAACTTAAACCTCGATTGTCCCGAGTTCTTTGACCTAAATCCCACCGTTGAAAACATCGCCATGGTGTGTTACAATCGCCTATTACCTCACTTACAATCCTATGGTAAACTATCCATTAAGCTGTTTGAAACAGAAAAGAATTGGGTAGAATATGATGGGGAATAATCCTTCTTGACAAGGGAGTTCTCCTAATCCAGATTTTGTTCTTTAATTTTTTCGCGGTAAGCATTGTATACCTTTACGCGACTTACATAACCAAGAAACTCATCTTGTTCTATAAGCGGCAGAAAATTCAAATCAGACTTATCAAAAAAATGAATTACATCGATGAAGGTGTGAGATGTATTTAGAATTATACTCGGCATAGACATAATGCTAGAGACCTCCAAGCTATGATCAAATTCCTTATTCAATAACAAGGCCCGAATATCATCCACAACCACAAAGCCCTCAAAAGCACCTTGCTGATCCATAATGGGATAAAATACATCCGTCGATTTCGCTACGATAGGCACAAAATCAGAAATTAGCATCGAGGAAGGAATCATGATAAACGATTTATCGGTCACATCGCTCACATCCAATTGTATCAACAAGGTAAAATCCCTATCCCCCGCCGTTGCGGTTTTCTTATTAACTAGAGACTTTAAATCCATTCCATAAGGTTCAAAATATTTAGAAATTACAAAACTTATCGACGAAACAATCATCAATGGAATAATCAAAGAATATCCGTTAGTTAGTTCTGCAATAAGAAAGATTGCTGTGAGTGGCGCATGGTAGATTCCTGCTAATAAACCCGACATGCCTACCATGGTAAAATTTGCAACAGGCAGTTCTATTTTACTGACGAAATTCATAAACTCGGACACTAAATAACCAAGGTATGCACCAATAAATAAAGAAGGTGCAAAATTCCCGCCATTTCCTCCTCCGCCTAAGGTAATCGCAGTAGCCAAAGATTTAATAAAAATCATTCCTAAAATTGCGATTAAAAACAACCAATGATTCTCCAATAAAGAATGCAGCCAGGAATTCTTAAAAAGTAACTCCTCGTGTCCCGAAGCTAATCCAACAATAAATTGATATCCTTCTCCAAACAACGGCGGAAGAGTAAAAACCATTAGAGAAACCAATAATCCTGCAGAAATAGTGCGCAACCAAAAGGAATGAATACGATGAGAAAAAAAACGCTCAACCCTTGGAAATACGCGTACATGATATACAGCAAATAAGCCTGTTAATAAGGCAAGTAATACGTAAAACGGGACATTCCAATAATTGAAATCACTAACTTCTTTAAAATTTAAAATTACTCCCTGATTCAATAATACCTTTGATACCAATGCACCGGATGCAGCTGAAATAATAACTGGAACCAGGGCATTGATGGAAAAATCAATCAGTAGTACTTCGGAAGCGAAAAGAACCCCCGCAATGGGTGCATTAAATGCCGAGGCTATACCAGCCGCAATTCCACATGCAATTAGCAGAAATCGGTCTTTTACACTTAAACGATAGGTTTGGGCGAAATTTGAACCAAAAGATGCCCCCGTTAGTACTAATGGTGCTTCTAAACCAGTTGAGCCCCCTAAACCAACAGTAATTGAACTGGTAAGCACTTGATCGAACATACTTCGTTTCCCCATAATACCAGACTTTCTGGCAATATTCTCATGCAGCTGTCCTAAACCCTTTTTAAAATTGCTCTTAAAAAGATAGCGAATAAGTAAGGACGAAATCAAGATCCCAAAAAATGGCAATAGCGCATAAAACCAACTAGAACCATCTGTTCTAATTAAAGCAAAATGATAAATCTCATGTGCCATCACCTTGAGCAACACGGACACCAAGCCTGCAGACACCCCAACCAGAACCGCCGCAATCAAAATAAATTGCTTGGGCGTTAATCTATCTTTTAACCGAAATAATGCACGATATGAGGCAACATACCACTTTACAAGCGAATTCATTCGACAAAGATAAGTAAATCTTAATGTACCCTTATCCGTATTGAGGTATATAATCCGCAGTAACAGTAACGCACAAAACCTTTCATTTAGTTTATTGTTGTAGTTCTATGAGCAAGGCAATTTTTTGGCACCGAAGGGATTTACGCATTACGGATAACGCAGGACTTTATAAAGCATGTCAAAGCGCAACACATGTGCAACCCGTTTTCATTTTTGATACCCAAATCTTAAATGAATTAGAACCCACTGATGCCCGCGTTGAATTCATACACCGAGAACTAGAACGCCTTGCTACCGAATATGCCGCACACCATATTCATCTACGGGTGGAAATTGGTAATCCCATTGAAATCATTCCCGCCCTGGCCAAGGAACTTAAGGTGAACCTCGTCGTAACCAATCGGGATTATGAACCCTATGCCTTGCAACGGGATAAAACAATCTTTGAACGACTGCAAGCGGAAGGAATTGATTTCCAAGGTGCCAAGGACCATGTAATCTTTGAGAAAAATGAGGTACTAAAAGCCGACGGTTCCCCGTACACCGTGTTTACCCCGTACTCCCGAAAATGGAAAGAGCGACTCAGTCAACAGCCCATCACCCTCTTTGACTCCAACAAAGCCCTTGAAAACGTCCAAGGTATTGCCAAAGAGCCCAAAATACCAACCCTCGAGACACTCGGGTTTCGTCCATCTGGAATTGAATTTCCATCGACAGCCGTAGAAGACCTCTTGATTCAAAAATATAGCGATCAACGGAATTTCCCAGCAAAACCAGGAACTTCCAAACTTGGAATTCACCTGCGTTTTGGCACTATAAGCATACGAAACCTTGCCCTCCGCGCCATCCCCTTGAATGAAACCTTTTTGAATGAACTCATTTGGCGGGAGTTCTACCAAATGATACTCTATCATTTTCCTTATACTGTGACGGGGTCATTTCGTCCGGCCTATGATGCCGTGGTATGGGAAGACGAGCCCAACCATTTTCAGTGCTGGTGCGAGGGAAAAACAGGCTATCCGCTCGTGGATGCCGGAATGCGCGAACTCAACGCTACGGGCTTTATGCACAACCGCGTACGTATGGTGACCGCTAGCTTTTTAACCAAGCATTTACTCATTGATTGGCGCTTAGGTGAAGCCTATTTTGCTAAAAAACTTTTAGACTTTGAACTTGCGAGTAACATTGGAGGCTGGCAATGGGCTGCCGGAGGAGGATGTGACGCCGCGCCGTATTTTCGGGTATTTAATCCTACGGCTCAACAAGAGAAGTTTGATCCGAAATTCGAATACATCAAGAAGTGGGTGCCTGAATATGGAACCTCATCCTACCCACAACCAATCATTGAGCATACCTTTGCGCGAAATCGCGTACTTGACCGATTTAAAAGCGCATTAAACAAAACCGCATGATACAACTTGGAGATAAACTTCCCGAATTTACCTTGAACAACCAAGACGGAATCCCTGTAGACATTACCCAATTTATTGGAGAACGAATCCTGGTCTTGTATTTCTACCCAAAAGACGATACCCTAGGATGCACCAAAGAAGCATGTAGCTTTCGCGACCAATACACGGTGTTTCAAGACTTAGGCTGTGAAGTAATAGGCATATCTTCTGATAAACCTGCGGACCACAAAGCCTTTGCGATGAAGTATAAATTACCGTTCCCCTTATTAGCAGACGAGAAAAAAGAAATACGCACCTTATTCGGTGTACCCACCAACCTTTTTGGACTGCTGCCGGGCCGGGTAACCTACATTATCGATAAATCTGGAGTTGTACGTGGGATCTTCAATTCTCAACTGAACGCTACACAGCATATTGAGGAGGCCTTGAAGGTGGTTAGAGGGATATAATAATCAGGGTGCGGGTTTAAACCCGCACCGAGGAGTAATTATCACGCATTCAACACCCCTCTCGAAATTACGATCTTCTGAACTTCTGAAGTTCCTTCGTAAATCTGGGTGATTTTAGCATCGCGCATAAGGCGCTCTACGTGATATTCTTTCACAAAGCCATAACCGCCATGAATTTGTACCGCTTCAACGGTTTGTTCCATCGCTACTTTTGAAGCATACAATTTAGCCATGGCACTGGATTGGTCATAGTTTCTACCTTGGTCCTTATCTACTGCCGACTTGTAAACCAACATTCGCGCAGCTTCGATTTCTGTCGCCATATCAGCTAACTTGAAAGCAATCGCTTGATGTTTGTAAATTTCTTTTCCGAAGGCTTTACGCTCTTTGGAGTAAGCAACTGACAATTCCAAACCTCCCGCTGCAATCCCTAAGGCTTGCGCTGCGATCCCGATTCGTCCACCACTCAATACTTTCATGGCAAACTTGAATCCAAAACCATCCTCGCCAATGCGATTCTCTTTAGGTACTTTAACGTCATTGAATAATAAGGTATGCGTATCGCTGCCACGGATTCCCATTTTGTCTTCCTTAGCACCTACCACAAATCCTTCCATGCCACGCTCAATAATGAAGGCATTAATTCCTTTGTGACCTAACTCTACATTGGTTTGTGCAATAACTAAATAAATAGAAGCTGATGAACCATTCGTTATCCAGTTTTTTGTTCCATTTAATAGGTAGTAATCCCCTTTATCAATCGCTGTAGTACGTTGAGAAGTTGCATCGGACCCAGCCTCAGGCTCAGACAAGCAGAATGCACCGATTTTTTCTCCTTTTGCTAAAGGAACTAAATATTTTTGCTTTTGATCTTCGTTTCCAAATTTTTCAAGACCCCAACAAACGAGGGAATTGTTAACCGACATACATACCGAAGTAGACGCATCAACCTTTGAAATTTCTTCCATAGCTAACACATAGGATAAGGTATCCATTCCAGAACCCCCATACTTCGGATCAACCATCATTCCCATAAAGCCTAATTCGCCTAATTGCTTAATTTCTTCTGCTGGAAATTTCTGTAAGTTATCACGTTCAATTACCCCAGGTTTAAGTACGTTTTGTGCAAAATCTCTGGCTGCTTCTTTTACGGCTAATTGCTCTTCGGTTAGTTCAAAATGCATGCGATGTAGTTTTGATTTTTAATTTTACAAAAATAAGCTATTTTCTATTGAATAATTCGAATCAGATACAGGAAAAAAGAATAATTGGACTCATGTCGGGTACCTCATTGGATGGTTTAGACATTGCCTGTGTTCTTTTCTTTCATAACGCCGAGCCGGTTGATTTTGTTCTAGAAGCTGCCGAAACGGTCCCGCTTCCCACTCCATTAAAAGAACGCTTATTACGAATTGAAGAACAATCTCCTCGAGCGATTTTCAAACTTAATGCAGAACTTGGAGGATTCTATGCCGAGGCTGTAAATTCATTCCTTGCTAAATTTAATCTGAAAAAAGAAAGTATAGACGCTATTGCTTCGCACGGTCAGACTATTTTTCATCAACCGGAAGATGGATTTACCGTTCAATTAGGTTGTGGCTCTACCCTTGCCTACCATACCGGAATTCCGGTAATCAATGACTTTCGATCACTGGATGTGGCGGCTGGCGGACAAGGCGCTCCGTTGGTGCCAATTGGTGATCACCTGTTATTTGGCGGCGTGGCGGATACCTTCATTAATATCGGAGGCTTTACCAACATCAGCTTTACCAACATGGGTACAACGACAGCGTTTGATGTGTGTCCCGGAAACCTTCCCATGAATACTTATGCAAGGCAACTCGGAAAGGAATACGATGCCGGAGGTAAAATCGCCGCCAGCCATGTAGCTGACCCCACCCTACTTCAAGTACTTAATCAGTTAGCGTATTATCAACAAGATGGTCCAAAATCATTAGGAACAGAATGGCTCGAATCAAACTTTTACCCCTGTATTTCCCCGAATATGTCTCCAAGCGTAGCGATTGCCACGATCAATGAACATATTGCTTATCAACTGGTAGCCGTATTAGAAAAACATGACTTGAAGCGTGCCTACATTACAGGAGGCGGGGCATTCAACACTACATTAATAAAACACATCAAAGCAAAATATAGCGGTGAGCTAATCATTCCGAGCGCTGATATCGTGAATTTCAAGGAGGCAATCATTTTTGCTTTCTTAGGTTATCGTTTTTTGAACCGGGAATTTAATTCCCTTGCCTCTGTTACCGGAGCTCATGAAAATGTGTGTGGCGGTGCCTTACATTATCCGCGTTAAGTAGTTTATTCACATTGAATCTTGGAGAAAATTAACATTTTCCTCGGTCGCAGCGTTCGTTATCGCGGTATTTTTGGTCTTTGACAAAAACTAAATGATAGAATTACTAAAGAAATTTGAAAATAAACGTCCAGAAATCGTATTTGAATGGAAGGATGCTGAGACCGAGGCCGAAGGGTGGGTAGTAATTAATAGCTTACGCGGCGGTGCAGCAGGTGGCGGAACTCGAATGCGCGTTGGTCTTGATAAGCGAGAAGTGGAATCGCTAGCAAAAACCATGGAAGTTAAATTCACAGTGGCTGGCCCAGCCATTGGAGGCGCTAAGTCAGGTATAAACTTTGATCCCAACGACCCACGAAAAGATGGTGTATTGAAGCGCTGGTTTGCGGCGGTTGCGCCCTTACTAAAAACCTATTATGGAACCGGTGGAGACTTAAACGTAGATGAAATCCATGAAGTAATTCCGATAACCGAAGCCAACGGCGTATGGCATCCGCAAGAAGGAGTATTCAATGGTCATTTTCAGCAGAATTCAAACCAAAAAATTCACCGCATAGGGCAATTACAAAAAGGAGTTTCACATACCTTAAGTTCCGAAACATACAGTCCAGATACCTCCAAAAACTACTTGGTCGCCGATATGATTACCGGATATGGTGTTTGTGTTTCGATTGATCAATATTATGCGATTTGGGGAGGATCGTTAGCGAGGAAAAGAGTAATAATTCAAGGATGGGGAAATGTTGGGTCAGCCGCGGCATTTTATTTAGCCCAAAAAGGAGCTAAGATTGTAGGAATCATTGACCGTGTTGGAGGATTAATTCAACCTGAAGGGTTCTCCTTTGAAGAAATCCGACAATTATTTATCACGAAAAATGGCAATGCACTATCCCATCCGAACTTACTTTCATACGAAGAGATCAATGAAAAAATATGGGATATCGAAGCGGATGTCTTTGTTCCATGTGCTGGTAGTCGCATGTTGAATCAAAATCAATTAGAACGGTTAATTAAAACTGGCGTTTCGGTCATTTCATCGGGTGCGAATGTTCCATTTGCTGACCCAGAGATTTTCTTTGGTCCGATTGCAGGATATGCCGATGAGCACCTAGCTTTGATTCCAGACTTTATCGCGAATTGCGGTATGGCAAGGGTTTTTGCATACCTCATGAGTAACGATTTGGAAGAAATTGATGAAGCGCTAATTTTTCAGGATACCGCAGCAATTATCGGAAATGCCTTGATGAAAGTTCATACAAGCAATTCCAGTTCCAAGAATTTAGCGAAAACAGCTTTTGAAATCGCCTTAAAACAACTCACTCCATAATGACAACCTACATACTTTTCATATTTATAATTGGATATATATTTATCTCTACCGAACATTGGCATCGAATTGATAAAATGATTCCTGCCATTCTAATGATGGTACTTTCATGGGGACTCCTTTTTGTCTTCCCAAATCATATTCAACAATGGCTAGACCCTAGTTCTGCCGAACTACTACTAGCAAAATTGGGATTTGTACCTGATTTTGTTGGGTCCCAAAGTGAAAAGACAGCGCTCATTAGTGAGGCGCTACGGCATCACTTGAGCAAAACGTCTGAAATCGTAGTTTTTCTCATTGGAGCAATGACTCTTGTGGAACTAATTGACCATTTTAATGGATTTGATGCGGTGCAGGGATTTTTCAAGGCGAAAAAGAAGTGGAACTTGTTATTATTATTTTGCACATTCGCCTTTTTTCTTTCAGCAGTTATTGATAATCTAACGGCGACCTTAGTTATGATTGCGATTTATCGCAAAATCATTATTGACCCAAACGATCGTTTATGGTATGCGGGATTTATTGTCATCGCAGCAAATGCTGGTGGTGCATGGTCACCAATAGGCGATGTAACAACCACCATGCTATGGATTGGTCATAAAGTGAGTACCACTCCGCTGATAATAAACACCTTTATCCCTTCCGTCTTATCAATTGTTTTTCCACTTTTCGTGGCACGTTTTATTCCTGCATTTAAAGGCGAAATAAAAATTTTAGAAAAACTTGATATTACAAACGGAAAAAAAGAATTTATCCTTGGGGTACTGTTATTTTTATCGGTTCCGATACTTAAATCGATATTACATATCCCACCATACATGGGCATGTTACTCGCACTTTGCCTATTCGCGTTGTACGCAGAAATCAAAACCAAGCGGAACTTTAAACTCACGGAAGTGGAATCCAATTTAAGCCCTCAAAGTCCGACCATGAAATCCCTTCAAAAGGTAGAATTACCTACGATTCTCTTTTTCCTTGGAATCTTATTAACCGTGGCTGCACTTGAATCCATTGGGTTTATATTTAATTTAGGCCAAAGCGTACAAAATGCAGGAATTTCCACACCAATCTTTATTGGTATCTTGGGCATTGCCTCGGCTGTAATCGACAATGTTCCGTTAGTTGCAGGTGCCATGGGAATGTTTAGTTATCCAATAGATCACACCAATTGGCATTTACTCGCCTATACTGCTGGCACTGGTGGCTCCATACTAGTAATTGGGTCGGCCGCTGGGGTTGTAGCCATGGGACTGGAAAAGATAAGTTTTAGTTGGTACCTCAAAAATATTGCCCCTTTGGCACTTTTAGGATATTTAATCGGTTTCATTTTTATGTGGATAACCTTGTAACTTTTTAAAGGAAATCACGATATAAGAATCCATGACAACAAATGCAACGACCCTATATTGGAACATTGATAGCCTTCCAGAGGAGAAACGACTTAGTGCCGTGCTTTCCTGTGGCAGCATTTTAGCCTTGTGTTTATTTTCTATCTTATTTTTATCTAAGTTAAAACCTTCAGATCCGCCGCTAGCGAATCATTTGGTCGTTCAGGATGAGATATTAGATGAAATCCCATTAGAAGAGTTGTTTATTGCCGATGGCGGTTCAGCGAAAGGCGGCGGAACCCCTTCAATGGATGAACGTACAGAACCAATGGAGCAAACGGAGCGAACGGTAACAGATCGAGGTAACAACCCAATCCAAAACGGAAGCTCTAATCATACGGTTGGTAATAATCCAAATAACCCTTCGAGTTCTCCTACACGTGCGAACAATCCGTTTGGTGATGGCGGAAATGGCGGTGGAAAAGGAGGAGGTAATGGCCCGTTTGGTGGAAATGGTCGTGGTACCGGAGGTGAAGGTGATGGCGAAGGAGATGGATTTGGGGACGGAAAATCAAGAATACGAATTAACGATCCTGTGCTACCAAAATATAATACTGATGTAGATTTAAAAATTCACTTAAAATTAACCGTTTCAGGAGATGGCGGAGTATCAACTGCCGTTTGCATTAAAAGTAAAACAACAACCACTGATCAAACCATCATCAATGATGTAATACGTCAAGTTATACGCCAAGTGAAATACAAAAAAGACCCTGAAGGTAGACCGGCGTATTGTTATCTGACGGTTAAAGTGAATGCTCAATAAGTACACAGATTGCACGGAATGGTTATTTAGTCAATTCCCTTCGTATCAAAACCTCGGGGCTTCTGCGTATAAACCCGGACTTGAAAATACAAAAGCTATTCTAACCAAGGTTGGGAATCCTGAAACTAAGCTTAAATTCATTCACGTAGCAGGAACGAACGGTAAAGGGTCGACGTGTGCTTTCCTAAGTAGTTTTCTGCAACAAACCGGATACCGTGTTGGACTTTTTACATCACCCCACTTGGTAGATTTCCGGGAGCGAATTCGTGTGAATGGGAAAGCAATTAACGAAGCTGAAGTGATTGAATTTTGTCAAAAGGTTCAAGCATACGAGGCAGACCTGTCCTTTTTCGAAATCACCTTAGCGATGGCTTTAGTACATTTCAATAACGCACAGTGCGATTATGTAATCCTCGAAACTGGCATGGGCGGAAGATTAGATGCAACGAATGTGGTCACTCCCCTATTGGCGATCATTACCAACATTGGATTTGACCATCAAGCCTTTTTAGGAAATACCTTGGCGGAAATCGCATCGGAAAAGGCAGGAATCATTAAAGCTTCAGTACCAGTCCTTTGTGGAGAAGAACGGGAGGAATTGGCTGAGATATTTCAACAAAAAGCACGTTCACTCAATGCACCCATTGTTTTCACAAACGAACGGATTAAAGACCCAACTCAAATTCTTCCAAGATATCAGCGAAAAAATGCGGGGTTAGCCTTGAACTCATTGAATATCCTCGGCATCGACACCCGAGCAATTAATGTCCAAGAAACATGGTTATACCTATTCAACCATACCGGATTCATTGGAAGACTATTTCCATCCGAACGCTATCAAAACCTATGGTATGATGCATCTCATAATGCAGATGGCATTAAAACAACCATGGATTCGTTAACTGGTATGGGAATTTCAAAACCTATTGTGATATTCGGGGCGTCGAATGATAAATCCTTAGCGCATTTATCAGAGTTTAACGATGTAATTGATGCTTGGTATTTTTGTGAATTTGCTAACCCCAGGAGTTATCGAGGCAACCATTTAAAGCAAGTAATCGACGAATTAAAGTTAAAAAAGACGGAGCGGTTTGACCAAGTAAATCAAGCCATTTATGCAGCGTTGGCGGATCGAAAGGAACATCAAGCTATACTTGTTACGGGGAGTTTCTTTTTACTGAGCGATTGTGAAGAAATACAAGCCAAGATTAAGCATCAACTAACCCAGTGAATTACTTTTTTAGTCTCAAAAAAATCTTCTGAAAAATAGTTAGACAACGGATATTCTTTGAATTTACCCGGAAGGCCTTTAAATTCTTCCGTTAAATCTCCTCCTTTCAGGTATAAAATACCGTTTGAAAATCCATCGGACGCCCTACCTTTTTTAATCTTGGTTTTTACCCACTCAACAAATACCGGCATAGCGGTAACTGCTCTTGATATAACAAAATCAAAGGTTCCTTTGACTTGTTCTGCTCTTAAATGATGTGCTTGAACATTGGTTAATCCCAAGGCCGTTGCCACCTCATTAACCACCTTAATCTTTTTACCAATAGAATCTACTAATAGAAAGTTTGTTTCAGGAAACAGAATGGCTAAAGGTATTCCTGGGAAACCACCCCCCGTGCCCACATCGAGCACCGTAGTTCCTGGCTGAAATGAATATACTTTAGCAATTCCTAAGGAATGTAATACATGACGTTCGTAAAAATTATCTAAGTCCTTTCTTGAAATCACATTGATTTGATTATTCCAAATCGTATAAAGGTTAAGAAGTTTTGAAAACTGCGCTACTTGAAGGGTACTTAAGGATGGGAAATAATGATTAATCCGTTCCACTGCATTAAATCGAATCCTTTGTTTTGTCCATCATTCCGGCAAGGAAGTCACGCGCACGGAATAATTGTGCTTTAACTGTTCCCAAGGGAAGGTTTAATTCTTCTGAGATTTCTTCGTAAGATAATTCTTCGAAATAGCGTTTTTCTACGAGTTGACGGTAACGAGGTTTTAACTTACTCACCAATAGGCGCATGTGAATCACCTTTTGATCGTGCATCATCGACTCCTCCGGATTATTCACTTGGGCTTTGGCGTCAATTCGAATCGAACCGCCCTCTGAGGTAGCTATTCCCTGATCCATAGAAAGCACTTGAATTCGTTTCTTACGAATAAAATCGATGCAATTATTAGAAGCAATTTTGAACAACCATGTACTGAACGCAAAACTCGGGGAATATTGATCAATACGGTTAAACGCTTTACCGAAGGCTTCTATGGTTAGATCTTCTGCATCATCAGAATTTTTTACCATTTTAAGCATCATGAAATAAATAGATTCTCGGTAGCGATCCATTAAAGAAGCAAATGCCGCTTGGTTTCCTTGTTTAGCACGTTCTACAAGCGATAAATCCTGCTTTGCTTTGTCCGACAGATGTTCAAATTCTACCATTTGTTTCTAGGTTTTCGATTCAATAACAAAAACACCAAGGGTATGAATATCGCATAAAAGAAGTCCCAAAACGGAAAGAACCAAGCTAAGCGCTTTTCTTTCAATTTAAACAATCCCCTTCCTTGGATGAGCCATTTCGCCAGGATCAACCCGAAAAAGAACCCAACCGACACCCAAACCATGGTATTTGTCAGGAGCAAAGAAATGAAGGAAATCAAAAGAAAAAACAAGCTAACCGGATATATTCCTAACAACGATTTTTTAATAACGTCATAATGCGAAGAGGTACTGTAATGACGTCTTTTCTGATACACCCAACGTTTCCATGTGGTTTCTGGTGCCGAAGGACAAAAAGACTCTTCTTCTATTGCAATGGTATAATTTCGATTTTTAGCAGCCTGCTGAATAAATAAATCATCGTCTCCGGACACAATGTAATAATGTGACTTAAATCCACCGACAGACTCAAATGCTTTTCTTGAATAGGCTAAATTTCTCCCCACCCCCATGTATGGCAAACCACTTAACGCAAAAGAAAAATAATTCATTGCAATCCAAGCGGTATCAAAACGGACTAGGCGATTAAGGAAGCCTTTTTCTACGACGTATGGCCCGTAACCCAACACAATTTCTGTGGAGGAAGAAAAGCCTTTGGCCATTGTTTTTAACCAATGCTTTGAGGTAGGCCTACAATCGGCATCGGTAAAGATAAAATGATCAAAATTAGCCGCACGAACAGCCAGGGTAAGCGGTAATTTCTTTCCTGGACGAAGGTGCTGATTTTTTTCAAGTTCGACCACATGGATGTTTGGATATTGTCTCTGATATGCTTTTAAAAGCCACTTACTGTCATCCATTGATTGATTATTCACTACGATGATCTCGAAATTTGGATAATCTTGTTCTAATATCAAGGGAATTAACTCATACAAGTTCTCCGATTCATTACGAGCCGCAACAATTACACTGAGTGGAGGGTATTGTCCATTTGGGTCAATCGGGCTTGAACGAAACAAAATAAAACGGAGGTGAATGAACACTAAATATGCAAACTGAATACCCCAGGCACCGATAAAAAGGATAAAAATCCACTGATTAATTCCTGACATATTAAATGATACTAAGTTCATGTGCGTTAATTCGAGTATGCAAAGATGGGGTGAGAACGTAAATAGCTGTATCTTTGGATCGTGTTTTTATCAACACGCTTATGCACTTCGAAAAACTTCATACCGATACTTCCACTAAAGCTAGGCTTGGCCGTTTACACACGGACCACGGAACCATTGAAACCCCGATATTCATGCCGGTTGGTACAGCGGCTACGGTAAAAGGAATTCACCAACAAGAGTTAAGGGAAGACATTAAGGCACAAATAATCTTAGGGAATACCTACCATTTATACATGCGGCCAGGAATGGAGGTCATGGAAGCTGCAGGAGGATTACACAAATTCATGAACTGGGAACGTCCGATTCTAACTGACAGCGGTGGGTATCAAGTATATTCGCTTGCAGGCACAAGGAAAATCATGGAAGAAGGCGTGAAATTCCAAAGTCATTTGGACGGGAGTTATCATTTTTTCACGCCTGAATTTGCTATTGATATTCAACGTACCATTGGTGCAGACATCATCATGGCCTTTGACGAATGCACACCCTACCCATGTGACTATGGTTATGCAAAAAACTCCTTAGCATTAACACATGAATGGCTTAAGCGATGCTTTAATCAATTTGACAACACCTCCCCTAAATATGGGCATAACCAAACCTTGTTTCCAATTGTACAGGGTTCTGTATATAAAGACCTACGAATCGAATCCGCTGAATATATGTCTGATTTCGGGGATGTAGGGATTGCTATTGGGGGCTTATCGGTTGGCGAACCGGAGCATGAACTATATGAAATGACAAACATTGTCACCGATGTATTACCCCACGAAAAAGCGCGCTATCTCATGGGCGTTGGTACCCCATGGAATTTATTGGAATGTATTGGGCTTGGTATCGACATGTTCGACTGCGTATTACCGAGCCGAAACGCACGTCATGGCTTACTTTACACCAAAGAAGGTACAATCAACATAAAAAACAAAAAGTGGGAACTTGATTTTAGTCCAATCGATAGCAGCACAGGGTTATGGGCAGATCATGTTTACACGAAAGCCTACTTGCGACATTTATTTAAGGCACAAGAGAGCTTAGGATTGCAAATTGCCACCCTGCACAACCTTACCTTTTTCCTAACACTCATGGAAGAAGCTCGAAACAAAATTGCAACTGGTGAATTTTTATCCTGGAAAACTGAATTAATCCCATTGTTAACAAGACGCTTATAATGTTAAGTATTCTTGATAAATATATCATTCGGAAGTTTTTAAGCACCTTCTTTTTCATGTTGGGTATCATCATGCTATTTGCGATGGTGTTCGATATATCGGAAAAATTAAGTGAGTTTATTTCTAACAAAGCACCTGTCAACGCTATAATTTTCGAATATTATTTGAGCTTCTTATTGTTTCATGGTAACATGTTCTCGTCCATGATCATTTTCATCTCAGTGATATGGTTTACGGCGAAATTAGCGCAAGATACCGAGTTAATTCCGATGTGGTTTTCTGGGAAACCGATAGCTCGTTTCATCAGGCCATATATGATCGCAGCGACCATACTTATGCTCCTTTCGCTGCTGTTGAATCACTTTATTGTTCCGAATGCAAATAAACTGAGGCTTGGTTTTGAAGAAAAATATTACCGTGATGTCATGATGGTTGAAAATTACCATGCGGATTATCCAGGGAATACTTCAGTGTACTTTTCCAATTACACAAATGAGGCTGGGAAAGTAACTAATTTCGTAGTACAACAGTGGGGTGATTCCAGTCA
>JBEAQY010000066.1:0-68178 GCA_041163605.1 Bacteroidota bacterium | reverse complement strand
CAAAGAAGTAAATCCTAATTTAGACGGCCCATCAATAATTTTCATAGTTGTATTATCAGCAAATGTGATATCAGTAGTAACGTCTGTATAATTAACGTTTGACGACTGTAACCCCATTTCTAATCCAACATATAGATTTTCAGCAACATAATAATCCAATCCTGCTCCAAGTGTCCATCCGAATGAACTTGATCCCGCAGTGATTCCTGCTGTTTTGATGGTAGCATCGTATATGTAGTCACCATTTAAATCTTGACCTGCATTGGCCCAATTCTCTTCATAGCTTCCTTTTCCAAATAACACACCACCGAAGAAGTATGGAGACATTTTATCGTTTCCTGTTAAATGATATTCAGCACCAATCTGAGAATTCCATGAACCACGCTTGATATCAACTGTACCATTAGCGCCTGTTCCGTCCATATTTTCATAGTATGTATAAGACTCTTTACTTGGGGTTGGCGATCCATCACCGAAACCAAACTGAACTCGTGCCGCAATGTTGTCGTTAACGAAATAACGCATTCTTAATGAAGGAGCAGTCCAATTCATACCGTTATTCGCATTGTAATTGATTAACCCTTCCAAAGAGAAATGACTTGCATCACTCGCTGGTTTCTGTGCCATCAATGAACCAGAAATTACTAACCCTAATCCTAATAGTACTTTTTTCATAATGTAAAATTTAAAAGTTTAACTAAATTTAGGTGGTCTTAACGCAGGCTTAACACGCAAGGTTTCAATTTTTCAAAATAAAATAGTTAATAAACATCGAAACCCTTTGTAATAAAGGTAAAACTGGGAGCCAAGGGTTTAATTTCAGCAATTACGTGAACCTATGGTAGGTCGATTATTCAATTAACTTGATAACGCGCTTTTATTCACCTATTCATTACCTTTGCAGAAAAATAATCACATGTCGAAACCCGTTCGCGTACGCTTTGCCCCTTCTCCTACTGGCCCTTTACATATGGGAGGTGTAAGAACTGCACTTTATAATTACCTGTTTGCAAAAAAGCACCAAGGTACATTTCTGATTCGAATCGAAGATACCGACCAAACTAGATATGTACCCGGGGCGCAAGAGTACATTATGGACGCGCTTTCATGGTGTGGTATCATGCCGAGCGAAGGCCCTGGACTTGGAGGAGACTTCGGGCCCTATGTTCAATCGGAAAGAAAAGCCATGTATCAACCGTATGCAGAGCAGCTAGTAGCTAACGACAAAGCGTATTATGCGTTTGATACCGCGGAAGAATTGGATCAAATGCGGGAACAGGCGAAACAAATGGGGATGCCTAATTGGCAATACAACAGTGTAACGCGGGTAAGTATGAAAAACTCGTTAACCATACCCAATACAGAAGTAGAGCAGCGTTTGGCTAATGGTGATCCGTATGTGATCCGAATGAAAATGCCACGGAATGAAGACGTACGTTTTCATGACCTAATCCGAGGATGGGTAGTTGTTAATACGAATAACTTAGACGATAAGGTATTATTCAAAAGCGATGGCATGCCAACCTATCACTTAGCAAACATTGTAGATGATTACACCATGAAAATTTCGCATGTAATACGTGGTGAAGAGTGGCTACCTTCAGCCCCACTGCATATATTGCTTTATCAAGCCTTCGGTTGGGATGCTCCAGAATTTGCACACCTTCCACTATTACTTAGACCCGACGGAAATGGGAAATTATCAAAACGAGATGGTGACCGTTTAGGATTTCCAGTATTTCCTACCAACTGGATCACCGCTGAAGGAGAATTGTATTCAGGATACCGTGAAAAAGGGTACTTACCTGAAGCCTTCATTAATATGTTGGCTTTATTGGGTTGGAACCCAGGTACGCCCCAGGAGATTTTTAACTTAGACGAGTTAGTAGAAGCCTTTTCTTTAGAAAGAGTTTCTAAATCAGGAGCAAAATTCGATCCAGAGAAAACGAAATGGTTTCAACAAAGTTGGTTGCGTATGCAAGCTGATGCAGACATCGCCAAGGGATTGAAAGAAACAAACCCTACCCTAAACATTTCTGATTCCACTTTGGAAACCTTAGTTGGATTGATGAAAGAACGTGCCACATTTGCAGAAGATATCTTAACGGATGGAGCCTATTTCTTGGCTAATCCAAGCGAATTTGATTCGGAAACTATTCGTAAAAAATGGAAAGCAGAAACATCCGGATATTTGAATGAATGGATGGATCGTTTAACAGGGATTTCTGAGTTTAACTCGGCGAATATCGAAACTGCTTTCAAGGGATACTTGGAAGAGAAAGGCTTGGGTATTGGCGCTGTATTGCTCCCTTATCGTTTATCCGTTACAGGTGTTGGCGCTGGTCCGGGAATGTTTGATGTGAGCGCGTTTCTTGGGAAAGATGAAGTATTAAATCGCATGAAAGAAAATCTACCTAAAATTGCCGCTATTCTGAATGAAGCATAAAATTCACGTTCGGGGTATTCGCTGTTATTCTTTTCATGGTTGCATGGAAGAGGAAGCACGCATTGGTGGAAATTATACGGTAGATGTAACGATTGACACCGACTTTTCAAGGGCCGCAGCTAGCGATGAATTAATTGATACCGTAGATTATTGCGCCGTGCAACAAATAGTAGCAGATGAAATGGGCATTCGGTCGAAGTTGATTGAGCACGTAGGACAACGGATCGTTTCAAGAATAAAAAAAGAACTCCAAGGAGTATTGAACCTTCGGGTTGAAATTCACAAACTATCTCCGCCTATTGATGGGGATACAACAGAGGTTTCTATTGTAATTGAGGGGTAACCAATATAAAATAGCTATTAAATGAATTTTGAAGATAAAAGTAAATTAATTGATTGTCCAAGGTGCCTTGGTAAAGGTCATGTGGACAAACAAGATATTATTCGACTACGTAGAATATTTTTTTGGGTTCCAGGCCCTCATTGTGCTTTTTGCAACGGTATAAAACGTGTAGAATTGTCCTTCGCATCTCGATTCAACGCCGATGATTGGTTTATTACGTCTGACCTCTCGTTAGAAATGTACCAAAAATACATTGATAAAGACCCTGAGCTGTTGGCTCAATTGGAGGCACAAGAGCACTACATTCAAAACATTAGTAATTTAATTATTCAATATCATTATCGACTAAAGCTTTCTAAGGAAGATACTAGGAAAATTATTCTTGATTCATTTGGCTCAAACAGTGAAGAATTAAACAATTCAATAACTACATTTTTTGAACAAGCTGAATTCTTCATCGACGAATTGTAAGATTACCTCTTATAGTAAACTAATAATTACTCGTAAATCGACTTGATATTGAGAAAGTGTATATTTTAATCCAAGTGTAAAAGATTAGGTATAAACAAATGAGAGAATAATAAATTCTATGCATGGGCATTTTGTTTATTTAACAAACTTAAATTAGCTATTAGTTTTTGTAAAGTTGAATTTTTGTAAATTAGGAGATGATAAAACAAGTTGGATTATTATTAATATTTTCTTCCTTTAAAATGTATGGGCAAGACACTATTTATCTGGTTGAAAAAAAATATACATCATCGAAAAACATAGCATATACCGCGAGTATTCCATTGGTTAGGGATTCAAATTTGAATTTAACCTTGATAAAAAACCAAGTCCAAATTTTAAAAATTATTCCAGACACTTTAACATCCATTTCACATAAACAAAAAATGCAAGTTTCATGGTGGAAACCTGAAGAAAAAAAGTCATTGAGATCGAATTATTATTTTAAAAATTATTATAACGAAAATGGATTACTCGTTTATCAATTATTTTCGGGTTGTGGAATGTGTAAACAATTTACTTACACCTTAGAAATAAAATATAATGAATTAAATCAACCGGTCACTTTTATAAAACATTTTGGCGACCTAATGAATGATGATTTGATAAAAAATGTAACAGACAATGACCCTGTAGAACAAATCGAAATTAATTATAATTCAAGAAATGAGATTGAACAAATTGAATACTATCTGAACAAGGAGCTTAATGTTACCGTTGATATAAAGCAAAAGTAAGCATGTCAAATACAATAATTATTTTACTCTGTGTGCTAATTTTAATGGCCTATGTGTTTGATATTACATCGAGCAAAACCAAACTACCTACCGTAATTATTTTATTAGCACTTGGGTGGGGGCTGAAACAAGTTGCATTAACATTCGATATTATTATTCCTAATATTCAATTAATCTTGCCCATTGTGGGTACATTTGGGTTAATACTGATTGTCCTTGATGGATCGATTGAACTAGAAATTACGACTAAAAAAACAAAGATTATTCGTCAATCATTTTTTATGTCATTAATCCCATTTATAGTTCTTATTGGCATTTTTTCCTATACATTATTATCATTAACAAATACTACGTGGAGAATTGCTTTAATCAATTCAATACCTTTAGGTATCATTAGCAGCGCAATTGCTATTCCCAGTGCTCGAAACTTCATTATATTGAATAGAGAATTCATAATTTATGAAAGCAGTTTCTCTGATATCTTTGGAGTCATATTTTTTAATTTTTTACTCATTAACGAGATAATTGACTTGAAGGCTTTCAGTACCTTCGGAGTCCAGTTAATTATAATCATCCTAATCTCCATATTCTCGACACTTGGTTTGAGTTTCTTGTTAAATAGAATTACGCACAGAATAAAATTCATCCCAATAATAATTTTAATTGTTCTGATTTATTCAGTATCGAAAATGTTTCATTTACCAGCCCTAATTTTTATTTTAATTTTTGGTTTAACCTTAGCCAACATCGATTTGCTCAAATCTAAAAAGTGGTTGAGACAATTCAACTTAACTAGACTATCTAATGAAACATTAAAATTTAAAGAAATTTTAGCAGAGGGTACCTTTTTAATTCGCATTACTTTTTTTATAATTTTTGGATTCCTAATCGAAATAGAGGATTTGAAAAATCTTGAAACTTTATCATTGGCTATTCCTATTAGCGTTTCGATATATGTGATAAGGGCAATTTTTCTATTGTTCATAAAGAAGCTAAATAGCCAATTATTGTTTAATGCTCCAAGAGGATTAATTACCATTCTGCTTTTTGTCACAATAGATAAATCGAATCAAATTTCATTTATAAATAATTCTTTGATAACTCAGGTCATTCTTATTACATCAATACTAATAATCCTCGCTCAATTTAAATCAAAAGGGGCAGACGAAAAATCAATTGATGGTGAACCTGAATTAAATAAAGAATAGTATTTTGCAGATACATATAACTATTCTACAATAATTTTGATATTCCCATATTGTAAAATGTATTGATGTTCATAATTAAATCAACTCATTTTGAAGTTTACATCAACCCCTTGGGTGCAGAAATTCAAGAACTGAGTCACGCAACCCATGGGAACTTGTTATGGCAAAAAAACGACAAGCTATGGAATCGCTTTGCCCCAATTCTATTTCCCGTTGTTGGACGCTTACTTAACGATCAGTATGCGCTGAATCATCAATCGTATGGCATGCGGCAACATGGCTTTGCCAGGGATCAAGTTTTTCAGGTATTGGAACATTCAGAAGATTCCATCACCTTGGGGCTAACAGATAATGAACAAACCCGAGCCCTATACCCTTTTGCCTTCGAACTACTGGTGAAATACACCTTATTCCAAAATACCCTAGAAATTGAACACCGTGTTACTAACAATGATTCGGCGAAACTCTACTATAGTATTGGCGGGCATCCTGGATTCCACATCGATGGGAAAATCTCGGAGTACTATCTCGATTTTGGAGCGGAATACTCGGTACAACAACACTTAATTACAGGAAATTACTACAACAATAAAACAAAAGAAATTCAACTTTCAAGGAAGTTCGAACTGTCTGATGATTTATTTGCCTCCGATGCAATTGTAATTAAATCCCCCCCTTTTAAATCCATAGGATTTGGAAGAATAAATGGTCCAAAATTACTTACGTTACATTGCGACACATGGACAGCAGTCGGTTTATGGACCAAACCTGGTGCTCCATTTTTCTGCATTGAACCGTGGTGGGGATGGGCAGATGCACTGGATTCAAGCGGTAACATAAACGAGAAAGAAGGTATAATGTCGCTTGCGTCGGGAAGTCATTCAACACACAGATATAAGATTACAATTCACTCCTAATAAATAGATTATTTAGTAATCATTCTCATTCCAGTTTTCCATACTACGCCTAAATCCGTCCAAATGTTAGATTGGATTTGATAATCCAAATTAATCCGGATTTTGGCGGGCATAATATCATTAATGTAGGTCTTTTGAGGATCCGAAGCGTTAGCCAATAATTTATTTTCTTCAAAATAGGTAATAGAAGCTAAATCAGTAATACCTGGCTTATACTCCAATACCCTCCATTGCTCCTCCGAATAATGTTTCACATAATCGAATACTTCTGGTCGAGGACCAACTACGCTCATTTCTCCCTTTAACACATTAATAAATTGAGGGAATTCATCAAGCTTATATGTTCGTACAAAGGCTCCTACTCGAGTAACACGTGGATCGCGCGCTCCCACCGTTAGTTTGCCATGCAACTCTGCATTCGGACGCATTGAACGAAATTTAAGGATCATAAATGGCTTTCCGCCGAGCCCAATACGCTCTTGACGATAAAATACCCCTCCTGGTGATTCCAACGCAATACAAATCGCAATGATCAATCCGAACGGAAAGAAGGCAATTAAAATAAATAAGGAAAATACGACGTCCATTAAACGCTTCATCCCATCACCTTATGATATGCAATGGTTACCGCCTTAATTACGCTATCCACTTGCTCGTTCGTTAAGTTGTAATAAATCGGCAAGGAAATTTCTCTTGAATATTTATCATAAGCCACGGGGTAATTGGCGATATCATACCCTAACTCCTTATATGCTGTAAACAGAGGCAGGGGTTGGAAATGCACATTAACCGCAATATCTTGCTCAAAGATCTCATGCATAATGGCATCGCGCTGTGCTTCGGTAACCCCGTTAATATTCAATTGATATAAATGACAACAAGAAACACGAAAACGGTCCTCACGTATTGGAGTCACGGCCCAATCTAGTCCATCAAACCCCTTGGAATATTGATCAAAAATTTCGTTTCGACGGTCTAAGGTATCCTGGTAGCGCTCCAATTCCACTAAGCCTATAGAAGCTTGAAGGTCGGTCATATTACACTTATATCCAGGCTCAATCACATCATAACGCCAAGCCCCTTTTTGCATTTTAGCTAAGGCATCCTTGGACTGACCGTGAAGGATTTTAATACAAAACAATTTATAGAGTTCTTCATGGTCAAATGAATCAGGCAAATTAAAACAAATTGACCCACCTTCTGCCGTGGTTAAATTTTTTACAGCATGAAACGAAAAGCACGTAATGTCGGCTACCGAGCCCATTTGTATGCCCTTATACGTGGCGCCAAAGCTATGTGCTGCATCCGAGGCTATTAAGATTCGTCCTAATTTCTGTTGTTGCTCATTCGAGGGAGTAAACATCGATTTAGCTTCTTCAACGAGTTGTTTAATGGCATCGAAATCGCATGGTAAACCGGCAATATCAACCGGCATAATCGCTTTAGTATTTGGTGTTATGGCTGCTCGAATGGCTTCAATACTAATATTAAAATCATCCGGATTGATATCCACCATGACCGCTTTAGCACCGGTATGTAACACCACATTGGCACTCGCACAATACGTATAGACAGGTATAATAACCTCATCGCCCGGACCTATACCCCACCAGCGCAATACAATTTCCATTCCGGTGGTCCATGCACTAACGGCTACGGTTGTTTTACACCCCACATATTCGGTGATTTTCTTTTCAAATAACTTGGTTTTTGGACCCGTAGAAATCCAACCACTTCGTAAGGTATCCGTAACTTCATCAATGATTCGTTGGTCTATTCTTGGGGGAGAGAAAGGTAACATATTAGATAATTTCGTTTTTGTAAAGTTCGAGAAAATTAATCAATCTATGCACAGGTAAATCTAGGGGAAGATTAACAATGTGCTTACTTATATATACTGCATTTGGAAAATTAGAAACTTCCAGCCCCCAAGGTTCCAAAGAATCCAATACGGGATGCAAGGGGGAAATAAACCATTCTCCAAGCGGTATTTTTTCTTTTTCTGCTTGCTGCAAAAACAACGCTCGGTCTTTAACAAGGATGGGATACTTAAGAAAGGCATGTTGGGCCAAGTGTTCTGATGGGACGGTGTTTTTGCTTTGATTGGCCAACCATTCATAAACTGATACACCCGAATTTTTGCGCTGTGAAATCACCTGGTCTAATGTGCTTAACGCCTTAATTCCTGCTCGGCATTGCACCGAACTCATACCTTTAAAATAATTCTTCGGCATGTGAATTCCTTCTAATTCGGAGGCACTGGAAGAACCTACTACCAGCCCTTTCTTACTCAACCATCGATACATTCGAAGGAAGGTCCAATACGTAAATCCTTTTAGCAAATACGTTCTCGCCAAAATAAGTATGTAAAGTATGTACTGATCCTTGGCGCTTGGTTTAATTAAATGCGAATTAAGCTGATTGACCGGCTGAAGTAAATCTCGATTATTTACTACCAACATGCCACCAATTCCAGTCGAAAAGGGCTTGTTCCATTGACTTGAAAAAAATGAGGCATCGCTCCGAAGGCCGTTAAACACCCCCTGATGTTTCCCTCCAAATCCATGCGTGCAATCTTCAATCGTATAGATTCCCCTTGCTTTAGCTAAGGATACTATTTCCTCCACTTCAAAACTCAATCCAAGCATGTTTTGAATTAAAATTACTTTAGTTTTTGGGGTGAGTACCTGTTCGATTTGCCTAGCGCTAGAGCATAAAACCGTAGGATTGATATCCACATAGATGGGTGTTGCACCCAAATAAAGAATGGCATTGGGTACCACCACACATGTGAATGCTGGGAGCACAACTTCAGCACCGGGACCTACACCCATCGCCTTTAACACGGTATATAAGGCCACCCGTCCTTTCCAATACAGCGAAACATGCTCCGGAGCAATGTGTAGATATTGGGCTATCCTTGCTTGATATGTCAACTTAACATTCATCTCGTTCTAGCAGTAAAGGGTAAACTAAGCAAACCCAAAAAGGAACCAAGTCCGTATGAAAAATGAAGTAACTTAAAGCCAATGAGAACCAATAAAACCTTGTTTTTTGCATTGTGCGCTTGCCATGCCACGGCCGTTAATACTCCGATGTAACAGATTAGCATACCGCATGAAGCCAGTGACCACAGGGGATTCCAAGTGAATAAGGAAAGTAACAATGGAAGTGTCCATGAACCTAGAAATAACATGGGGATAAAATGACGCAAACTTAGGGAGGAAAATGTTCGAGTAATATACACCGTTTTCAAATTCCACTTGCCATTATTGAAGTTATTCTTTGCCATGGCCCTGAACGTTTCCCGTGCATAATAGGTGCATCTTGCCTTCGGTGTAAGGTAAATTTTTCCTCCATTTCGCAGTAATCGCTTCGATAATTCCATGTCATGGTTTCGAATTAGTCGTTCATCATAGCCTCCAACTGCTTTTAGTTCCTGAGCACGGTATAATCCAAAGGGTACGGTATCCACAGCAATTACATCTGAAACCCCTGTTCGAAATTTAGCATTCCCCACGCCGACTGGATGCATAAGCACGGTGCGTATAGACTCAGACATTGCGGTACTATTTTTCACCATAGTTTCCATCACACCACCCACTGCTATTGCATCAGAGTGATCGTTCATCGTTGAAATAAGGGTACTTATATATCCGAAATCAAACGATGCGTGCGCACTTGAGATTAATACATATGACCCTTGAGCGGCATGAACACCAATATTTAAAGCCCGCGGTGTAATTCGATCCGGATTGCTCAGTACCTTCACCTGGGGATAAATTTGTGAGAGCTCATTCAATAAGGCTACGGTGCCATCGGTAGATCCTCCATCAATCACCAACAATTCTATGCGCGAAGGGTCTGTACCATTCGACAACAACGAAACAACGCAATCCCTTATGTATCGCGCTTCATTATAGCACGGAATAACAACGGAAATTTCAGGATTCATTGGGTTGGATTTTAAATGCCGGATGAATACCAATAAATAAACAACTCCATAATAACCAGAACACAATGCCTGATTGTCGCTCCAACATAGATTCAAACAAGGAATTAAAAGCAAATGCACAAACAACAAGGATTAAGATCCCTTGTTTATTCTTCCACCCGTACCAAAGCATGGAGATTAACAAACCAAGTAACCAAAGCAACCCAATCCAACCCGTTTCCACTGCTGTGTGAAAAAATTGATTGTGTGGATTTAGGTGCTCCTTAGCTAAATTAACCTGACCAAATTCAAGCAGTTTCGCCTCCATTATGGTTGGGAGATTACCTACCCCCACTCCATTCGGGTGTTCGCGCAAAATTTCTGCCGAGGCAGTCCATAATATCAATCGGGCATCGTTGCCACGAATTTCCCCACGGGGAAGATGCGTATAGGCATAGGGGTCTTTCACATAATTACGGACAAAAGAAATGGAATCTAATACATTACTTCGTAAGGAAGGTATAAAATAAATCCCCAGGTAGCTAACCAACATACCAAGGGTAAAAACTCCAATGAGTACGGTCCAACCTTGTTTTTTAAACAACCAATATCCAACTAAACAAGCCATGAGTAAGACTGCGAATAATAAGCCAGATAAACTTTCTAAATGCACATGGGTATAGAGTAAAAAAAGTATACCGACCGCCGAGAAGAGATGTTCCCTCATGGTCATCGGGGCTTCCCAACGCCTAAACAACATAAATATCCCTAAGGCGCAGAAAACGGAGACATAGGTGGGGTGATGAAACAATCCAGAAAAATGGGAGGAGAATAAGTAAGCAGCATCATAATTGTGCTCTTCATAATTGAAAAATGCGCCCAAATAACATGCGAAAAGCATGAGGAATAAGGAAATTAAAAACCCATTTCCCAAGAAACGTTTGTTTAAATAAAAGGTAGGAACAAAAGAAAATACGAAAGGAAACAGAACAAATGATAGTTTTTTTTCAATTCCAAACATGGCTTCTTGAGGATCTACGGCATTCATCGCATACAATGAATAATAAGGAAGAAATAAGATGACTCCTAGGAGAATTATATTGAATTTAAAGGTGAGTTCTTTCTTCACAATACCCGTAATCACGATCACCAAGAAAAATAAACAAAATAGCCCGGTAAGACCCGGCAAGAACATCCACCCGGCTATTAACAGCATTAGCGCCCATTGATACACCCTTGGATAGGTTAATTTCATTCGTTCAAGATTTCAGTATAACACCCCACGAGTTTATCTTCTTCCACCGTCCAATTAAATGTATCCTGAACGAGTTTTTTTCCTCGTGCACCCATCGTTTTTGCGATTTCCGGATTGGTTCTTAGGTATTCAATCGCTTCACCAATGGCCTTCGGATCTTCAGGATCTACACAGAGTCCAACTTCCTGCGCTTCTATAAGTAATTTCCACATGGGAAAATTAGAACCAATCACAGGAATTCCGGACGCCATATATTCAAAAATCTTATTGGGCTGCGCATTAATATGATTGGGGAAAGGAAGAAAAGTCACAATTCCAGCAAACGCTTTTTGTTTGATTGCCAAGGCTTCTTTTCGATTCACATGACCACATAATACCACCTTGCTCCACCCCGCACTTACTGATAAGTTGCTTTTAAAAACATCGTCTAGGGCTCCCGCTAATTGCAAGGTCGTTTGCGTATACTGCATGGCATCAACAAGTTGTAATATTCCACGAATGGGTGTCAACCCTCCAATGTAGCAAACATGCGTACGTTCTTCCGTCGACTCATTAAACGCTAATTCAGATAATAAGGGATAGTTGTTAATATCAATAACTCGAGGATGAATTTTTTGAAAGCGCTCTCGAATAAAAGGTGTTGCAGTGATTACGGCATCCAATCTTTTAACCACATAATTCTCGTAATACTCAAAAATCCTTGAGACCATTCCTCTCATGGGTAAATAACTCTTGCCTAATAACTGCCGTGGTAAATCCTCATGAGCATCATAAATCACCCGTTTTCCTTTTCGCTTTAACTTTAGTGCAATACGCAAGAGTTCTGGATCGTGCAGATGATATATAGTACCATCCAGGGCCATACCCATTTGGTAGACTTCATTCACAGTTTTCCACATGCGTTTTAATCGACTGCCTGTTCGAGCAGCAACCGAGTGTATGTAAACGCCTTCTTCAACCCGTTCCGCCACTCCTGCTAGAACCAAGTGAACTTCTGCATTTGGAAACCTTTGAGCCAAGGAACGACACTCCTTCAAAAATATCCGAACATCAAGATCTGGATGTGCACTGCTCAGATGAATGATTTTCAAGGGCGAAATCGACATGTAACAAAAGTATCAGAAAGGGAGTGACAAA
Source organism: Bacteroidota bacterium (assembly GCA_041163605.1). Classification (GTDB taxonomy): domain Bacteria; phylum Bacteroidota; class Bacteroidia; order Flavobacteriales_D; family Crocinitomicaceae; genus UBA952. The sequence goes on along the minus strand of JBEAQY010000066.1, from coordinate 55,691 downwards.
ATACAGCACACCCATCGAGTTTTCCCCATAAGATGTTGAATAAAGCGCTTTTAGTATCTTTGATGCCATATGCTAGGTAAACCAAGTTTATTGAAACGAATTATGCGAAGGATTTTTCCGGCGGTTAGCCCGTATATGATCACACGAATTAAGGACAAGGATGGGAAAAACATACCGGGAACCCGAATTTCATCTCATACCTTTATTGATCACCCCGACTCACTTTCAATGGCTCAAGGTGTATATATTGGACATTTTAATGTGCTAGAGGCCAGCCATGGATTAACGATTGAGGAAGGAGTCCAAGTCACTACACATTGCGTAATCACCACGCATTCAAGCCATCAATCGATTCGATTATATGGGGCATCCTATGCGGGAAAAGAAATGATCGGATATGTTAAAGGGAGTGTAACCATCGGTAAATATTCCTTTATTGGGCCGCACAGTACCGTGATGCCGGGAACGATCATCGGTAAAGGAAGTTTAGTACATGCATACAGTTATGTCAAGGGAGAATTTCCGGATTTTTCGATAATTGGTGGGAATCCAGCAAAGGTGCTGGGAGATACCCGAACGATGGACCGCACGTTGCTTGACCAATATCCTGAATTGAATTCGATGTATAATGAGTGGACGAACTAATTGGCTTGCCTATGGGTGTGCAATCCTTGTATTACTCGATGCGTTTTTTATTCCTGATATTCGGATTTCAAGCCAATTGCCGGCATTTCAATTAACTGATTTCTTACTTCCAATTATCGGACTACTTTTATACCCCAAATTACCCCAAGTTAGAAAAGAATGGTGGTTTATTTGGATTGTATTATTTGCAGGTTATATGTTGCTTCCAATTTTGATTAATGGTCGGATTAAGCAATGGAACGACTATTTCGAATTGTATAGGTTTATAAAATTAGGGGTGATTTTCTTGTTATTTAGGTTTACCCAAACCAAACAACTACACCCCTTGATTTTGGGGAGTTTTATGTTATTATTGATCATTAACGTGCTGCACTTATACAACGTATTTAATATCAGTGAACTCTTAACCTACGCATATGGTGATAGTATTCACTTTAAACTTTTCGGAAAGGATTCTCTTGGAAATCCGGCGGTAAAACGGATGTTAGGCACCATGGGAAATCCCAATACCAATGCCTTGTTGTTTTTGTTTTTTACCGTGTATTTTTTACCTATAGAAAATAACCGAGTATATTGGTCGCTATGTTATACCGCACTATTTATGGTGTTTCTGTGTCAATCAAGAACTTCTCTACTTGCTGCAGGTATCGTGATTATGTCGTTATTGATTCTTACAAAAAAGGACGGAATAAAGGCCGCAGTTTGGAAGGTTGTGTCAAGTATAGGGCTCTACCTATTGGCTACCATGATTGCAACTTCGTTTTTTAAATATACAAGCTACAGTAATAGTTTAATGGATGGTTCCGCTCTATATTCCACGTCATTGCGCAGCAGGTGGGAATCATGGTCTATCCTGTGGGATATGATAAAAACTAAGCCGCTCTTTGGTTTCGCACCTTATAAATCATATTTCACCGCGCATCAGTTATATGCAGAAAATGAATATTTACTCATTTGGTGGCGTTATGGGATCTTTGGATTGTTGTTTTATTTAGGGATATTCCTTTTGCCTTTTTGGGAATTATTTCGACGAAAATTGGAGGCACACTCGGTAAAATCGATGATTATGATAGGCGTCATGTTAATCGCTGCATTAACAAACAACCCGCTAACAGAACGTACAATTAGTGTGCTCTTTGTGTTTATACTTGCAAGTGGATTACCAAAATCAAAAGAACATGAAAAAACTCTTGCTCATTGGTAGTAATACCGGAAACGCGCATTTAAAAAACTATTTGGAATTAGTACGTGATTACTTCAATGAAGTCTTGGTTGTAAGTGATTACCCTGTAGAATACGCCCCGTCTAAATCGGTTTCATTTTCACTTAAGAATCCATTTAAAATTAGGAATTCCATTGAAATACTGAGACAGATTATCCACGATTACAATCCAAGCATTATACATGTGCACCAAGCAAACAGCTATGCGTTTATTGCAGGCAAAGCAAATAATAATACTATTCCCATGGTACTCACTGCTTGGGGAAGCGATATACTCCTTTTACCAAAACGATCGATCATTCATCGGTGGTTAGTAAAGCAGGCCTTAACTAAGGCTGACATTATAACAGCAGACTCCGAACAAATGATTGAGGAAATAAATGGTTTGTGCCCAGGGAAAGATGTAGTAAATGCAAACTTTGGAGTGGATTTAGATATACCTGAGGCAATGAATGCCGACCGTGAACTCATACTTTACTCAAATCGGATGCATGAACCGATCTATCGAATCGAAGATATCCTCATCGCATTTAAGGCGTTTTGTAAGGAAATGAGCGGACACTTAATTCTTGCCGGCAAAGGAAGCTTAACAGAAAATCTTAAAGCATATACCAATCAACACCAGCTTACACATCAGGTTACTTTCACCGGTTTTGTTACAAAAACTCAGAATAAAGCGAACTATTTGAAGAGTAAGTTTTTTATTTCAATTCCTAAAAGTGATGGCACATCGATTTCGTTACTTGAAGCCATGGCATATGGTTGTATTCCAATGTTATCCGATATCCCTGCGAATCGAGAATGGGTTGAAGATGGGAAAAATGGTATTATTATCGGCCGAACAGAACCATTGAGTAAGGCAATAAAACGAGGGCTCGAATTGGATGTAGAAAAGGTTCAACATTATAACCGTGAATTAATAAATCAACGAGCCACAAAAAGCGCTAATGCTGAACTATTTAAGGGAATTTATTCTCGTATGTTAGTGTCTGAAACCAAGGCAAATCGATAGTACAAGTACAAGGTAAAAATCAACCAAAGAGCTTGAACATACGATACCGATTGCAAGGTTAAAATAAATACGGACGATGATTTACCGTACAGCAACGGGAAAACCCAAAAGGGTATCACTTGAATTAAGGAACTCACCACGCCCATAATCAAAGCGTAACGTTGTTTGTTTAGCAGCAGAGGAAGTGCTGAAATCGGTGACAGGACAAAGTTAACCATTAACCAAAAGGCCATCGTTTCTGCATAGGTGCCTGCAATTCCCCAGGTAGTTCCAAAAACAAATCCGAAAATCTCGGTGCCATAGAAAAAAAGGATAGTGAAGGGAACAATAGAAATCAAGGTCAGTACACCAATGGTTTTTGTAAGAATCGGTGTAAGTTCCTTTTTTTTGTGCATTGCTTCAGAGGAACGGTTATAAAAGAGTTGTCCAACAGATACACCTACCAGCATCAATGGAATACGTAGCATTTGATACGCGTGACCATATGAACCATAAACTGCTTCACCAAAATACACTAAAATCAAGGTAGCAAGCAACATATCCCTGCCGTTGTCAATGAACACATGTGGAAGATTCAATAGCGGAAATTCCCGATGTTCTTTGAGAACTACACGAGTTTTACGTGGGGAAAACAACGTTCGGAACCGATGATGTATTTTTCGAAAGTCCCAAATAAATTCAAGTGCAGAAACGATAAATCCCAACAATGTAGCAAGAATAAGTCCGAAGGATTTCCAATTCAAGAAAAAGAAACCCCATTTGAGTGCATTTGAAATCAACGAGTTGGTGATTTTTTGTCGGGAAATTATACCATACGTTCCAGTTCGAACGGCCCAACTCGTGCCCACATTAATAACGATCATTGCAGCCGCCCCGAGTATTACACAAAGTATAAACCAAGGCTGAAGATTGATTAGATTAAACACCAGGGAAAAGACTAATAAAAAACAGGCAATAAAAACCAAGAGCCAAAAAGAAAATAAATACACAAACCGATACATCAAATAGGAATGCTCATCGCGTTTGGGTAAGGGAAGAGCCGCTTCATATCGCAAAGTGGCTATAGAAGAAATGAAGGCAATTAAACGCATGTAATACAGCATTTCACCCATCTCGGCGTTGGAATAAAGCCGGGTTAAAATCGGTGCGATGGCATACCCAATAACCTGAGCCATTAAGGTCCCCGAAAAAAGCACGGTGAACGATTTAAATACATCGCTCTTTGTGAACTGTCTTATTCTTTGTAATGGCATTCAACACAAAGATACTATGATTATATTTGTCGGACTAATTCAGAAATGTATGAAACACGTAGCAGTTATTGGAGCAGGAACCATGGGAAATGGGATTGCTCACGTATTTGCCCAATTTGGACACCAAGTAAACATTATTGATATATCGCAAACCGCGTTAGATAAAGCAATTGCTACAATAGGTAAAAACCTTGATCGACAAGTAAGTAAAGGGGCGCTGACCAAGGCAGAGAAAGAAACAACCTTAGCTAATTTAACTACGCATACCGACATGAAGTCGGGAGTTGTAGGAGTCTCGCTGGTAGTAGAAGCTGCAACCGAGAACGTTGAATTAAAACTTAAGATTTTTAAGGAGTTGGATGCGCTTACTGATCCTTCTGTAATATTAGCTACCAACACATCTTCCATTTCTATTACTCAAATTGCTGCGGTAACTAGACGACCGGACAAGGTCATTGGCATGCATTTCATGAATCCTGTTCCTGTAATGAAATTGGTTGAAATAATCCGTGGGTATTCTACTTCAGATGAGGTAACAAACACGATTATGGACATGTCTAAAAAACTGAATAAAGTTCCTGTTGAGGTGAACGACTATCCTGGGTTTGTTGCTAACCGCATATTAATGCCAATGATAAATGAAGCAATTTACACCTTATATGAAGGTGTGGCCGGCGTAGCGGAAATTGATACGGTAATGAAATTAGGGATGGCTCATCCGATGGGACCCTTACAACTCGCGGATTTTATAGGGTTAGACGTTTGTCTTGCTATTTTACACGTATTACACGACGGATTCGGAAATCCGAAATATGCCCCATGTCCCTTGTTGGTAAACATGGTTATGGCCGGTAAAAAAGGCGTAAAATCTGGAGAAGGATTTTATTCTTGGAGCCATGGCACCAAGGAACTAATCGTCGCAGAGAATTTTAACAAATAAAGTTATAGATTATGCTTTCTTGGCATATAAGACTGCTCTAACTTATCATATTCAAAAGGGAAATCAAACAAGTCCCCCATTGTACAATTTAAGGCTGACGCAATTTTAACATAAGTCAATAATTGCGGGTTAGATTTACCATTTTCAATTACGGATAAATTGGAAGGCTCCATTCCAACCGCCTGAGCTAAATCTTTAAGCGCTTTCCCTTGTTTTTTGCGAATTAATCTAATTTGCTTACCAACATTTATCAATAGGTCTTTATCTGAATTTGTTGCCATATGCCGCCTTAGTTTAAGTTAGTTCATGTAAAAGTCAAAAATACACAGAAAATTCATAAGGATACCTAAGGAGGGAAATAAAAAAATAAAAACCGCTATTTTAGTAATGATTCCTTTAATTCAGTAACAACTATCTTATCAATTGGGAAGGTCATTTGATCCGGAATTAAGTCCGTCAATGCACGCCATTCTACCCATTCAAAATCACTTGAATCGATTGATCCGACAGGCCTATTTTTTACCATAACATTAATCTTACCTGATTGTAATGTTACTAAATAATAAAATGAAATAATTTGATCTTCGGCTTTAAAAACAGACGCTTGATAAAATTCATTCAGATAAAACAAACGTGCTGATTCTACAGGAACACCTATTTCTTCTAGAAACTCTCTTTTTAATGCATCTAAAATACCTTCTCCTAACTCTAAACCGCCGCCAGGAAACTTAGTAAATTCAAATCCATTTCGTCGTTCATGGGATATCAGGACTTCTCCTTGATCATTAATTACAATGCCATATACCCTTAGATTGAATCGAGTAACCAACTATTTAATAAACTTAAACGAGGTCCCTGGATAAACGGCATCATCCCCCAATTCTTCTTCAATGCGAAGCAACTGATTATATTTTGCCATACGGTCACTTCTAGATGCTGAGCCCGTTTTAATTTGGCCGGTATTCAATGCAACCGCTAAATCTGCGATAGTACTATCTTCTGTTTCACCGGAACGATGACTCATAACGGACGTATAACCATTGGAAGTTGCCATTTGAACGGCTTGAATAGTTTCAGTTAAGGAACCGATTTGATTTACTTTTACTAAAATTGAGTTAGCAATTCCCTCGGAAATCCCTTTGGATAAGCGTTCTGTATTTGTTACGAACAAATCATCTCCTACTAATTGTGTTGAATTGCCTAATTCATCCGTAGCTAATTTCCATCCAGCCCAATCATCTTCAGCTAGACCATCTTCGATAGAAATCAACGGATATTTTTGGCACCAATCTTTCCAATACCCGACCATTTCAGATGAGGTTCGTTTCTCTCCTGTAGATTCAAACTCGTATAAGCCAGTTGTTGCATTATAAAATTCAGATGAAGCGGCATCCAGTGCGATGTACATATCGTGGCCGGGCTTGAAACCTGCTTTTTCAACGGCTTCAATCACCACTTGAATGGCTTCTTCGTTTGAACCGAGATTTGGAGCAAAACCACCTTCATCCCCGACGTTGGTTGACATTCCACGTTTTTTTAATACACTTTTTAATTGATGGAAAACCTCCGTTCCCCAACGTAATCCTTCAGAAAAAGAAGATGCACCAAAAGGCATCACCATAAATTCTTGAATGTCAATCTTATTATCAGCATGGGAGCCCCCGTTAAGTATATTCATCATCGGAACAGGCATTGTAACGGCTCCTACACCGCCTACATAGCGATACAAACTCAAATCCGCCTCTATTGCTGCTGCCTTTGCTACTGCTAAGGAAGTTCCAAGAATCGCGTTAGCCCCTAATTTTTCCTTGTTTGAGGTTCCATCCAATTTAATCAAAAGAGAATCTATGCCTTTCTGATTAAATATATCGACACCCTGAAGCGCCTCGTTAATCACCGTGTTTACATGTGAAACTGCATTCAATACGCCCTTACCTAAATATACATTAGGGTCGTTATCTCTTAATTCAACCGCCTCATGCGCTCCAGTCGACGCACCCGAGGGAACAGCAGCCCTTCCTAATACACCGGAAGATGTAATTACATCAACCTCAATGGTTGGATTACCTCGAGAATCTAAAATTTGGCGGGCAAAAACACTAGCTATAAAACTCATGCTACGATTTAGTTAAGTTGGTTTATAAATTGATCAAATAGATATCTTGAATCATGTGGTCCGGCCGATGCCTCCGGATGATATTGTACTGAAAAAACCGGTTTATTTTTCATGGCTATTCCCGCAATGGTGTGGTCATTAAGGTGAACATGCGTAATCTCAATTTCAGTTTGAGCATCAATGCTTTCTTTGGTTATCACAAAGCCGTGATTTTGAGAAGTTATTTCTCCCTTCCCTGTAAGAAGGTTTTTTATTGGATGATTTATACCTCGATGACCATTGAACATTTTTTCGGTTTTCAAACCCTGACTTAATCCCAAAATTTGATGTCCTAAACATATACCAAATACGGGACGATTCAAGGCTACAATATCTTTCACTAAAGAAATTGAACTCGGCATAGCTGATGGGTCTCCAGGGCCATTAGAAAGCATATAACCGTCTGGATTAAACGAGTAAATTTCATCCATCGTAGCAGATAATGGAAAAACACGCACATGACATCCACGATCTGTTAGGCAACGAATGATGTTCTTTTTCACACCAAAATCCAAAAGGGCCACTCTAAATCGAGCATCAGTATTTTCAGGAAACACGTCGTACGCTTCTGTGGTAGCAACCTTCGACGATAATTCGAGTCCATTCATTTCTGGAATAGTAGCTAACTTGGCTTTAAGTTCTTCAATATTCAAATTTTCAGAAGAAATTATCGCATTCATAGCACCTTTACTTCGGATATGCCGAACTAATGCTCGCGTGTCAACATCTGCAATGCCAACTTTATTTTGTGACTCAAATAACTCTTGCAAAGACGAATATCCTGAGGGGCGTGAAAAGCCATTTGAAAACTTTTTAGTTATAAGGCCTGAGATCATGACTTGATCTGATTCGACTTCATTTATATGAACGCCATAATTACCAATGTGTGCCGTAGTCATTACCAAAAGCTGTCCAAAATATGATGGGTCAGTAAATACTTCTTGGTAACCGGTCATCCCCGTATTAAATGCAATTTCTCCGCTTGCGGTACCTTTGGCACCTATTGCCGTACCTGTAAAAACGGTACCGTCTTGTAACACTAAAATTGCAGGTTGTGAATTTGTCATGGAATTATTTTGACAAAATTAATCGCTTCAAACGAAGCAGCACCTGTGTAAAACAAAAAAGACGACTAAAAGCCGTCTTTTTTTATCAACATGTGTGAATAGCTTATGCTTCTTTTGAGTCTTCTTCTGAAGAATCATCTGATGTAGGTTCAGTAGCATCTGATCCTTCTTCGGCTGCAGGCGCTTCTTCAGCTGCTGGTGCTTCCTCGGCTGCAGGTGCTTCTTCAGCTACTGGTGCTGCCTCGGCTGTAGGTGCTTCTTCAGCTACTGGTGCTGCCTCGGCTGCAGGTGCTTCTTCAGCTACTGGTGCCGCCTCGGCTGCAGGGGCTTCTTCGGCTGCAGGCGCTTCTTCCGCTACTGGTGCTTCATCGATTATTATCGCATCTTCAACCACAGCTTCAGTAGCAGTATCTGTTGGTGTTGAATCAACAGCTATAGTTTCTTTAGTTGCACTTGAACCACCACGACGTGAACGGCGTGTAGTTTTCTTCGTACGATCTGTGTTGTAGATTTCATTAAAATCAACTAATTCAATCATACACATTTCGGCATTATCACCTAAGCGGTATCCGGTACGAATGATTCGAGTATATCCACCATTACGCTCAGCGATTTTAGGTGCAATGTCTCTAAATAATTCCGTAACAACTTCCTTATTTTGTAAATACGAGAATACTACCCGACGTGAATGCGTAGAATCCGTTTTTGATTTAGTAAGAATTGGCTCAACAAAAACGCGTAGCGCCTTTGCTTTAGCAAGGGTTGTATTGATTCGTTTATGTTGAATCAATGAACAAGCCATATTCGAAATCATCGCCTTTCTGTGGGCAGATTTTCTTCCTAGATGGTTTAATTTATTTCCGTGTCTCATCTCTCAGGTCTTTGCGACTAGTCTTTGTCTAATTTATACTTTGCTACATTCATTCCAAAAGTAAGTCCTTTATTATCTACAAGGTCTTCTAATTCTGTAAGAGATTTCTTACCGAAATTTCGGAATTTCAATAAATCTGATTTCGCGAAAGAAACCAAATCACCAAGGGTATCAACTTCAGCTGCTTTTAAACAATTCAAGGCACGAACAGACAAGTCCATATCAACCAATTTCGTTTTAAGCAATTGACGCATGTGAAGCGAGCTTTCATCAAACTCCTCAGTGTCAGTTTTCATTTCATTATCCAATGTGATTCGCTCATCAGAGAATAACATAAAATGTTGAATCAAAATTTTAGCTGCTTCCTTCAAGGCTTCTTTCGGATGAACTGAACCATCTGTGGTAATATTTAGTACCAATTTCTCGAAATCCGTTTTTTGCTCTACACGATAGTTTTCAATCGTATATTGAACATTTTTAATCGGAGTAAAGATTGAATCAATAAATATCGTACCAAATGGAGCGTCTTCTTGTTTATTCTCCTCTGAAGGATAGTAACCACGTCCTTTAATGATTGTAAGTTCCATCTCTATCTTCACAGAAGGTTCCATATTACAAATCACTAAGTCTGGATTCAAGACTTGAAATCCATTTGTAAACTTACCGATATCACCAGCTGTTAAAGTATTTTGTCCAGTAATAGAAACAATCACCGTTTCATTATCCACAGAATCAATTTGTTGTTTAAATCGAACTTGTTTCAAATTTAGGATCATTTCTGTCACATCTTCAACCACTCCTTTCATGGTGCTAAACTCATGATCAACGCCCTCTATTCTGATAGAGGAAATTGCAAACCCTTCTAGAGAAGATAAAAGAATTCTTCTAAGCGAGTTACCGATTGTAATGCCGTAGCCTGGTTCAAGTGGGCGAAATTCAAATTCTCCATTAAACGCATCCGATTGGAGCATTACAACTTTATCCGGTTTTTGAAAATTAAGTATTGCCATTGCTGAAATTAAAAATTATTTAGAATACAATTCGACGATTAGTTGTTCCTTGATGTTTTCAGGGATCATTTCACGAGAAGGCATGTTAATCAATTTACCTGTCATGGTTGCTCCATCCCAATCTATCCAATCTAATCGTTTGTTTATTGCGTTCAATGAAGAAACAACAGCTTCAAGCGATTTAGATTTTTCACGCACACTTACGGTATCCCCTGGACGAACGTGAAATGAAGGAACGTTTACAATTTCTCCGTTCACAGTGATGTGACGGTGACCTACTAACTGACGAGCAGCTCTTCTTGAAGGTGCAATTCCTAAACGGAATACCATGTTATCTAGACGAGATTCACACAATTGAAGTAAGTTCTCCCCTGTAATTCCTTTCATTCGGGAGGCTTTCTCAAACATGTTAGCGAATTGACGTTCTAAAATACCATAGGTATATTTAGCCTTTTGTTTCTCACCCAACTGAATTGCGTATTCAGATTGTTTTCCACCTCTACGTTTAGACGGCCCGTGTTGTCCGGGACCATAACTTCTACGCTCAAGTGCTTTATCAGGACCAAAAATTGGATCTCTGAATCGACGAGCGATTTTTGATTTAGGACCTCTATATCTTGCCATTGTTATTAATTTTTAGCCATGAATTAAGGCATTTTCCTTCGATGACTGGTTAAATAAAATTATACTCTTCTTTTCTTTGGTGGACGACAACCGTTGTGCGGTAGTGGTGTCACATCAATAATTTCAGTTACTTCAATTCCTGAATTGTGAAGTGAACGAATCGCTGACTCACGCCCAGCGCCTGGCCCTTTCACAAAAACACGAACTCTACGTAGTCCGAAGTCATGTGCTTCTTTCGCTGCGTCTTCAGCGGCTAGCTGAGCGGCATACGGAGTGTTCTTTTTAGAACCTTTGAAGCCCATTTTACCAGCAGATGACCATGAGATCACTTGTCCGGCGTTGTTTGTCAAGGAAACAATAATATTGTTGAAACTTGCTTGGATGTGTGCTTCCCCAGCGGCCTCAACCTTGACATTTTTCTTCTTCTTTTGATTGGATTTTGCCATGTTTTTACTTATTATTTAGTTACCTTTTTCTTGTTGGCAACAGTTTTTCTCTTACCTTTTCTTGTTCTAGAATTGTTCTTAGTATGCTGACCACGTAGGGGTAAACCTGAACGATGACGGATACCACGATAGCAACCAATATCCATTAATCGCTTAATGTTTAATTGCATTTCGGAACGCAACTGACCTTCAGTTTTTACTTCGTTAACAGAATTACGAATTGCCGACAACTGGTCATCATTCCAGTCTTGAACTTTAACGTTTTCGTCAATTCCGTTATCGTTTAGAATTTTTTTAGATGTACTACGTCCAATCCCATAGATGTAGGTTAATCCGATAACTCCTCTTTTGTTTTTTGGTAAATCTATACCTGCAATACGTGCCATATATCTTATTTTATCCTTGACGTTGTTTTAACTTCGGGTTCTTTTTGTTTATCACATAAACCCTTCCTTTTCGCTTTACAATTTTGCAATCCGCAGTTCGCTTTTTAACAGATGCTCTAACCTTCATTTTCTATGTATTAATTATTTATATCTAAATGAAATCCTACCTTTTGTTAAATCATATGGTGACATTTCTACCTTAACTCGATCTCCTGGGAGAATTTTAATGTAAAACATTCTCATTTTACCGGAGATATGGGCAGTAATCACGTGTCCATTTTGAAGTTCAACACGGAACATTGCATTGGGTAATGCTTCCAAAATAGTACCGTCTTGTTCTATGGATGATTGTTTTGCCATATCTTAAAATCCTGATAATTCGTTAGCTCCTCTTCTTCCTCTCACCTTTGTGTCACCCATTAATGAATCCATGTGGCGGTTCAATAAATACGTTTCAATTTGTTGTAAGGTATCCAAAACCACACCTACCATAATTAAAAGTGACGTTCCACCAAAAAACATTGCAAACGAATCATTAACACCAGCTATTTTAGCAATCGCCGGTATGATAGCAATCGCTGCTAAAAATAAGGAACCTGGAAAGGTAATTCGTGTTACTAAATCATCAATATGATGCGCAGTGTCATCGCCTGGTCTTACCCCAGGAACAAAGCCACCGCTTCGTTTCAAATCATCCGCAATCTTTCGTGGATTAATCATAATTGCAGTATAGAAATAAGTAAACACTACAATCATGACTACCAGGATAACATTGTACCACAAACCATATGGATCGCTCAATATACGTTGAACAATTCCTCCTCCGCCTTTGGAATCTGTCGCGCTTAAAAATATAGTCATTGGAATCGTAAGTATTGCCTGAGCAAAAATGATAGGCATTACACCACTCGCATTAACCTTTAGTGGAAGGTAATTTCTTGTTTGCTGCGCTTCTACTGCGCGATTTCCAACTACACCTTTTGCTGTGTTAAGCGGCACTCTTCGAACCCCTTGAACAATCAAAATAACGCTCAATATAATTAGCATTAATACGATAACTTCTAATACTAACTTGATCAGGTTTCCTCCTTCGAAAGATTTTCCAACTTCTGCGATGAATGCTCCGGGAAGTCGAGATAATATACCTACAGCGATTAACAAGGATATACCATTCCCTATACCTTTTTCCGTAATACGTTCTCCTAACCACACTGCGAACATGGACCCTGCAACTAATATAATAATAGTTTGTGCCCACCAAAATGTAGATGGATCGTCAGGTAATGCGCCTTTCTGTTCTACATACATTTTCAAATAAGATGGGGCTTGAAGCACACAAATTACGATGGTAAGTATTCGAGTATAATTGTTTATTACTTTACGACCAGATTCTCCATCGTTTTGCAGTTTTTGAACGGCCGGGACAGCCATACCTAACAACTGCATGATGATACTTGCTGAAATGTAAGGCATTATACCTAAGGCCATAATAGACGCATTTGTAAAACCACCGCCAGAGAAAAGAGACAATAAATTCTCAATTCCTTTTTGCGTTTCAGAACCACCTGCAGAGGCACTTTCTAGTATACTGTAATTAATTCCTGGAAGAATTACAAACGAGCCAATCCGGTATGCAAGCACCAACCCTAAGGTTAATAGGATTCGTTGACGAAGTTCAACTACGTTCCAGATATTTTTCAGATTGGTTATGAATCTTTTCATTTCGATTTATTATCAGATTTTGGTAACACTACCCCCTGCTGCTTCGATTGCTGCTGTAGCTGTTGTAGAAAAATGATGCGCAGTTACTTTAACTGCAGCCTTCAATTCGCCTCGACCTAAAATTTTAACCAACTTGGTACCAGAAATCAATCCATTGTCCAAGAAAGTATCTAAATTGAATTCTGTAATTCCTTTGGTTTCGGCCAACATTTGAAGTGAATCAAGATTTATAGCTTTGTATTCAACTCTGTTAATGTTTTTGAAACCAAACTTAGGTACACGTCTTTGTAAAGGCATTTGCCCTCCTTCGAAACCTATCTTTTTTGAATAACCAGAACGAGACTTGGCTCCTTTGTGACCACGTGTTGATGTTCCACCGCGGCCCGATCCTTGTCCTCTACCTATTCTTTTTTCACTTTTAACCGATCCAGCGGCCGGTGTTAAATCATGTAAACCCATTTCTAAGTTATTATCTTATTAATCAACGATCTGAATAAGGTGCTTTACCTTATTTATCATACCTAAAATCTGTGGAGTTCCTTCTTTTTCAACCACATGATTTAGACGTTTAAATCCTAATGCTTTAATCGTGGCTTTTTGATCAGCTGGACGTTTAATGGCACTTCTTACTTGTTTGATTTTAATTACACTCATTGTTTGAAAAATTACCCGTTAAATACTTTATTAAGGTCAATTCCACGCTGACGGGCAACTGCTGCTGCGTCACGCATTTTTGAAAGCGCATCCATTGTTGCTTTGACCACATTGTGAGGATTTGAAGAACCTTGGGATTTCGCCAGTACGTTGTGTACACCAACGCTCTCAAGCACTGCACGCATAGCACCACCCGCAATTACACCGGTACCATCCGTAGCTGGTTTCAATAAAACTTCCGCACCTCCGTATTTTCCTTTTTGAGTGTGTGGAACGGTTCCTTTACGAATTGGAACGCGAATCAAATTCTTTTTCGCATCATCTATTCCTTTGGTAATAGCTTCAGTAACTTCTTTTGCTTTTCCAAGTCCATGACCAACTACACCGTTTTCATCTCCAACCACAACGATTGCTGAAAAACTGAACGTTCTTCCACCTTTGGTTACTTTCGTTACACGGTTCACGGCTACGAGTTTATCTTTTAACTCGATATCTGCCGATTTTACTCTGTTTAAATTTTGCTGCGTACTCATTCTTATTAAAATTTAAGTCCACTTTCTCGAGCAGAATCAGCAAGTGATTTCACTCTTCCGTGATATAAATAACCATTACGATCAAACACTACCGCTTGAATGCCAGCTTTAGTAGCGTTCTCTGCAATCATTTTTCCAACCATCGCTGCTTGTTCGAGCTTTGCTGCTTTTTGAGCTGCTTCATTTTTTAACGAGCCTGCAGATGCAAGTGTTTTTCCCGTTGTATCATCAATAATCTGAGCATAGATTTGCTTGTTACTTCTAAATACAGACAATCTTGGAATGGCAGAGGTGCCAAAAACTTTCTTTCGGATTCTGCGTTTTATTTTCGCTCTTCTTAAAACTTTGTTTAGTGCCATGAGTTTACCTAATTATTTTTTAACTGCTGATTTACCAGCTTTTCTTCTAATCTCTTCCCCTACGAACTTAATACCTTTCCCTTTGTACGGTTCAGGTTTTCTGAGGCTACGAATCTTGGCTGCAACTGCACCTAGCAATTGTTTATCATATGACTCTAATGTTACCACAGGAGCTTTACCTTTTTCTGTTACCGTAGAACATTTTACTTCTTTCGGAATTTCGAAAACAACTTGATGTGAAAAGCCAAGGGCAAGTTCAAGCATCTGACCATTTGCATTTGCACGATAACCTACACCAACAATTTCCATTTCTTTTTTAAATCCGTCTGTAACCCCAACAATCATGTTGTAAATTAAGGCACGATATAAACCATGCTTAGATCGGTGATCCGGAGCTTCTGAAGCGCGAGTAATCGTAAGGATATTATCTTCCAAACTCAATGTAACACTTGACAAATCTATATCTTGTGTTAAAGTCCCTTTCTTTCCTTTGATGGAAACTACATTTCCATTCAGTGCATATTCTACACCTGTAGGGATTGTAATGGGCAATTTACCAATTCTTGACATCTTTCAATTTTTAATATACGTAACACAATACTTCACCACCAACATTCAACTTGCGTGCCTCTTTATCTGTAATCACGCCTCTGGATGTTGAGATCATGGCAATACCTAGTCCATTTAATACACGCGGAAGTTCTTCAGAACCGGCATATTTTCTTAACCCTGGCTTAGAGATTCGTTGTAATTTGGTAATTGCAGGAATACGCGTAGACATATTGTATTTCAATGCAATTTTAATGATACCCTGTTTGTTGTCATCCTCAAACTTGTAGTTAAGAATGTACCCTTGATCAAACAAAATTTGTGTCATTGCACGTTTTATGTTTGAACTTGGAATTTCAACCATTTTTAACCCTGCAGCACTAGCGTTGCGTATACGGGTTAAAAAATCTGCGATTGGATCTGTAGTCATTTCTTTTTAAACTTTATAATATTACCAACTTGCTTTACGAACTCCTGGGATTTTTCCAGCTAAAGCCATTTCTCGGAAAGTCACCCTTGAAATTCCAAAATGACGCATGTAACCACGAGGACGGCCTGTTAAACCACAACGGTTGTGTAGTCTGATTTTAGATGAATTCGCAGGAATCTTTTGTAACGCTATCATTGCATCCCATTTTTGATTTATCACTTCTTCGTCAGTTGAAGTAGATTTCAAAACCTTCGTCAATTGCTCACGTTTTTTAGCATATCGTGCTACCATCCGTTCTCTTTTGCGCTCACGCGCTTTCATTGATTCTTTTGCCATTTCTTATTATTTTTTTGCAAATGGAAAACCAAATGCGTCTAACAATGCTTTTGCTTCTTCATCACTCTCAGCCGTGGTAACAAACGTAATGTCCATACCAAGAATTTTATTTACTTTATCGATATCAATCTCTGGAAAAATAATGTGTTCTTTAATTCCTAAATTGAAATTACCACGTCCGTCAAATCCTTTAGGATTAATTCCTCGAAAATCTCGAGTTCGCGGCAATGAAACTGAAAGTAAACGATCCAAGAAATCATACATGCGATCTCCTCGTAAGGTTACCTTCGTTCCAATCGGCATACCTTTTCTAAGTTTGAAGTTAGAAATGTCCTTTTTGGAATTTGTAGTAATTGCTTTCTGACCAGCGATTCTTGACAAATCAGCTGCTGCATTTTCAATTAACTTTTTGTCAGCTACAGCATCGCCCATCCCTTGACTCAAAACAATTTTAGTCAATTTAGGAACTCGCATAGTTGATTTATAACCAAACTGCTCCGTTAAATCTTTAATGATTACAGCTTGATACTTTTCTTTAAGTCGTGGTGTATAACTCATTATTTAATCACCTCCCCTGATTTCTTTGAAAAACGTACTAATTTACCTTTATCATTTTCTTTTCTACCTACTCGTGTTGCTTGACCAGCAACCACCAGCATCAGATTAGAAATATGAATTGTTCCTTCTTTTTCCTCAATTCCACCTTGCGGATTAGACGCACTAGGTTTAGTGTGACGTTTCACAATGTTAACGCCTTCAACCGTTGCACGCATTTTCGTACGGCTAATTGAGGTGATCTTTCCTTCTTGACCTTTAGAGTCACCGCTGATGACTTTAACTAGGTCTCCTACTTTTATTTTTAACTTCGTTTGCATATCTCTTTAAATTACAACACCTCCGGTGCTAATGAAACGATTTTCATATAATTATTCTCACGTAATTCTCGTGCCACAGGACCGAAAATACGAGTTCCTCTCATCTCACCTGCTTGATTCAAAATAACGCATGCATTATCATCGAAGCGGATGTACGATCCATCTGGTCTGCGGATTTCTTTTTTCGTGCGCACTACAACAGCAGTAGCCACTGAACCTTTTTTCACGGCACCAGTTGGCATTGCACTTTTCACAGTAACAACAATCTTGTCACCTATAGAAGCATATCTTCTGCGAGTACCACCTAACACTCTAATGCAGAGTACCTCTTTTGCGCCGGAATTATCAGCAACTGATAATCTTGATTCTGTTTGTATCATTTCTCAGGTTATTTCGCTCTTTCAACAATTTCTACTAGGCGCCAGTTCTTAGTTTTACTTAAGGGACGCGTTTCCATAATTTTCACTGTATCGCCAATATGGCTATCATTCTTCTCGTCGTGCGCTACAAATTTTGTAGTCGTTTTAACGAACTTACCATACTTCGGGTGTTTCTTCTTACGCTCTACAGTCACAACAACAGACTTCTCCATTTTGTCACTTGTTACGATTCCGATTCTTTCTTTTCTTAAATTTCGCTTTTCCATGTTAAGCTTCAATTATTGCGCTTATGCTGCGCTGTTTCTTTTGGTTAATTCAGTATTAAATCTCGCGATTGTCTTTCTCAAACTCTTAATTCTCATTGGGTTCTCAATTGGAGCCGTTTTATGAGTAAGGGTTAAAGAAATCATTTGACCCTGTAACTCTGTAAGTTTACGATTCAAATCTTCTAGCGATAATTTCGATATATCTTGTGTCTTCATTTTCTAAGATTAAGCAGGTATAACAAAGTCATTACGAACTACGAATTTGCATTTTACAGGAAGTTTTTGCGCCGCTAAACGCATAGCTTCTTTAGCGATTTCATAAGAAACACCATCTGCTTCAAACATAATTCGACCAGGTTTAACCACTGCAACCCAATGGCTTAATGCACCCTTACCTTTACCCATCCGAACTTCAGCCGGTTTTGCCGTAACTGGTTTGTCTGGGAAAATTCGAATCCACACTTTACCTTCCCTTTTCATGTAACGCGTAACTGCGATACGGGAAGCTTCGATTTGACGAGAGGTGATCCATCCTGGCTCTAACGTTTTTAGACCAAATGATCCAAAAGCTATAGAAGACCCACGTTGTGCTAAACCTCGGTTTCTCCCCTTCTGTACTTTTCTGAACTTCGTTCTTTTTGGTTGTAACATTTTAGTACTCTTTTAGCGTATTACTTTTTCTTTCTTTTTGGTGAAGCTAAACCACTATTGCCAGCATTCGACGAACCTGATGACATTCCTACATTTGGTGAAAGATCACGTTTCCCGTATACTTCTCCACGGCAAATCCATACTTTGATTCCAAGACGACCGTATGTTGTATGTGCTTCTGAAACTGCATAGTCTATATCTGCTCTGAAGGTGTGTAACGGAGTACGACCATCTTTGTACATTTCAGAACGTGCCATTTCTGCACCATTCAAACGACCAGATATTTTAATTTTAATTCCTTCGGCACCTAAACGCATCGTTCCTGCGATAGCCATTTTAATTGCTCGACGAAATGAGATACGCGCTTCAAGTTGACGAGCCACAGCATCTGCAACTAATCGTGCGTCAAGCTCAGGACGTTTAACTTCGAAGATGTTAATTTGAATCTCTTTCTTAGTTAATTTTTTCAGCTCTTCCTTTAGCTTATCAACTTCTTGTCCACCTTTACCAATAATAACACCCGGACGAGCGGTATTAATTGTTACGGTAACCAACTTAAGTGTTCGTTCGATGATGATTTTTGCAATGCTAGCTTTAGCTAAACGAGCATTCAAATACTTACGAATTTGATCATCCTCTACGATTTTGTCTTTGTAATCTCTACCACCATACCAGTTAGATTCCCATCCGTGGATGTAGCCTAAACGATTACCAATTGGATTTGTCTTTTGTCCCATATTCTTAAGAATTTACACCATCAACGATGATTGTAACATGATTTGATCTTTTTCTAATTCTGTGTGCACGGCCTTGGGGTGCTGGTTGAATTCGTTTCAACATTGCACCTCCAGCAACTTCGATTGATTTCACAAACACTTTCTCCTCACTCAGGTCTCTGCCTTCGTTTTTCTGTTCCCAATTCGAGATTGCAGAACGTAGTAACTTTTCTAACCCAACCGCAGCAAATTTTGAATTGTGGCTTAAAATATTAAGCGCTTTATTCACTTCAACTCCGCGAATTAAATCGGCAACCATTCTCATTTTACGGGGAGAAATTTTCGAATCATTCAATTGCGCTATAGCAATTTGTTTTTTCTCATCTTTCAACCTCTCAGCCCTTAGTCTTTTTCTAGCACCCATGACTTAAAATTTATCTTATCGTTTTTTATCTTTTTTATTTCCACCATGTCCGCGGAAGTTTCTCGTTGGAGCAAATTCGCCTAACTTGTGACCTACCATATTCTCTGTAGCAAATACAGGAATAAACTTGTGACCATTGTGTACCGCGAAGGTCAGACCAACAAAATCCGGAGTGATTGTGGACGCACGCGACCATGTTTTAATTACTGCCTTGCTGTTTGAAGCTTGAGCATCATCCACTCGTTTCATAAGTTTATAGTGAACAAAAGGCGGCTTTTTTAATGAACGACTCATACTACGTTATTTTTTTCTTCTTTCTATTATGAACTTATTCGAATACTTAGTTTTGGATCTAGTTTTGTATCCTTTTGCTGGCATACCATTTCTAGAACGTGGATGACCTCCAGAATTCCTTCCTTCACCTCCACCCATCGGGTGATCCACTGGATTCATTACCACACCACGTACACGTGGACGACGGCCTAGCCAACGGGAACGACCTGCTTTACCAGAACGCTCTAAGTTATGCTCCCCATTGGAAACAACACCAATTGTTGCCAAACAAGTTACAAGAACCATGCGTGTTTCACCAGAAGGCATTTTTACTACTGCGAATTTACCTTCACGTGCGTTTAATTGACCATAAGTACCGGCTCCACGAGCAATAGATCCACCTTTACCGGGCATTAGTTCAATGTTATGAATTAGGGTACCTAATGGAACATCCGATAAATACATTGCATTTCCTACTTTGGGAGTAGCTGTTCTACCTGAGGTAACTATATCACCTACATTTAATCCATTTGGAGCAATAATATATCGCTTCTCACCATCTGCATAATAAAGCAATGCGATATTTGCAGTTCGGTTTGGATCGTATTCAATCGATTTTACCGTTGCAGGAATATCAAACTTGTTTCGTTTGAAATCCACGATACGATACTTTTGTTTGTGCCCTCCCCCGATGTAACGCATAGTCATACGTCCATCGTTGTTACGGCCACCAGATTTAGTACCACCTTTGACAAGGCTTTTCTCTGGTTTCGACGCGGTAATTACCGACATGTCGATAGCCACTTTGTGACGTTGACCAGGGGTTGTTGGTTTAAACTTTCTAACGCTCATTGCTCAATTAATAATTGTTAAACAAATCAATGGTTTCACCATCTGCGATTGAAACTACAGCCTTTTTCCATTGTTTACTTCGTTGCTCAACAATGCCTTTGTTTGTATATTTCACAGAAGATTTTCCACCGCCATAATTTTGTGTACGCACCTCTGTGACGTGTACTCCGTACATTTTCTCGACAGCATGTTTTATTTCAAGCTTATTCGCTTTGCGATCCACTTCAAAAGTGAACGCATTTCTAGCCTCAGAAGCAAAGGTTGCTTTCTCTGTAATTATCGGCTTTTTAATTATTCCTTGCATGACCCTGGATCAATTAATTTAAAATTTCTTCAATACGACCAATAGCCGTTTGGGTTACTAAAACTTTACGTGCATTTAACACATCATAGGTGTTAAAAGATTCTACAGTAACTACCTTAACTTTTTTCAAGTTTCTAGCAGCTAAATAAACAGCGTCATTTTTATCACCTAAAATCAATAAGACCTTTTGATTCTCCAACGAAAGAGCTGAGACCATAGAAACAAAATCTTTTGTTTTGATTGCATCCATCTTTACATCTTCTAACACCATCAAGGCATCATTTTTCATCTGATATGAAAAAGCTGATTTTCTCGCTAATCTTTTAAGCTTTACATTCAATTTGAACGAATAGTTTCTTGGTCTTGGTCCAAAAATACGACCCCCACCTACACGAGTACCTGATTTAGCGCTACCTGCTCTTGCACCACCTGTACCTTTTTGCTTCTTGAGCTTTTTCGTAGATCCTGCAATTTCATTTCGTTCTTTTGACTTATGTGTACCTTGTCTGCGATTTGCCAAATGTTGTTTAACATCTAGATATATCGCATGGTTATTTGGCTCAATACCAAATACCTCATCAGAGAGATTTGCTTTCGCTGAAGACGCCTTACCGCTTACGCTATATACTTTCGCTTCCATTACTTATAAATTGTTACATAAGAATTATTCGCTCCTGGAATAGATCCTTTAATGATTAATATATTGCGATCCGCCAACACCTTAAGAATCTCAAGATTTGATTGTGTACGCCGCTTATTTCCCATTTGTCCTGCCATACGCATTCCTTTGAATACACGAGCTGGATATGAACATGCTCCGATAGAACCTGGTGCACGTAACCGGTTGTGCTGACCATGAGTTGATTGTCCAACACCACCGAAGTTATGTCTTCTTACTACCCCTTGAAATCCTTTACCTTTTGAAGTTCCGGTAACATCAACAAATTCACCTTCTTCGAAAATACTTACATTAATCTCATCTCCAGCATTGCAACTTTCGAATCCTTTAAACTCTACCAATTTTGCTTTTGGTGTAGTATTTGCTTTTTTGAAGTGTCCTTTCAATGCATTCGGGGTATTCTTCTCTTTGCGATTTCCAAAACCCAACTGAACAGCATCGTACCCATCACGGTCGATTGTTTTAACTTGAGTTACTACGCAGGGACCAGCTTCAACAAGCGTGCATGGCAATGATTTGCCCTCGGCACTATAGATGCTAGTCATTCCGATTTTTCGTCCAATAATTCCTGACATAACTAATTTAACTTAAGATTATACTTTAATTTCTACATCAACGCCACTTGGTAACTCCAATTTCATCAAAGCATCCACAGTTTTTGATGAACTGCTGTAGATGTCTAACAAGCGTTTGTAAGCACACAATTCGAATTGCTCCCGCGCCTTTTTATTTACGTGCGGAGAACGCAATACAGTGTAAATACGCTTGTGTGTTGGTAATGGAATCGGACCACTTACAACGGCGCCTGTAGCTTTTACAGTCTTAACAATTTTCTCCGCAGATTTATCAACTAGGTTGTGATCGTAAGACTTTAATTTTATTCTAATTTTCTGACTCATTTCTTTTCAATTTTATGCTGAAAAATTACTTCGCTTTTGAAATTACATCCTCTGCTACATTCTTAGGCGCTGCAGCGTAATGAGAAAACTCCATGGAAGATGTTGCTCGACCTGAAGTAATGGTCCGTAACTGAGTTACATAACCAAACATTTCTGACAATGGAACGTCTGCCTTAAGCACTTTGGCTCCAGCACGATCATCCATTCCTGTAGGCATTCCACGTCTTCTATTTAAATCTCCTTGAACATCTCCAAAATAATCTTCTGGTGTTACCACTTCTAATTTCATGATAGGCTCAAGAAGTATAGGCGAACAAGCTTTCAATGCTGCGCGGTACGCCATTTTCGCACACAATTCGAATGAAAGTGAATCGGAGTCAACTGCGTGGAATGAACCATCAACTAATTCAACTTTCATTGACTCAAGTGGGAATCCTGCGAGAACACCGTTCTTCATTGACTCTCTGAATCCTTTCTCAACTGAAGGAATAAATTCTCTTGGAATATTACCTCCTTTGATGCTGTTAATGAACTCCAAGCCTTTTTTCTCAGGGTTATCTTGGTGAGAAATTTTAACCAAAATATCGGCAAATTTACCTCTACCACCTGTTTGTTTCTTGTAAACTTCTCGGTGTTCTGTTGATCCAGCGATAGCCTCACGGTATGCCACTTGAGGAGCACCTTGATTAACTTCAACTTTAAATTCTCTTTTTAAACGATCAACAATGATTTCCAAGTGAAGCTCACCCATTCCAGAAATGATAGTTTGACCAGTATCTTCATCAGTATTCACACGGAATGTTGGATCTTCTTCAGATAATTTTGACAAACCAATAGATAAACGATCTGTATCTGCTTGAGTTTTCGGTTCAATCGCCAAGCCAATTACTGGATCAGGGAATACCATGGATTCAAGGATAATTGGTGCATTTTCAGCACACAACGTGTCTCCAGTTTTAATATCTTTAAATCCAACAACTGCACCAATATCACCAGCGCCCAATTCAGAAACTTGATTTTGCTTATTGGCATGCATTTGGAAAATACGAGAAATACGCTCTTTATTCTCAGATCGCGTATTTAACACGTATGATCCTGCGTCTAGTTTACCTGAATATACTCGAGTAAAACACAATCTACCTACAAATGGATCAGTTGCAATTTTAAATGCTAAGGCAGCAAACGGCTCATCGTAAGAAGGTTTTCTTGATACTTCTTCGTCAGTTTTAGGATTAATACCTGTGATTGCCTCAACATCAAGCGGAGAAGGTAAAATTTCCATTACCATATCCAACATGGCCTGAACTCCTTTGTTTTTAAAAGAAGAACCACACATCATAGGAACTACTTTTCCTGAAATAGTAGCTTGACGCAATGCGTCAAGAATTTCCCGCTCAGTTAACGAATTCTCGTCTTCAAAATATTTTTCCATCAAAGTCTCGTCAAACTCAGCAACCGCTTCCAACAGTTTACCTCGTAAATCACGAGCCTCATCCATAATATCAGCCGGAATCTCAACCTCTTGAAACGTCATTCCATAATC
Source organism: Bacteroidota bacterium (assembly GCA_041163605.1). Classification (GTDB taxonomy): domain Bacteria; phylum Bacteroidota; class Bacteroidia; order Flavobacteriales_D; family Crocinitomicaceae; genus UBA952. Next base: position 31,615 of record JBEAQY010000066.1, on the reverse strand, counting down.
ATCCTCATTCCAAACAATTCCACGGAAATTAATTAAGTCAACTACCCCTCTAAAATTATCTTCTTCACCGATATTGATTTGTAATGGTAACGCATGACTCCCAAGCATATCCTTAACTTGCTTACACACTTTAAGAAAGTCAGCGCCTTGACGATCCATTTTGTTAACAAAACCAATTCGTGGTACGTTGTAATTATTTGCTAAACGCCAGTTCGTTTCAGATTGTGGCTCAACACCATCTACCGCTGAAAACAAAAAAACAAGTCCATCAAGTACACGAAGTGACCGATTTACCTCAACCGTAAAGTCAACGTGTCCTGGGGTATCAATAATGTTGACGTGGTAGGGAGTACCTCTGTAATTCCATGTTAACGTGGTAGCTGCTGAAGTAATAGTAATTCCACGCTCCTGCTCTTGCTCCATCCAGTCCATCGTTGCAGCTCCATCGTGAACTTCTCCGATTTTGTGATTAACTCCACCGTAGAACAAAATTCGCTCAGTAGTTGTTGTTTTTCCTGCATCAATGTGAGCAGCAATTCCAATGTTTCTGGTGTATTTAAGATCTCTTGCCATTTCTTAGAATCTAAAATGTGAAAATGCTTTATTTGCTTCTGCCATTCTGATGGTATCTTCTTTCTTCTTGAAAGCCGCACCCTCTTCTTTGGAAGCCGCAATAATTTCTGCAGCTAACTTTTGTGACATCGTTTTCTCGTTGCGCTTGCGAGCATATCCAATCAACCACTTCATTGCTAAAGATGACTTTCGTTCCTCACGTACTGGGGTTGGAATTTGAAACGTAGCTCCACCAACTCTTCGGCTTCTAACCTCAACACTCGGAGTAACATTTTCAATTGCTTTTCTCCATACTTCAAGACCTGGAGTATCTTCAATCTTTTTTTCTACGAGCTCTATTGCTTCATAGAATATTTTAAAGGCCAAACTCTTCTTTCCGGAATACATTAAGTTATTCACAAACTTGGTAACAACCTGTTCGTTGAATTTCGGATCCGGGAGGATGGCAATTTTTTTCGCTTTTCTTCTTCTCATCGCTTAAAAATTATCGCTGATTGACAACTGTATTATTTTTGCTTAGGTCGTTTAGTACCATATTTTGAACGTCGTTGAGAACGTCCCTGGACACCCGCTGTATCTTCAGCACCGCGTACAATGTGGTAACGAACTCCTGGTAGATCTTTAACACGACCACCACGAACTAATACTAAGGAGTGTTCCTGAAGGTTGTGACCTTCACCTCCGATATAAGCATTGACTTCGCGTCCGTTAGTTAATCGAACACGAGCCACTTTACGCATGGCAGAATTTGGCTTTTTTGGAGTGGTTGTATACACACGAACACATACTCCCTTTCGTTGAGGACATGAATCAAGTGCAGCAGACTTACTTTTCTTCACTACCGCCGTTCTTCCTTTGCGAACTAACTGTTGAATAGTTGGCATAAAAATACTCTTAATTTAACAATATATAATTACCTCAAACGCTCTTTGAGGGGTGCAAAGATACAAGGTTAAATTAATTACACAATAGGAAAAGCGAAAAACTTTTAAATATTTCGCATAAAATCAAGCATGTTATATTTTTTACTGTGTTTGATTGCCTGACAATAGATGATTTATCATGAATTAACCTTAAAAAAGTCCTAATGGAAAATTTGTAAAAAGCCGGCAAGTAAAAACTTGGTTCGTTCTTGGTCGTCGTATGCATACTTTTCACTTTCGGGTAATATCGTATAAAAATATACCCCATCAGAAAGTTCTTTGCCGTTATCGGCTATCCCGGACCAATCATTTTGGTATGCATCATTTTGATAAACTACATTCCCCCATCGATTAAACACTCTTAACTGCACGGCGTTGTAATCTTCTATATGTTTTATTATAAAAACCTCGTTTGTTTGATCACCATTTAATGTTAATACATTCGGAGCGACCAAAGGACATTGGTTAAATACGGCAATTGGATCTATAATGGCTGTCTTACCACATTGATCTTGCACCTCTACAGAAAATAGGTTTTGGTTCGGCGCCAACAAGTTACCTGACAAGGTTATCGTGTCGTTATTTGGAAAAACTCCAGGAGACCAATTGTATTGATACGGTGGTAACCCGAAACTAGCGGAGCATCCAAGCCAAGGAACTTCGCCTTCCGCAACACAAACATTTACAGAATCAAGCGCGACAAGCTGTAAGGGTTGATAATCAACTAGGTTAAGCGTAATTGATGTAGTATCGTATGTTCCGTCGCATGGATTTGGAACAATGACGCTAAAAAATACTGTTTCGGTTGATTCTACTAAAGTATCCAATAACGCTTCAACAGCTATAGTATCTGAAAACACACCTGTAGGAATGGTTAATGAGGTGGGAATAAATGGATAATCAACTCCATTTGTGGCTGTTCCACCTAGCCCAATTTCTACGATTAAGTTCGACGAAGTATCGGTTCTTGATATAATAAATCCTGCAAAACCACAATCTTCCACCAATTGAGGTGGTCCAGTAATATTAACAGCAATTGGTATGTCCACTTGACAAATGACTACTCTAAACGCGAAAGTTCTAATCTTTGAATTTATTAAAACCCCGTTTCTATATTCATTAACCTTTACTCCTGCAACAAAATTCCCGATATTGTTTGGCGTAAATGACATCATGCCAGTTTGGGGATTTATTGTAACAGATGACCCCGCACCAAAAGGAACTAGGGTGGAAAATCCGGGGTTCCATGAGACACCTGCATATGGAGGCGGTGATTCAGGGTTTGGGATTACATTAGCTATGCTTCCCCCAAGCAAGGGATCTGCAAGCTCATAGGTGAGGGAATCACCATCCGGATCAAACGCTACGTGATCAAAGTTTAAGGTATTTTGAGCGCATAGCACCAAAGGTGGATAATTAGTAAATCGTGCTCCCTGATTATAGACAGGGGTTAATGCACTCCCTGGAATAAAGGTTGTTAACGTGATCCCATTATTTCCAGGATCTACGATATTGTCTATATTATTAGCCCAACAGCACCTTTGATAAGATATATGATACCCGGATGGATTGAATGGCAATTGAATAGTATCTATATAAATACCTTTTTCAACGCAAATATTATTTGGAGGAGTTACGCAAGGATCATCATATACAATGGGTAAAATCGCACTAGAAAATAAGGGAACAACCTCCTCTGAGTAATACGTTCCGTCTTCATTGAATATCGTATAAACGAGCGGGTTGTCATAAGCCGTTGCACTGTTACAGTCTCTATAAATCTCAAATGTTACTTTATAAAAACCATTGCCTAAGGAATCGTAATAAATTTCTCCGCCCAAGATATGTGTAGCCTTAACCTGATTTGTTATCACACAAATCAATGCAATACAAAATCCTACTAATAATTTTCTCATATTTAAGTATTTACTATCCCTCTATCCAAACCCTTTCGATTGTTTCAACCTCAATTAATGTAAAGGGCTTATATTGTGTTTCATTAATTAAAATTTAGCTTAAATTTAATTGAAATTCAGAATTAACCATTACGTGTAGAATTAATACCCTTAATTTTAACTAAAAAAAATGCGCTATTCTTTCATCATACTTTTATTAGTTAGTTTCAACGTAAACAGTCAGATTGAACGAATTTATTGTTCAGAAATTAATGACCAATTGAAATCGAAGGGGGTGTTTCCTTTTGGTGTAGCATCCGGAGACCCAACAGAAAATGGGGTTGTTTTATGGACGGCGTTAAACCCATTCAAGCTTCAGTCCTTTCGCATGGTACGTTGTCAAGTAAGTGAACAAGCTAATTTTAAAGAGGTCGCCAGAACATACCAATATGAAGTTGAATTATCACGGGGCTTGTCTGTTAAAATGAATGCGGCCAATCTTTCGCAAGACAAACAATATTTTTACAGATTCATTTACGGTGAGGATACTTCTATCATTGGAAAAACGAAAACAATTGGAACGAATCCAAACCACTTAAAATTCACAGTGGTAAGTTGTAGTAATTATGAATGGGGTTATTTCAACGCTTATGAATCCATAGCCAATATTCCTAATCTAGATTTTGTAGTTCATCTTGGCGATTACATTTATGAATACGGTCCGGGAGTTTATGGCGATAAGTCCTTAAATCGTGTGCCTCTGCCTGCTAAAGAACTACTAACGATTCAAGATTACCGATCTCGGTATGCCCAATATCGATTGGATGAACAACTGCAAAAAGTTCATCAAAACATCCCGTTTATTTCCGTTTGGGATGATCACGAAATAGCGAATGATACATATACCGAAGGAGCTGAAAATCACCAAGAAGAAGACGGAGATTGGAATGACCGAAAACAAGCCGCTCAGCAAGCATATTTTGAATGGTTACCCATCGTAGATAATACGCAATATGAAATACAAAGGGAATTTAACTTTGGTTCATTGGCCAATTTATTTATGCTTGATGAACGACTCAAAGGAAGAACGAAACAACCTACACAAGAAGGGGAAAACATAGAGAGCAGCAGCATGTTAGGACATACACAATATGAATGGCTTGTGAACTCCATGAATCAATCGGATGCCGCATGGAATATTCTTGGTAATCAAGTTCTCTTTTCTAGCATTACAATTCCGCCGGGTGTAGCCGGAATAAAAAAAAGCATGGATACTTGGCAAGGGTATTTAAAAGAACGAAATCAATTATTCGATGAATTTCTTAAAATCAGCCTTGCTAAATATCAAGCAAATAACCTAATTGTGCTTACAGGTGACATTCATTCTTCATTAGCCTTAAAACTTGAGCATAAAAATAAACCACTTGGGGTTGAATGGGTAGCCCCTAGTGTAACATCTGCTAATTACAATGAACGGTATTCCTCTTGTAAGACAAAATCAGTTGAACGTAAACTACGAAATAAGGCCCTTAATCCCGCATTGGACTTTGTAAACCTCAGACATCATGGATATGTTCTAATTGAACTGAATACTTCGTATGCAAAATCAACATGGTTTAAAATAAAGGTTAATAAACCAGGCAGAACAAAATCTAAAAAGATTCATTCAGAATCAATCCAGAAAAAAATCATCCTAAACGGATAGAATCTATCCAAACTACGTATAACTACCTAGTACATTCCCAATAACTACATAGATTCCTATCGGTATGTACGTGTATTTTGCATGTACCGGAAGAAAAACTGAATCTATCAAACTTTTTATTTAGTCACCTTTGGTTTAACAAACAACGCTAATACCAAAGAATATGAAAAAAATAGCATTACTTTTCGTTTTAATCTTAGGAAGTTTAACCACTGTAAGTTTAGGCCAAGTTTCTAAAGTATGGGTACAGATTACCGATCATTCAGCAATCCCAACGGTTTCAACAGATGGACAATTAGTATCAAACAATGAAACATTCAATGCTGCGATTTCTTCCATAGAAATCACAAGGGTAACACAAGCATTAGCATCTTCAAAACAAGCTAAGCTTCAGCAAGTTTACGAGATTGAATGCAGTTGCACTGAAGAATTATTAACGAATACCCTTAAGTCAATACCTGTGCTTACAGGAATTGAGCTAGCGCCAAATTACCAAGTGCTTTACACACCAAACGATTATAACTTAGTTATCGCAAATAATTATGCCATGGATTTAATCAATGCGCAAGGAGCATGGGACATAACGCAGGGCAATGCAAGTTTTATTATTGGTATTAGTGATCAAAACGTCGATCCAATGCATGAAGAATTGACTGGAAAAATCGTATCCTATGACCCAAGTAATACTGCTACACCAACACACGGGAATGCCGTTTGTGCAATTGCCGCAGGAAATACGAATAATAATATTGGCCTTAGTTCAATTGGATTCAATTCATCAATAGCATTCTACCAAATGAACTATAACGATTTACTTATTGCTACATACAACGGAATTCGGGTGTTAAACCTAAGCTGGACTTCTGGGTGCTCTTACAATCAATACGAACAAGATGTAATGACCGAAGTATACAACAATGGTACATTTATTATTGCTGCTGCTGGAAATGGAAACACGTGTAATTCACCAGACGCGTTAGTTTATCCAGCTGCATATGCTCATGTATTTGCCGTAACCAGCATTGGTGAATTAGACAACCACGAACAAGTAAATGGAGATCCATTATCTACGCATCAACACAACCAAATGGTTGATTTATCTGCTCCAGGATACAATGTTGCGATTGCTCCGATGGACGGATGGTATTTAAATAGTTCGGGAACCTCCTACGCCGCACCATATGTAACCGGAACTGTTGCCCTTATGTTGGCTGTAAATCCTTGCTTAGGCAATGTTGATATCGAAACTATACTTAAAAATACATCTACCAATATTGATGCATTGAATCCATTGTATGCTGGAAAAATTGGAAGTGGTCGTTTAAATGCAGCAGCAGCAGTTACAGCAGCACAAACCTTTGTTCACGAAGCAGTTTTTAATGTATCCATTCAAGGAACTTGTGCTAGCACCTCTTCAACCGTTAGTATTAATCCAAGCAATGTAACGGGTAATGTGTCGGTTCAATGGTCCAATGGTTTGGTAGGATTACAAAATACGGGAATAGAAACTGGAACCTATACCATAACCTTAGTGGATGCTATTGGATGTAGTTCAGATACAACGTTTACAGTCAATACGCCAGTCGCAGTTCAAGTTAATGGCGTTATAACACAAATTCAGTGTTTCGGTCAAGCCAATGGAGCAATCGACGTAAGTATACTTCAAGGAAACCCTGCTTTTACTTATGCTTGGGATAACGGAGCAACTACGCAAGATTTAACTAACCTTGATGCTGGAACCTACCGATTAACCGTAGTTGATGCGAATGGATGTATTTCATATAGTAGCTATACCATTTCTCAACCTACTGAGATTGAATTAAATGCCACAGTAGCTAGTGAAGTACAAGGTAATGACGGATCGATTGATTTAACTATTACTGGTGGTGTTCCATCATACGCTACCCTATGGTCAAATAGTGTAAATACAGAAGACCAAGCGAATCTAACCGCTGGAACATATGAAGTAACAGTGATTGATGGGAACGGTTGTATGAATACTTTAGAGGTAATTGTTTTGAATAATCAAACAAACAGTATAACAGAAGAACAAGCCATTAATATGACGGTATTTCCAAATCCTAGCATGGGAAATGCAACGGTTCAATGGAATGAAGAAATGGTACAACTCTTGGTAATTGATAACAACGGTCGTGTTGTTTATAATAAAGAAATCAACGGACTTAATTCAATCGAAATTAATTCATTGAGTTCTGGAACTTATTATGTGAATTTATTTAATAAAGAAGGAATTGCAGGCACGCAACGAATCGTTGTACTGTAATAGTTAGGTTTAGGGTTGGAAAAAGGGATGGCAACGGCTATCCCTTTTTCTTTTTCATTAAAAAATGTTGAATTTCACCAAAAAGTAAATGGGATTGTTCAATGCAAATATAGCCCAGTTTCTCATAAAACCCGAGCGCTTGCGCTCTGGCATGTAAGATAATTTCAGTCGCCCCTGAATTCCAGGCATCCAATTCCATAATATTCATCAAGTTTGCCCCTATGCCTTTGGCTTGACAGCTCGGTTCAACCGCCATAAATCTAATTTGTCGTGTTGTAGGTTCTAAATAATCCAAGCGACCTACGCCAATTATTTCGTTGCCTTCGAATGCGGCAAAATGCCATGTTTCGTATTCATAATCATCTCGTTCAGAACCTAGGGGTTGATTCCAAGGTTGCCGTAGCACCTTCCATCTGAGGTGATAATATTTATCCCATTCCTCCTTGTTTTTTGGTTCTCTTATTTCCATTGAAATGCAAGTTGAGTTAAGCGTTTCGTTGATGTATTGCCCTGTGTTTCTTCACGAATCAACGCACTAGCCTCCTGGGTTTCAAAAACCTCATCCAAGGATTTGATCGTGCCTAAGGGGATGAGATATTCCAATGCCAAATCAGACAATTCTTTGGCCTCAAACATTAAAATGTAAGGCGCCATTTCTTCCTTTAATTTTATGCGATTTTTAACCCGGTCTTCGTTTGTTGAATAGTTCAAATTAGACAAAATCAATTCACAACCAAGCACCTTGCATAGTGTTTGAAATTGCCGATCAGAACCAACCGCAAACGTGACTAATTTTTTATCTTTCGTTCTGAAAATCTCTCCATAAGGAGCGATGTTCGGATGTAAACTACCCATACGGGTTGGAATTATACCACTCATTAAAAATGCAGAAGCTTGATTCACCAAACTAGAAACCGCTGCATCATAGAGCGAAACACTAACCCAACTTCCTAAATTTGTCTTTTCACGTTTAAGTAATGCGAGCAAAAGTGCCTCTTTTAACTGATGTGCGGCGAGTACGTCAATTAATGCAATTGGCATTTTAGTTGGAGAACCATCCGGCTCGCCATTCATGGCCATAATGCCCGATTCAGCTTGCAGAATTAAATCATATGCCACTCGGTCTGAATTATCGCCAAACCCTGAAATCGAACCTATTATAAGACGTGGGTTTATTGCATGTAATTTTTCTTTTGTAAGATTAAATTTCAAGTAATCTGAAGACTTAAAATTCATGATTAATACATCAATCTTAGGGAGCCGATCCAACAACCAAAAATAATCAGAAGGCAAGGTAAGATCCTTAGTAATATAATCCTTTCGAAAATTTATACTTGAAAAATAACTTGTAACTTCTTGCTTTTCCCCCGGAATTCGCCACGTTCGTGTCACGTCTCCATGAATCGGATGTTCAATTTTGGTAACCTTTGCTCCCAGTTCGGCAAAGAAGCTTGCGACCGACGGGCCAGCCAAGACTGTAGAAAGATCAAAAACTTCAAGATCAGCAAACATTGCTCAAAAGTACATTAAAAATCTATTGAAAAAATGCAAGATTTCATGGTGGATTGGTAGCAATTTTATGTTTAATTGAGTAGCTTTGCGACAATAAAAAATTTACTATGGTTTTCGATATTGACATGATTAAACGGGTATATGCATCTTACCCTGAGCGTATTAATGCAGCTAGACAAGTGCTAAATAAACCGTTAACCCTAACGGAAAAAATACTTTACGCGCATTTGTGGGATGGAAATGGTACGGTAGCATTTGAACGAGGAAAATCATATGTAGATTTTGCACCAGACCGCGTTGCAATGCAAGACGCTACGGCTCAAATGGCATTACTTCAATTCATGCAAGCAGGTAAGAAACGCGTTGCGGTTCCTTCTACGGTACATGCGGATCACCTAATACAAGCTAGGGTTGGTGCGAGTAAAGATTTACAAGATTCATTGAATCAAAACAATGAGGTATTTAACTTTTTGTCCTCTATTTCAAATAAATACGGAATCGGATTTTGGAAACCCGGCGCAGGGATTATTCACCAAGTAGTTTTAGAAAATTATGCGTTTCCAGGAGGAATGATGATTGGAACGGATTCCCACACTGTAAATGCAGGTGGACTTGGAATGGTAGCGATTGGTGTAGGTGGTGCAGATGCCGTGGATGTTATGGCAGGAATGGCTTGGGAATTAAAGTTTCCAAAATTAATTGGGATTAAACTAACTGGAAAGTTAAATGGATGGACATCCGCCAAAGATGTTATTCTCAAAGTTGCAGATATTTTAACTGTAAAAGGTGGCACTGGATGTATTGTTGAATATTTTGGAGAAGGTGCAGAATCTTTATCTTGTACAGGAAAAGGGACCATTTGTAATATGGGCGCTGAAATTGGTGCCACAACATCAACCTTTGGTTATGATGACTCCATGCGCAGGTATTTAATTGCTACCGGTCGACAGGATGTTGTTGATGCAGCAGATGTTATCGCTGAACATTTGACTGGAGATGCTGAAGTATATGAAAATCCCAAAGCTTATTTTGATCAAATCATTGAAATCAACCTTTCTGAGTTAGAACCACACATCAATGGTCCATTTACTCCAGACCGTGGTACTCCGGTATCTAAAATGCGTGCAGAGGCAGAAAAAAATGGGTGGCCGATGGACGTAGAATGGGGATTGATTGGGTCATGTACAAATTCTTCCTACGAAGATTTAGCACGTGCAGCCTCAGTGGTTAAACAAGCTGTTGCTAACGGAATTACACCAAAAGCAGAATTCGGAATCAACCCGGGATCAGAGCAAGTTAGATTCACCGCTGAACGCGATGGGATACTTGCTGATTTCGAGAAAATGGGCACTAAAGTGTTCACGAATGCATGTGGACCATGTATTGGACAGTGGGATCGCGAAGGCGCTGATAAGCAAGAAAAAAACACGATTGTTCATTCATTCAACCGAAACTTCTCAAAACGTGCAGATGGTAACCCAAATACTCATGCCTTTGTAACCAGTCCTGAAATGGTAGCGGCATTGGCAATTGCAGGTGATTTAGGATTTAATCCATTGACTGATACCTTAACGAATGCTGAAGGTAAGTCCTTCAAGTTAACTCCACCTGCTGGAGATGAATTACCAATTAAAGGATTTGCTGTTGAAGACAATGGATATCAAGCACCAGCAGCTGATGGAAGTGCGGTAAATATTAATGTAGCTCCTGATTCTCAACGTCTTCAACTGTTAGAAAACTTCCCTGCATGGAATAATAAAAACATAACCGATGCGAAGCTTTTAATCAAGGTTAAGGGGAAATGCACAACAGATCATATTTCAATGGCCGGTCCTTGGTTGAAATACCGAGGACATTTAGACAATATTTCAAACAACCTATTAATTGGTGCTGAAAATGCATTTAATGGTAAAGCGAATGAAGTAAAAAATCAGTTAACTGGAAGTTACGGTGAAGTTCCTGCAGTTCAACGCGCCTACAAGGCAGCAGGAATTGCTTCAATTGTTGTTGGTGATCATAACTATGGTGAAGGAAGCTCAAGAGAACATGCAGCGATGGAACCAAGACATTTAGGAGTTTCTGCAGTCATTGTTAAGTCTTTTGCCCGGATTCATGAGACTAATCTTAAGAAACAAGGCATGCTAGCATTAACGTTTGCTAATGAAGCGGATTACGATAAAATCCATGAAAATGATTTATTTGATTTTATTGATCTTGAGTCTTTTGCCCCTGAAAAACCATTGACTATGCGAATTCGTCATGACAATGGTACACACGATGATATTATGTTAAATCACACCTACAACCAATCGCAAATCGAATGGTTTAAAGCAGGGTCGGCATTGAACTTAATTAAACTTATGGAGAATTAATTCAAAATTTACAGCATAAAAAAAGGGAGGCGAGCCTCCCTTTTTTATATTAATTATCTGTACTTAGAACTTAACAGAAAGTCCAGCTTGAAGTAAACCACCTCCGAAAGCACCTAGCTCAACATGTGCACCGATGTTTTGTGTAAAGTACATTTTTGCACCGATTGCAACACGAAGTGTAACCGGAATTAGGGCTCCATTCAAGTTTGCGTCAGTATAACTAGACGTTGTAGGATTTGTCTCACTCGCACGATTCACTGATTTATAACCACCTGCAAAGCCAGCATACATATCTATTTTCTCCTCTTGAACGAAGTGATAATTCAATCGAAACATGGCACGCAATTTCTTAGCAGTGTATTGCGTTTGATATTGGTTAATCAAAAAATCACCATTCGCATTGGTTTGCGCATTCCCATTGGCGTCATACACATAGTCATCGAATTTATATGAGTAACCAGATACCTCATAGTTAACATCTGCCCCAACTCCTACCCTGTCAGATGCCATATATTCAATACGACCACCATAAGACAACATACTTCCAACCACTTTATATTCTTGGATATTCGTTTGATTACCATCATACTGATTATAAATTAATGAGTTTGCCCAATTTGGTACTCCAATGTAGGGATCAATAGAAATATTTCCTTGTAGCATTTGCGCTTTCGCGCTAACTCCTCCTAAAATAGCGAAGATTAAAACATAGATTTTTTTCATAATATATAAATTTAATCTAATATACTTAAAATTATCTGAATGGTTTCATTTCTGGAAATGATTTCTCAACGGAATCCACTTCACTCAGTGAAACCCTTAAATCAGAAATTGTTGATGCTACGATTGCTGCCAACACTATACGGTGGTCATTATAGGTGTCAATGTATGGCTCGTGATTTTTTATTCCGCCGGTAATTTGAATTTCATTGGTTCCTGTTTCAAAAGTAACACCTAAGGAACTAAGCATTGTCAAAGAGGATTTTAAGCGGTCTGATTCTTTAAACAATAGGCGCTTCGTTCCTTTTATAATGGATGTTCCTTTTGCTGTCGAGGCTAAAATGCACAATAAAGGAAACAAATCCGGACTATCCGTAACATCGCAATTAAACGACCGATTTTTGGAATGCCTTACTGTAATAACATCTCCATTCCATTCAATTTGCGCACCGTAAAGTGCTAATATATCAAGTATATTCTCATCTGCTTGGTTGCTATCGATACGTAAGCCTCTAACACGTACTTCGTTGGTAATTGCCCCTATGCACAATAAGTTTGCGGCTCCACTCCAATCTCCTTCAATTTGGATGTCTCGGCCCTTTATCTGGCAATTCTCATCAAAAGAAATGCAGTTATCCACTAACGAAAGTTTAACCCCTCGATTCATTAAATTATCAACCGTCATTTCAAGATAAGGTGTACTTACAAGATTATTTATTCGCAAACTACGCTCACCCTCAGATTTAGACAAGCGGATTAATACACCAGTTGCAATTTGCGAAGTAGCAGATGCATCTAACTGAATGTGATTTTGGCATGTATGAATTTGATCTAAAACCAAAGGCCATTCTCCTGGGTTTGAGCATTGAATTAAACCCAGTTGAGTCAAAAGTGCCTCATTCATGTGAAGCTCACGCGTAAGCAAGGTACCCTTCGCGTGAATTAAAAGTTTCCGAGCATATAAAAATCCTATGGAAATAATGTTTCGAATTAAAAAACCAGATTCCCCAACATAAACAGTTAGTTCATCTTTTATAATTGGGTTTATGGGCGGAATAACCTCTATCCTATTTTCACCAACTAATACAGTAGCTCCAATGGACTCTATACATTTAATGGCAGATAAAACATCATCTGGTAGTGCGATGAAATTACCATTTAATCGCGATGGTGAATTTGCCAAAAGCGACAATAAAAGTTCTCGCTGCATGTGACTTTTAGATACGGGAGCCTGAATAAGAGAAGGCAATATAATGTTAGGGATTCGAATCACCTTTATCAGAATTTCGTAATATTTTTGATTGAATATCAATAGATTCTTGATGAATCAATTTAAAAACTTCCGCAGCAAACTCCTTGGACAATTCAGCATCTTCGGATAATCTGAGAAATTTAGCTAAGGCTTCTTCCCATTGATTCGGTTGAAAAATAGCTATATTATTTCGTTTCTTATAGTGTCCAATCTGTTCAACTAATTCCATTCGTTTAGCAAATAGCTCAACCACTTGATTGTCTAAAATTGAAATGTTGGCGCGCAACTCACGAATCTCCTCTTGATCAATGGCCGCCCTACTTCGCACATTCAACGTTGCAAGTAGTTCAAGGTATTCTCTTGGAGCTAATTGCTGTTTTGCATCTGTTTTTGCCACCGCTGGATTTGGATGAACTTCAATCATTAACCCATCAAACTTCAAATCAACTGCTTTTTGAGACACTTCAAATACATTGTTTGCAATTCCTGAAATATGAGATGGGTCGCAGATTATTTCTAACCCTGGAAAGTCGGCACGCAATGCAATTGGTATTTGCCAGTTGGGAAAGTTACGATATTTCAGTTTATCATACGTTGAAAATCCCCTATGGATAGCAATTACTTTTTTAACCCCAGCTTTATACAAGCGTTCAATTCCTCCTACCCATAGTTTTAGATCGGGATTCGTTGGGTTTTTAATTAGTATCGTTGCCTCTGTACCCTGAAGGGAATCCGCGAGTTCTTGAACAGAAAATGGGTTGGATGTTGTTCGAGCGCCAATCCACATCATATTAAATCCGTGGGCTAAGACTTTTTCTACGTGAGTTGAATTAGCAACCTCGGTTAATACATTCAGACCAAATTCCTCTCGAATATCACGCATCCAACGTAAGGCATCATCTCCTGCCCCTTCAAACGCACCGGGTTGTGTTCTAGGTTTCCATATCCCGGCTCGAAAGGCAAATAAATTCACAGCGTCTAATGCTTGAGCAACAGTTCTTAATTGTTCGTAAGACTCTGCACTACAAGGACCTGCGATGAGTTTTAAATCAGCGGGAAGCATACATTATTTTGCGTAATTCACTGCTCTTTTTTCTCGGATAACGGTCACTTTTACCTGACCTGGATAGGTCATTTCTGTTTGAATTCGCTGAGATATCGTAAATGAAAGTTCCTCTGCTCGTTGATCTGTTACTTTTTCAGCTTCAACCAATACACGCAACTCACGTCCCGCTTGAATTGCATACGCGCTACCAACTCCGTCATAAGAAAGTGCTAAATTCTCGAGTTCCTTAATTCGTTTAATGTAGGCTTCAACTATTTCACGTCGGGCCCCAGGGCGTGCCCCAGAAATTGCATCACAGACTTGTACAATCGGCGAAATCAATGTTTTCATTTCGATTTCATCGTGGTGAGCTCCGATAGCATTCAAGACATCGGGTTTTTCTCCATATTTTTCTGCGATTTTCATTCCCAAAATTGCATGTGGTAATTCTGGTTCTTCATCTGGAACCTTACCAATATCGTGCAAAAGACCTGCGCGTTTAGCAACTTTAACATTCAGTCCCAATTCAGCCGCCATAATCGCACAAAGGTTTGCCACTTCTCTGGAGTGTTGAAGTAAGTTCTGTCCGTAAGATGAACGATACTTCATACGTCCAACCATTCGCATTAACTCAGGGTGTAGGCCATGAATACCTAAATCGATACACGTCCGTCGACCTGTTTCCGCAATTTCTTCATCGAGGTTCTTTTTAGTTTTCGCTACAACCTCCTCGATTCGTGCCGGATGGATTCGTCCGTCAGATACTAATTGATGCAAGGACAAGCGAGCAATTTCACGACGTACTGGATCAAAACAAGATAAGATGATAGCTTCCGGTGTATCATCCACAATAATTTCTACGCCGGTTGCAGCTTCCAAGGCACGAATGTTTCGACCTTCACGACCAATAATTCGACCTTTAACCTCATCCGATTCGATATTAAAAACAGTTACGGCATTTTCTATTGCTTGTTCTGTAGCTACACGTTGTATCGTTTGAATAACGATTCTACGAGCCTCGCGATTTGCGTTCAACTTAGCTTCTTCTGAAATCTCTTTAATTTGAGCCATAGCCGCAGTCCGCGCTTCATCAACCAAGGCATCCATCAACATTTTCTTGGCTTCTTCGGGTTGAAGGCTGCTAATTTTTGATAATTCAGCCACACGTTTTTGTTGGATTTTATCCAATTCCTGCATTCTACCATCTAGGCTTGAACTTTTTTGCGTTAGTTCTCCCTGAGATCGTTCCAACTCTTTTTCCTTTCGATTTAAATCCTCTAGTTTTTGATTAATTGATTTTTCTTTTCCACGGATTCGGTCCTCGTTTGATTGCATGCGACGCTCACGTTCTTTGACGTTAGTTTCGTGCTCTTCTTTAAGTTTTAGAAAATTCTCCTTGGCTTGAAGCATTCGCTCTTTTTTGATTCGTTCGGCTTCGTTTTCCGCTTCAGAAATTCGTTGTTTTACTTTGTTACCTACAATCCATTGTTGAACAGCAAAGGCTCCGCCCCCACCAACAACAAGTCCGATAATTATTCCTAATAAATCCATACCCTTTTTTTAAAAATTATTAATTCAGGGTTGGTAACTTCTTAGATTATGTCCGTAGCCTCAGCTGTTAAATCGTCTAACTTTTGTTCAATCTCACTATAATCCACAGGGGTATTGCTCAAGGGTTTCATTAAATACTGTAATGAAGCCATTGCCAATAAATCCTGTTGATCGTTCACTGCATAGTGTTTTTTAAGAGACTCAATGGAAGCATTCAAGGCGTTCGCTGCACTCAATACTTTATCCTTCTCAGATTCTAAGACTGAAATCGGATAAGTTCTTCCTGCAATTTCCAACTTTAAGGATACTTTAGCCATTGTTATGTTTTAACTGGGCAATACAAAAATCTATTTCTTTTACCAACGCATCGATTTCAGCCTCATTTCGTGAATAACCACTAAACAAATTGGGCTCCATCGCCTGTTGTTTTTTGTTTGCTTGATCTAACGCAGTTAATCGGGTGATTTCTTGTTGGAACGTTTTCTGCTCATTGGTAAGGTGTTCAATTTCCTTTCTAGCATCTTCTAATTCAACATTTAATTGTTGAACTGTTTTCCGTTCTTGCTCAATTTTTGCTTTTAATTGATGAAAAATGGTTCTTAACTGAGCAATCTGTGTATCAATTTTCGGCGTCATCCGTGCAAACTTTCCACAAAGTTAACACACATTGTTAGATATACCGTTTATTGCGCATTTTTTTATCAAAAAATACACGTGAATATTATGCTTTTTTGGAAGCGCTGTAAAATGCTTTAGTATAATTCGGTTTAATTTGAGCAATATCATCAAAATCTCCGATTGAAAATCGATGAAATGCGATTGCTATCTGTCCGATTGCCGAAGGTTGAATTTCGTCATCAAAAGCGTGTTGCGGATTATATCCTAGCATCTCTTTTAATTTGATATTCGCATCACCAACCCATACTAAGGTGTCGGATGGAGAAACAAAATATTCCGTTATTACTAGGGGCTGATCCATCAATAGCACCTTGTGTTGCTGTTGAATTCGAAGAAAAACCTCGTCTCTTCTCGCATCGAAAGCCGCGGCGATTGTCGCATCGGAATATTTTGCACGGGCTAAGGAAACTAAACTCTCTAAAGAAGAAACACCAATGAGTGGAATACCCAACCCAAATGACAATCCTTTTGCTGTGGCTAATCCAATTCGCAAGCCGGTGTATGACCCAGGACCCAAACTAAAGGAAATTGCAAGCAAGGATTCAATATCAAACGAATTGCGTTTCATTAGCTGATCAATCATTAGCGTTAGTGCTTCGCCGTGTATGTATTGGTCACTTGAAGTCTCAATGAAATCAAAAAGTTCCCCATTTTTTGAGAGGGCTACAGAACAAATTTTAGTGGATGTTTCTAAATGCAGAATCATGCTTTGATTTCTAACTTAAATCCAACACCGTGAATGTTCAAAATTTGAATTCGCTCATCCTCTTTTAGGTATTTCCGAAGCTTTGTAATGAAAACATCCAAGCTTCTACCAACAAAATAATCATCTTGCCCCCATACGGCATTCAAAATAACTTCTCTTGGCAATACTTGGTTTTTAAATTTGCAAAGAATTTTTAAGATTTGGGCTTCTTTCTTTGTAAGAGATTGAGTCGTTCCATTTAGGGTAAGCGTCAAATTTTCTGTATCAAAAATAAACGTAGATACACTGAACACTTTATCTTCCGGGATTTCAGTTCGAATATTAACTCGCTTCAATAGTGATTTAATACGAAGATTTAACTCTTCTACTGAAAAAGGCTTCGTCAGATAATCATCTCCTCCAGCATTAAACCCCTCAATTTTATCTTCCGTCATTGACTTGGCAGTCAAAAATAAAATAGGAACATCTGAATTGATTTGACGGATATCTCTTGCCAAGGTAAAACCATCTTTTTTCGGCATCATTACATCAAATATACACAAGTGATAAAGCTGCTCATTAAACCGTTTCAACGCCTCGACGCCATCGGTAGTCAACGAAACATGATAGCCTTCAGCACGTAATTGATCTGCTATAACAAATCCAAGATTAATATCGTCTTCCGCAAGTAAAATTGAGATTTTCATGGTAGGCAACATTGTGATTAACTTGATTATGAAAAGCCAAGAGCCTTGGTTACCCAGGGCCCTTGACTAATCAACCTAACCTACTACTGCTGCAAAGGTAATGTGAAATTTGAAATTGGTTACGAATCATGAGTTTTTTTTCTTAAAAAAATGTTAATGTTCCATTCCTAGCTGTTTTCATAACCATTTGCAACAGAAATCTGCTTAACTTCGAAATCAAATGGGACACATACTAATTGTTGATGACGAAGCAGATATTCGAGAGTTACTCAAATATAACCTGGAAAAGGAAGGCCACACAACTGATGTTGCGGAAAATGGATCTGTTGCACTAGACCGAATCCGCGAAAGAAAACCTGATTTAATGCTGCTTGATGTAATGATGCCTGTCATGGATGGGATTCAAACATGCGAGACAATTAAGGAAGACCAAACCAACAAAGATATTTTGATTTGTTTTTTAACCGCAAGGGCAGAAGATTATAGTCAAATTGCAGGCTTAGAAGCAGGTGGCGATGATTACATCGCTAAACCTGTCAAGACAAAAGTGTTGGTTAGTAGAATAAATGCGCTCTTGCGCAGAAAGAGCATCACGGGTCAGCGTTACCAAAAAGAGCGACAACCCATAGAAGACTTAATTATTGATAAAGAAACTCATCTTGTCTATGTCCAAGGAGTTACTTTACAACTTCCACGAAAAGAATTTGATTTATTAGTCTTGTTAGCCTCAAAACCCAATACGGTTTTTAAACGTGAGTATATTTTAACGAATGTGTGGGGTACAGACGTAATTGTTGGTGATCGTACCATCGATGTGCACATCAGAAAAATCAGAGAAAAAATCGGAGATTCTTACATCCAAACCATTAAAGGAGTAGGCTATAAATATTGTCCAAAATTCTAAGTATGAAAACAACTTTTTTTATCGCATTAACTTGTATATTAAGTGTAAGTTATGGTCAGCGAAATCCTTCTTATGAGCCCATAAAAAAGAGTTTAACGTTGTGGGACTCCATTCGCGGCGGGTGGATTTATGAAGCGGTTCATGCCATTCATTTAAAACAACCTGTACCAGACAGAACCTTCCCAGAAGATTTAACGCCCGTAGAACTTTTCTCACTTGCACCGCAGAAGGATAGAGAGTCGTTGCAAACCACACTTTTGGATATGACTCAATCCGACGCGTTTATTCAATTAATGAGTACACTAGTCAATGCTACTTATTGTAATGCTAACCAAGGAAGAAGCTATGGCGATCCACACATCGCAACCTACGATAATACGAGCTACTCATTTCAAACGGTTGGAGAATTTATTTTAACAAAAGTGGGTGACAATTTTGAAGTACAAGCGAGACAGAAGCCACAACGGGATGATTTTTCGTTAAATACAGCGGTAGCAATAAACTTGTATGGCGATCGGATCGCTTATTATGCTGAAGATGTTCCCAACGGATCGAATTCACCCTTGTGGCTAAACGGAAACCCAATTCGATTGGAAGGTAGAACGTATTATTTACCTTGTGGAGGTAGCATTAGACTCATCGGTCGAAATTACATTGTTTCAGGACCTCTTGGTGAGAAAGTAATAATTGATAACCGTGGAAGTGCTAACCGAAGGTTTGTAAACCTTACAGTTAATTATCCATCTTGTAACATTCAACAAGTAAGTGGCTTACTTGGAAATGCCAATAATAATCGACAAGATGAGTTTCAGGTTAATCAAATAAATCATACAACCAATTTAACTGGTTTTATTGGTATGAACAGTCCTGAATTTGCCTCATTATCTCAAGATGTTGAAAAACGGTATCAAAATGAGATTATAAAAGATTTTGCAGAATTACATCGCGTAACGCAAGAACGCAGTCTGTTCGATTACCGCCCTGGATTAACCACCTCTTTCTATACAGATCGTTCTTTTCCTCGGGTAATAAGAACTTTTAATTCTATACCAAACTCTAACCGTGATGCTGCGAGAAATCGCTGTCAACAAATGGGCGTAACAGAAGCTGAGATGAACGGCTGTATATTCGATGCGTATTATCTTGACCTTACTCCAAATCCAATTCCTACTCCACCTCCAGCAACAGAAGGTGTTGTTTTAAACAAATTAAGGCACCCGATGGTAAATTCGAATACGATAGCTCCATCCAAATTTCCGGAGAATGAAGCGCAACCTATGACTACAAAACCTTTTGAATCGACAGCTAAGCCGGTAGAATATGAACCGGTATCAAAGCCTAGCTCCGAACCTGTCAAACCAACGATTAATTTCAAGACTCCCGAGCCTAAAACACCCAATGTATCTAAGCCAATCAGCGTGCCAAAACCTATTAAAACCCCTCCCGCATCCCCTGCCCCCAAAAATCCACCCGCTTCGGTGCC
The DNA here is from genome assembly GCA_041163605.1 of Bacteroidota bacterium. GTDB lineage: Bacteria > Bacteroidota > Bacteroidia > Flavobacteriales_D > Crocinitomicaceae > UBA952. The sequence goes on along the minus strand of JBEAQY010000066.1, from coordinate 11,326 downwards.
ATCAAAAGGGAAAGGATAATGAAAGAACTTCGTTTCATCTTGCTGTTTATACCGGTAATAATCTTCGGGCAATCCCCAAAAATTGTAGTTGGTGTTGTTGTTGACCAAATGTGTTACGATTACCTATACCGTTTTCAACATCATTTTTCATCAGACGGATTTAATCGGTTTCTGAATCACGGCGTAAATTGCAGAAATACCAATTACAATTATGTGCCAACCTATACCGGTCCGGGCCATGCCTCCATTTACACTGGCACAACACCATATAATCATGGAATTGTTGCGAATGAGTGGTATGACCGAACCAAAGCCAAAGGTGTTAATTGTGTATACGATCCCAGCGTGCAATCCGTTGGAAACTCTTCGAGTGAATATGGACAAGTTTCTCCGCACCACTTAGAAACCATGACCGTTACCGATCAATTAAAATTCACGTATCCTACATCAAAGGTGTATTCCATTTCAATAAAAGACCGCGGTGCGGTGCTTCCTGGTGGACATTTGAGTGATGGATCCTATTGGTTTGATTACAGCATTGGGAAATTTATTACTAGCACCTTTTACACTAAGGAATTGCCACCTTGGGTTCAGGCATTCAATCAAGCACATAATGCGGATACTTATTTAGCTGATTGGGAACTTTTAAAAGAACCAGCCAGTTATTCAAGAAGCATAGATAATTCCCCTTATGAAGTAACTATAACGGGTGCAAAATCCCCTACGTTCCCTTATGCGTTCACATCTTTCGCTATGGGTAACTATAGTCAATTTACCATAACTCCATTTGCAAACACCCTATTAACTGACCTTGCATTAGAATTAATACAACAAGAACACCTGGGTAAAAATGAATCAACAGACATGCTTTGTGTAAGTTATTCAACACCAGATATTGCTGGGCATGCCTTTGGACCATATTCTTTAGAGATAGAAGATCTTTATGTGCGTTTAGACCTCGAAATTGCTAAACTATTCAATACGTTGGACAAGCAGGTTGGGAAAAACAACTATGTAATATTTTTAACAGCAGATCATGCGGTTGTTCCAGTTCCACAGCAGTTAAAAGACGAGAAACTACCGGGTGGGTATTTTGATATGTCTGCGTGTTTAACGAGCGTAAATACCCAACTTCAAAAAAAATATGGAACAATTCTAATTCAATCTGAAGAGAATCAAAACATCTATCTTAATTATGCGCTAATTGATTCGTTAAAAATCAGAAAAAGTGATGTACAGCAAGAGGTTGCTAATATTCTACGAAGCTTTCCTGAAGTAAAAGTTGCTGTTACAGGCTCTGATTTGGAACGAGGAAATATACAAGATCCTTGGATGCAGATGATATTAAACGGCTATTGTAAAGAGCGTAGTGGCGATGTTATTTTTATGCTTAAACCGGGATATCTTGCCATTTCTTCTGATCAAGGCTCAGAACATAAAGGCACATCTCATGGATCTGCGTTTAACTATGACACTCATGTTCCCTTATTGTGGTATGGAAATAAAATGAAACATCAAGAAATATTCAGACCCATAGAGATAACTGATATTTCAGCCACCTTGGTTCACCTGTTAGACCTTCAGCGCAATGGTAGCATGACGGGTAAACCGATTATTGAAATACTAGGCCATTAAATATTGTGACACGTTATTATTAATTCGAGCAATCATATCCTCTTGCGCGTCTTTAGTAAAGGCCTCGCCGGTTATTTTTTCGTAGAGCTCGATATAACGCTGACTGACTAATTCAACAAAATCATCTGGCATCACGGGCATTTGTTGGCCTTCTAACCCCTGAAATCCTTGTTCAATCAGCCATTGACGCACAAATTCTTTGGACAATTGTTTTTGAGGTTCGCCGTTGCGTTGGCGTTCCTCGTACCCATCTGCGTAAAAATATCTGGACGAATCAGGTGTATGAATTTCATCAATTAAGATTACTTGACCATCCTTTAACCCAAACTCATATTTGGTATCCACCAAAATTAACCCGCGCTCTTTAGCCATTTGTGTGCCCCGTGCAAACAAGGCTCGGGTATACGCTTCCATTTGCAAATAAATGGCTTCAGGTATATGACCATGCGCTAAAATATCTTCACGAGAGATGTCTTCATCATGTCCTTCCGCAGCCTTTACCGCCGGCGTAATAATTGGAACTGGAAAGGCATCATTTTCTTTCATACCCTCTTGCATTTCGACCCCACATAGCATTCGTTTTCCTAGATGATATTCTCGCGCTGCATGTCCTGCAAGATAACCGCGAATAACCATTTCAACTCGAATTGGTTCGCATTCTACGCCAACAGAAACATTCGCATCAGGGGTGGCTAAGAGCCAATTAGGTACGATGTCCGCCGTTGCTTTTAAAAAATAGGTCGCCACCTGATTTAATACTTGACCCTTGAATGGTATTGGTCGAGGCAGAATGTGGTCAAATGCGCTGATTCGATCGGTAGCAACCATTATCAATCGCCCATCATTCAATGAATAAACATCCCTTACTTTTCCATGATAAACAGAAGTTTGTCCCTTAAAGTTAAACTCATGGTTTTTCAGTGCCTCTTTCATATTTCTTTTGTTTATCTAGTTGTTCTTGTTGTTCAAATGCAGTTATAATTTTTGCAATCAATTTATGTCGAATGATATCACTTTGTCCCATTTCAATAATCCCAATACCCTCCACATCACGTAAGATTGAAGTCGCATAGGCAAGTCCTGAGCGTTGCTTTCCAGGTAAATCTACTTGCGACATATCCCCAGTAATTACAAATTTGGCAGTCATCCCCATACGGGTCAGAAACATTTTCATTTGCATAATGGTCGTATTCTGTGCTTCATCTAAAATAACAAAGGCTTTATCTAAGGTCCTTCCGCGCATGAATGCCAAAGGAGCAATTTCAATGACGCCATATTGAATCATCTCCGCTAGGCGTTCTGGAGGTATCATATCTCGAAGTGCATCATACAGAGGCATGAGGTAGGGATCCAATTTTTCCTTTAAGTCGCCAGGAAGGAACCCGAGATTCTCACCAGCTTCAACCGCAGGACGGGTTAATACAATGCGCTTTACCTCTTTTGCTTTTAAGGCTTTTACAGCCAAGGCAACGGCGGTGTAGGTTTTTCCAGTACCTGCAGGTCCGATGGCAAATACCATATCATTCTTTTGAATGGAATCGACGAGTTTCTTTTGATTTAAAGTACGAGCCTTTATCTTAACCCCACCATTTCCGTGCACCAAGGTTTCCGATCCATTATCGGTATGGAGCATTTTTTCTCCATCCGACAGCATCAAATTATCGATATTATTTTCGGATAACGAATTAAATCGGTCAAAATGCCTAAGTAGGAGGGATAATTTAAGTTCGAATTGATCAATGATTTCTTCTTCCCCTTTCACTGTAATCTTATGACCACGCGCAACAATCGATAATTTTGGGAAAAAGCTTTTTAAATGTTTTAGATTTTGATTGTTTACCCCAAAAAATGCTGCTGCATTTATCCCGCCAAGTTCTATATTCCGACTACTTAAATCCAATTAAAATCAATTTATCAGGCAAAAATGTGTTGAAAAACTATACTTTTGGTAAAATTAAAAAATAACTCAAACATTGCGTTCTTAAAATGCAAATCATTACCCTTACATCGGACATTGGATTGAGAGATTATTATGTAGCTTCAGTAAAAGGACAACTCTTACAAGAAGTAACAGGAGTTCAACTGATTGATATTACGCATCATGTGAAACCGTTTGAAGTTGCTGAAGCGGCTTATCAGGTGCGGAGCTCTTATTCTTCATTCCCCGCTGGAACGATTCATATCATTGGGGTAGATTCAGAACCATATCTTCCATACAAAATCACTGACCCATCGCAAGAAAATCAACTTGCATACCCCAGTATCCTTCGATTTGAAGGGCACTTTTTTATTACGAATGACAACGGATTTATTGGTACTTTTTTAGGGGAAGATGTTCCTGAAGCGCTCTATCGCTACACAGAAATTGAAAATGAACCCGAATCTTGGACCTTTATGATGAAAACCTGCTTTGTTAAATTAGCTGGGAAAATAGCGAAAAAAACACCTTTTAAAGAGTTCACTACCGAGGTGAAATCATATAAAAAAGCCTTTACACAGAATCCGATCATTGAGCACAATGTGATTCAAGGAAACGTAATTCATATCGATCATTTTGGAAATATCATTACGAATATTTTCAAGCATGATTTTGAACGATTTGGTATTGATATCCCATTTACTATCAGTTACCAAAAAAGAAATTACGACATCGACGTTATTTCTCGCGCATACAATGATGTAACCATCAGTGAGCGAGTCGCTATATTTAACAATGCAGGAAGATTAGAAATCGCGATAAATCGCGGAGCTAACGGAGGAAATGGCGGAGCGGACCGCTTGTTTGGTATGCGCCTCGGAGAACCTGTTCGAATCACGTTTTATCCGAAAGGGTCTGTGCGAAATCTTAATGCCTTGTTATGATCACTCGGATAGTCAAATTGAGCTTTAAGCCCGAACTTGTTTCAGCGTTTTTAACTGAATTCGAAAAAGTAAAAACCCGAGTTGTAAATTCGGAAGGGTGCTTAACTATGAAGTTATTGCAGCATCAATCAAATCCAAGTGAGTTTTTTACACAAAGTATCTGGCTTAGTGAAACCGCGTTGGAAAACTACCGTTGTTCCGATACATTTATTCAACTATGGAGCACCATTAAACCAATGTTTGCGAGTAAGGCAGAGGCCTGGACCCTTCAAACAAGATTCGAAGGATGGAACGAAAGCGTCAAAAAACAATAAGAAAAGCTACTATTTCATTAAAAATCCTAATTTTGAACTCCACTAATTCAGGACGTCTATGTATGCCCTCTATCTAAAAGAAGTTAGAAGTTTTTTAAGCTCTATTGTAGGCTATGTTTTTATTGTGATTTTCTTAATTGCATGTTGGTTATTTAATTGGATGTTAAGTTCAAATATGAACATTTTGGATAGTGCTCAAGCGGAACTTATTCCATTTTTTAACACAGCCCCCTACATCTTTTTAATTTTAATTCCCGCCATAACGATGCGTTCAATAGCTGAAGAACGTCGGACCGGGACCATAGAACTCCTGTTCACGAGGCCAATCAGTGATTTAGGTATTTTACTGGCTAAGTATTTCGCAGGGGTTACCCTACTCCTTATTTCCATTCTTCCAACTCTTGTTTACTACGCTTCTATTTATTACCTCGGAAAACCGGTAGGGATTGTAGATGAAGGTGCAACATTTACTTCGTATCTAGGGTTAATCTTGTTAGGTGCAGCGTTTGTTGCGATCGGTATTTTTGCTTCTTCCATCACCTCAAGTCAAATTGTAGCATTTATTTTGGCAACCGCTTTGTGCTATTTATTCTATGACGGACTTTCCTTACTCGGATCGTTTGCTCAATTCGGAAGCTTGGATATTATTATACAATACCTTAGTTTAAGTCATCATTACGACTCCATTAAAAAAGGAGTAGTTGTTGCAGGAGACCTCATATTCAACCTCTCGTTCATTGTGTTCTTTTTAAGTGCATCTCTTGCGGTGATTAAAACCCTCAAAAAATAGCCATGAAAAAAATTAAATGGAAAGGCATATTCAATTGGGGATTTTTTCTCGGAGTCCTGGCAGTGTCGATTTTGATTAACATTATTGGTGCCTTAGTTAATGTTAAAGTGGACATGACCGAAGATAGTCGGTATTCATTGGCTAAAGGCACAGAAAACTTCCTTGCAGATGAAAAAAACTTCGAGAATAGAATTAGTTTAAAAATATACTTAGAAGGCGATCTTCCAGCCGAAATTCAGCGTTTCAGGAATGCTATTGAAGATAAGTTAAAAGACTTTAAAACAATTGCCGGCAAGCGGATTGAATATCAGTTCATTAATCCAAACGAAGGACATGCCAACAAGAAAGAGGAGTATTTCTTTCTTCGGGGAATCTTTGAAAAAGGAATATTACCGACAAAGGTTGTTTACGTTAAAAATGGGGTGCAATCGCAACTCATATTATGGCCAGGGGCAGAAGTCACGTATACATCCAATGGTGTCGTCAAGGAAACGTACATACAATTTCTACCCGGTACGCCAAATGGAGAGCCCATTGATTTAAATCGCATTAATCCAATTCTAGAAAATTCCCTGAATAATCTGGAATACAACATGCTTTCTGCGTTACGTAAAATCAGTCAAAAGGATAAAAAACGCCTTGCATTCTTGCAAGGACATGGGGAATTGAATGAACATGAAACGATGAACGCTAGGGCCGTTTTGAGTCCATATTTCTACTTAACTTCACTTTCTTTCAATAGTAAAGAGTCTTTAAATGAGCTAAACGAGTTGGATGGATTGATTATCGCAAACCCAACAAAACCGTTTAGTTCGATGGATCTATATTTCATTGATCAATTTGTAATGAACGGAGGACGATTAATGGTCTTTATGAATACGCTTTCCCATCAGGAAGATTCATTGGCCAAGAACTTTATGGATCATACCATACGGAAAAACCTAAAGTTGGATAAAATGATCTTTGATTATGGTGTGAACATCCATGAAAACTATGTATTTGACCGGATTTGCGGTTATCGAAAAGTGCGCATGGACAATGCGAGTAGTTTAAGTTGGCCTTATCACGTCTTGGCCTCCCCTTCATTACATCCAATAACAAGAAACATTGATCCTGTTTCACTTGAATACACGAACGAACTTCAGTTGATAGAAACGTCCGGGGTAAAACTCACCAAAGTATTAACAAGTTCCTCCAATGCTAACCGCTCTGGATTAGCCCCTCAAATTAGCTTGATGGATTTTCAGATTTTTGGAGAAAATCCTGCATTTGTTGAGAATCCAGAAGATCCTATTAACAAAATCACCTTAGCCGCAATGATTGAAGGGACGATTCCATCCCATTTTATTAATCGAGATGTGATAATAAATGTGGATACCATGGCCTCGTATATTCCGGTCAATTACCGCAAAAAACAACTCAAAAGTAAGAAAGAAACTAAAGTGTTTGTAGTGGGAAATGGTACATTCATTGCGAATGAATATGACTCAATATTTCGGGGTGGAAAATATGAATACGTTTCCTCTCCTCCTTTTCCATTCAATGCACTTAAATACAGTAAAGTGAACGACTTGAATGGGCGACCATTGATCTACGGAAACCAAGAGTTTATTCAAAACATGGTGGATTACATGATGGGCGACAACAGCGTATTGGATATTCGAAGTCGTCAAATTGAATTTAAAGAGATGGACAAAATGAAATTACAAGCGGAAGGAAGCAGTATTCGTTACATTAATTTGTTTCTACCGATATCTCTCGTAGGGCTTATTGCCGCTTTAATGATGTTCTCAAGAAAACGTAAATACATTAACCGATGAAAAAAAACAGAAAATTAATCGGTTTATCGATTCTCTTGATAGGAATTCTAATCCTTTCAATAGTTGCCGTAAACTTGATAAAATCTAGAGGGAATTCAGATACGGAATGGATCAATTTTGCAATTGAAGATACCACAAAGATTACTAAAATTATTATTGAAGACACCTATGGTCAATACATAGAGCTTATTCAAGAGGATGGAGGCTGGCATGATGAAAAAGGTGATTGTATTTCAAAACCGAATGTGTCCTTCATTCTTGAGGCCGCTAAATTAATCGAATTCAAAGGGTATCTTCCAGATAAATCGAAACCGAAATTCACAGAGTTGATGGCTACCCAGCATATAAAAGTCTCGTATTATTTGGATGGTGAATGGTCAAAATCTTGGTATATTGGGCCACCTGCGCAAGATCATTATGGTCAGATTATGCTCTTAGAAACCGCTAGTGAAGGTAAAAGTAAGGATCCTGTAATGATGCGAATTAAGGGGCTTAACGGGATTATTAGTCCACGTTTTTTTGCAGAACGCAAACGCTGGATGTGTACATCTATTTTTGAATTGGCTCCAGAGGAAATACGTTCTGTTGAAGTAAATAACCTTGAAAAACCGGCCTTAAGTTTTAAGGTTAAAAATCTAGGGCGAACCTTTGAAGTAACTTCAAAAGGCAAAAAGCTAGCTCAGATCGACACCGCGAATGTGTATCGTTATTTGCAAGGGTTCAAGAAAGTACATTTTAATTTTCCAAATATTGAACTATCAAGTAAACAAGTGGATTCAGTTAAACAAAGCCCACTTTTTGCAAAACTCATTTTAACAGAAAAGTCTAACAAATCAACTGTACTTAAAATGCATCGTATAAAAAGCGAGGTTGCACAACGCAACGAAGTCGGTGAAATGGTTAATATGGATATGAATATATTCTGGGCTGAACTGCCGAATGGCGAGCTTGTTAAATGCCAGTACTTTGTATTTAATGCCCTTTTGATGGGACACATATATTTTCCTGCCCTCAATTCAACGAAATAATATGTACTTGAAAGGAAATCTATGAGATTTCGCAAAGTATTGTTATCTTTGTTTGTTGAAAATTAAGCTATGAATTTTATTACATCCAGCAATACCCTATTAAGTCATCTTCAAAGTGTTTCTGGTGCATTAAGCACCAACACGAAAATGCCTATTTTAGATAATTTTCTATTCACCATCGCAGGGAATAAACTAACTGTTTCTGCTACGGATTTAGAAACAACGATGATCACGCATTTAGAAGTGCAATCGGATGCAGATGGTAAAATTGCTATTCCGGCAAAACTTATTTTAGATGTATTGAAAAGCTTACCGGATCAACCGTGTACATTTCGTGTAAATTCTGAGAATTATGCAGTTGAAATTACCTATGATAATGGTAAGTCGAAAATGGTTGGATTCAATGGAGGAGAATTTCCAAAATTACCGGCTGTAGAATACAGCAGCTCTATTGAAGTAACCGGTGAATTATTGTCCAGCGCTATAAACAAGACCATCTTTGCTATTGGAACCGATGAAATGCGACCTGTAATGACCGGAGTTTATTGTCATTTTTCACCTGAAGATATTACGTTCGTTGCAACAGACGCTCATAAATTAGTTCGCTACCGTCGTACAGACATCAACACTACGTCTAGCTCAGCCTTTATTTTACCTAAAAAACCACTTAATCTACTCAAGGCCAACTTACGTGGAGACGAAGCGGTTAAGCTCGAATATAATGAGTCGAATGCTACGTTTACATTTAATGATTTAACCTTAGTATGTCGCCTAATTGATGGAAAATATCCTAATTATGAGGCGGTGATTCCAAAAGAGAATCCTAATGTATTAACTATTGAACGAGGTCATTTTCTTAGTTCTTTGAAGCGTGTGGCTATATTTTCGAATAAAACAACACATCAAGTAAAGTTAAAAATTGCTGGGGCGGAACTTCAATTATTCGCTGAAGACGTTGATTTTTCTAACGAAGCGAATGAGCGTTTGACTTGCAATTTTGATGGCGACGATATGGAAATCGGTTTTAATTCAAGGTTTCTAATTGAAATGTTAGGTAATCTAGAAACCGATTCAGTGCAACTGTCAATGAGCGAACCATCTCGTGCGGGGCTTCTGACGCCGCATGAAAGCGGCAATCCATCAGAGCATATTCTTATGCTGGTTATGCCTGTGATGCTTTCCAGATAATTTATGCCTTCGGACAAACCCAATATTCGAAACCTTTCCTTACCTGAATTAACTGATGCCATTTTAGCCGGTGGCTTTCCGAAATTTCGTGCTTCTCAAGTTTATGATTGGCTTTGGAAGCAAAACGCCGCATCCTTTGATGCGATGAAAAATATAGGTGCTGCCCTATCTGAATATCTTAATGCGCACTACCATATTGACCACTTAGTGCTTGACAGCATGCAAAAAAGCAATGACAAAACGATAAAATGCGGATATAAAACAATCGATGGTCAGATAATAGAAGGTGTATTAATACCTACCAGTAAGCGCATGACTGCCTGCATTTCATCCCAGGCGGGTTGCAGTTTAGCGTGTGCATTTTGCGCCACTGGAAAATTGAAACTCATGAAGAATCTGAGTGCGGGAGAACTTGTGGACCAGGTGGTTTCTTTAAATGAACTGGCGATAAGTAATTACGGTATCCCTTTGTCAAATATCGTATTAATGGGTATGGGTGAACCCTTGCTTAATTACAAACAGGTAATTACAGCCTTAGAAATCCTAACCGATCCAAACCGGTTTAACATCAGCCCTAGACGGATAACATTATCTACGGCGGGAATCGCTAAAATGATAATGAAACTTGGAGATGAGCAGGTTCGATTTAATTTAGCCTTGTCACTTCACGCCGCTGATGATATCAAACGAAGTGAAGTAATGGAAATTAATGACTCTAACAACTTAGAGTCATTGAGAGATGCCTTGACATATTTTCATGATCGAACGGGATCAAGAATCACCTTTGAGTATATCCTATTCAGAGACTTCAATGACTCCATGGAGGATGCTGCAAACTTGGCGAATTTTGCGCGCTGCGTACCTTGTAAAATTAACATCATAGAATACAACAGCATTGGAGATTCCAAATTTGCTAAAGCAAGTGCTGAACGCACAGAGGCATTCACCGAGTTTTTGGAACGAAGAAACCTGATTGTTAATGTTCGAAGAAGCAGAGGTAAAGACATTGACGCGGCATGTGGTCAATTAGCGAATAAGAATAAGCAAACTACAAAATCTCTTTAACCAGAGATAATGCGTGAAGGGTATTAGTGTCCCCTTTAAACTGACATGCTTCTTCAAAGGCCATAAGATATCGTTGGATTAATATGGTGTTCGACGTAGGTTCGAAAAATTTGCGCTCCGGTTCGATTTCAATTTGCTTCAAAAACGAGCGTATTTCTTGTTCGTCAAAGACGATACCTTTTCCAATCGGATTAATGTAGAATAAAACACCATATTGATTCTCTGATTCATTGAACATGGAGGTGTTATTTTCATCCATTCTAGCGAGAATAAAAATTTTCGGGAAATCAACCCCATAAATAGGAACTTTTAACCATGTGGCAATTATCGAATAAATAAGGCCGATAATCAAAGGGTTTCCTTTTTTTTCAGCCAATACCGTTCCAATGTTTAAATGTGTAAGGTTACGTTCGAATGCCGACATGCATTCGAATCCATAGACTTCGAAAAATATATGATTTAAAATTTTAACCTGCTCGAATGCCGTTTGGTAATCATTCAATTCTAACCATACGTCTTTACGTATAGCATCCATTTGCTGAAGAATCAAAGATTCGTCTAGGCTTGGATCCATTAATTTATTTAAAGAAACAATTGCTTTTAACAAGTCTTTATCTGATGAAT
>JBEAQY010000065.1:0-78107 GCA_041163605.1 Bacteroidota bacterium | reverse complement strand
AAGCACAGATATTTTTAACAATAAACCCAAGCTTAGCATCATAAAAGACAAAACCACATCCTTCCATCTTCCAAACCGCAAGGCTTCAAAAAAATAGTAGATTCCAATCAGATACACGGCTAGGGCTTCGGTATCCGGCATTACTTTACGGCTATACATGAAAAAACACGAAACCATCAGAAGTATAGTCGCATAAAACGCGGTTTTCTCAGAGGCAAAGCGACGCACCAAGGCAAAGAAATATGCCAAACCTAAGGTCGAAATTAGTACGTTGAGTAGTCGTCCAATACCGGCATGAAACCCAAATAAGACCCCAAGCTTTCCTTGGATGTAATACATCAATGGGAATTCCATACCAATAATTCCTGTTCCTCCGCTGGTTTCATCCACCATGGGATACCAAAAAGATGTATTTCCCTCGAAATAGTTTCGGGCAACCATTAAGCCCGTGGCTTGTCGCCAACTATGCGCAGCCTCAATCGGAGGATTCCAGATTCCGATTAGGTGCACCAAAAAAAACAAGGTGATCCAAAAGAATATGCTGCTTGTGAGCTTAGCCAACCACTGTTTGTTCAAGGTATGCTTTAAAATTGGTGAGAATTGCTTGCCAACCTTGCTGCTGAAGGGCTTCAGGATTTTGAGTTTCGGGCTCAAACTTCCAAAGGATATGCGTTCCCTCAGCTGTTGGTGTTAGATTCAACTCAACGTGTCGACCATCTTCCAAGATATAATGCAACTTTCTCTCCTCCTCAACGGCTGTGAACGTTCCATTAAAATCAAAACCAAAGGACTGATCCTTAGCTTCCATGCGAATGTTAAAAGTTCCCCCTACCCTACAGTCGAGTTCTGCACGCGGACAACACCAATCGGCAGAAGCAAAATACCAGTTTACAATGTGGGAAGGATTCACCCACACACTAAAAACTACCGATAAGGGCGCGGGAATGTAAATTTCTGTTGAAATCATTTATTGTTTTCAATTACATATGTCAAAATTTTCTCCATCAAGTGAGCTCTATCTTTTCCAATTACGTTGTGCTTATGCATTGGATACGGAAAGAAATCTATCTGTTTTCCATCTTCAACAAATTTCTTGACAAGGGAATAATTATGCTGCATTACGACCACATCATCAACCGTACCATGAATCAAGAGTAATTTTCCTGTTAGATTCTTCGTATAGTTTGTTAGTGCATTTGCCTCATATCCTTCCTTATTTTCTTCAGGACGATCCATATAGCGTTCTCCATACATCACTTCATAAAACTTCCAATCGGTTACCGGTCCTCCAGCCACTCCTACATTGAACACTCCGGCATGACGCAACATTAATGAGGTGGTCATGAACCCCCCAAAGGACCAACCATGAACTGCTAGTCGTTGTGAGTCAACAAATGGTAATGATTTCAAAAATTCAACACCTGATAATTGATCCTCCATCTCTACCGTTCCTAACTGGCGATGAATTTGAGATTCAAAGGCGAAACCACGTTCAGCAGAACCACGATTATCTAAGGTAAATACAATATATCCTTGCTCCGCCAACCAATTCATCCATAGGTTTGCACCCGCATTAAAACTATTTGTTACCATTTGTGCGTGCGGTCCACCATAGACATAAACCAACACTGGATATTTATTTTTTGGGTCGAAATTTGAAGGTTTCACCATGCGGTAGTATAAATCTGAACCGTCTTTACCTTTAATTGAATTGATCTCACTCACCCCCAGGGCATACTCATTCATGGGATTTGTAGATTCCTTAAGTAGCTTCGCCATCTTACCGTTCGTAGTATAAATCATTTCATGATTCGGCATACTAAGGCTTGAATAGCCATCATAAAAATATAGACCATCATCCGAAAGATCAAATCGATGTACGCCTTCATTTTTTGAAACTACTTTTGAATTCCCATTTAGATCCGTTGCGTAGACCATGGTATTGCAAGGATTCTCTCCGGTGGCGGCATAATAGATCATTTTTTTAGAGGCGTCCACTTCGAGGATATCCTTGACAACAAATTGATGGTTCGTTAGTTGTTTAATTCCTTTCGGTAGGACTTTCATTTTTTTACCTTCAAACATAACTTCTTCTCCTATTTGATCAAAATCAACCAAGTACATGTTCATATACCCATCTATTTCCGACATCCAAATAAAGTCATTTCCTTCGCCAATAAAATAAGCCGGGTGTTCGGGTTCTACCCATTTTTGATTTTTTTCATGCCAAAGCGTTTTTATTTTCTTACCCGTTTTGACATCGAACACATTTAACCAAAGTTCATTCTGTCCGCGATTAACTTCAGCGATGATACAAAACTTCTCATCTGGTGTAAATGCGAAATTTGTTAGGTAATCATCTGCATTTCCGCTTGGTTTGATAAATACCGTTTTCTTGGTTTTGCAATTATAGATGCCAACACGCGGTTTCTCTGATTTTTGTCCCGCCATGGGATATTTTATAGATACTAAGGAACCTGGGGTGGTATTGATGTCTAATAAGGGGTAATCTGCCACTTCACTTTCATCTTTTTGATAAAAGGCTAGATAATTTGCGTTTAACGACCAAAACAAGCCCTTTTCGATGCCAAATTCGTTGCGAGCGATGGATTGACCAGAAACAATGTTTTTATCAGTATTTTTTGTAACCGGAACATAAAACTTATTCGAATACGCAGCGACATAAACATTGTTATCAATAGTATAGGCACATTTATTTGAAGCAGCGTGATAGGTTACATTCTCAGCCTTATCAAGTCCGGTCTTTTTAATAATTATAGCCTTTAACGAAATATTATAGGTAAAAATAACGGATCCGTTATTAAACAACAGCTCATTGGAGGAAAGCCACTCATATCCATATAAATTCTGAATTTTGGCATCATCAGGCAACAGTTTGTTTAATTCATCAACCGTACAAAGCACCTTTTCTGATTCTTGATCCAGGGTATAGGCGAGCAAGGACTTATAATCAGTTGATAAGAGTGTGTATTCTGATTTATTTTTAATCCATGAAAATCCAACCGTTCGTTGCGGACTGAGTGCGCGTTGTTTCAATACGGATTCAGTAACGGTTAAGGATTTTTTTTGAGTACTAGCTGAGTAGGCAATCAAAAGAAGGGATGTGAAAATTAAAAAGCGCATAACTAAGATCGATGTATAAATTGATTAAAAAAAGATTCAATTGGTTTGCCTATTTCGTAGGCCTTTACGAGGGTGTCTAAGAGCTCGTCCTTAAGAATTAATTCCGCAGGAAATGTCGCATAAAAATAGAACTGCTTGTTGAAAATTAGAGGTTCTTGCGCAGCCGCTGATTTCAAATGTTCAGGGAGCATTTTATTCTTTGCTCCATGAATAGATCCATAAAAAGAACTGAATGGAGGCGCTGAAACTAAGCGCTTAAATTCGTCTGAGTTTGCAGCGATTCCTTCGCGAAGTTCAAGCAGATTTTCCTTATCGATTTCATACACCCCACCATAAACACGCACATGCTCTGGGGTGAGTTCAAAATATATCCCATTGATTGCAGTGCTTTTTTTTCCTTCTGGAGAAACCACAGCTGAACACATCAATTTGTAAGGGGTTTTATCGGCAGAAAAGCGAATATCACGGTTAATCCTAAAAATGCAATCCTTGGCAAGGACATGATTAAACGAGGGGTTATCGAGCGCAATTCGATCAATTACGGCTTGTGTAAAATGGGCAAAAGGTTTTTTAACGGACGCTTCGTACCGCTTTCGGTTAAGATCAAACCAATCTTTGTGATTATTTGCAGCGAGTTCGATAAAGAAATCAAGATAATCCGGACTAAAATACCCCATAAACCTATGAATTGAAGGCGAAAGTTACTTAAAAAGGATTGAATCCCAAGAAAGCAATTGAAAACAAGGTAAATACTTTGGGGGAAGAGAAAAATAATGCTATCTTTGCACCCTTAAATTTTTATTAACTAATTAAGAACCTTATGAATTCTTACGAAACTGTTTTCATTTTAACTCCCGTTTTGTCTGAGGATCAGGCAAAGGAAGCAGTACAGAAATTCGAAGGCGACATCAAAGGCATGGGTGCCAAGATAACGCATTCGGAAAACTGGGGTCTGCGCAAAATGGCTTATCCAATCCAGAAAAAATCCACCGGATTTTATTTCTTGATTCAATTTGAAGCCGCTGGATCTGTTATTGCAGATTATGAATTAATGATGAAGCGTGATGAGCGCGTACTTCGGTTTTTAACCGTACGTATGGATGCGGACCACGTAGCTTATGCTGAAAAGCGCAGAGCAAAAACATCGGCAAATTAATTATTAACCCCTTTAAATTACTGAGATGTCAAACGATATTAGATACCTAACCCCGATTAATATAGATATTAAGAAGGAAAAATACTGTCGATTCAAAAAATCAGGCATTAAATTCATCGATTACAAAGACGCAAACTATTTGTTGAAGTTAGTAAACGAACAAGGAAAAATTCTTCCTCGTCGTATTACAGGTACTTCTGCGAAGTTCCAAGGACGCGTTAACAAGGCAATCAAGCGTGCTCGTCACTTAGCACTAATGCCTTACGTAGGAGATATGTTGAAATAATCGATAAAAATTTGAATCATGGAAGTCATTCTATTAAAGAACGTAGATAAATTAGGTTACACCAATGAGGTAGTAACTGTAAAGCCGGGTTACGGAAGAAACTTTTTAATTCCTCAAGGATATGCCATCCTTGCTACGGCAAGTGCTAAAAAAGCGCATGCAGAAGTAATGCGTCAAAAATCACACAAAGAATCCAAAATGTTAGCTGAAGCTGAAGAGTTAGCGGCTAAATTAGCTGATGTAAGTGTTACAATTGCCACAAAAGCTGGTGAAAACGGTAAGATCTATGGATCGATTAATACCATTCAATTAGCTGAAGCATTGAAAGCAGCTGGACATGACATCGACCGTAAGTCATTAAAAATTAAAGACGAGCCAATTCGCGAAGTTGGTACCTTTGAAGCAGAAGCTAACCTTTACAAAGGGGTAAAACAAACCATTAAATTTTCAGTAGTAGCGGAATAAGCTCAACCTATTTCAAAAACCCTGACCTTAACGTCAGGGTTTTTTTTTCTTAAAACCAACCTAATGAAACACCTAGTCCTTTTTATTATACTTGCGTTCGGCTCAGGAATATTTGCACAAAATGCAGTTACTGAAAAACGCATTGAATTCGATTTAAAGGACGGCTTCAGCAACGAACGCGTCTTTGAATTTGGCCCCAAAGGAATACTGATCTTTTCTAAGCAAGATAAAGATGAGAATCAGATCAGTACGTACCGATTTGAAAAGTACAATACCGACTTGGTATCAACGCACGAAGTAAGTTACACGATAGAGAACAAATTCTATGTTGATGAAATCTACCAAACAGGGAATTACGTGTATTTCTTCTTCAAAACTAGACGAACCGATTACCGAGTGGTTAAATATGATTTTATAAGTGAAACATTTAAAGAAGTTTCTGGAGAACTACCAAACCGCAGTTTCATAAAATACACGGCATGTATGGATGATCGTGCCGTGATGGCAATCATTAATAAAAACTATAGCATTTCCATCATATCAATTGATATGAACTCAGGGTCGGAGCAAACCACGCCAATTACAATAGAAGGATTTAAACCTAAAAAACTTAGCCTTTCCAACATGGAGACCATGCCAGAAAGTAAAAACATCTTACTCAGCATCAATGCCAACTTCAGTAAAAAACGAACTGAACTCTATGTAATGCGATTAGATGAACAAGGGCAAGTACAAGCAACCACGGACATCAGTATCGGAACAGATAATAACTTAAGAAACGCTCGAGCGTATGACATTGGCAATAATGAGTATATTCTCTCCGGAACCTATTCTGTACCGAATTCCGGTGGATCTAACGGATTTTTCATCTCACGTTTAGCTCAAGGTAAATTGGAGCCTATAAAATTTTACAATTTCACGGAGCTCAAGAACTTCCTAAGCTACCTTCCGGCAAATCAGCAACGTAAAATTGAAAAGAAAAAACAGCGCAAAGCGAATAATGGACAAGAATTGAATATTTCATATAATATCGCTGCTCATAGTCCAATCAAAGTGAACGAGGACTTTATTTATATCGGCGAGGCTTATTATGCAACCTACAGAACAGAAACTCGCACAACAACCTCTTATGTAAATGGTAAACCAGTAACTACCACTACCTATGTACAAGTTTTTGATGGATACCAATATACCCATGCGTTTATTGCGAAATTCGACAAAAACGGAAACCTGATTTGGGACCAAACCTTTCCTATGTGGTTGGCTCAGAAACCGATGACTGTTCGACGATTTATCCACGTTGCTGACCAACAACAAAACAATTTGAAATTAGTGTATGCCAACAGTAATCGTATTACGAGTAAGGTATTTGATTTTGATGGAAATGTGCTGAGCGATAAACAAACTGAACCCATAGAAACTAATTCAGAAAACGACAAGACACGATTGAGTTATGCTGAGATTATCCATTGGTATGATAACTACTTCTTATCGTATGGGATTCAGCGTATCATTAACCGCAAGGACAAGGATGTTGAGCGCAAGCGGACCGTATTCTTCTTTAATAAGATTAAACTGGACTAATTCAGTTCATTTAATGCACGAAAGCCAAAGGCATCGTTATGCCAAGCTTTTTTGATTTTTCCATTTTCTATCAAAACGTAGGTCGGAAAGCTCCCTTCGGTAATTGGTAAAACTTCGGAAAGATTTGATTTTAATTGGCAGTTTATTTGATTGCCAACTAAAGCTTGATATGCGCTTAAATCGGAGGAATCAGAACCCAATACCCAATATTCAATCGGGACCTTGGTGTAAGGCTTAATGCCCTTCATGTGCTGGGTAGATTCCGAACAATACTTACACCCCGGCAACGCAATAACCACTAATTTCTTAGATTTACCTAGGTTAATTGAAGTTTTAGGCTTAAAACTGAGATCAACCAAATCTCCTTGATAAATAGGATTGAGCGCAAAATATATGAGAACCGGTTGAATGAACGTTCCAATAAACAACAGAGCGAGCAACCAACGTTTAGATGTATTAGCTTTAACCCTTCGGTGAATAAGCCTCGCTAAAAACCAACCAAGAAGGGTGAGAATTAAGTAGGGTATAAATTTAGCGCCGGTAAAAGAAAAACCAAGGCTTAAAAAAAATGTTTCAATAGTGTTCATAATAAAAAAGGGGGACGAATCCCCCTGAATAATTGAAAATTATTTTACCTACTGAATTTCGCAATTGGTAGATAAGGTACCTACTGTCGCGTCATTTGCATCACATGCTGCAGTAACATCTTTCTTTTTACCAGTAATGGTAGAACTTGTAGAACCTACTTCAACGCCTGCATCGGTAACTGTACACTTGCATGTGTAATCTTTTGAACAAGATGCCATCGTAAAAAGTGCTACTCCTAAAACTATCATTAACTTTTTCATAATTCTAAAATTTTATGTTGTTCAAAGCTATTAAAAAAATTAATGTTTCCCTGTTTTTTTATCCATTTCTTGATAATGAAAATACCAAGCAATCGTTGCTGAAGGAACAACATCTGTAAATGGAAGCAACTCTTCTAAAAACGTAAAACTGGCCCATGATAATTTTCTATTAAACAATATAAAGACTAAGATTGCAGACATTGGAGCCCAAATTGCATCTAATAACTCACTTGATCCGGGTATAATGTAAGAACCCATCCCTATTAAATCAATTAAAATAGCCGCCAACAATTTAAGTTTTTTGATCTCTTGGTATTTTTTTGAGTGATGAACGGTTTGTGTCATAATAGTATAAATTAAACATTAAATTGATGATGAAATTGATCGCGCTGAACCAAAACGGCTTGTTTTACCTCTTCAACAATTGATTCAACTTCATGCGCCTTTACTATACAAGGCATACCAACAACGACATAGGCATTAAATGGTACAAGTAATTTTTCGCCTTTTGGTAGAATCCTTCCCATTCCCGTCATAAACACAGGTAAATAAGGTATCAATGGGCGACGCTTTAAAATAGCTCCAATTCCTTTTTGAAATTCTTGAATCTGTTCCGGCGCGCCACGCGAACCTTCCGGAAACAAAATAAGAGAATGTCCTTTATCTAAATAGGAGATCATTTGTTCTGTTGGACTCTTGTCTCCTACTTCTCGTGCACGATTGATTAAAATCGCATTAAGAACCCACTTAGAAAGAAACCGCTTAAACCAAGAGCCCCCAAAATAATCAGCGGCAGCCACGGGATGAGTTTGAAGCAATTGTTTTATAGGCATTGAGGCCATCAAAGACATAGTATCCAAGTGACTATTATGGTTGGAAACGACAATCATAGGACCCGAATATACTAGGTTTTTTGAATTCACCAACTTCACACCCACGAAAATACTTAAAAAAGGACGCATAAGCACTTTGTAGAAGAAAAATATCAGAATCCACCTCATCAAGCGTAATATAGGTTGTAAACAAAATAGAAAAACGAGGGTGCCGCAATAGCCAATGAATCAATCCTATCAAGAATTCCTCCGTGACCGGGAATTAAATTACCTGTATCTTTAAGTCCGATGTCGCGCTTAATTGCTGAAACAATGATGTCACCAATAAATCCACCACCTGCAATAATCGCCCCTGCAAATAGAGCTTCAAAGGCAGTGAATGGAGTTAAAAACCGAATGAAAAATGCAACAATTACGGTTGTAACAAATCCACCAATGAATCCTTCCCAAGTTTTATTAGGACTAATTTTCTCAATAATCTTGTGCCTGCCTAAAATTTTTCCCCAGGTGAACTGAAAAACATCGTTCATTTCAGTTAAAAACACCACAAAAAGTAATAATCCTCTTCCCCCTGCATTGAACCCAGTTAATTCAGGAAGCGACAAAAGGTATGCTAAATGACTAATAGAAAAAACAGTAAACATAAGCTGTACCGGCAATACACTCATGGATCGACCAATTTCCACCGTAAAACCACGGATCACCAAAATAAACGGAATCCAAATAAACATAAATACCGGAATAAAAATGATGAATAAATTAAAATACCCCATGAACGCAAAGAAATACTGAATAGGGATAGCCAAATAACACCAGATAATTACCCGTCGATCTTCCGGTCGAATATTCTTACTGATGCTGGCTAATTCACGCAATGCAGCAAAAGACAGTAAACCAAAAGCAACAAACGAAATACTTGGATGAAGTACCGTAGCTAAAATAAAGACGGATGCCATGATCCACCAGGATTTTGTGCGCTGTTGGAGTTCTCTTACCTTGTCGCCTCGGAATATCTTTCCCAAAATAAAGAACAATACCGTGGCGAAAATTAAAATCCCGAGAATTACTAAGATAATTGATAGTACCTCTTTATTATCGGCAAATCGATTCGAAAGAAAGTAATTCATACGTTTAATGAGTTTTTAATTCGCACGATGGTACTAACCAACATGGCCAGTACAGCAATAATAATCAAAAAATAAATCCAAGTCAAAACCACTGGAAAAAAGTAAACCACCAAACAAAGTAACCCAAAAAACAAGGCTCGATCACTTTTACCCATGGGTCCTTCATACCTTCGTGCACCTCCCATCGCTTTACCTAAAACACCAACAAATTCATTAATTATCATCAATGCGATAAAACCGACCAACAAATTCGGATGCTTGTCCATCCCAAATTTAAGTAATAAGGGATAAAAGATTGCCAAATCAGCTAACACATCTCCAAGTTCATTGAGCACTTCCCCGAGCGCTGATTGTTGATTGAAAGCCCTTGCCATCATACCATCGATCGCGTTCAACGCCATACGGATAAATAAATAGAACGGTACCACAAGTAATGAAAGCCACCCCGAATCTAAATAAACAAAAACACCCGTGAGTATTGAGCCCAACAAAGCAATTAAAGTGATATGATTGGGGGTAAATTTCTTTCGATGCAAAAATTCCATCACCGGTTTTATCAATTGCTGGAACTTGGGTTTTATGTTGTATACCGAAATCATCGCTTCTTTAGTTTTATGAATGGATTTTGAACCGGTGAATTGCGCTTAAATGCTTCCGAGAAATGTCCATGTTCAATAAAGTAGAACACCTCAGTACCGAATTCTTGAGGTTTTGTATACATCTGATCGTGATTTAACGGCAAGTATGTGAAATCATTCACCGGTTGCTTTAAGTCTATTACATCCCAAGAAAGCGGTCCTTGTTCCATGGCTGTTTCTTTATGCTTTCGGACAACATTCGTAGCATAAGTCTCAATGAATACACCTTTAATAATAGTCGAATCATTCAAGACCGGATAGGGCGTATTTACAAAATCACTTGTTACTTTACCGAACACCAATGCATTCACCAAGGCCATATCCTTTAATAGAATCAAAGGCGCCCGTTCTTGCAATGGACTTCGATCGTAAATAATTGTTTTTATATTTCGCTTACCGTGATCCGCGATCCACTGATTCAAAGTCCAAGAGCCTACAATGTAAGACAAAACATGGAGCTGTTTGTATTCACCTAAACCCTGTTTTTGATAATATCGCTCTAAGGAGTTTATGGATAATCGAATCGATTTTCTAGAAATATAACGGGGGATATAGACCGGCATGTCTGATTGTCTGAAAAACTGCTTCAAGGCCCGAGTTCCGAATATTTTTGAACCAAAACCAGGTAAAATGAGCAAGGCTTGGTCAGTTTTAAGTGAATCTTGGGACAAATAAACTCCATGACCTAATAAGAAAATACACAATGAAAGTAAAATGGTTCTCATACTTAAACAAATAAACACAATATATCGAAGGCATGGCTCTATATTTCAAAATTAGCAATTCAAACAATGCGTTGTTGAGTAAAGCGCAACATAAAACCTAAGAGCTGAATCCCTTATTGTAATTTTATATTCAGTTAAACCAAAGAAAATGAGAATACTAAAAAGAATCTTAATGGTATTGATTGGACTCATCGCAGTCCTATTAATTGTAGCATTATTTATACCTGAGCAAATAGTGGTGATCCGGAAAAGCACTATCCATAGAAATCAAATCGAAGTTTTTAATTACGTAAAACACCTAAAGAACCAAGAAAAGTATGGTGTTTGGTGGAAGGCTGACCCTAACATGAAAATTACTACGAGCGGAATTGATGGAACCGTTGGATATATTCATGCATGGAAAAGCACGGATGATAATGTAGGTGAAGGTCAACAGAAAATAATATCCCTACATGAAGATTCAACATTTAGCAAAATGGACATCGAATTGAAATTTATTAAACCCTTCAAAAGTAATAACCCATCATACATGAGTACTGAGTCAATATCAAAAAACACTACGAAGGTAACATGGGCAATCACGAACAACATGCCTTACCCCATGAACTTGCTTGGCGCAGTCATGAATATGGAAAAAATGTTAGGTGACGACTTAGAACAAGGGCTGAAAAACTTAAAAGTGATTCTAGAAAAGTAAGATTATTAACTTTGTAAAAAAAAAACAACATGTCAAATCAACTATTAAAAGGTAAAAAAGGAATTATATTCGGTGCATTGAACGACCAATCCATTGCGTGGAAAGTGGCGGAACGAGCGCATGAAGAAGGTGCAGAATTCGTACTAACAAATGCTCCGATTGCCATGCGTATGGGAGAAATAAATGGCTTGGCCGAAAAAACTGGTAGTCAGATTATTCCTGCGGATGCCACCAACACGGAAGATTTAGAGAATCTAGTTACCCAATCCATGGAAATCCTTGGTGGAAAAATTGATTTTGTTTTACACTCCATTGGTATGTCACCTAACGTAAGAAAGGGAAAACATTATACCGAGAACAACTACCAATATTATCAACAAACTATGGATGTTTCGGCGATGTCTCTACACAAGACCTTGGCTACTTTATACAAGCACGATGCGATGAATGAATGGGGATCAGTTGTGGCTCTTACCTACATTGCTGCTCAGCGTATTTTCCCAGATTACAACGATATGGCCGATGCAAAATCCTTACTAGAGTCTATCTCTCGTTCGTTCGGATACCATTATGGAATTGCTAAAAAAGTTCGTGTAAACACAATTTCTCAATCACCAACTGTAACCACTGCGGGGCAAGGAATCAAAGGATTTAATGAATTCATAAACTTCTCGGAACAAATGTCACCACTAGGAAATGCACCTGCAGTTGCATGTGCTGATTATTGCATTTCTATGTTCTCCGATTTAACGCGATATGTAACGATGCAGAACTTATTCCACGATGGTGGGTTCTCGAATACAGGAGTAACACAGCAGGTAATTGAACGGTTTGGAAACTAAAAGAACATTATACATCATATAAAAAGGGGGCTCTCGCCCCCTTTTTATGTTTAATCCCTTTACTTCTTATCAAACATCTTCATGAAATCTAAGTTGTAAACCATACTAATCCACAAACTATGATTTCGCTCTATATCTGTTGCATTCGATTTAATCACAAATTGATTTAAATACCCAACTTGCACATTATTTTGTGCATTGAATCTCCATCCCAAGCCTGCAATAAATCGATTTTGATCAAGTGGATTTTTAGCAATTCCTTTACCAAATCCTACAAAAAGCTCATTATTTAAATTAAGAAAAAAGGTGTTATCCACCATTTCTTTTCTCGAGAGTGGCACCATAACCATCGCTCTGTAACGAATTCTATTGCGAAAAACCGGATCTAGTTGAACGATGTCATTGGTGGCATTTTTAGCATATTGCTCCAAAAATCGTTGTTCTAATCGATACCGGTGTTGAATCTCAAATCTTCCGACTTTATCCTTAAAGTTCAGCTGTTCAAATACTCGATTTTCATCAAACTCATGAAGTATAGGTTGAATTCCATAGGGAAACGTTTTAACCCAGGCATATCCACCCATTATAGATAGTTTTGGATTTACGACATATTCAACACCGAATCTCAATAAGGATTGCTGCCAATGCTGAAACCAATCGGCTCTTCGCCATTGATACTCGGTCATAACATTTACTTTATTTGTGATCTTGTGAGTTCCTGTATATAAGGCCCAGGCATTATACTGATTACTTATGATTTTTTGAGCGAAACCAAAAACCGGAAAAAGAAGAAATGAAAAACAAATATATTTTAGCATAGGTCAAAGGTAAAATGAATAAAGGTTTCGGGCAGTAAATTATTAAATTTAGCTATCTTGAGTTATCTTTGCTTATGCAAATGACACACGAAACAAAATCCGCTTCCTATATCTCCCTCGAAGAAAGATTCGGAGCACATAATTATCATCCACTTCCTGTGGTACTTGAGCGTGGAGAAGGAGTTCACGTGTGGGATGTTGACGGTAAACAATACTTCGACTTTTTATCAGCATATTCCGCTGTAAATCAAGGCCATTGTCATCCGAAAATCACCAACGCACTGATTAATCAAGCGAAAACCTTAACCCTAACCTCTCGTGCATTCCACAATAATTTATTGGGCCCCTTTGAAGAGTTTTTAAATACCACGTTGGGTTTTGACAAATTCCTCCCAATGAATACGGGTGCAGAAGCGGTAGAAACAGCAATTAAATTGGCTAGAAAATGGGCCTATGAAGTAAAGGGAATCAAAGAGAATCAAGGAACTATTATAGTTTGTGATGGAAATTTCCATGGAAGAACAACCACCATCATTTCCTTCTCATCGGACCCCGAATCAAAAGATAAGTTTGGTCCGCACACGCCCGGATTCATTAGTATTCCGTACAATGACATTGAAGCCGCAACGAATGCCCTTAGCGCACCGAACACCATCGGGATTTTAGTAGAGCCTATTCAAGGAGAGGCTGGTGTAGTAGTACCGGATACCGATTTCTTAAAAGCGCTTCGGACAATTTGCACCGAAACAAATACACTGTTTATTGCAGATGAAATCCAAACTGGATTGGCACGTACGGGCAGCATGCTAGCTGTATGCGGTAATTGTTCGTGCACCAACCGTTGTGAACGACAAGAAACATTCCAGCGACCGGACATATTAGTTCTTGGTAAAGCATTAGGTGGTGGGGTCTACCCCGTTTCTGGTGTATTTGCGGACAATTCCATCATGGATGTTATAAAGCCCGGTCAACACGGGTCAACGTTTGGAGGAAATCCCTTAGCAGCAGCGGTAGCAACCGAAGCACTGAATGTGCTAATGGATGAACACTTGATGCAGAATACACGTCGTATGGGGGAGAAATTCCGAAATGCCATGCAGGAACTAGTTAATCAGAACAAAATTTTCAGCTTAGTTCGTGGTAAAGGCTTACTGAATGCGGTTGTTATAAACGATTCTCCTGAAAGCGATACGGCTTGGAACTTTTGTATGAAACTAGCAGAATTCGGCTTACTCGCTAAGCCTACTCATGGAAATATAATTCGCTTTGCCCCCCCATTAGTTATTACTGAAACAGAAATGGACGATTGCATAGCAATTATTACAAAAACATTTAATCACTTTAACTCATAAGCATTGGTACAGAAAATTAAATTTGGAACAGACGGATGGCGTGCTATAATAGCACAAGACTTTACCGTTGAAAACGTAGCGCGCGTAACTGAAGCAACAGGCATTTGGCTTAAACAGCATTTTGATAATCCTTCCGTAGTTATCGGTCATGATTGCCGCTTTGCCGGGGAATTATTCATGCATACGGCCGCAGCTGTTTTGGTTCAACAAGGAATCAAAGTGTATATCGCTCAGGGATTTGTTTCTACGCCAATGATTTCTTTGGGTGCCCACAAACACGGATGTGAAATTGGAATCATCCTAACAGCAAGTCACAACCCTCCATCGTATAATGGATTTAAATTAAAGGCCAAATTTGGTGGACCACTACAGCCCGAAAAAATCAATGAGATTGAAGAAATCATCCCAGATGTATGCAGTGTGGACTACTCACGTTTTTCGGTTGACACGTCGTTAAAATCAGGTCTGATTGAAGTGCTTCCATTAGAAAAAGAGTATATCGACCACGTAAAATCAAGCTTTGATTTACCTGCCATACAAGCTTCCGGTTTACGCTTAATGTATGACGCGATGTATGGGGCTGGTCAACGAGTTATTCCACAAGTACTTCCATCCACAACCTTAATGCACTGCGAACCCAATCCTTCGTTTATGGGGCAAGCACCAGAACCGATCGGAAAAAACCTCCAAGAACTTGCGCAGTACATTAAAACGCATCAAGACATCGATTGTGCCTTAGCAACGGATGGAGATGCTGATCGCATTGGATTGTATGATAGTCATGGAGAATTCATCGACTCTCATCACATCATCTTATTGTTAATTCACTACCTCGTGAAATACAAAGAGATGAGTGGAAAAGTTGCTATTGCATTTAGTGTTACGCCGCGTGTATACAAAATGTGTGAACATTACGGATTAGAACACACCACTACCAAAATCGGGTTCAAGGACATCGCAGCCATCATGGTAAAAGAAGACGTACTCCTTGGAGGCGAAGAATCTGGTGGTATTGCTGTGAAAGGTCATATTCCAGAGCGCGATGGCATTTGGATGGGACTTATTCTGTGGGAATTCATGGCAAAATCAGGTAAAACTCTGGATGAATTGATCGAAGAAGTTTATGAAATTGTAGGGCCATTTAAATTCGAGCGAAACGATCTGCATATCACAGAAGAATTAAAGCAAAAGATCATTAAAAATTGTCAAGAAAACAACTACAAATCCTTTGGAAAATATGTTGTACGTGAAGTAAAAACTACGGATGGATTCAAGTATTTCTTTGATGACGACCGCTGGGTAATGATTCGTCCTTCGGGTACAGAACCTGTGCTTAGAACTTATGCTGAAGCGCCAACCTTGGAAGAAGTACGAGAAATTTTAAAGGCAACGGAAGAAGCGATTTGTGATTAGAATCAAGAGGATATTTAGACACTAAGACGTGTAGTTGTTTAGAGAATTTAACTTCTAGAAGTCCTAAAGTCCCGATGTCCTTGTGCATAAGTCATAACTTCTAGCCTAAGGCCACATCTAAGATCATCATAACTACAAAGCCGCCAATAAAACCCAATACAGCCAAATCGGTGTATTTGTCGCGTTGGGTTTCAGGAATTACCTCTTCTACGACGACGAAAATCATGGCCCCTGCGGCAAACGCCAGTGCGAAGGGTAAAATGGGTTGAATATAAATCACGGCAAGTGCTCCAACCACTCCTGCAACTGGTTCAACTACAGCCGAGAGTTGTCCATACCAAAAGGATTTAAATCGGCTTGCTCCTGCCCTACGCAAGGGCATTGCTACTGCAAATCCTTCAGGGAAATTCTGAATGGCAATTCCTATTGCTAATGCCACTGCTCCGCCTATTGTTGCGCCTCCAAGTCCATTGGCAGCGGCACCAAATAACACACCAACAGCAAGTCCTTCGGGAATATTATGCAGCGTAATCGCCAAAACCAATAAGGTAGTTTTGTGGAGTTGAGTTTTTACACCTTCTGTTTCATCCTCATTAAAATTGAGGTGAAGGTGCGGCATTTTTTTATCTAAAAAATATAAGAATAATGCACCAGTAAGGAATCCAACGGCAGCAGGCATCCATGGCATTGATGGATACAACTTCTCAGACATTTCAATTGATGGATTTAGCAAGGACCAAAAACTAGCGGCGACCATTACCCCACCTGTGAAGCCTAGCATGGCGTCTAATAAACCCCGATGCATTGTTTTAAACAGAAAAACCAATGCCGCACCAGCTGCAGTTACCAACCATGTAAAAACAGTTGCAATCAAAGCCGCCCAAACCGGGTGAATGTGTTTAAAAAAGTCAATCAAAGCATTCATAGGTTTCAAATTTAAGAACATTTGTAAAACCAAGGGAAGTTACTTATCTTTGATACAAATAAATATCGCATGAAGTCAATCTTCCTATTTCTACTCTTAGCTGTTGGATTTTTAATGAACGGTTGCGGCAAGCAAGACGACACCATAATTCGTGTATATGTTGGTTACAAGGGTCAGCCAAAATTAAGCGCAAAGGTGGTAATTGATGGAGTAACTCAAAATCCACCTCAAAGTCCATTTGTTATGACTGAATTCACCGATGTAAATGGGTTAGTGGAATTTAACTTGAAAGACTACATTAAACCAGGTTCTTACGGTGGGAGTACTGTAGATTGCACGGTTTACTTAATCAAAAACTCACCATCCAGTGATACCGTAAAAACAATCTTTGTTGAAGCATTTAAGACAACAAAACAACAGTTTTTATTCAATTAAGATTCACGATTAGAGGAAAAATCTCCTTCTAAATTGCTGGGAATACGTACCTTTGCAATCATTTTAAGGTTATGGCAAAAAACGCAACAACGCGACAAGAAGACTATTCAAAGTGGTATAATGACTTGGTACATAATGCTGATTTAGCTGAACATTCGGATGTGAAAGGCTGCATGATCATTAAACCGTATGGGTATGCCATTTGGGAAAACATGCGTGACATTTTGGATCGTATGTTCAAAGAAACGGGGCACTCCAATGCATATTTCCCCTTATTTATTCCTAAATCGTATTTGAGTAAAGAAGCAAGCCACGTAGAAGGATTCGCTAAAGAATGTGCCGTGGTTACGCATTATCGATTGAAAATGTCTGATGATGGAAAAAGTGTGGTGGTTGACCCGGATGCAAAGTTACAAGAGGAGTTAATTATACGGCCAACCTCTGAAACCATTATATGGAACTCTTACAGAAACTGGATCCAATCATACCGAGATTTACCGATTTTAATAAACCAGTGGGCAAATGTTGTACGTTGGGAAATGCGTACCCGCTTATTCCTTCGAACCGCGGAGTTCTTATGGCAAGAAGGCCACACTGCACACGCTACACGCGAAGAAGCAATCGAAGAAACTAATCAAATGCTTCGAGTTTATGCCACATTCGCTGAAGAATATATGGCGATGCCGGTAATTATGGGAAGAAAAACAGCGAGCGAACGATTTGCAGGAGCTGATGACACCCTGTGTATTGAAGCCATGATGCAGGACGGGAAAGCCTTACAAGCAGGAACCTCACATTTTTTAGGTCAGAATTTTGCGAAAGCATTTGACGTGAAATTTGCGGATAAATCAGGTAAATTAGATTACGTATGGGCAACATCTTGGGGTGTGAGTACCCGGTTAATGGGGGCTTTAGTCATGACACATTCTGATGATGAAGGCTTAGTATTACCTCCAAAATTAGCGCCAATACAAGTGGTTGCCATTCCAATTTATAAGACAGAAGAAGAACTTCATTTGATTGAAGAGAAATTTAAGTCCATCGGGAATGCATTGAAATCCTTAGGGATTCGCTTCAAGTTTGATGGGGACGACAATAAACGTCCAGGATGGAAATTCAATGAATACGAAGTAAAAGGCGTTCCGATTCGATTGGCAATGGGTCCAAGGGATTTAGAAAACGGACAAGTAGAAATTGCCCGACGAGACACCAAAGAAAAATCTTCCATTCCTGTGGATGGTGTGGTTGAACACATTACAGTTTTACTAGATGAAATTCAAGCTAATTTGCTGGAGCGTTCAAAAACACATCGAGAAGCAAATACCTTTAATGTAGACACCTACGAAGAATTTAAGCAGCGCATTGACGGGGGCGGATTTTTCTTAGCACATTGGGATGGTACAGCAGAAACAGAAGAATTGATTAAGAACGAAACCAAAGCTACGATTCGTTGCATTCCGTTCGATGGACCAAGCCAAGCAGGAACTTGCATGGTTACCGGTAAGCCTTCCGCACAACGTGTAATATTTGCCAAAGCATACTAGGAATTGCGATCCTTTCATTTTAAGCATTTTAGTATTCTTCACAACGAACATTCCCTACCCGTTGGAACGGACGCTATGATGCTTGGTACACTTGTGCAGCATGAATCCCCAAAACGAATTTTAGATGCCGGTGCTGGCTGTGGCGTTCTTGGACTTATGATGGCTCAACGATTTCCCCAGGCCGAGATTACGTGTATTGAAGTGGATGAAAAAGCGGCCGATGAATGTTATAAAAATGTAGAATCGAGTCCGTTTCGTGAACGAATTAAGGTAATCCAAGGCGATCTATTAGCACCTTTCACATCGGAGTTTGATCTAATCGTTAGTAATCCTCCATATTATTTCACCGACAACAGCTCTTCTCAACGTAATAACACTCAAAAACATAGCACTATCGAAGCATTTTCAGCATGGATTCGTGCTTGTTATGTCTTACTTGCCCCGTTCGGGACCTTTTGTATGATATACCCGCATAATCAAGAACACGCAATTGCAGCGCTTATGAGCGCGAATAAATTCCATGAACAAACGAAGCATGTTTTATTAAATCAACATCAGCACGCGGTTCGTATTATTAGCGCCTACACGAAGCAGGTCAGTCAACGCAGTGAAACCAATTTTTCGCTAAGAAATAAAGACGGAACGTATAGCGACTCCTATATCGAATTAACGAAAGAATTTCATGCGAAAACTCCATTAAGGTAACTTAGGTTACCTAAAATGGTTTCATGAATGAGTACCTTCGTAAAAATAATTGATCATGAAAAAAGGATCCAAACTCTACAGCATTGCTACCATGACCTGTCCTCAATGTCAGGAATCTCACATGATGGTTTCAAACCCTTACCGATTTTCTACGATGGGTGAAGTCAAAGATAAATGTGAAGTCTGCGGATTAGACCTTAAGCCTGAACCCGGATTCTATTATGGTGCTATGTATGTATCATACGCATTAGGTGTTGCTGTTTTTGTAACCATTTGGGCATCTTGTAACTGGTTTTTTGATAACGTTGGCGTTTGGACACAAATTAGCTTAGTGCTAATCGCGCTCATTGGTTTAGGACCGTACTTATATGCCTTATCAAAAGTGATTTGGGCAAACTTCTTCTTTAGTTTTAAAGCCAATGCAACCTCTAGTAGATAAAAAACAACTGCTACACGATACCATCGGGTATATTTTGGAAGAGGAGCTCATTGAGGAGATGAGTAAAATCGCCAAAATTCGTGAAACAATTCAAGATGAAATTATCATCCATGTCGGTGATGAATTAAAAATGATCCCAATTGTGGTTTACGGTTCAATTAAGGTATCGCGTGAGAACACAGAAGGCGAAGAACTATTACTATATTACATTGAAGGCGGTGACACTTGTGCGATGACCTTACAATGCTGTGTGCGGCGCACGGATTCTCAAATTAAGGCTACTGCGATGGAGCCTTCGCTCCTACTCATGTTTCCAAGCGAGTATATGCAATTGTGGATGGATAAGTACCGCTCCTGGCGAGAATACATTCTACAGTCCTATCACACACGCATGCTTGAACTCATGGAAACCATTGATGAAATTGCCTTCATGCGATTGGATGAACGCTTAATAAAATACTTAACCGATCAGGCTAAGTTATTGGGGAATCTAGAACTCCACCACACCCACCAGCAAATTGCAGATGACCTGCATTCCTCTCGGGTAGTAATTTCCCGATTATTAAAGCAATTAGAAAACAAGGGAGCCATACAAATTCGACGAAATCGAATTATTCTAAAAGAAATCTAGTCGTTACGTTGTAATTTAAATTCCGAAGATTTATGAAAGGTAATCTTTGGATAATCTTGTTCTGCCATGGACAACAAGAAGGGGGTTTCAGCTAAGAAAACCCAGTTTTCATCTTTATCAATCGCCATATGATTAGATTTTGCTCGCTTAAATCGCTCGATTTCCGCATCATCATCAGACGTTAACCAACATGCTTTAAAATAATTCCTATGGACAAAGCGACAATTCGCACCGTATTCATGAATCAATCGGTAATTAATCACCTCAAACTGCAGCTGACCAACAGTTCCCACAATTTTACGATTACCAGGTTGTTGAATAAATAACTGCGCAACCCCTTCATCAATAAGTTGTCGAACCCCTTTGTCCAATTGCTTAGATTTTAACGGATCTAGGTTTTCTAATTCTTGGAAGATTTCTGGTGAGAAGCTTGGAATTCCTTGATACATCATTTTTTCGCCTTCAGTAAGCGTATCTCCAATTTTAAAGTTCCCTGAATCATAAAGTCCAACAACATCCCCTGGATAGGCTTCATCAATGACACTCTTATCTTGAGCCATGAAGGAAGTTGGATTCGGAAACTTCATTTTTTTATCCGAACGCACATGATAGTAAAATTGATTCCGTTCAAATCTACCCGATACTATCCGTAAAAACGCGATACGGTCGCGGTGTTTTGGATCAAGATTTGCGTGAATCTTAAAAACAAACCCACTAAACTTCTCCTCTGACGGTTCTATAAAACGCTTATCCGTTTCCCTTCCGCACGGTGAGGGAGAAATCTCGCAAAAGGTATCTAGTAATTCTTTAACTCCGAAGTTATTTACTGCGGAGCCAAAAAATACTGGAGCTACATCCCCTGACAAATACGAATTTCTATCAAATTCATCATATACCCCTTCCACCATAGCTAATTCCTCACGTAATTCAGCAGCAGGTTGTTCCCCAATGATTTCATCCAACTCAGCATTATTAATGTCCTCGAAGGAAACAACCTCTTCGGATATCTTAGTTTTATTGGCAGCAAAAAGATTCAATCCTTTTTGATAAATGTTGTACACCCCTTGAAACCTATCTCCCATGCCAATAGGCCATGTTAAGGGACAAACTCGAATCGCTAAGGTTTTCTCTAATTCATCTAATAAATCAAACGCTTCTTTTCCATCGCGGTCCAATTTATTAATGAAAATAATTACGGGAGTTTTTCGCATCCGACAAACTTCCATCAAACGTTTGGTTTGTTCTTCTACCCCGTTTGCGCAATCGATAACCAAAATCACCGAATCCACGGCAGTTAATGTTCTAAAGGTATCCTCTGCAAAGTCTTTATGCCCTGGCGTATCAAGGATATTAATTTGCTTCCCATGATATTGAAAAGCCATAACAGAGGTAGCAACGGAAATCCCACGTTGTTTCTCAATTTCCATAAAATCCGAGGTGGCCGATTTTTTAATCTTATTATTCTTTACCGCACCAGCCGTCTGAATGGCACCACCAAAGAGTAACAACTTCTCAGTCAAGGTTGTTTTTCCAGCATCAGGATGCGAAATGATCCCGAAGGTTCTGCGTTTTTCGGTCGCTTCTAGGTTTTTCATTGAAATGAAAAAGACCACACGAGGTGGTCTTTGAAAAGTTATTTAATTCGAATTAGAAAATCTCATTCGCGGTAAAATGAAACGCTCCTTCAATAGCAGCATTTTCGTCAGAATCTGAACCATGAACAGCATTTCTTCCTTTACTTTCTGCATATGCTTTACGGATTGTTCCTTCTGCTGCCTCCGCTGGATCTGTAGAACCAATTAGTTTACGGAAAGAAGCAACCGCATCTTCTTTTTCAAGAATTGCAGCGACGATTGGACCAGAGGTCATGTATTTTACCAATTCGATGTAAAATGGACGCTCCTTATGTACTTCATAAAATTTACTCGCTTGTTCAGTGGTTAAACGCGTATACTTCATCGCTTTGATGGTAAACCCGTCTTGAATAATCATGTCGATAATTTTCCCCATGTGACCATTTTCAATCGCATCAGGCTTAAGCATTGTAAAAGTTCTATTCGTTGCCATTTTTTTTGTATTTTGGGTGCAAAGATAGGCAATACTTTTCAGTATCTAAAATGTGTAATTTCGTTAAAATAACTCAAATGCTTAAGTATATGACGGTGTTTTCAATTTTTCTTCTTTGGGCTTGTAAACCCAAAGAGAAAGTGGCAACACATCACATAAAAAATAAGCAGGAAAAACCTATCGTTAAAACACAACACAAGCCTACGAATCCCGAACAACAAATTGTACTAGAACCAAATAAAAAAAATCTTACCCCCAAGAGATTACTGAAGCATGAGCCTTCGACGTTAATTCAAGAAAAAAAACCTCAGAATACGTTAACAGCGACCTACGAATACACAAATCCCTCCTTAAGCCAATGGGATTCACATTTCGGGAATGATCCCAAATGGATGGCTATTTATAAAGAAAGCGTTGATCATTATTTATTAGGCGTGGCGAATAATCTGGAGCGACAATCCGACTTGAGAATTACACGCAGCATGCTCATATTTGTATATGGAAAGAAAATGAATGAAACCTTTCTTATAAGTCCGGAGTTTGTTGAGTTTGCAAAAAATAAATTTGAGCATTCACCCGAACTGCAAACTTTTATTCAAAAGTATCAAACTAGAATTACTGAAGATTGAGTGTTTTCGGCAAAGCCTTTTTCTTTGTTGCAAATTCAATAATAATCCCTATGGTTGGCTGTACTATCCCTGAGGTGTTCTCAATCAATTTTGTTTTATATCGTGTTGGATCATTTGGATCAATAACCAGAGCCCCTGCTGCATCAGTTTCTACCAACAAAATCGGAGCCACTTTGGTTTTATATCCATACAAATTCTGAATATCCAAGTAGAAATTCATATTGAACTTATCCAAAAATAACTTTTTGTCGAGGCGTACATTTAATTGATGAAAACTCGCTTCGCGCTCCGTATTCAAGCGGCCGTAATCTAGCAAACCCACCCCATTAATATTCCAGTTTGAAATTAAACTTGACGTTTCTATATCATATGGTGTGTAGGGAGAGCCTCCGGAAAACAACCAACGCATACCAAACTCCCAACCTTTCTTAAAGCGTTTTCCTCCCGTTAACGAAACGATGTGTCTGCTATCCCACGCGGTTGGAACATACTCATCATTCTTATTTTTAAACTCAGAAATCACATAGGTATAGGCAACTACTGCATAAAACCCTTTATACAACTTTTGTTGGAAAAGGAATTCACCACCATAAGTTCTTCCTTGAGATATACTTTTTACTGCCTCATTTCCAACCACACCAAAATCTGAACCTTGATTAGCCAAGCAGATTGAATCTTTTAAACTGAACGGATAACGATCATAATTTTTGTAGAATCCCTCCAGTGTTAGCCTAGAACTTGCTTTGGTGCGGTACTCTGCGCCAATAACAAAATGATCAGCACGAATGTATTGAATATCGTTTTGTTTATTAACCAAGTCCCCAAGTGCGTTTCTATACCCTAAGATGGTATATGCGGGGATCTGATGAAACCTAGAAACATTGGCATTCAAAGCCAAAGACTCATTTATTCGAAAATTCAAGGAGAGCGATGGAGATAATTGATTTAAGGGATTAGCCATTGTTTTTGAATAGTTTGAACCATCCATGCGTAAGCCAAACGAAGCATTTAAGCGTTCCTTAAAAAACGACTGACTAACTTGGGTGAAGAACGCATATTTACTCAAGAATAAATCTGAAGTGTAGTCAATAACCACAGGAAAGCCTTGAATGGTAATATTGGCGTACGTTTCATTTCTGTAACGGGCATATTCATACCCAAGTCCAATATTCCATCTAAACCCATTTTTACGATAGGTATGTTCCATCCTCAACTTATTTTCAGCCTCGAATGAGGCATAGTTTTGAAGTAAATTAGCAGGTGTTTCTATGAGGTCCTTGTATCGGTATGCTTTATTGTTTAACATATTTCTAGAAACTACGATATTCTGAACTGACTGTTCTGAGAAATGTTGATAGTTAATTCCGACGGTATAATTCCATTGACTTTGCATTGGGATATTACCAAGAAGGAACTTGTTGTATTCAATTTGTGCGGTATCGGTTAATCCATCATTCACATTGGCATTTAAAGCAAATTGATCGATCGCACCTAAACCAATGAAAGAAATTCGATTCTTCGCATTAAGGTCAAGGTTTACTTTATATTGAAAGTCGTTATAGGTAGGTAAGATGGGTAATTTTAATGCTGCAAACAGGAACTGTAAATAGGAACGGCGAGCTGAAAAAATAAAATTTGCTTTTTTCCCGAGAGGACCATCAAAAGTTAAGGCGGCGTCGCTAGATCCCAGAGCAAAATTCGTTATTAAACCATCTTCATTGCCATCCTTTTGTTTAAAGGCTAAGACACTACTTAACCCGTTAGCACGATTGGCAGGAAAAGCCCCAGAGTAAAAATCAACTTCGTTAATAAAATTTACATTCAATAAACCAACCGGACCTCCACTGGATCCTTGCGTAGCGAAGTGATTTATGTTTGGTACTTCAATTCCATCAAGGTAGAATTTATTCTCACCAGGAGAACCACCGCGAATAATAATGTCGTTTCTAAACGTTGCTCGAGAAGCTACTCCAGGTAGTGCTGCGATTACTTTACTTACATCCCTGTTGGCGCCGGGTAAACGTTCTATTTCAGTTGCGTTCAAAGTTTTAAGTGAAACCGGGGACTCTGTATTTCGTTGAAATTTTGGTCCTTTTACAACAACCTCATCTGATTCCTTACCCGAAAGGAGTTCTTCCATTGCGAAGTCAAGCGTGATGGAACGAGCATTAGTTATTGAAATTTCATTTTGAAATGCAGGTTTAAACCCGGTAGCAGTAGCTCTAAACGTGTAAATTCCAGGAGGCAATTTAGTGAATTCATAATTCCCTTCGGCATCTGAAACGGTTCCTGTAGATAATTCTACAATTAATATTTTTACTCCATCAAGGGCTTGATTATTCGTTAGATTTACAGTCTTACCTCGAACGATGCCATTCTGAGCAAGGGATAATAAAGGGGAAAGAAGTAATAAAATAAAAAGGCCTCGCATGCTGTTGATTTATAATGTAAAACATACGAGGCCGTAAAAAGTTCGTTACCTAAACCCTATTCCTTCCCTAACATTTCTTTCTTTAAGCTTTCTTGAGCAGGGGAAGTACCTAACCAAATCGCAAAAAGGGCTTTTTTAAATTCTAATCCGGGGATGGTACCTTTTAAGTTCCCATTTTTATATATTTTCACACCTTTACTCGGAACATAATCAAAGTAGATTTTATCTCCGTCTTTAAACTCATCGCTTAAGCAGGTCATGAATTTTTTCTGTTCCTCCTGCGTTGCTTTTCCAGAGCTCGCGTTCTTAAACCCTTCAGTTACTGCTGTTTTGAATTTGTCACGTGTAACCATTGAAGAAACTATTTTGAGGTGGATTCCCATTTCTTCATCTGCCGTAATGATTTTTGTTGCATCGGTTGATTTCTTTTTCAGATACAAGGCAGCAACATACATGTCCATAAAATACTTTTCACGAACTCCAGCACCATTAATTACAACAGGTACTTCATTAATGGTTGTTTCCGTGTAAAAAGTTACCCCGTGGTATTCTTTTGTTTTTTTGGTTTGTGACCAGCCTATTGAAACTACGCTAAGCACAGTCAGAAGTAATGCAATTTTTTTCATAGTGTTTATTTTTTTTTTTCGAAACTACTAAAATATTTTAGATATTACGTTTCGGACAATTTCCATGCCTAAGGGAGTCATGATAGATTCTGGATGAAATTGCACCCCAAACTGTTTAGTATGGTGATTTTCAACAGCCATGATTACACCGTATTCATCAATGGCTGAAATAACATTGGGTTCGAGTCCTTTCACAGCCCAACTGTGATAGAGTCCAACCTGAAATTGATTTGGAACGTTTTGAAGCAACAACTCCTGCGTTACGCAAGTTACAGAACCTGTGGTTCCATGGCGAATGGTATCTAAATTATACAGCTCCCCTCCCATATCAAGCCCAAGACCTTGCATACCAAGACAAACCCCAAACACCGGGATGCGTCCCTTACAAAAGGAGATAATGGCTTGCATTGCATGCGTTTCTTGAGGTAACCCAGGACCCGGAGAAAGGATTATCCCATTAAAGTCAAACAAAAAACCCAAGGCTTCTATTGGAATTTCGTGATCACTTCGAACCTCAACCCAACATCCTTGCGCTTCAAAATAATGCATCAGGTTAAAAACAAACGAATCGTAAAAATCCACTACAAGTACACGCATTTTGTTCATTTGTTTTACTTTTACAAAGTTAGCTTCATAACGCATCAAACGCGCAATTTTATGAAACAATCCGTAAATATAACAAACGCCCCTGCTCCAATTGGACCTTATTCGCCTGCAATAATCGCAGGAAATCAACTGTTCATTAGTGGTCAAATACCTCTTGACCCATTGGATGGAACCTATAAAAACGATACGATTGAAGAAGCCACTGAACAAGTAATGGAAAATCTTAAAAACATTATTATCGCGGCGGGATTTACAATGAATGATGTGGTAAAATGCAGTATATTTTTGAAAGACTTAAATAATTTTTCTGCCGTTAATAAAATTTATTCAAGTTATTTTACCGAAACACCTCCAGCTAGAGAAACGGTAGAAATCAGTCGACTCCCAATGGACGCCATTGTAGAAATCTCTTGCATTGCAATCAAAGCTTGAAATCGACCCAAGACATAACATTAACGGTCATTATCGTAAATTATAATGTTGCCTACTTTTTAGAGCAATGTTTACTTTCCGTATATAATTCAAAAGGAATCGAGCACTTTGAAGTATTTGTAATAGATAATCGAAGCAGTGACGGATCAGTATCGATGGTTCAAGAAAAATTCCCACAAGTAAACCTTATCGTGAACCAAGAAAATGTGGGATTTTCAAAAGCAAATAATCAAGGAATAAAATTGGCACGAGGCAAGTATATCGTACTTTTAAATCCGGACACTGTTGTTGAAGAGCAAACCTTTGAAAAAACAATTTCGGCATTTGATGCGGACGAGCAACGCGGAGGAATTGGCGTACGAATGGTGGATGGAAAAGGAACATTTTTACCGGAATCCAAACGTGGACTTCCCACGCCGATGGTCGCATTTTATAAAGTATTTGGCTTATCCAGGTTATTCCCAAAATCTTCTAGATTTGGACGTTATCACCTGACCTATTTAAGTGAATTTGAAACCCACGAGGTAGATGTTTTGAGTGGAGCATACATGGGATTGAGGCATGTAGTATTGAATAAAATCGGATTATTAGACGAGGCGTTCTTCATGTATGGTGAAGACATCGATCTTTCATATCGCATACAAAAAGCGGGATACAAGAATTTATATTTATCCGATACCACAATCATTCATTACAAAGGGGAAAGCACTAAAAAAAGTTCGGTTAATTACGTTTTTGTTTTTTACAGAGCGATGATCATCTTTGCAAGGAAACATTTCTCTCAGAATTATGCCCTTCTTTTTTCCCTTTTTATTCACTTGGGGATTTACATAAGGGCTTCTTTGGCTGTTTTAAAACGAGTTGTAAATTATACATTTCCGATACTGTGGAATGTCGGTGTAGGAATCCTTGGCTTGTACGGTTTGGCAGAGTTATGGAAATCCAATGAAATTGCCTTCCCTTCTATTGTCTATTACGTAATGATCCCTTCGTATTGGATAATTTGGTCACTCACGAACTTAATGTCAGGGACCTATGACCCGCCGTTTAAACCGATGAAATTGTTGAAGGGCACTCTTATAGGAACCACTGTTATACTCATTGGCTATGCATTGCTCCCGAAAGATTTACAATTTTCGAGATTATTTATATTGGGTGGGGCACTATGGTTTCTAAGTTGGAATATAATGGATCGGTTGATCAGATTTTTGATTTTTAAACAATCCAGCGGATGGAATCCATCTCGGAAGAAACGTTTTTTAATTATAGGGGAAGAATCCGAATTTAAACGAATTAAATTATTATTACTTCAGCATATGAATGAAGTAGCATATGTTCATGGAACGTACATAAGGAATGTTTATCCAGAGGCACGATACAATGTGAAAGAATTTGAACACCGTACCAATTTGAATCTGTATGACGAGTTAATCTTCAGTGCGAAAGATTTAAGTGCTTATCAAATTATACATTGGATGACTTCCATTAAATCAACGCATTTAGATTTCAAAATTGCACAACCTGATGCTGACTTCATCATTGGAAGCAACTCGATAGACACTTCGGGGGAAACTTATAGAATCAACATAAATAAATTAAGTCGACCGGAGAATTTGAGGTCAAAACGCTTTTTTGACCTTACTTTTTCGCTAATACTTATAGCTACCTTACCCTTATCGATTTGGTTTTTTCAACATAAAATTGGGGTATTAAAAAATGTATTCAAGGTGCTTACAGGAAAATTAACCTGGGTTGGCTTTATAGACACCACCGATGGGTACAAGGATCCACAACTCCCGGCGCTAACACCTGGCGTATTAACTCCAAACCTTTCAATTAGCGCTGCAGACCGCGGCCTGTTGGACAAACTAAACATTTTATATGCACGAGATTATACGGTTTTAACCGACGTTCAAATCGTATTCACATCCTTTAGAAAACTTGACCAACAAAGCTAAAAATACCCTCGGATTTTAATCCCTTTTTCATACCTTTGCATCATCTTAGGAAAGAGCTATGGCAGAAAT
This sequence comes from Bacteroidota bacterium, assembly GCA_041163605.1. Classification (GTDB taxonomy): domain Bacteria; phylum Bacteroidota; class Bacteroidia; order Flavobacteriales_D; family Crocinitomicaceae; genus UBA952. Next base: position 48,682 of record JBEAQY010000065.1, on the reverse strand, counting down.
CGAAATTCGTCTACCCAAAATGGGTGAAAGTGTAACTGAAGCAACGATTACAAATTGGTTAAAGCAAGTTGGCGATGCCGTTGCATTGGATGAACCCCTTGTAGAGGTAGCTACTGATAAAGTGGACAATGAATTACCTTCAGAGGCAGCGGGTATTTTGATCAAGCAATTATTTCAAAAAGATGAAGTTGCTCAGGTAGGTGATGTAATTGCTATCTTATCTACAGATGGCGAGAGTACTTCTGCACCGAATACAAACACCAAAGCGGTTGAAAACGTCCCTGCAAGTTCTCCGGAGATAGTTGCAGGAAATACTCCTATAGCGAATACCGTGTCTAACACAGCTATTAGTTCTTCCAGTCGTTTTTATTCGCCATTAGTGAAAAGCATCGCAAGTCAAGAAGGGTTAAGTCAGGCAGAATTGGATGGTATTGTGGGAACGGGTGCTGAGGGCAGAGTAACGAAAAAAGATATTTTAGCGCATTTAGCAGGCAGAACTAATCAGCCTGTTGCGCCTCAAACCCCTGCGGTTTCAGCATCAACCAAAACCAACAATCAGAAACCGGCACCAATTCCTGTTATAGCATCAGGAACAGATGAAATTATAGAAATGGATCGCATGCGCAAGCTGATTGCTGATCACATGGTAATGTCTAAGAGTGTTTCACCGCACGTTACGTCCTTTGTTGAAGCAGATGTAACGAATATCGTAAACTGGAGAAACAAAGTTAAGAATGAATTTTTCAATCGAGAAGGCGAAAAGATTACGTTCACACCTATTTTTATTGAAGCAGTTGTGCGCGCAATTCAAGATTTCCCAATGATTAATGTTTCCGTAAATGGTACAACCATTATTAAAAAGAAAGACATTAACGTGGGAATGGCTACCGCCTTACCTTCCGGGAATCTTATTGTTCCAGTCATTAAAAATGCAGATCGATTGAGCCTTTCAGGCCTTACAAAATCGGTTAATGAATTAGCGAACAGTGCAAGAAATAATAAATTAAATCCAGAAGATATTCAGGGAGGAACTTACACAATTACAAATGTTGGTACATTTGGAAATGTGATGGGTACGCCAATTATAAATCAGCCTCAAGTTGCTATCTTGGCCCTTGGAGCAATTCGAAAAGTTCCAGCAGTAATTGAAACACCGGAGGGAGATTTTATTGGTATTCGACAAAAAATGTTCTTGTCACATTCGTATGATCACCGCGTTGTTGATGGCGCCCTTGGTGGACAGTTTGTGCGCAGAGTGGCTGATTATCTCGAACAATTCGACATTAACCGTAATTTTTAACTACCTTAACCTACTCAAATACATAGAATTATGAATAAATTAAGCATTATTTTTTCCCTCCTTTGTTTTCCATTTCTAGGTCAAATGAATGAAACGGAAGTAAAAGCAATGATTAAAACAGCCAAAGAGGCTCAACTTGTGGGAGAATGTTCCCGCTTTTTACAAGAGAACTTCTATCATTTTGCTGATTTAGTTACAGATAAATTATTGACCTTTCAGCCAAAAAATGGTAATTACAATTACCGCAAAGGGTTTATCCTTTTAGGAATGAATAAATCTCCTGAATTAGCGCTAAAGCATTTTGAATTAGCTGCGGGCAAAACAGAAATTAATTATGATATTTATTCCCCAAAAGAGACTAGCGCTCCAAAAGATGTGTTCTTTTATTTAGGGATTTGTCATCATCGATTAGGAAATTTGGATAAAGCGTTGGGCTATTACAATCAATTTTTGTCAGAAACCCAAAAAGGATCTACCTTAATCCCTATGGCTGAGATTCGGGTAAGTCAAATCAATACAGCAAAAAAATTAAGTAATTCCCCAGAAGCAGGAATTGCGTTGACTTCAGTGAATACGCCTTACAATGAATCGGGAGCCTTTATTTCGCCCGATGGGAAATCTTTACTTTTTTCCTCTGCGAAACCCTTGAGCGACAACGGTTCTGCCCCTTATATAGAACCTATGTTTAATGTATTACCTGCGAATGTTTATCAAACTAACATGGATCGAAAAGGGAATTGGTCTGAGGTCTCTGGGTTTCCAGTAAACGAAGTGAAAATTGACGAGCTCATCAGTGGAATTAGTGCAAATGAGCGTGTACTGTATTACTCCAGTTGGAACAATCCGAATGTATTTATTACTGAATTATCGAACGGTGTTTTTTCCCCTTCAAAACCGGTGAAACTGAGTGTGAATAACGGCAAAGAAAAATCGGATCCGTTCAATATGCAGCTTAACGTAAGCCAAGACGGTAAGTATGCATATTTCGTTTCCAATGCCCTAAGTGGAAAAGGTGGCTGGGATCTTTTTGTTTGCGAGAAAAATGGCGAAACGTGGTCTGAAGCAAAAAACTTGGCCATGATTAATTCCGAAGCAGATGAAATGGCTCCATTTATTTCATTTGATGGTAAAACACTTTATTTTGCTTCGAACAATGCTCAAAGTATTGGAGGTTATGACATATTCAAATCAACCAAAGATGAAAATGGGATGTGGTCAAAACCCATTAATCTTGGACCTGCAGTGAATTCATTCTCAGATGAGGTATATTTTAGCGTTACTGGTGATGGAATAAACGGATACGTTAGTTCCAATCGTTTGAGCTCACTTGGTATGAATGACATTTTCCAGGTGAATCCAAACGAAACCCCTTCTGCCGTTGCGATGCTTGACGGAAGAATCATTAATACGAAAGGTAATCCAATACCTGAACAATCATACATTACGCTTAAATGTATCAATTGTACTAATACCTCTGAAACTGTGCTTTCTCCAAGAATGCGCGATGGGGTCTTTGTTGCTTCGTTAGAAAAATGTAAAGAATATGAACTCGCCTATTACTATGGACCTTTGACAAGCAAGCCTTATACCAATCGATTTAATACCACATGTGATGCATCGTTTGAAATCATTAATAAAAAAGTCCTAATCATTGATGAGGATTCTAAAATCATTCCTTTCCCTACCTATGAAATTAAAGGAGTTGTAGTAGACTTAGAAAATGGTGCTCCAATTGCGAATGCCTCAGTGAATATAACCATTGACGGAAAAACTGCCACAGCAATAAGTGGAGCGAATGGTCTGTACCGAAGTGAACTAATCGCCTCATACGAATATGAGTCGCACATTGCAGGAGAATTAAACGCAGAGGCTGATGGATACTTAAATGCATCCTCCAAAGTTAATACCGATTTATTGGAAGACTCTGTGGTTACTGTGAACTTCAAATTAGAGGCAACACAAAAAGGATTTATCGGACCATATGTAGTGAATTATCAATTTGACCGTTACAACTTAACCGAGTTTTCTAAAAATAAATTAAAAGAGGTTATTCAAGTAATGAATGATAATCCAAGTTTGAAAATTGAAATCCGTTCGCATACGGACAGCCGCGGACCAGCTATTTACAATCAGTGGTTATCCGATATGCGGGCAAAAACGGCGATGAATTATATTAAATCTCTTGTTGTTAATCCGGATCGTATTACGGCTAAAGGTTTTGGGGAAACAGAATTACTCAAACCATGTGGTGATGGTGTGACATGTTCAGATGCTGATCACATGGAAAATCGTCGTACGGAGTTCGTCATCTTGAAATAAGTATTGAATGCGTCTTAACCTAACGAAACCCCTGTGTTTCTTTGATTTAGAAACAACGGGAATACAACTAACTAAAGACCGCATTGTACAACTTGCCGCTGTTAAGTTATTTCCTGATGGGCAACGTGTATCAAGAAACTACCTCGTTAATCCTGGAATCAATATCCCTGATGATATTGCTGCAATTCATGGGATCACGAACGAAATGGTTAAAGACGCACCAACTTTAGCCGACCTCGCTAACGAAATCATTGATTTTATTGGGGATTCCGATTTAGCAGGCTATAACTCCAATAAATTTGACATTCCGTTCATGGTGGAAGAATTCTATCGGGTAGGCCATCCTTTTCCAATGGAAGACAGAAATTTTGTAGATGTTCAGAATATTTTTCATAAAATGGAACAGCGAACTTTGGCTGCAGCCTACCAGTTTTATTGTGGTAAACCCATGGAAAACGCACACGATGCCTTATATGATACGGAAGTAACCTTAGATGTTTTTCTTGCACAACTATCCCGTTACGAACAGCTTTCACCTGAAATCCCTGCTCTTGCTTCTTTTTCAAGTAATAGTCCTTTAGGTGCTGTTGATTTTGCAGGAAGGTTGGCCAAGAATCAAGCGGGTGAAATCATGTACAACTTTGGTAAGCACAAAGGGAAAACAGTTGAAGCGGTCATGAAAATAGAACCAGGATATTACGGTTGGATGTTAGATGCGGATTTCCCTTTCCAAACCAAGGATTGCTTACGTGCTGAAGTAAGTCGCCTAAAAGCACTAAAAGAATTTAATAGAGAAGCTGGATTTCAAGATAAACTCAATCAATTATCATCGAAATTCAATAAAAAATGAAAATCATTTGTATTGGACGAAATTATTCGGATCACGCAGCAGAAATGAAAGCGGAACTTCCAAGTGTACCTGTTTTTTTCATGAAACCCGACACCGCACTCCTGAAAGATAACATCTTTTATTTTCCGGGATTCACCAATGAAATCCATTATGAATGCGAATTAGTAGTGAAAATTGATCGTGTAGGAAAACACATCGATCCGGCTTTTGCGCATAGATATTATAGCAGTGTAGGACTAGGAATTGATTTCACAGCCCGCGACCTACAGGCCGAATGCAAAGCCAAGGGACTCCCGTGGGAACTCGCGAAAGCCTTCGATCAAAGCGCAGTGGTTTCATCCCAATGGCTTCCAATTACACCAAAGGAGTTTGATTCCCTTTCCTTCGAATTTCGCCAAAATGGAGAACTAAAACAGCATGGGAATCCAACGTTGATGTTATTTAAAATCGACCAAATCATCGCGTATATCTCAAAATTTATCACACTAAAAACAGGAGATTTAATCTTTACCGGAACTCCTGCAGGTGTTGGTCCGATTGCTATAGGCGATGAATTAGTAGGCACCTTGAGCGGACAAGAAATGTATCGAATCTCCGTAAAATAAGGGCCTAGCGTCTCGTAAATTCAATTAAAGCTTGACGACTCTTCCAATGGGTTTTCCCTCATGATATATGAGGTATACGCCCTGTTTAACATCGGTTAAAGGAAAGGTACAGTCCATTGAATCACAAGTATGATCGAGTATGCACTTTCCTGAAAGGTCAAGCATGGTGATTCTACCTAAATTCACCGACGAACTTACTGTGATGTCATTACGAGTAGGATTAGGATACAAGGTAATGGTAGGGTCAACTAATTCGGTTTGACTTAAATTACTTCCAAGTTCATGCTCTAATCGAAATATACCGCCTAAATCTTGTCCAACATAAAGATCTAAGCGACTGTCGTGATCGATATCATCCACTGCAACTGCAGAAAATGAACCGAGTTCCAATCCAAGAAATGGAAAGGCACGCAAGTTAAAGGTATCGTTTAGGTGATTATCAATGCTGTCATAAAACCGGATTTTTCCGTCATAGGCACCGAGCATGGCATAGGTGGTGTCTTGCCAGCGGAAAAAATGGGGTTGCGGAAACCCATCTGGAGTGCTTGTAACGATGTCAATACCCCCAAGTGTTGCATTCACAAGATTAAAGGTTGGGAGTACTGCTGTTCCAGTATTTTGAAAATATTGAAGCGTTCCTGTTTTTTCACCGATGATCAAATCCAATACGTTGTCTTTATTCAAATCAAACAATTGTGGCGCAGCAAACTGGCCAACATCAATCCCTTGAAATTGGGTTTGAGCTGCACCAAAAACCGGAGAAGCACCGGTACTTTGATTCGGATAATACCGCAATGTTCCATCCTCTAATCCCAAAATCAATTCAGGTTTTCCATCCCCAGTTAAATCTCCGAAAGTCGGAATGATTCGAAACCCAAGATTTGCTTGACTTAAATTCAAAAAATCATTATCCACGAAAGTAAATACGGGATTCGATAAGGTCCCCGTATTTTTATAATAGGCGATTCGAGATTCAGTTGATAGCGTCGGCTTATAAGCAAAATAATTAGCCACGAACATATCAGGCAGGCCATCATTGGTGACATCTGCAAATACTGGAACTGATCCAATGCCATGTTCAATCATATCCCGTTGCAGGAAAGCATCGGTTTCATAAATAAAATTGGGTACGGTAAGTGACCCTTGATTTTTGTATTTCCAAACACTTTGTTCATTCTCTGAAGTGCCCTTAGCATTTGGACTGCAAAGCAAGTCCTTCTTCCCATCAAAATCCACATCCAAATAAAAAGCACCAGGAAACAACTGAAGGTCTAAGGACACTGAGTTTGAAGGGAAATTTGGGTCTACGGAGACCATCTGCGAATTTGTATTAGGATTCGATCCGCCATTCATCAATTTATTTAAATTTCCATAGGCAACATCCCCAATCAATAAGTCAAGTACGCCACTGTTATCAAAATCAAGGGCCAGCAAGGTAGAGCCGGCATGTGCTTTTCCCTCTTCTTCAGGTTTAGTAATTACCGGTAATTGCGGATTAGGAACATTTCCAGTGGTACATATAGTTCCCGTATCAAACAAGGTAATTGCATTCGAAGTCACTTCTTCCCTGAAACCTCCCCAGCATTTATTTTTTAGTTCAAAAATTAAGCTGTCACAATGGCCATAGAGTTCTTTCGAAATGTTCTTATGATATTCCACATGATCACCCGCAATAGAAAAGGTTAATATATCCAAATCTGCATCTCCATCCACATCCACTATGGCAGGAATATCAGCAGAACTAACATAAAGTCCCATAAACATGCCGTTATAATCTGAATAGAGCAAATTCTTTTCAAGAACCCATTGCAGCCCTACCCCACTATTACCAGCGTTACGATACACTTTTATGCCCCCAATTCCATAGGTAAACAAATCATTCTTCCCATCCAAGTTATAGTCAGCCAGAAACATGCGATAGCGCACATCTGAAGGAAACAAAGCATCCCCATAGGGATTGAACTTGTAAGAATGTACAGTTCCTTGAACCCAGTGTTCAAACAATCGGATTTGGTCGTTGCTACGATCCAACAAAATTAAATCCATGTCCCCGTCGTAATCATAATCCAGCTCAGAAAATTGGGCATAATTAATACCTCCTGCCCACGGAAACTTGAGGGTATTCCCTAATTTAATTACGGAGATTGAATCGTTGTAATTGAATTGAAATTGAGCCACATACGAATTCAAAGCGAACAGGACACCTGTTAAAGCTAAGAATCGAATGTAAACTAATGGATTCATGTTGTAAATTTACGGAAGAAAAAAATAGCATATGCAAAAGCGTTTATTAATACTAGTCCTCTTCATAACATCGCTTGGATTCGCTCAACAGCAGTTAAGTGTATTATTTATTGGGAATAGCTATACCTATGCTAATGATTTGCCCGGTATGCTCGTTCAAATTGCAGCAGCGATGGGTGATCAAGTAAATGTAGATTCAAAAACCAATGGAGGGTTCACGTTTCAAATGCATGCACAAGATCCTATTAGTTATCAAAAAATTAATGCGCAAGCATGGGATTATGTGGTGATTCAAGGACAAAGTCAAGAGCCGTCGTTCCCTTACCAGCAAGTGAATACCCAATCCCTTCCTTTTGCAATGCAATTGGCGGATTCAGTATATGCAAATCATTCTTGTTCACAGGTTAATTACTTTATGACTTGGGGAAGAGAAGTTGGTGATCCCCAATGGGATAGCATCAATACCTTTCATAAAATGAACGCGCGCTTGCGCGATGCTTACCTTCGAATTGCCGATTCGAGCACAGCTTCGGTGAGTCCTGTGGGAGTAGCATGGCGTTATATTCGAGATACACAACCCAGCATTCAACTGTATGTTGGCGATGGGTCGCACCCATCCGTGGCGGGCACGTATTTAGCAGCCTCGGTTTTTTATGTTTCCTTATTCCACAAAGCAATTACACCAAATTTAGCCTATACGGCAGGGCTGGATGCGATTACGGCTCAACACCTAGTGGCTGCGGCAAACATAGTGGTTTTGGATAGTATGGATACATGGATGTTAACGCATCCGGATTCTTTAACTCAGCTAGCGATTAGCGCACAAGCAGGTGGAATACCAGGCGGCTATCTTTTTGAAGCCAACAGCAGTCATTGCGATCAAATCACATGGGATTTCGGAGACAATCAAACTGGAACAGGCGAACAAGCCACACATACCTTTGCAAACGGGACCTATTGGGTGACATGTATAGGCACTGGACCATGTGGTGAAGCAACAGATTCAATACAAATAAGCGTTGGATCAAATGGTATTTCAGCCATTGAATCTGACATTTTAATCAAATCACTTGATGAACATCAATGGGTTATTGAAGGCAATAATTTAAATCTTAACGACATTAAAGCCTTTGACTATTCAGGTAAAGAGCTTGAGCTAATGCTACAGAATAAGACGAAAGATGGCATAACGTTTATCCTTCAAACTCCATTTGCCTTCATCTGCTTAAACGGACAATATTATCGCTTGCCAGTTAGGGAATGATTAATAACAGGGTTCAATTAATCACTGGGTGCGGATTTAAATCCGCACCCAGTGATTAAAGAAGCAACTATTTAATTACAACTCTACAGCCACTTCGTTGCGTCTGGCGATGATATCCCAGGGCGCATTGTAGGCCATGAATAAGAAGGGTTCTTTGTATGAAATCTTTGCTTCATCCAAGATTTGTTTCAATTTAAGTTGATGCTTTTCGATGCGTTTATCGTTTGCCCAACCGCTAAAGCGAATCACAGCTAAACGCTTTGCGCCAACTTCTGTAATCTTCACGTTAGCAGAGTTTGGAGTTGGTAATTCACTTTTCGCGTATTGTTTAGGCATAACAAAATACATGCTCGCCTCAGCCCCTTGTTCCATGATTACTGGAGAAGTCATTGCGATCTTCTGCTTGTCTTGATTATTGCCAAAGATGTATGAGGCAATGCTTCGAAATCCTTGCGATCCATATTGATCAAAGGATGCTCCGCCCAATGATGTTTTGGCTAAAACCATGGCCGAATAGGCCCTGATTTCTACTTTATTTTCTAGCACACGTTCTACAGTGTATGCGGGTTTTTCTATTCGTGACATGTAAAATGAATTAAGACCAATCAACAGGAATATTCCAACAGTGAGCCAAGTAAAGATACGTTTCATAGGAATGGTTTACACTTGGAACAACTGAAAGACAGAAAAGGTTGAAAATATGATAAATCTATTCAATTTTTTAGCGGCCCTTCGATCCGCCTCGTCGGACTCAGTGACCGGTTCGGAATAATACTATGGGGCCCTGAGCTTGTCGAAGGGCACCCAGTGATATAAATTTATCTTTTCAGCTTATATCCTTACTTCTGAATCCAGAGCGATTCTGTAATGCGTTGTGTTGATCCCAACAATTGAATCACATACATTCCCGAAGGGAATGCACTGATGTCTATGGTGTTTTTTCCTTGATTTTCAAGCACCTGACTAAATACTATTCTTCCCATAGCATCAACTAAAGCGATATCTTCTATTACTACATCAGCAGCCACTTCAATGGTAAGTTGGCTTGTTGCTGGATTTGGATAGATTTTATACCCTAGCCCATGATCCAATACTCCGGCACATCCTTCTATCGTGATGGGCATAGTGTAAAAACCAGATCCTGCGCTATTTTCTACATACAAGGTTGCGTGGTAAGTACCCGCTTGAGCAAAGGTAACTTGGGGATTTGCTTGGGTGGAATATTCTGGAGTTACTCCAGCAGAAAAGGACCAGAAATATGCGTTCGTTCCTGCAGTACCGTCGTAGGTTAATTCTACAGATTCACCTACACACAACGGGTCCGAAAGCACTGAGAAATGGACAACAGGTACTACTTCAGTTTGACCATCGTTACGCGTGTACCAAATGGGAGAGGTAAAGATTTCATCCCCGTCCATTTGCACAATTCGTGCATAATAATAATACGTTTCGCCATTTTGAATGCTATGATTGTATGATGCCGTATTTTGTGCCCCGATTTGAGTGAGTAAGGTTGCCTGTTGCCCACTGCCCGGTACTCCATAATAAATGGAAATGTAATTGATGGCTTCAGAAATATCCAAATCGATGCAATCAATGAATATCGTAGGATTACCCGCTTGTTCAATGATGCTCCCCATTGGTTGCTCGTTGATGCGAAAGTCTGGTCGAAAATTCCAATCATCAGTGGAGTAAAAATGCATTTTACGTAAGGCGTACATGATGTCATTCTTAGTAAGGTTTGGTGCTAACAAGCCCATTCTCCCCTGCTGTGAACGACCAAATACGCTGTAATGGGTGTCGTGATCTAGACCAACCCCAACATGGTATCCTTGCTTAAGTAGCTGAGTATACCGCGACCAATAAGATCCGGTGGATGGATTGCTATATGTAAAGTTTTGAGAGAAGGCTGGACCACTTCGAAACGGCATGCCCACTATCGCCTTGTCAGCATTGAAATCCAAAGGCTTAAATAAGAGCGAATCAAAATCATCTGCTTGTGGATGTGCGAGATAACCAAAACAATTAGGCTTGCTGTTGATTACATTCCAGAGCCCTTGAAAATCAGTAGGCTGTACATATTCATCGTACAAATTATTTTCCCATCCGATTAAGCTATCATAGCCATATATCAGTACATGTCCTCCTTGAGAAATTATCCCCCACTCCATGCCATATAGTGCAATGAATGTGTCTTCTATGGTGGCTAACTCTGCATCGGCTACTCCATTATAATAATTCTGCTTGCTCGCCATTCCTGCCGAACTGTGATTGTGCTCAGAAATGCCATAAAAATCTATATTTTCTGATTCGTTCGCATAAAGAAAATCTTGATATGGCGTATACATACCAGATGTTAGGCTGTCTTTGTTACCATCTGAATATCCCGAGTGTGCATGAATATTTCCGTAGTAAAAATTAAAGTTTTGCGCGTATAAAAAGGGAAAAAACCCAATTAAAATAAATAGAGATAACAGCTTAATCATTACTGTAAAAGTAAGTAAATTCAAAGGTTAATTCAAAATTTATCTTAAATCAAAATTAATGTTTAGTTAAAATAAATTTAATCTGCTGAAAATCAAACTTTAAAAAATTTCATACGCTGATCATTGTAATCAATGAAATAAATTCCAGGTTCCCAATATGTAGTTTCAATTTCAATATTTGAAGCTACGTGTTGATTAAAAATTTCTTTCCCAGAATAATTATAAATTCGACAAAAACGTGGTTCAGCTAATGATTTTAACTTAATGAAATACTCCTCAATTCGTATTATTGATTCTTCAGAAATACTGCTTATTGAAGCTGATGCACACGAATAGGCAGAAAGGAAATCCCAAATAAACTGAGGGGAATAGAAATCCATGTTAATGGTTCCGGCACCTCCGAGCAAGGTATTTATCCCGGGCCATTGGTGACCACCGCCGTAGATTTTCACGTGGCGAATGGCGGCAGTACCGTTCAAGTAGGTGTGCAATTCAGGATAGGATAAATCGGTGAGGTTTGAATTAGGCATGGCGGTAATAACCGGAGTGAGATTAGCCCCATAAAACTGCTGATATTTAGTAAGCATGTCCCCGACCGAAGCACCGGTTGCCCCTCCTCCGTTGTAGGGTACAATCGCATCGGCGGTGCCGTGAATTTGAAGGATGGGAGTCGCATGTTGCGGATTGCAATTATTATAGGTAGTGTCGCTCATTACGCCGGCTACGGAGGCAATGGCGGCAAAGCAATAAGAAGATTCACACACCATTTTATGGCTCATAAAACCTCCATTAGACATACCACATAAGTATCGGCGTGTCGGATTTGAATTATAAGTTAACTCAAAATAATCTACCAATTTTTCAATAAAGCCTTTGTCGTCAGCGGTGGAAACGCTGACATTCATATTCGCATTCCACGCATTTTGTAAGCCCGATGGATAACACACAATGAAGCGTTCGGATTCAGCGATGGCATTAAACTGGGTAATGTCCATAAGGCCCGAACCCGTTTGGGTGAGCCCGTGCAGGGCAATCATTAAAGGAACAGATTCATTGGGTTGCAGGTTGCTTGGAATGTAATAATGAAACACACGGACCGCACCGTTGTGCGTCATGGTAGCCATTTGCTGCGCATTTCCAGCACTTAAGAAGGCTATGAAGACCAAGAATAAAACGCTTCGCATAGAACGAAGATAGGGAAATGTGGTAATTTCTTCAATTACAACCCAAAATCCCTATTCTGAATAAATCACCCACACACCGTCACATGGATGCACTTCGATTCAGGACAAAGTAAAATTTTACCTTCACGTTGCATTTGCGTGAGTACTTCCTGCAAGGCACTCATACCGATATTACAGTTTTTATCGGAACTCGTTAATTTATAGATATCAAATGCCACCCCATAAGAATGCGGAGAATGGTCTCTGGTGCATGCATTTGGGTATCGGTCACAGATTTGAGTTTGCTGAACTTGGCTTCGAGTGATGGAACTCACTATAAAATAGCTCTTTTTTTCATTAGGCTTTTGAATGCGCTCCCGAAAACGCTGACCGAGTTCATAAAGTCGCTTTTTAGCCAAGGGTGTTAAATGGGCAGAACTATAGTCAAGATTAGAAATACCAAAGCCGTCCGCTTCTTCTACCGGAACTAACCTTCGTCTTCGAATCCATTTCACCCTAGACGCCTCATTTTTTATATACATCCCATTGGTAATGCGTTTTGCCGTAGGTTTATGTTTGGTTGGATAATCATCCTTCTCCAAAGCCAGCGAAGACCATGTACATTCGCAATTACGCTTAGTTTCACTTGGTTTAATGGTTCGTACGATAGGAATTCGTTTCACTAAATCCGGCTTTCGTCTATCAATCATAAAAAGAAGAATCCCAATACAAAGGACTCCATACAAAAAAACAAATACTATCGATTTAACCCATGTGATTTTCTTTGCGAACGCCCATATTACAAGAAAAACGGACAATGCGAATCCAATGATTGCAAGAAAACAAAATGTAATGAGTATAAGTTTCATAATTTTTATTTTTTCCCCTTTTGATACGCATCATGCAAGCCTTCGCCCCGCAAGATCAGAGGCATGCATTTTTCAATGCGTGAGGCCCGTGTTTCAGCCTGCTTAGGTTGTGCAAAATGCAATAAATACGCACGTTGTCGTCCCGGTGTAAGTTGATAAAACGCCCTTTTAAATGTACTATCTTGTGCAAAGGCCTCATTCAATTCTTCAACCATTGGCTCTTCTTGGGTACGCTTTTCAACTTTTTTTCCCGCCTCTTCTAATTGTATGGCCTCTAAAATAAAGGCTTTGGCTCGTTCTCGTTGTGCTAAAAAATCCTCTATACGCGTATAGCGCAATTGACGTCCCGCTGTTACATTTTCTGTCTGCCGATACAGTATGTTTTCCGGATCCGTTAATAAGGAACCTTTCATAAACATAATACTGCAATATTCCATAAATGCATGAATCATGAGGACATTCTTTCCTTTTAGGGTATAACAGGGAACCGACCACTTCACTTCTTCGGTTAGCATGCACTCTGTTGCTAATTCCCTCATGGCTACCAAGATCGGGTGCCATTTGTGCACTGTACAATTCGGGGTACCGCCTTTACTGCAGCGCCCACATCCGTCTAGTAAATATTGATCTACCGTAGTTGCTTTCATTGGTTAATCTGTTTTATGATTCCCGCCGCGACCGTCGCGTTTGTTGTTTTGTCAATGAGTATTATGCGCTCTTTCTTGGCCTGAATTCTATCCGTTAGCACATCAATCGGAGCTGATAAATTCAAGGTGATTTGTTGGATATCATTCGGGTTGATTCGTATTGGTAAGTCTACGCGTGCTATACGTTCTGCCGTACCTCTTCGAAGTATGAACTCCATGGTGCCAGGCTCTGTGGTATCCCCCATCCAACACAACTCAACAGTACATTCAGTACCTCGTAATGGTGATTCTAGGCCCCATTGCTGACCACGCGCTAGTATCTGAATGTCAGATCCCAGCAGGGTAACTTGATCGCCCGGCGCTGCAACCATACTTGGGATTCCATTCACATAGCATTCCTCAATTTCTAAGGATTGAGTTCCATGATACAATGTGTTCTTAACATCTAGTGTTCCTTGTAGCACTTTTCCATAGGCTGTCCCCTCGTAAATTCCTTGAATTTCAAGCAATGGCAGCGCACTGTGTGTATCTATAAATGCTGGGATGGATTCAAGGCATTCAAGGATTGTTGGACCCGGATACCACGGCATCGCCTGGGTACTTTCGACCACATTCTCCCCGGTTAATGCACTAATTGGAATCCAATGAACGTGCTGATTTTCTTGCGGGTTGAGGACCGCATTCACTTCAGTTTGTCGCTCCAGAAATACGGCATGCTCAAACCCAACGGCATCCATTTTATTCACCGCAATAATCAGGTGCTTGATTCCGAGCGTTTCCATGATTTCGAAGTGTTTTCTCGTTTGTGCTTCGATAGGTTTTAATGCATCAATGAGTATGATAGCTACTTCACATTCCGAAGCCCCTGCGTACATGTTTCTAGTATATTCCTGATGTCCCGGCGTATCTACTAAAATATACTTCGTATGTTTCGTGGTGAAAAATTTATAGGCGACATCAATGGTGATTCCCATGCTGCGCTCTGCTCGCAAGCCATCCGTTAACAAGGCAAGGTTGAGTACCCCTCCCCCCGGCTCCGTGAGCTGATGTAGGATATCTACCGATATGGAATCACTGTCTAAGAGCAAACGCCCCAGCAAGGTACTTTTCCCATCATCCACATTCCCGCATGTAAAAACCTTCAGTATTCGCATATTCGTTCTTCCCTTAAAAATATCCTTGTCGTTTTCGATCTTCCATTCCAGCTTCACTGATCCGGTCATCCAAACGAGTTGCACCACGCTCAGAAAGTTGAGTTTGATTTAATTCAGTAATTACCTCTTCCACCGAACTTGCCATACTTGGAATTGCGGCAGTACAGGTCATATCACCTATGGTTCTAAAGCGCACATTACGCTCTACCAAAACATCCGTTGATTCCAAACGCAAATAGGGATTATAAGCCATCAATGCGCCATCTGGGAGTTCTACGCAGAGTCGTTCATGGGTAAAGTATAAGCTAGGTAAGGCGATTTGTTCTCGCTGAATGTAGTTCCACACATCCAGTTCGGTCCAATTCGAAAGCGGAAATACCCGCACATTTTCCCCGGGATTTATTCTTCCGTTTAACATAGTCCAAGGCTCTGGGCGTTGGCTCAAGGGGTTCCAAGTTCCTTCGTGATCACGAAAGGAAAAAATCCGTTCTTTGGCACGTGCCTTATCTTCATCCCGTCTTCCTCCTCCAATGCAGGCATCAATATTCAGTTCTTGAATGGCATCTAATAGGGCAAAACTCTGCATCGCATTCCGTGAAGGGAATTTTACCTTTGGATCTAGAATCTCACGTTTTCGCATCGCTTCAACTACCGATCGAACCTCAATGGATAGTCCCATGGTTTGAACAAGATTATCCCGAAAGCTTAAGGTTTCGGTGAAATTATGACCGGTATCAATGTGCAATAAGGTAAATGGAATGGGATTCGGGGCAAAGGCTAAGCGCGCCAAATGAACCATGCAAATGCTGTCCTTACCGCCACTAAACAGCAGCACTGGACGCTCAAATTGAAACGCAGTTTCACGCAAAATTTCAATAGCTTCAGTTTCGAGATAATGGAGATGGTCCAATTGTTTTTTTTACAAAAATAAAAAAAGCCCCGCTTGCGCAGGGCTCTATCTGGGTTGGTTGATGGACTAATTTAACACCTTAGGTGCAGCAGCAAGAATTTCAGGTGCTGTTTCCGCCTCAAATTTCTTAAAGTTGGTTACGAACTTTTCCGCAAGGCGTTCTGCAGTAGCATCGTACTCCTCCTTATTCTCCCATGTATTTCTTGGATTAAGTAACTCGGAAGGAACCCCTTCACAAGACATAGGAATAGCTAATTCAAACAATTGAAGGGTTTCAAAATCTACCGCATCCAATTTACCTTCTAAAGCTGCGGTAATCATCGCTCGGGTAAAAGAAAGTTTCATTCTACTCCCTACTCCATAGCTACCACCGGTCCAACCGGTATTGATTAACCACACGCGAATGTCAGTACCTTCTAATTTCTCTCCGAGTAATTTAGCATATTTAGCCGGATGCAAGGGTAAAAACGCCGCACCAAAGCCTGCTGAAAAGGTTGTGGTAGGTTCGGTAATTCCAACTTCCGTCCCTGCTACTTTTGCAGTGTAGCCTGACATAAAATGATACATGGCCTGCTCTTTTGTTAGGCGGGAGATTGGAGGCAAGACACCAAAGGCATCAGCGGTTAAAAAGAAAATGTTTTTTGGTGCGCTTCCAATGGATGGACGCGCGATGTTAACGATATGAAAGATTGGATAGGAAACCCGGGTGTTTTCTGTAATCGATCCATCGGCATAGTTCGGTTCGTTGGTTCCTTCATTAAACCCAACATTCTCTAAAAGGGCTCCTGGCTTGATGGCATCAAAGATTTGAGGTTCTTTTTCACGACTCAAGTCGATTGTTTTCGCGTAACAGCCCCCTTCAAAATTGAACACTTCATCGTGTGCCCAACCGTGTTCATCATCACCAATTAAGCGGCGATTCGGATCTGAAGAAAGCGTAGTTTTTCCTGTTCCAGATAAGCCGAAGAAAATCGCAGTATCGTTGTCTTTACCAATGTTGGCAGAGCAATGCATAGACAGCACATTCTTTTGGTGCGGAAGGATAAAATTCAAGGCGGAGAAAATTCCTTTTTTAATCTCTCCGGTATATCCTGTACCGCCAATTAAAATCATTTTGCGCGTAAAATTCAGAATCGCAAAATTAGACTGACGTGTACCGTCAACTTCGGGGTCTGCTAAAAATCCGGGGAGACAGATAACATGCCATTCCGGATCGAAGGTGCTCAATTCCTCCGCAGTAGGTCGCAAGAACATATTGTATGCGAATAAATTCGACCATGGGAATTCTGCCACTACCCGAAGGTTTAATTGATACGTTGGAGAAGCACAGGCATAGCCATCACGAATAAACAACTCTTTACCTTCGGCATAGGTGCGCATTTTATTGTAAAGGCGATCGAAGGCATCAGAAGCAAAGGGAATATTGACATTACCCCACCATACTGCCTCCTCTGTTTGCGAATCTTTTACAATAAATCGATCTTTCGGAGATCTTCCAGTAAATTTTCCGGTATCGATAGCTAAGGCGCCGTTGGTAGCTAATTTACCTTGTCCGCGCTCAAGTGTGGCACGAACCAATTCGTCCGGCGCTAAATTCCAATATTCTGCCGAGGCGTTTTCAAATCCTAGGGATTTTGTTAAATCGGAATGTGTTCCGAGCGTACCAAATTTCGACATAGGTGTTTTTTATTGAAAATTCTTTGGCAAAGCTACGTGAATTGAACAGAGATAAACGCCAAAAACACGCGGATTTTACTAACACTTCCCGTATATTTCTGTGGAGAAAATAAATTGTAAAATGTCTATTTTTTTTGTATATTTAGGTAAGTGTCAAACATACACTTTCAATACCTAATTGAACGGAATCGAATAGAATGACTAAATTCGTAGAAATGAAAAAGCGAACGCTATTAACTATTGTTGTTGCATGTATAGCATTACTTGGTGTATTTGCTCTGTCGGGCCTTGACGCTCCTATTAAACCGCAAGCGCAAAATCAATGGTTAAGTGAGCCATTTCAGGGTATAACCGCATATGATGAACTTATGCGAGCCATTGACACGCATGTGGTTTGTTTAAAAAACAACCAGAGTTTGCCATTAAATGATTTAAATGTACCCACTACTTATGTAAGTCTGGGGGGCAACTCTGATGCCTTACACCAAGGAATTAAACGTTTTTCAGATGGACGATTCATTCAAGTATTTGCTGAGGAAGACTTGACAAAATTGGATACCCTAAATTCAGAACGGATTATACTAAGTATACATCCGGAGCATCCTGATTCGCTTACGATCAATGCATGGATATGGGAAGCATTACAGCGTATACCATCTGCAAGGGAACGAATTCTATTAACCTTTGGTAAAATCCCTCCGCAAATGACTTCGCTGATCAGTACTTTCGATGGAATTTTGATGGCACCAGAAAATCACATGCACATGCAAGATCGGATTTCTCAGAAGGTAATGGGTGCCATTCCAATTGAAGGGAAATTAAAGCAAGGGCTTGGGGTGTTCAAGCGTGGGACAGGAATAAAAGTAGCGGTGAATGGTCGATTACGCTTTAGTACTCCGGAAGAATTAAGGATGCGAAGCTCAGATTTTAACCGCATCGATCAATTGGCTAAAAACGGAATAACTTCGGGGGCTTATCCGGGATGTCAAATAGTAGTAGCTGTAAAAGGATCCATAATTTATCGTAAATCATTCGGGAAATTCACTTACGAATCCACGTCAAAGAGCGTAGAAAATGAGGACCTGTATGATATTGCTTCGATAACAAAAATTGCTTCATCCGCCCTCATTGCCATGAAGTTACATTATGAAAAGAAATTGGACCTAAATTCATCGCTTGGTACATATATCCCAGACGTCACGGGAGACACTCCATACCGAAGCATCATTATACGGGAGATGATGGCCCACCAAGCGGGACTTGAACCATTCATCCCATTTTACAAGCGTACCTTAACCGATAAAAAACCAATAGCGCCATGGTACAGTAAAATAAAGGATGAAGAACACGGATTAGAAGTCGCGAATGAATTATTTCTTAAAACGGCATATAAGGACAGTATGTACGCTCGAATATTACGCAATCCGTTAAAGGAAAAGAAATATGTATATTCGGATTTATGCTATTATTTCATGCAACCTATTTTTGAAAAAATCACTGGTCAGAAACAAGATCAATACGTACGAAACCACATTTATTCCCTTATGGGACTTCGTTATATCAATTATAAACCACTTTCACATTATAATAAAAACCAAATTGTCCCAACGGAAAACGACCAATATTTTCGTAAGCAATTGTTGCAAGGTCATGTGCATGACCCAGGCGCTGCGATGTTGGGCGGAGTTGGTGGTCATGCCGGCTTATTTGCCAATGCAACAGATTTGGCGAGTATCATGCAATTATTTTTGAATAACGGAAGCTATGCTGGGCAACAATTCTTCGATAAATCAACCGTGACCTATTTTACAAAAGCTCAATTTACGGGGAATAAGCGCGGAATAGGTTTTGATAGGCCTTCAGCATCAGGCGGCGGAACCTGTGATGAATTAGCGTCTCAGCTGAGTTTTGGTCATTCCGGTTTTACAGGAACCTTAGCATGGGCCGACCCGAAGAACGAGGTGGTGTTTGTGTTTCTATCCAATCGGGTTCATCCAAGCCAGGATAATTGGAAACTACGCGACAAGGGCATTCGTACAAACATTCAGCATGTAGTGTATGAGATTGTCAATGCGCGTTATGGGAAGTAGATATACGGACAATGGGACTTTGGGGCTTTTGGACTTTTGGACTCTCGAACTTTTAGACTTATGGAAGTTAAATTCTCTTAACGTCTTAATATCTTAACGTCTTATTGGACATTGGGACTTTTGTACATTGGCGACTAAGAATTTATTCTTCCCCCTTTGAAGGGGGATTGAGGGGGATGATAATTTCTGAGCTCATATTTGTCTCAGAGTTGAACATTCCGAGTATCATTTATAATGGTCAACCCTCTTTATCTCCCCTCCCACCTAACGGCGGGCAAAGCAAGGGGAGAACTGAATGCATAAACTCCCCTTCCCTATTTAACCCGATTAAAGGCCATTGCTTTGAGCATCCATTTTGGTAAAAATTTCCCTGCGGGACGGTTTTTCAAATTAATGTACCATCCAAGCTTTTTGATCACAGGAACCTTATGGGTTTCAACAAACTCAATCCATGCTCCATCAGGATCTTCGATGTAAGAAAATCTTCCCCCTGCTTCACCCATATCAAAGGTATCTGAGCTGTCCACGGTAAAAGGAAACCCTGCTTTTTCGCAACGTGCTTTAAGTTCATCCATTCCTTGGATATCGAAGCACAAATGAATAAATCCCCAATCTCCCCAAAAACGGTTTTCAAAAATTCGTCTGACGTCCTTGCGGTCTATAGCCTGTACGAGTTCAATGGATGTTGGGCCAAGTAGTTTTGCAAAAGGGCCTTTTCTATCTTCTCTGTGAATCAAACGGACCCTGCGAAACGTATAATTTGACAATACGCCAAAATCATCAAATTGACGTGTTTCGTCATATACGATGGATTCATATCCTAGTACTTCTTGATATAGCTTAAGTGATGCTTCCATATCTGAAACGCCTATCAAACTCCCTGCTACTCCGCCACAATGGGATGGGTGCCCGGTATTACTAAACCAACCGAGCCCTTGAACGACCTGAAAAATATTACCGTTTGGATCCTCAACAAAGAACGCCAAGGTGCCATCTGGTGTTGCCGTAGGTTCGTTTAGCACCTTAGCCCCTTTCGATTTCATGTGTCGAAAGGATTCTCGTACATTCCGTGATTTGATTTTACATGAATACAACCCGAAGTCACCAAGTTTCACCTCGAATTTTGGTTTCTCAGTATTCCTGCTGGTGAATTGCCAAATTTCAAAGCCCCCTCCACTATCCATACTGAGTGCCAGTGTTGCCGTCCGTGAATGTACTACACCGCCGGTATATTTTGTCATTAAAGGTGCCTCAGCAGCTTCTTCAAAAATTCGAACATCTACCCCAAACATGGTGCGATACCAGGACCATATTTCTTGAACATTCGGAACTCCGATGCCCATTTGTTGTATACCACAGATAATTGGCTTCATTCAATAGATTTTATACAAAATTAATTTTTCTAGCGAACTGCGCGCTCGTTGAACAGCACATAACCGAAGCTTACTTGGAAATTTAGTGGAATCGTTTGTAAAGGAAAATAATTCAAGGTCGCACGAATTGGTCCCAACGGTGTATGATATAATAAACTAGTAGAAGCCAACCATGTATCTCCTTTAAAGGGCTTTGAATATTGAATAGACCCATCATCTAATTTTTGAAGCGTTAAAAATGGTTGATAATAATAAAAGTCAAATCGGTACTCAAGTCCTTTATACAAAGGAAAAACAAGGTTAGTTCCAATGGCGAAAAACTGTGGAGAACGATATTCTTTAAAGAAATACGTTTCCAAATCTGGTATTACATTTAATGTGGGCATGGATAATAAACTTGCCGTATAATTCGCAAATAAAGACTGTGAATTAAACATGGCTTTCCCATGAATCCCAAAATGTACATGTGGTTTTGTCAAAAAATAATATTGCCCTTCAATGTTTATATTTAACCAATCATGCTGTTTGGCAACCGTACTATCAAACAAGGCTGTTGAACCTGGGACTGTTCGCTCCAAGGCCGTTAAGTATTTTACTTTAAACGTAAAAAAATGGCCTTCGCTAGCAAATTGTTTTCTATTAAGCGAATTGTCAGTTATCTCATAAGACATCAAACTTCCGTTCAAAAACGTTGCATCTGTTGTATCCGTGCTTAAAAAGTTCAATGTTTGGTAGTAATCATCCTCTAAATTGAATAGCCTCACATCGAAAACACCTTTAGAATTGTTTAAAATAGGATGCTTTAGTTTTACCCCATAATACATCTCATTTTGAACGAGAAATGAAGGTTTTACATCTTCGAAAAATGTAGCCAAACTTCGGAAATAGTCCCATCGGTTCATAACAAAATAGGTAGAGGCTGTCAATGGAAAAACACTTGGGATATCAATTGTAGCTTCTCCTTTTGCTGAACCATAAAATTTCCCGAAATAAGTTTCTGCATGAACTGTTGCAGCCGCCTTTCCCAAAACTCTGTAGGTGAGCCCAAGGTAACCAGTATTGATTGGACGAGAAGATAAATGTCCGCCGACTTCTAAGCGAAAAGGCTTGGCTTTTCTGACGTATAAATCCAAGTCAAAACTACTATCAGGGTTTGCAGATAATGTGGGAAATAAATAATCAATCTGTTGAGAGGCATATAAGCGATAGTACCTGTTTTCGAATTTTGCCCAAGTAATGGGGTCTTGTTTTCTGGCCTTCATCAATGAGCGAGTGACATAACTCGGCGATTTCTTTTCGTGAAACGAAATGTTTATTTCGGAAATTAACTTTGTGCCCATTTCACATTTTAACTCTTTTCGTTGTATTCCTAACAGGGTTGTATCTGAACGGGTTTTAACAAGTTTTTTTAATGAGTCCATTAACCTCATCGTTTCATAATACCCGCTATCAATGACCTGCTTGACTTCTGAAAAATTAAAAGTTCCAACATTGCTGTTCGGTTGTATTAAAATCCCTTGTGAACATGGTAATGTATAGTCAGTTGGCGTTCTAGTCATATGATCTAGTAAGCCAATAAAGTTATTTTCGTCTGGCAATGGGCTGTTATCAGAAACATTGCTTCCAATGATAAAGTCTGGATTGAATTCATTGTATAATACATTCACTGGGAAATTATTGTACAAACCTCCATCGAAGTAAATGATGTCATTGATTTTAATAGGATTGATGTACAAGGGATAGGTCATAGAAGCCCTAACCGCTGCGTTTAAATTTCCTGTATCAAAAACAACACTTTTATTGTGAATAACATCACTTGCCACACATCGAAAAGGAACCAACAATTTATTGAAATCCTTTCCAACTAAGGCACTTGTTGAACCCATGATTTTTAGCATTTCTATGTCCAAATACCTAGGACGTATGACATTCATAGGAATAGAGGTAGTGAGTAGGGAATCAGCACTGAAAGGAAATTCAAGCATACTCGCATCCGGGTCGCTTTCTCGATATAAATACCTTCTATCAGAAGGAATACTTCCCGCTGTCATCATTTGAAAGGCCGGGGATGTGACATAAGCTTCCATTTCTTTAGGTGACCATCCACAAGCGTACATCGAACCTACCAAAGCGCCGGCCGATGTTCCACAGATATAATCAATTGGAATGTGATTTTCTTCTAAGGCTTTTAATACACCAATATGTGCTAAGCCTGTAGCGCCACCACCGCTTAAGACTAGACCTATTTTTTGTTGAGCATAGAATTGAATCGAGACAACACATAAAAAAAAGAAAAATAAAATGGTGCGTATACCCTTCAAAGTTTGTTCATTTGTACAAAAATACGCGCAATACATTTTCAATGGCAAAACAGACAGCAGAAAGTGATAAAAAATTAACAATTACACTAAAGTGTTTTTACGGATTCGAGGATGTTCTCTTGGAGGAACTCCAAGAATTAGGTTATACGAATTTAATCAAAGGGAATCGTGCAGTAACGTTAAAAGGAAGCTGGCGAGATGTTTACTATTTAAACCTTTATAGCCGCTGTGCAATTAATGTGTTGGTAGAGGTTACCCGTTTTCCGTTTAGAAACGAAAAAGACATCTACGATGCCGCGCTCACTGTAAATTGGTCGAATTTATTCCATGAACGCAACAGCTTTGTTGTACGAGGAGCAATTCAAACCAAGAAAATACGCAATACGCATTACCCGTTTCTTTTGGTGAAAGATGCCGTGGTAGATCACTTTAAAGAACTTAACAAAGAACGCCCCTCGATTGATACCAAGCACCCTAAAATTGGACTCGATCTATATTTAACAGATTACGAAGGGGTAATTTCTTTAAACACCAGTGGATTGCCCTTATTTCAGCGCGGGTATCGGATCGCAACGGGGATCGCTCCGATTAATGAGGTGGTAGCTGCCTCCTTAATTCGATTATCGGGTTGGGACAAAAAGCAAGCGTTTTACGACCCCTTTTGTGGTGCAGGAACGTTTTTAATTGAGGCGGCATTACTCGCAACTGGGATTCCATCAAACATTGAGCGAACACATTATGCATTCAAGAACCTCAATACCTTCGATGCGAACGT
This sequence comes from Bacteroidota bacterium, assembly GCA_041163605.1. Taxonomy (GTDB): domain Bacteria; phylum Bacteroidota; class Bacteroidia; order Flavobacteriales_D; family Crocinitomicaceae; genus UBA952. Next base: position 24,635 of record JBEAQY010000065.1, on the reverse strand, counting down.
TTGGCAAGAAATCATCGATCAAGCGCCACGCATCGTGAAAGAATTACCATGTAAAATTGGAGGTTCAGATTCCTCTGACGAAATGGTACTTAAAACACGTCGAAACTTACGGGGATTTTCCTTTGGTCGTTTTATTAATGTGCAATCCCTTGATTTTAATGCAATTGAATTGAATCCGAAAGTTGAGTTTCTGATGTGTAATCCACCGTATGATGAGCGATTAAGCTTGGAGGATGAAGCATTGTATCAGCAACTCGGAACCTGGTTAAAACACAAAATGCAAGGGGTTCCTGCTTGGATAATTAGCAGCAACGAAGAAGGCTGGAAAGCCATTGGATTGAAACCAAGTAAAAAGTATGAGGTATTCAATGGCGACTTACGATGCAGTTTCAGACGGTACGACACCTTCGCAGGAAGCAAAGCCTCGGCAATAGAAAACGACACAAAAAAAGCGTAAGGTATCCTTACGCTTAATAAAGTTATTTACAGATTTTTAATCTTAACGTTGGTTGATTGGAACGTAGTTACGGTTCGTTTCTCCTGTGTAGATTTGACGTGGACGACCGATTGGCTCCTTGTTCTCTGTCATTTCTTTCCACTGCGCAATCCATCCTGGAAGTCTTCCTAATGCAAACATTACGGTAAACATCTCAGTTGGAATTCCAAGCGCCTTGTAGATAATTCCTGAATAGAAATCTACATTCGGATAAAGGTTTCTTGCTTTGAAGTATTCGTCCTCCAAGGCTACTTGCTCTAATTTCTTAGCAATATCCAATAACGGATCATTTACTCCTAACTTATTTAACACCTCATCGCACGCTTTTTTGATGATACGAGCCCGTGGGTCAAAATTCTTGTAAACACGGTGTCCAAAGCCCATTAAACGGAAGGGGTCTTCTTTATCTTTTGCTTTGGCTACCCATTTATCTACATTTCCTCCATCGTTTGCAATCTGCTCGAGCATTTCGATTACTTCTTGATTCGCACCACCGTGAAGCGGGCCCCATAGCGCAGAGATCCCAGCGGAAATTGTTGAGTATAAATTAGAGTTTGATGAACCAACAATTCTTACCGTAGAGGTAGAACAGTTTTGCTCGTGATCTGCATGCAAGATTAACAATGTATTTAATGCAGAAACTACTACTGGATCAACTTCGAAATTTTCAGTTGGCATACCGAACATCATGTACAAGAAATTTTTCCCGTAATCATAATCATTTCTTGGATACATGAAAGGATGACGCATAGAATTTTTATAAGCCCATGCGGCAAGGGTTGGTAATTTGGCGATTAATCTGTGTACTGTAAGATTTTTCATATCAGCACTTCGATTCGGGTCTAAAGATTCCGGATAAAAGGTAGATAATGAAGAAATCATAGAAGACAAGACCCCCATTGGATGTGCTTTGGAGGGGTACGCCTCGAAAAACCGCTTCATGTCTTCATGAACTAAAGTGTGTTTTTTGATGCTGTTCTCAAAGTCTTTCAATTCCGTTTGATTTGGCAATGCACCATAAATCAATAAATAGGCAACTTCTAGAAAAGAAGCCTGCTCGGCTAATTGCTCGATCGGATAGCCACGGTAATGTAGAATACCTTCTTCACCATCCAAAAATGTAATCGCACTTTTGGTTGCACCAGTATTTTTATACCCTGTATCTAAAGTGACGTACCCTGTTAAATCTCTTAATTTGGAGATATCGATGGCTTTTTCATTTTCTGTTCCGGTAATTACAGGTAATTCGTATACTTTTCCGTTTAATTCGATTTTGGCAATTTCGCTCATGGTGTGTTAATCTGATTCTGTTAATTTTCCGCCTAATTTACTAAAGAAATTTTGCTTTGTTGTACTTATAATGCAAAATCTTTGACATTTATTTTTCCGATAAGTTCTTGATGATTACAAATTCTTCAAAATGTAGTCGTACATCATTGAAAATAAGTGATTTCGGGTATTTCCCCCGTAAATTCCATGGTTCTTGTTTGGATATGCGAAAAAATCAAACTGCTTATTCGCTTTAACCAGCGCCGTAATCATATCCGAACTGTTTTGAAAATGCACGTTATCATCTGCCATTCCATGCACTAAAAGAAACTTTCCCTTCAATTTATCTGCGTGGTTGATTGGAGAGTTATCATCATACCCCAAAGCGTTTTCTTGGGGTGTACGCATAAATCGTTCGGTGTAAATATTGTCATAGTACCTCCAATTCGTAACCGGTGCAACAGCAATCCCCATTTTGAATATATCGGCACCTTTTGTCATAGCGAGCGAAGTCATAAACCCGCCATAACTCCAACCCATGATTCCCACACGATTTGCGTCCACATAAGGCAATGTTTGAAAATACTTCGCTGTACCAATAAAATCTTCTAGCTCTAACTTACCTAATTGCAAATACGTAGCTTTTTTAAATGCTGCGCCGCGGTATTGGGTTCCTCTTGGATCAACTGAGACAACAATATAACCTTTTGATGCCAATAACTGATGAAACATAAAATCATTACCATCCCATTGGTCTGTTACTTCATTATGTCCTGGTCCACCGTAGACATTCATGTAAACAGGGTATTTACTGGATTCATTAAAATTTGGAGGAAAGATTGTTGATACATTCAGCAAAGTACCATTTACCATGATGGTACGATACGTTTTCTCACTCAAATCTAAGGTAGACAAATGCTTTTTTAATGCTGCATTATCTTCCAAAACCTTTACTAAAGAACCATCAGCGTTGTACAAGCTATGTACAGGAGGGGTATTTCCATTGGAATAGGAACCAACGTAATACTTCATTCCTTGGGTAAACGTAGCGTCCATCCAGCCTTCCAACGGCGACAATATTTTTACCGCTTTGGTTTGTACATTAATTTGACAAAGCACTTTCGAAACCCCAAGCTGATGGGATTGTGTGAAGTAAAAAAGTGTACCATCTTGGCTCACGCCATAGCAATCAATCAAGTCCAATTCACCGTCTGTAATTGAACTAATGTTGCCAGAATAATCCAAGGTATAAAGTTGATTGTATCCAGAGATTTCTGAAGTAAAGTAAAAGCCATTCCCATTGGGCATAAAATACAAAGACTCATTCACATCGACATAGGTGTTGCTAAAGTCTGTATAAAGGATGCTATGGATTGGTTTTTTTCCCGCAGTAAAATCTACCATGTGATAACGCAAGCTGTCTTGGTGCCGATTCATGGTCTGTAACAACAGGCGATTGGAAACATTGGACCATTGAATTCTGGGGATATATTCATATTTCCCTAAGGTGATTGGGTTGATTTTGGTTGGTTTAGAAAGGGCTATCCAATGCGCTGAAACGATTGAATTATCCTCTCCGGCTTTAGGGTATTTGTATTCAAAACGATTAGGATACAATTCGCCGTAAAAATCAATACCAAATTCTTTTACGCCTTTTTCTACAAACTTTAGAAAGGCCAAATATTTAGAATCTGGAGACCAACTGTAAGCCTTCGTAATAGAAAACTCTTCCTCGTATACCCAATCCGTTGTTCCGTTAATCACTTTATTTCGTTTTCCGTCGGTGGTTATAGGGATTATTTTCTTTGTTGCGAGATCCTTAACATATAAATCATTCTTATAGATGTATGATACTTTTTTACCATCAGGTGAATATTCAGCTAAGGTTTGTGGACTATGCTCCTCGGACAATGCCTCTATTTCCTTAGTGTCCAAATCATATAAATAATATACTGCACTGTAACTTCGTCTGTATATCGGTTTAATTGAAGTCATGATGAGAACTTTGCGTTCTGACTTATCAAAACTGTAATCTTCAATGATGACCTGTTTTCCTTTGTATGTTAAAGCGTTTGCGTTGATAAGTACACTTGGAGCCTCGTTTGGCTTGGAAATATAGGCAAGTACTAAATTCCCTTCATCATCCAATTGAGTGTATCGATCGCCATCTTCGAGTGAGTTAAATCCAACTATTCCTTGGGTTCGGTACTCGTATTTTTTCCAAATTTTTTCAACGCTGATTTCCTGTGCAAAAAATGCCTTAAACACCAATAAAACTAAAGCTATATGTATATATTTCATGAATTTGATTTGTCGCGAATTTAATATATTTCAACAGATTGTTGAAATTAACAGAATGGTAACTTTAATTGGATAAGTATTTTTAAAAAAAAGACCTTAATTTTGCCTTATAAAATTGAACGCATGAAACAACTATTTACCCTAATTACACTTTCTTTCATAACCTTATCATTTAGTCAGACGAATTGTGCTGATTTATTCATTTCAGAATATGTAGAAGGTTGGTCGAATAATAAAGCCCTCGAAATTTACAACCCGACGAATCAAGCGATAAACCTAAATGGTTACTTCGTTGTTCGTTATTCAAATGGAGCAAGTACTGCAACGGTTGCGAATGCAGTTCAATTGTCAGGAATCGTGCAAGCACATGATGTTTATGTTGCTGTGTTAGAGAAATTAGATACTGCTGGAACAGGACAAGAAGCGCCAATCTGGGATTCATTACAAGTGCGAGCGGATGGTTTCTACTGCCCTGTGTACAATACCTCGAATGCATTCTATTGGAACGGAAATGATGCTGTTGTTTTAGCGAAAGGAACGTTACCAGCGAATGCTTCTACGGTAATCAGTCCGGCAAATGTACCTGGATTCGCTTTAGTTGATATTTTCGGTAAAATTGGAGAAAACCCAGCAAATGAAACAGGATCTTCAGCAGGTAACGATGGCGCATGGGCTACTACTTTTCCATTCAACAACGGTCAAGGAGTTTTAGTTACTAAAGATCATTCTATGATTCGTAAAGCAAGCATACAAAAAGGAGTTACAACGCAAGTTGCGTTCTTTGATCCCTTATTAGAGTGGGACACTATTCCCGCAGTAATAGTTAGATTAGACCAAAATGGCAATCCAGTGTTAGGTGGAAGCGGGAACCCTATCTTAGATGGTAATTGGAATTCACTTGGAACACACGATTGTCAATGTAATCCTGCATCAACAAACGATATGGATGAATTAGCTTATTCTATTTATCCAAACCCATCTTCAGGTACACTTTACATTAAGAATGCAGCTAATATTAAGCGTTTTCAAGTAATGAATGCCTTTGGACAAGTGCTTTCTTCTAAGGAAATAAATAATCAAGACTTGGTAGTTTTTCAAATTGAAGCATCTCGCGGTGTGTATTTTGTAAACATTACTACCAAAGACGGTAAATCAGAGATTCGAAAAATAATCATTCGATAAGTTAATTCCCGCTTAAGCGGGATTTTTTTTCTATGAAACATTTATTCTTCTTTAGTTTTTTTATTGGGGCACTTTGTTCATTTTCCTATGGACAAACTGGAAAAGCGCGTATTACAGGAACAATTACTGAAGGTTCTTCTAGTCAAACCGTAAGTGGGGCAAAAATTGAATTAAAATCACTTAGTAGTGGCGTTGTAGTTAATCGTGTACTATCTGAATCTAACGGGTCCTTTGAAATCAAGGATGTGCTATACGGAAATTACCGATTTACGGTAACTCTTATCTCGTTTGATACCATTATAAAGGATGTAAAGATTTTTAAATCTGAACATGTTGTCAACCTGAGCATGTCTGGAAGTTTGGAATTTGATGAAGTTCGTGTTATCGGCAACGTGGTTAAAGACGGACCTGTACCGATTGCCGTAACTAAGATAAGTACGCAAAAAATACAAGAGGAATTGGGATCCAGAGATTTACCAATGTTGCTTAACGGAACAGCAGGCGTGTATGCGACACAGTCCGGTGGTGGAGATGGTGATGCTCGAATCAATGTGCGTGGTTTCGATCAACGGAACGTTGGGGTAATGATTGACGGCGTTCCAGTGAACGATATGGAAAACGGATGGGTTTATTGGTCCAATTGGTTTGGCCTAGATGCGATTACCGCTACAATGCAAGTCCAACGTGGACTTGGAGCTACAAAAATAGCAATGCCATCAATTGGAGGAACCATTAACATTATTACGCAAGGTATCGGTAATAAGAAAGGAGGAAGCCTAAAACAAGAATACGGTACAGGAAACTTGATGCGCACCTCGATTGCATATAACACCGGAATTTTAAAAGGTGGTTGGGGGCTTACAGCAGCAGCTAGTTATAAACAAGCGACGGGTTGGGTAGACGGGACGCCGAGTCAAGGATTCTTTGGCTACCTTAAAGTTTCAAAACAATTTGAAAAGCATTTACTAACACTTTCGGGATTTTCTGCTCCACAACATCATGGACAGCGATCATTTCGTCAGCCTATTCAATATTGGAGTGAAGATCAAGCCAAAGAAATCGGTGCCACTATTGATACCAATGCCTTCATGACAGACCTTGGAATTCGTTACAACCAACATTGGGGGTATCGTACCGTAGATGGTAAAAAGGAAGTAATGAATGAGCGCTTGAACTATTACAACAAACCACAAATTACACTGAAGGATTTTTGGAAAGTAAGTAAGAAATTATCCATTTCGAATCTCGCTTACTTATCCATTGGACGAGGAGGAGGTACAGCGCTGTACAATTCATCAGCGATTATTCGTGATTCAAATATGCTCATTGATTGGGATCAGATGGTTGAAGCGAATAAAGTGAACCCTCTTTTTGGAACGCCGAATATTGATGCACAATATTCTCCTACAGAAATTAAAAGTTCCCAGATCCTTTTAGCTAGCGTAAATAATCACTTTTGGGTTGGGTATTTAGGTCAGGTTAATTACGAAATAAAAAAAGGATTCGAAATTTCAGGTGGACTAGATGCTCGATATTACCGTGGTTCACATTATCAAGAAGTAAAAGATTTAATAGGAGGTGATTATTATGTGGATTTGTCAGATAAAAATGCTGCCAGTCCAATGAAGCGCGTTGGTGATAAAATTGCCAAGAATTTATTCAATTCAAACCGCGACGGATTAGTTTCTTGGTTGGGCGCTTTTTCTCAGGTTTCATATGAGTCCAAAACCGTTAGTGCGTTTGTGAATCTTACAGGAATTGGGAATGGGTATCGGGGGATTGATTACTTCCAAAAACGTGAGCTGAATCTTGGGGACACCATTTTGCAGTTTGGATACGGCGATACATTAATATATAATGGTCAAACATACCACAGCTATTCTGAAGGCGTAGATTACGTAAAAACACCGTGGAAATTTATTCCAGGGTTTACATTTAAAACGGGAGCAAGCATTAAGTTAAGTGAATTTGCGAGCGTATTTATGAACGTTGGTTTCCTAAACCGAACTCCAATGTACTCCAACGTGATTGATAACAACTACAACAAGTTCTTTGGCGTAATAAATAATGAAAAGATTCTAGCATTGGAACAAGGGTTCTCATACGCAACGAGAACATTTGGTGTCAACGTAAACGCATACGCAACCAATTGGAAAAACAAACCTTTTCCTTATGGGGTAGCCGTCCCGGATCCAAATGATCCAAGTGAAAACATTTACGTAAACATTAACGGAATGGATGCGGTGCACGTTGGTGGGGAAATTGATTTGGCTTGGGAAATCTCTAAAAAACTTTCTACAGAGTTAATGATCTCCATGGGAGATTGGTTTTGGAACTCCAGTAAAACCATTGTCATTCCTCAATACGATTCATTGGAATATACCTTTGATGCCAAAGGCGTTCATGTGGGAGATGCAGCGCAAACTGCATTATCTGCATCCCTCCGATACGAACCTATTAAAAATTTGTATTTCAAGGGTCAAATTCAATATTTCGACCGGTATTATTCGGACTTTAATCCCTTTTCTTTGCAAGGTGCGAACGGTGGAAGAGAATCTTGGATGATGCCTTCATACACCCTGGTTAATTTGTATGCCGGATATCGATTCAAACTTAAAGAGGATGCACTTATTCTCTCTGGGAATGTAATTAACCTGCTTAACAAAGCCTTTTTATCAGATGCTTCTAATAACATGAACGGAAGCAACCAAAATTTTGATGCAACCTCATCCGCAGTAATGTTTGGTCAAGGGTTGCGATTTAATGTATCTTTATCTTATCAATTCTAATTATGAAGAAAATTTTTACCCTCGTTGCAGCAATAAGTACCTTGTCACTTGGTGCACAAACCATTCAGCAAGTTCGAAACATGTCTATTGGTGCTACGGTAACCGTAAAAGGTGTGGTTTCAAACGGAACTGAACTTGGGTCGATACGCTACCTACAAGATGGAACTGCAGGTATTGCTATTTATGGAAACACACTTTCAAGTTTAACTACGGGAGATTCTGTAACTGCTACCGGTGTATTATTTGACTTCAGCGGCTTGTTAGAACTATCACCAACCACCAGCTTTACTGACCATGGACCTGTTACTCCAAATGTAGCTCAAGTAATTCCGATTACTAGTGCAGGAGAAGCCTTGGAATCGCAACTTGTTACGATTGAAAATGTAACTTTCGTACAAAGCGGAAACTTTGCGGCGGGTAACAGTACCGTACAAATCACCAACGGAGCCAATACATTAGATGTCCGTATCAATGGAACTACGAACATCGACGGAAGCGCCATCCCAGCAGGACCAGTTACTATAACCGGTTTAATGGGACAATTTAATGCAAACTATCAAATCGTTCCAAGAAGTACCTCGGATATTGTGCCATATGTGGCTCCAAACCGTGAAATCAACGTTAAAATCAATGGTACTACCGCGTTAAACAACTCTAGCTATGTTATCGGTAACACTACGAATAACATCATCACCATTGAGAATACTGGGGTTCAAACCTTAACGGTATCAGGAACTTCAATTTCCGGCGCAAATGCAGCAGATTTTACAACAAATCTTAACGTAACGACTGTGGCTGGCCTGGGTAATGGAAACTTTACATTAACGTTCGCGCCAACAGGTAACGGATCAAGAACTGCTACGATTACCATAGCCAATGACGACAACGACGAGAATCCCTATGTTATTAACTTAATCGCGGTAGGATTGGATAACCTGGCTACTGAACCAACTTCTAACGCCAGCAATTTAAACTTTTCTAATGTTCAAGCATATACACTTTCGGGTTCATATACTGCGGGATCAGGAGCTGAAAAATACCTTGTATTATGGTCGAAAAATGGACCGGTTTCTGGAGTTCCTGTTGACGGAACAAGCTACCAACGAGGTGATATTATTGGCAATGCTAAAGTAGCTTATACAGGAAGTGCAACGTCTTTTGTTCCCAGAGGGGTTCGCGCAAATCAACCTTATTATTTTTCGGTATTTGCCTTTAATGGACCTGCTGGATTTGAAAATTACAATACGACAACGCCTGCCACAGGTAACGTTACATCAACTGGATTAAACATCAATAACTACTATTCAAGCATTAATTCTACCGCACCAAGCTTTTTGAGTGATCTTTCAGCCCTAATCAATCCACACCAGTTTATTTCATATTTTAATTACAAACAAACTGTAATGAACCAATTTGAGGTGTGTGATACCACCAATGGACAATCCTTTATAACCTGTGTTTATACGGGAGAGAATAAGGTGTTTAACGACCCATTTGATTGGACTGCAACCGGTTATTCAAGAGAACATACGTATTGCCATTCTTGGATGCCAACCTTCCCATGTGATAATCCAGAGGAACTAGAATATACAGATCAACACAACCTCTACCCTACCAACCTAGCGAATGCGAATTCATATAGAAGCAACCTTCCATTAATGGATATTACAGGGAATGTGCTATACAACTATCTGGAAGGAAGCGTTGGATATAATGGGAATCAAATGTGCTATGAACCAAGAGACGCACAAAAAGGAAATGCTGCGCGTTCGATTTTCTATCAAGCCACATGTTACAACATGCAAAACAACTTGAATTGGGGAATTGCAGCGAACCAAGATCAAGCCACCTTAAAAACTTGGCATTTTGCTGACCTCCCGGATTCTTATGAAATTGCTCGTCAGGAATATATTTTCAGTGTTCAGGGTAACCGAAATCCATACATTGATTCGGTAAACTTTGTGTGCCATGTGAACTTTGACAACATGTCGTATTTAGAAACCTCATGTAATGTTGGAATTGAAGAACAATTAGCCGCTAATTTATCAGTATTCCCTGTTCCATCTAATGGTAACGTATATGCTCAAGTTAATGGTCTTACAATTACCGGATATACCCTTACCGATTTGAGTGGTCGTATTGTTAAATCCGCTATCGGAATCAATGAGGATGTGCTTATCGTTAATGGAAACGACTTGAAATCTGGTAAATACCTGATTGAAGTGAGCACGCCCCTTGGTAACACGCGCGGAAGCTTTATCAAAGAGTAATGCGTAAGCTGGTTCTCTGTGCGCTTGTTGCTGCAGGAACCCTTGGTTGTTCCTTTAAGGCACACGTCTCTGCGACTTCAAAAAATCTTGGAGTTGACTCAAATGTAAAAGGAACCGACCACATCGAGCAATTCATTGTTCCTTACCGTGATTCATTAGCCCTTCAAATGGGAGAGGTAATCGGTATGGCTGACACCAGTTTCGAAGTGGTTTTCCCAAGTTCAAACCTTATGAATTGGGCCACAGATGCCTTACTCCTACAAGAAACACAGACGGTCCGCTTGGCTGAACCTGTGATTTGTATATTAAATGCCGGCGGTTTACGCGCGAGCTTAAATAAGGGACCAATTACGGTTGGTGATTTATTCAAGCTAATGCCGTTCGACAATAGTGTAGCCTGGGTTCGTTTGCCTGTGTCGCGTATTGAAGCGATTGAAACGTTTATGAAAAATCAACCCAAAGGTGTTCCACTTGCGAACGCTCGGTTTGAGAAAGGCAAGTTAACGATTCACAGCTTAAATGAAACGCACTCCCATTTTTGGGTAATCACCTCGGATTATTTGGCGCAAGGTGGAGATAAGATGACATTTTTCTTGGCGCCAGAAGCATACCAACTGAAGCCAAAAAATCTTCGCGATGTGTTTATCGAAGAAGTTAAACGACAGGGCACTTTAGTTAATAATACCGAAAAACGCTTTATCCCATGAATCGAAGAGCCTTTGTAGGATTAGCTGGATTAACGAGTTTAGGTGCACTTACAAGTTCCTTTGAACTTCGATCTTCTGCGCAGCGAAAGGGTAAAAAACTTACCATTCTTCACACGAACGATACCCATTCGAACATTGATTCGTTCCCACTGAACCATGCTAAATATCCGGGTATGGGTGGCGTGGCAAAACGGGCCGCTTTAATCGAACAGATCCGAAGGGAAGAAGAACATGTGATTTTAGTGGATTCCGGCGATATTTTCCAAGGGACGCCTTACTTTAATCGATACCATGGCGAATTAGAGATGAAACTAATGTCGGCCATGCAATACGATGTCGCTACGATGGGAAATCATGATTTTGATATTGGGATGGAAGGATTCAAGAATGCGCAACGCTTTGCAAATTTCCCCTTTGTCTGCAGTAATTATGATTTTAGGAATACTACGTTAGCGAACCAAACTTTGCCGTATCATATCCTAAAACGGGGCGGAGTTAAGATTGGTTTTTTTGGCATTGGAGTGAATTTGGAAGGCCTCTCCCCTGCAACGTGTTATGCTGGTATGAATTATATTGACCCGATTGAGCAGGCAAGTAATATGGCCCAATTACTGAGTGATTTAGGCTGTGATTTGGTAGTTTGTTTATCGCATTTAGGCTTCGAATATTCAAGTTCACAAGTTTCGGATAAGGTACTTGCCGCTGAGACCGCGAATATTCATTTGATTCTTGGAGGACACACCCATACGTTTATGGAAAAACCCTTGATCATGGAAAATGCCAATAAAAAACCCGTCTTGATAAATCAGACGGGCTGGGCAGGACTATTTCTAGGGCGCATTGATATTGATTTCCAACGCGGGGTATTTAAGCATCAAGCACTCCTAGTGCAATAGCATTACATCCATTTCGATGCAAAAGTTTTAAATTCTTTGCGTAAGGTACTGAAATTGATTTCGAAATACTCCAAAAATTCTTTTTCCGATTGATGATATTCAGTTTTACAGTGATCTACTGCCACGGGATTAGAATCAACCTCGTACGGATATTATGTGCTAATTCATCCAAGTTATTCTTTTGAATAATGAACTGATTTTGATAATGTTCAACATCTTTCAAAGCCTCATCACCGGAATTTTTATTCGCAATCTCCGACAATATATGTTTTAAAATGGTGATTTCTTCTTTATAGAATTCTAGCCTATTGATCCAGTCTCTGTTTTCTTCATGTTGTTTATAGATGTTCTCTTCCATTTGTGTTTTATTTTAATGAAACAAACCTAGGCTATTAATAGACCTGCCCTATGATTTTAGTCATTAAATTAAACGACAATAGTCAAGATAATGGATTTAAATTCGAAACAACATAAGAAAAAATGCATAGCATAAGTATATCAAAAAAAAAGGGAGCGCCCGCTCCCTTTTACCTGAAAGTTTATAGAGCATTAAAGCTTTACAAATCGAACCCTGTTCGAACCTATTTGAATAAAATAAGACCCCGGATTCAAAGATGAAATGTTAGTTGATCCATTTACAAGTTTTGACAACTTGATTAATTTTCCTGATAAATCAAAAAGTTGAAACTCACTTTCTGGATGTATACCTTCAATACTCAATTGACCATTAGTTGGATTAGGATAAACATATAATTGATTCGTTTCAATCATATTTACACCATTTATACAATCAACATCCTCATAAATAACAATATCCAAAGGAGCAAATGCAATACAGCCGTTGAGATTCGTTTTACTTTGAGTATATGATCCAGGGGAAGTAACATTCAAAGTTGAAGAATTAGCACCACTAATTTCTTGACCATTCATATACCATTGAAGAGAGCCTCCATTCGAACCTTGTAATGTAATCGTATCACCAGGACACCAAAGTGAATCTCCATTTTGAATCGAAATGCTAACACTTGGAATTGTGTATGCACTTACGTTAATTTCCTCACTCCAAACATATGTTGGTGTTAATGTATTATTTAGCGTAACTAAACAACGATATGTACCTGCTGTGTTTACCGTTATGGATTGAGAATTACCAAATGGAATCATTTGACCATTGAAATACCACTCGTAAGAGGTGCTATCCCAAATACATGATAGAACTAAAGAATCCCCAGGACAAAACCCAGTATTTTCATCGTTGGTTAAGAACTTGATAATTGATAAATCCATAATATTATTAAGCGTTTCATCAAATTGCGTTAACGTTACAAGTGTTGTATCCGAAACATACATTTCTCCACCATACGCAGAAAGAAGCATGGTATGAGTTGCTGCATCGAAATACGCTCCATGCAATTCATCATCAATCAATTGAGGACTATATGAGCTAACAGTTTCTGTATTCGTGGATAAATCATAAATGTATAATACATTAGGATTAAATCCCTCATAGATGTACAATGAATTATTATTTGGATTGTACTCCATGGCACGTGAACTGGAAACAGCAGATTGTCCTACCAATACTTCTGAGCTGTCTTGCGGATTATACCTCCAGATTTGTCCTGCTATCGCCCCATTGTTTCCATTCCCCCCAATTAAATAAATGGAACCATCGGATGCCATATCGCCCGAGTTATAAAAATCATTAGTTAAATCCGCGACTAAGGAGTAACTACCTGTAGTTGGGTCGATTTCAAATAGGTTTCTATCTCCTTGATTGCCTCCATTGGCAACAACATCGGAAAATAGGGCCCAAACTTTTCCTGAACTCGGATCTTGAAAAATAATATGTCCAGCCCCGCCGGCTGTGTTGTTAATATTTTCGTTAGAAGTCAGATAGGTGGAGTCGTTTTTAAAAAAGTCTAAAGAGGCGTTTGACGAAATTCCGACAAGGCGAAAACTAGTGGTGTCTTGGCCTAGGGCGCTTATCCCAATGCTCAAGAGAAAGGTAATTAAAAATGTAGTTTTTTTCATAATATGTGTTTAGAATTTGGTTACAAATATATAAATAGTCACGCAAAGCCGCTATTATTTAACATTTAAGATAAAAATTATTTATTGCTGGTGTTGGATTCTCGATGAATATTCGACCTTAACTTAAACCACTAAAGTCATATAACAAGTAAATAAATTGCACTAGAATTTATCTTGAAATTAAAATTGAAGGGTTCTCCTCCCCCGTTTGTTTTCATGATACTCTGGATTATTTTCTTTCTCCGATCCCATCGCCCAAATTACATCCAACATCCCTCCTGTTATGGCGTGTTGCGTAAAATCAAAATCCTCGGCATCGCCTGTGGCAAGTGCCCTCGCCATAAAAAATAACCGCCGACCATTCTTCATCTCTTCAGATTTTATTACCCAATGCTCAAGTTTATCGCGTTTTGCGGGTGCATACCCAATTAATACCGCATCGTAGGGATTAATGCTCACAAAGGCCTCTTTCCACGCTGGAACCATGAGAACATCTACCCCTGCTTGCATACGCTTCGTATTTAAACCCAAGGCAAACCAACTTTTTAAAGGACCGTCAATTTGGACAAACACACTGTCCGATAAGGTGATTTTAACTCCTATCCAATTGGTGGATAAGGTGTCACCAAATTTCGCTTGGGCCGTTCGCTGGGCGTAGGATCCGGTAAACAATAAAAACAAAAATCCACTACATAATACGCGTTTCATACACTTAATCAATTATAATTATTTTCACTGCTTTTCGTTCATTTCGAATGAAATAAATTCCGGGGACCACATCCATTCTCAATCGATTATCGGCAAAGGTACCTTTCCATATTGCGCGACCATTCATATCTACCAAGACCCAATTCCCAAAGGGTAACAAAAGTTCCCCTCCCCGATGCAACACCGTCGGAAATGGTGATATAAATTCATCCTCTGTGAGACCACCGGTTGAAACAGTCAAATTCACAGTGACTAAACTATCACACCCTTGTGAAGTAATCAATTGTTGTGTATATGAACCGGAACTTGCGTACACCTGACCATTCCAAGTAAACGAACTCGTAACAGTGGTGTCAAATACAGTTAAAGGCGCCGATTGGTTAATAACTATATCCCATAAAACCAACGAATCACAACCATTTACATTCGTTAACAATTCGGAAATGATACCCGAATTGCTGTAAGTTTGTCCCCCAATAATAACCGAATCACAACTGTTTATCGGTACCAATACCGTATCTCCTTGAGTTAAGGTGAACTGAATATTTAGTATGGAGTCACACCCTAAATTGCTTTGTAAAATCTGCTGAAAAGTACCACTCTGGCTATAGGTTTGTCCATTTAAGGTTAAGGGAACGCATTGAGAAAAAACCAAATTGGTTTGTGTATTCGATAAAATACTCAATTGCAAGTTCACTACTGAATCGCATCCTGCGAGGGTTTGACCTTGAAATGTATAGCTTCCGGATTGTGTTAAGACTTGGCCATTCCAATTCAAAGAATCACATGCACTCAAGGTTTGGCTCACAGAATATGCTGGAACCACCTGAACCTGCGCGGAAGATGCTGGCCCATTACCGCAGGCATTTATTGCAGCGACCTGTATAGCGATTAGTGAAACGCCCGCTTGAGGAGTAATCGTTAATGTAGGTTGCTGCGTCGTTGAATTCGCACCATTAATGGTCCAAAGGTAGTTTGTAGCACCTTGAACGTTGCTTGAGTTGAGTGTTATTATGTTTTGATTACTACATATATTCTGAGGAAAATTCACAGTTTGAGGTGCATTGGATGGCGGGCTAATTAAGTTTACTGAAACTGCCAAGCGGGATTGTGATTCTTGACCATTTACAGTTTGTGATGCATAATACGTTGTACCGTTTAGAAGCGTTGTTGCATTAGATAAAGGACTTCCCCCCGAAGCATTGGCGTACCATTGTATCGCTGAGCCCGTTACTTGAATCTGACTAAGTGTTGCACCAGTGCACAAGGTTTGTGGTGAATTACCTGTTGGTGGTGGAGTAACCGGAACTAAAGTAAATGTAGCCGAGGAAATCCCGCGATTAGTATTTCCATGATAGGCGTAGTTAAACGTATTTGAACTCGCTCTTGCCCATATCAACGAAATAGATCCTGGAGCAGCGGAAAATATATAATCATTTACATCCCCTGTGTTCAAGGCACGTGTTGCAATTACCGTCCTAACGCCTCCGGCGACTACGTTTGAACTTATGGACCAATCCTGCTGTACATCGGTAGCTGGCGCTGAATAACCAGTTAAATTTCCATCGAAACTTGTCAGTGCACCTGAACTATGAACAGCAACAACATCAGTGCCTGCCGCCATTGAACCGGCATCAAAACCAACCGCAAACCAGCGCGCGGAAGGACCAGTTAAGGTCATGGTAACATTAGCCCCAACATCCAATTTGATAGACATTGCCAATCCAGCCGTACTTGTTAAGGTCACTGTTCCTGTAGTATACGTTTGTGAAAACGCCGTTAGCGAAACAATCAATAAAAGAATTAAACTAATTTTTTTCATGCGATGTAAAGATATCGGTAAGTTGTTCGTCTTGATAAAACAATAATAATTCTTGAATACTCCGGCCCTTCTGATCTGGCATCTTCAGGTTTGGATTTTTAGCGAGCAGGAGGTCCACCATCTCATAGCGCTTCATACTCATGGCCATGTGCAAAGGGGAACCGAATTGTGAAAACTGACAGGTATCGTCGGGTGATATTCCTTGATCCAATATAAATGAAAGCATTTCTAGGTTATTTTTAAAAATTATCCCATACATCGCAGAGCCTTCAGCGGCACAATACCGAATATCAGCACCACGCTGTGCAAGCAATTTAGCGACTTCATTATTTCCACGATAACAAGCCAACACAAAGGGTGTGATTCCGCGCTCCGATACCCGGTTTACCAATGAAGGATCCTTATCTAAAAGCGCCGTCATAGATTCAACTGTTCCTGTTCGAGCAAGCTCATACACATCTTGCGTCATTCCCGCAAAGGGCAAGATTAAGCAAGTTAACCATAAACCGAAAATACGTATTGTCATGTCTTAAAGTTAAGTTAAAACCTTTAACGGTTCTTATTGTTCGCGAGATTTAACCAATAAGATGAGGATGAATGAGATAACCTCATCAATTAATGTCACCTCCTCTGACGGAGTTTGATATACTTCAGAGTCATCAGACCTTAATCCCTCCTCTGCTACTTCGCTAGAGCTTCAGCGCAAGCGAAAGGAGGGAAAACAAATATCCAATGCATTATTTACACCTTAGAAGGAGAATGACTCTAATAGCGCCTATAATAAAGAATTTAGGTTTGGATGCCCTGAGTTAACAATAGTTTAATTATCTATATCTTTGTTAAGAACCGAATTGCTAATGACTATTTTTTACCGACTTGCAATTACATTAGTTATCCTACTTGTTACACCCCAATTAATGGCGCAATGTCCCGTCGGACAATGGCCGGTTGGAATCACCATTATTCCTGATGATTACCCCGGAGAAACCACATGGAATTTATACAGCAATGGGAATGAAGTTGCCAATGGCAATGTAAACGGGTCGATGGTTTGTGTTGATACCGCGGATTGTATTCGTTTTGATATCCACGACAGCTATGGTGATGGGATTTGCTGTGGATATGGAATTGGTTCGTATGTAATCACCTTGAACGGAACACAAGTAGCAAGTGGCGGACAATTTGCATTTACTGCTTCCCATTCTTTTAATTGTGGACCAGGAACAATTTGCGAAAACCCGATTCCAATAGATACCGGAGTAACGGTTTCCCCTCAAGAAAACTTATACTATTCATTCACCCCGGATACAACCGGAATTTTCACCATTTCTACGTGTAATCTGAGCGCATGCGATACACGAATCTGGGTATATAACAACTGCGCCAACGTAGACTTCAACGGTTCAGCTACCGGTGCACTTTATTACAACGATGACAATGCGTTGTGCGGACTCCAAGCCGATTTGCATCCCTTACTCACTGCAGGTGTTGAATACATTATCAAAATTGGCTTAAAAGCGAATACGGCGTGTGCTGCGAGCATTCCTTTTTCAATAACGTATGAGGGAGCCATGACCTCGGTACTTCCGATCATAAAATTAACTACGGTGAATAATGCAATCAACAACGATGTTAAAGTTCCTGTGGTCATGGAAATCATTGATAATGGACCAGGGCTCATTAACTCCACAGCCGATACGATATACAGTTATGAAGGGACAATCATGACAGAATGGCAAGGATTCACTGGACCTGGATATCCCAAGAAAAACTACGACTTTGATTTAGTGGATGCGAATGGAAACAAGATTGATACCTCCTTGTTGGGCATGCCCGCAGAAAACGACTGGATTTTCAAGGCAGAATACCTGGATAATTCCTTGTTAGTTAATACCGTGACTTACGAATTTTCTCGCCGGATGAGACAATATGCTCCGCGAACAAGGCAATGTGAGGTCTTTCTGGACGGAACTTATATTGGCGTGTATACCTTGACCGAAAAAGTGAAACGCGACAATAACCGTTTAGATATCGCCAAGATGAAATCGGCTGATACGGCAGGAAGTGAATTAACGGGAGGATATATTATAGAAATGAACATTAACGGCGCCCCAGCGGCATGGAATTCGGTATATCCGCCAATCAATAGTGCAACCTCACCCCATGCGGTTGAATTTAAGTATGTCTATCCAAAGGCAGATTCGATCCTACCCGTGCAAGCTAACTACATAAAGACCTATGTAGACTCCTTTGAAAATGCCTTGAACGGAACGAATTATGCGAACGATACCTTGGGGTACCGAAAATGGATTGATGTAGGAACCTTCATCGACTTTTTGATTGTTAATGAATTCAGCATGAATTATGACAGTTACGGTCGAAGTACTTACATGTACAAAGAAAAGGATACCGACGGAAACAAATTATGTATCGGTCCACCTTGGGATTACGACCGTGCCATGGCAAATGATCCAAATTCAGGATGGGTTTGGGAAAACACCCATCCATATTGGCCTTTTCCATTTTGGTGGTCTAAATTATATACAGATTCAGTATATCGTCATGAACTAGCATGCCGTTGGTTTAGTTTACGCGAAGATGTATTAAAAACCGCTCGATTCATGGCCTTTATTGATAGCGTTTCTGCTCCCCTTCTTCAAGGACCTGCCGATCGAAATTTTGCGGTTTGGCAAACCTTAGGTGCAAGTACTTATAATGCGCAGGTGCAGCAAATGAAAGTATTTCTATACCAACGATTAGCCTGGATAGATAATGAATTGGCCCCTTTTGGTGCCGTGCTACCAAATCTTACAATTCCTTCAGATACTTCCGTGTGTAAAGGAATAACTTACACCGCTCCCTACAATCCGAGTTACACATACAATTGGATTCCAGGGCCTGAAGCACAATCAATCACATTAAATACGCCAGGCACTTATAACTTACGTGTGAAAGATGACTTTGGATGTCAACGCACACTACCGATGACGGTCAGCATCTCTGAACCGGATTCCACCTTCACACAAGGATTACACGTGGCTGGTGATGTATATTATATTTTCACTGGGAATAATGGTACGAACAGCCAATACCTTTGGGACTTTGGTGATCAAACCTTTTTGTCTAGTGGTCAGACTGTGAGCCACATTTATGCAACGCCGGGGATTTACGACGTGCACATGACGGTAATCGATACCTTGGGATGCATCGGAGAATCCACCAAACAAATTCAAATAACCGATGGAGAAATACAAGTAGGTATTCAGCCGAACCCTTCCGTAAACAATCCAATCATCACGCACAACATTCCACAGGACGAAACCTTTAGCTTTAGCCTTTACGATGCAGCAGGAAGAAAACTGAAAGAAATTCCGAATCCTGCATCTCCATTTACCATAGAAACTTCAGGAATGGCCGAAGGAACTTATTGGTTGCAATGCAGCTATAAGGGTCAAAAAATAAGTAAAGGAATAATTGTATTAAATTAAATGATCGTATACTTAGACTTCGATGGAACCGTGGTGGAACACCAATATCCAGCAATAGGTGCTGAAAACCCATATGCATTTAGGGTTATTCGTGCATTACAAGTCAAAGGACATCACATCATTTTGAACACCTATCGTGCCGACATCAACGACGGAAGTTTAGCAGAGGCACTGGAATATTTGAATTCACCATCCAATGGCTTACTTCCAATCACGGAACATACCGCTAGGAAAATTCATCCCGGTCCGTTTGACTTAAGGGAAAGTCTTCGATTTGACAAGCTTTACCTTGACGATATTGCCGAAGAAATACCTTTGATCCCAAACCGTATGATTGCCAACGGATTTATGGTTGATTGGTTGGCGGTTGAGCAAGCCTTAATCGAAACTGGCATCTTGTGATATTTTTCAACATGTTAACATCTTTTAGTAGTTAGGGCAGCAAACGAAAACCCATCCTTACTATTTTTGAAGTAGTCACTCCCCTATGCCATTTACACTTCGCCCCCTCAAAACCATTGATGACGCCCTGCGCCATTTTATTCAGCAACTCGACTTAGAAATGGTTGAGCTATTACTTAACGAAATGCCTGAAGACGACAAGGGGGAACATCAAGATTTACTTCGTCGACTGGAACGCGCATTTAACTACTTCAAGGACCAAGGGGATGAACAACTCAATGTTATTGAAGGAAAATGTACCAAATGTTACCCTACTTCTTCTGGTTTTTATTTTGTTGGAAATAAAAGCAAGGCGCACATGCATCTATTATTTCATCGCAACGATGCAGGGATTCTAAGTGTTTTCGAATGCGCAAATTTTAAAACACAATATACCTTTAAACATCCGGGTAAACGAGTCTATTTAGAAGATGAGTCTTTTCGGATTTTCACCTTAGGCGACATCAATGAAGACGATGTGCCGTTTTGATGAATCCATGATTCAGGTGATCCTCAATTCTTAAATCGATTTTCGTTGGTTGTTTTATAGATATAAAAACCTAAGGTAAAAACGGCAAGCGAACTCGTAACATGCCATAAGAAATGCGTTCCTTGGGGGAGCCATGCAAAGGAATTTGGCGTGGGATAATCCAGGATTCGAAAGAGAAGCGCAAGCACTAAGCAGAACAAGGAAATCACATATAACCCCGCATGTTTCCATTGATTGCGTTTTAAATCGATGATAACGGGCACAAGAAAGGCTGCCCCCGTAAAGAAGTAGCCAATACTCGGCCCGGAAAGACCGGTTTGTTGAGAAAGAATCTTAACCATCGTAAAGGCCAAGGCATAAAACCCACCGACCACACCGATGGCTTTCCAAACCTTGTGTGTTACTCGATGCCAAAAATAAATCGACAGAATTAAAGTCATTAGTGCCGCCGGGAGCCAATCTAAGATTAAAAACCAATTGGATGCGCGAAAGGCATGGAACAAGGTAGACCCTAACCCATTTAAGAAGAGTAAGGGTAAAAGTGCGGTAATGATGCCATAGGTTAGGTATTTGCCGCGCAGATAAATCAACCAAAAAATAACTGGGATAAAGAAACATAAGGAACTATAGGCATTCCACGGTTCATGAATCAGGGTGTCATGCACAAATTCATTATACATCGGACCATGATCAAAAATCTGCTGTTTGCGGTGTACGAGTTCTAGCGAATCTATCATAGCGAGCCCCTATCTTGGAATCTTCAACACCTGTCCAATTCTGATTAAATCAGAACGCAAACCATTGGCTTTTTTAATTTTAGAAACGGTGGTATGGTATTTCACTGCAATGGTGGATAAGCTGTCTCCTGATTTCACTTTATATGTTCGATATTTTGGCGCTACATACTTTTTAATACCGGGTAAGGCCTCACCGTCGGTGGTATAGGGATATTTGGCAACGTAATCTGCCAAAGAAATCGTATTCCCTACTTGGTTATCGTAATACTTAAAAAAGTGCTGACGAATATTCACAAAGGAACATACCGAATCCAAAGGATTCCCATTCCAGTCGTAGCATTTGATTACGTTTTCATTAAACTCGAGCAACTTTACGGCGGTTAAGGTTGGGTATAAGTTGTGCATCCTTGGAAGCTGTTTGTTGACAGCGGGCAATCCCCCACCGGCTGAACCGCGGCTATCTACTCGCACATAGCACTTTCCATCTTCGCTTGGACCCACTACGGCTACCCAATGTACAGTAAGTGTTTTCGGATTGACTTGAATGTACAGCTGCTTCACATCGGAATTGAATCCTTTTTTACGAATGCTTTCTAAGCCTTGATTTATTTTAACATTCAAATAGCCTCCGAATTTATCCATGCGGCGGGCATTAAACGAATGCAAGGCGTCATATACATATGGCATACCCATGGCAGTATAGGAATCACAAACGAGTTCATCGTGCTCACCAAGTGTAAGCGTATCCGGATTGATCAATTTGAAGGTTGGGATTTCCAAGGTTTTTCGTGGCGCCATCTCGATAAACTCCACATACGCAGAATCATCCTCCTCTTCCGAATTGGTCAGTTGGGCAAAGAAATTCTGCCCAATAAGCATCCATACGAACACAAAAATATA
Source organism: Bacteroidota bacterium (assembly GCA_041163605.1). Classification (GTDB taxonomy): domain Bacteria; phylum Bacteroidota; class Bacteroidia; order Flavobacteriales_D; family Crocinitomicaceae; genus UBA952. The sequence goes on along the minus strand of JBEAQY010000065.1, from coordinate 2,105 downwards.
TCTCACCCCGCTGATATTCACTTTTTACGTTTGATTAAATTAACTTCAAAATTATCCAAATCCCCCTTGACTTTAAAGTAAAGGTACTTGGAATCTTCGGAAGCCGTAATAATTTCATTAGAACCTTCCGTTTTATCTTTGTTACGCGACAGTTTATTACGTGCCACATCTTTAATCATTTGCCAAGGAATTCCTACTTGATAATCCATATTCATTTTTCCGGTTATTTCTTGCGTTCCAGAGATTTTTAAATACCCAAGCGTGGAAGCAATCAGCATTTCAGGTATGGTCATTTTACCGTTTTTCAGGTAGAAGTTATTCTTAAGGGTATCAAAGGCCACGCTGCTCACGTTTTTATCCTCGAAATAGGTGCCTAAATCTAACAGGGGGGCATAATTTTCAAGCCTACCATTAGTTACTGTAATATTCATCTTCAATTCTGAATCATCCAGCTTAGGAACAAAATCGGCATGCATGTGAATTTTACCACTTAGGGTTCCTTCTACATAGCCGTGTAAATTTTCAGAAACCAAATGATCTTGACCAAAATCATCAAATTTCACCATGAATTTATCCAAGTTCAAGTGATGAATCGTGAGGTGAGGCGAAAAATAAATATGTTTCTTGTCGCGACCACTAAAGGTACCCGATCCCGACATGGAACCTTCTGCCGTTTGCAGGCGCAGGTGATTCAACTCTATGTGGTGATCGCTGTATACATGTGCATCTACGTGAAGATTTTTCACATCATATGGCGCGTATATGAGATGACCAACATCCAAGGTAACATCCAAATTTGGAAACTCATAGTCATATAGGCTTGGGACTTTGTCATGAGCAGTTCCTTTAACCGATGTAGTACTCGGTGCTGCATGCGTTAAAAACGAATCAATATTCAATTGCTTTGACTTGAAACGGATCGTATTTCTATGGGTTGGGTCATTCAAATGATAGGTGCCATTCAACTCAAAATCGGAGTCTCCAAGTGCTCCCTTAAGGTGCGAAAAATCAAGTTTATCGGAATGCCAAATTAAGCCTCCAGAAAAGTGGTGTAGTGCTAAGGGATGCGACTTAAGTTTGGCACTTAATTTATCCGTAAACAAGGTTGCTTTCGTCAATTCCCCGTGATGAAATCCCAGTGTTGCATGCCCTTGGTATGTTAAGTTAGATACTTCTTCACGTTGATATTCTTTCGGTAAATGATTATGCCCAGCATAATAAAACAGTTCCTTCAAAAACAACTGGTTTGAATTCAATCCTATGGTAACGGAAGCTTCTCCATTCAAGGTTGGTTTAAACCAAAAATCATAATGGTGCACTTTTGCTGTCATGTTTAGATCTGAATGACCTGCAAAGCCGCGTAGTTCTTTCAACAGCAGGTCGGTGTCATCCACATGAACAGCCAGATTTAAGTCATGAAGCCGGTGCGGATAATGCTTGAATTTCCCCTGAAAATTGCGGATGGCAAATTCTCCACGAGGCAAGTTTTGAGATTCAATCAGCGCTTTTGCCGAACTGTTCGCTTTAAACTTAAAGTGGACCTTATCCAATTGTTCTGCAGTCTTTTCATTTGCTTTAGCATCGGTAGAAAAATCCGCAAAATTTAGGTGATTTGCCTTCACATCCAAAGCCAGTTCTATTGGAATATCGGTATGGTGCAACAAGGCCGGAAGGTCGCTTAAATACCCATGTAGAGAAAGATCGGATGCCCCATAGTTCATGTGGAATTGCTTAATGTCTACTTGATGTCCGTTCGCAACAGCTTCTAAGTTCAACTGTTTGATTGGATGTGGAAGCTCTTTGAAATTCGCATGAAAATCTTCAATCTTCAATTTGGAATAATAAGCTTCATTCAACCTACGCACCGCGAGTTCAGGATGGTTTAAATCGACAATATCATGAAAACGCATTTCAAGGGCCACCTTACCTCCCATGTTTTTCAGCTCACGTGCATTGATGAATTTTCCCAAAAACGCAAGGTCTAATTCAGAATCAATGCGCATGTCGATTTCCGGGGTACTAAAATTACGCACACGTAAATCGGCATTGAACAAGCCTTGCTCTGGTCGGACATGAAATCCCTTTAAGATAAATTCCATCGTAGA
>JBEAQY010000064.1:0-12589 GCA_041163605.1 Bacteroidota bacterium | reverse complement strand
ACTGATTCCTCTGAGTTTTTGGATTAAATACCCTTTGTATCCGGCTGATTCCATGTTAATTATTCGTGTGATTTCTACGCTTCTTATATTTTTGGGTATCGCCATAAGGGCTTTGGTTATTGCGCAAAAAGCTCCTCATACATCGGGTAGAAACCGGCATGAGCAGGTAGCCCATTCCTTAAATACCGGCGGGTTATATTCTGTTACTCAGCATCCCCTTTACATAGGAAGTTTTCTCATATGGATTGGAATATGCATTCGATTTAATAATGTATTCTTTATAGCTGGGATATTGCTGTTTTCGGTCCTGATGCTTTATATTATTATTAATTCTGAAGCGGAATTTTTAAAAAATAAGTTTGGTCAGGCATATGAAGCCTGGAGTAAGGCTACACCCGCATTTTATTTGAATCCGCTAAGGTTTAAAGCTTCATTGTATCCCATGGACGGAATCCGAGTATTGGCCACTGAGTATCCGACATGGGTATCTGTTTTTGCAGGCTTACTGATGATTGATATCATTCGATTCTTTTATTTTGAATTGGATCATGTGGTATTGTATAGAATGGCGGGATGGTCAATTACTGCTTTGCTTATTGGTTTTGGTGGACGTTTCTTTAAATACGTAGTTGTTCGCCGTTGGCTTAAACGTTCAATTTAAATACTTGTCGCTGTAGTAAAGATCTTCCGAGCGTAATTTCATCCGCATATTGCAATTCTGAGCCAATAGAAACACCACGAGATAAGGTTGTAATAACCAAGCCTTCACGCTCTATTCGCTTAAATAAATAAAAGTTTGTTGTATCACCTTCCATAGTAGGACTTAAGGCAAAAATAATTTCGGTGATTTCAGAGTTTTTACTGCGATATACAAGTGAATCTATATTCAAGTCTTGAGGACCAATTCCGTCCATTGGTGAAATAATTCCACCTAATACATGATAACGTCCTTTAAATGTTTCCGTACTTTCAATGGCCATTATATCTCTTACATCTTCAACTACACAGATTACATCATTTGCCCTGCGTTCATTGGAGCAAATTGAACAGGTTTCGGTATCGGAAATGTTACCGCAAAGTTGGCATTCGAAGGTCTGTGTCTTGAGTTGAATTAACGACTCTACGAAGGTTTTTAATCCTTCACCATCTCTTCGATGTAAATGTAATGCAAGCTTCAACGCAGTTCGTTTTCCAATGCCCGGAAGTGTTGCCAACTGTTCGGTTGCTTGTTCAAGGTATTTAGATGGAATTTGCATGAAACAAATGTAGTTATTTTCGATTCGCTTTGCGTACTTTTGCTTTATGGCCTCCCCACAATTAAATATTAAAAATAAACGCGCCCGATTTGAGTATCATTTAGAAGACACCTTTCAAGCAGGTATTGTACTTTCTGGTACTGAAATTAAAAGCATCCGTAATGGTAAGGCAAGTATTTTAGAAGCCTATTGTATATTTCATGAAGGGGAAGTATGGATTCGCAACATGTTTGTAAATGAATATGAAAACGGTACGTTTTTTAATCACAAGCCAAGGGCTGACCGAAAATTGTTGCTTAACAAAAAAGAAATTAATCGCATTGAGAAATTTCTAAAGGTAAAGGGGAATACGATGATTCCTCTTAAGTTGTTTTTGTCAGATAAGGGTTGGGTTAAAATAGAAATCGCTTGCGCCGTAGGTAAGAAATTACACGACAAACGCCACGACCTTAAAATGAAAGATGATCAACGAGAAATGGATCGCGCCCTGAAACGTTAGTTCTTGATCACTTTATACCCCGGATAATTTTTCTTCTCAAACGCAAATTTTGTGTCTTTAACCTCCGGGTTTGATGTGAATTTGGTCACGGAGTATGTCATGACAGTACCATCATTAGATTTCATAACCGCTTTTTTAAGTTCGTTTTTTGTTTTAGAAATATAAATAACAATCTTGTTATAATCTGCAGTTTTCGGATTTTTAGGATACAAATCAATTACATCAACGGTTTCACCACTGATTTTATCCTCTTTAATGTATTTGTTTTTAAATCCTGTTTCCCAAATCGTCATTAACTTCTTCGGATTGATTCCATCTTCATCATCCGAATTGTCACTTTCATACACTTCTTTATCTTTTGCAATAATCGTCCATGTTTTAATTCCGTTGCAAATGATGGCATTTTCTCCATAGGTGGCATAATATTTACTGTTCTTTACCCAGCCTTTACCTGAATAATTATCATTCTGACCCATTTCTTCATTTTTTATGTTGGCGCTGTATTCCAAAGAAAAGGTCTTTAATCCTTTCATTTTTTTAGAGAGCTTATTTAGGATTTTTTGAGACTTACTTATTTCAGTTTGAGCGTTCGCTTGATAGCAAGAAATAATTAGTAAAGAAAACAATAGAAACGACTTCATAGTAATATTTTTCATTGCAAATATCAGATATTGTGCCAAATTTATTGCACTAAATTTTAATGAATTGTGAAATTTTAATTTCTGAACTAACCTTTACTCGAAGAAAGTAAGTTCCTTTTTGCCAGCTTATGGTGTTCAAGGATAGAAAGTGTGAACCAGAATCCAAACTTTCTACAGCATAATAACAACGTTTTCCCATGAGATCAAAAACTTCAATGCTCACTTCGCTTGAATCCCTTAGTATTAAAGAGAATTTCCCAAGTTCTTCCAATGGATTCGGTGAAATAGGGCTTATAGAAAAATCACCTTCTTCAATAAGTAAACATTCTTCGTTGTTCGATAGCGTTAGTTCTGGGTTTAAATGAACTTTCGATAGATCGACTTTAACACATAGGAAATCTTCTATTTCGTTTTGGGATAACCCCTCTAAGGATGGACTACTTTCAAATACATAGTAAAAAGCCTCGCCAGGCATTATAGTGTCGGATAATGAACCACTTAGTCGCGGAATGCCTGAAACAGATAAAAATAAATTCCCGCCTAGAATTGGCACAGTACCAAAGTTTTGGAGCTCACAACCTACGATGGCTTGTTCATTTTGACTTCCTAAGTAAAGTTGTTTGACGCCAATATCAAGAATTGCCTCATTAATAGGAATCAAGGTCAGCGTGGTGTCTTGGCATCCGAATGGATTGCTTGTGATGCTGTAGACTGAAAGAAGTTCTCCAATGAGTGAGTCAGGAATGGTGTAATTAATTGCGTTTGTATCGAGATATAATGTCCCATTGACGAGCCAATTGACTTGATTCACACCCGCAGCAGTGGAGTTGAGTTCTAATTCGTCGCCAGCAACACAAATGGCGGGTTCATAAACAAAGCTACTGTTTAGTCCTGGATTTACATTAACCTGAATTAAGGTATCGGCTTGGCAGCCCATGTTCGAAATTGCGGAAAGTGTTAAAAACTGGATCCCTAAGGTGCTAAACGTGAATTGCCCGTTAATTCCAGTAAATGGATATTGTAAGTTGACCAACCAAAATGTGCTGTCAATGCTTCCACTCGTTATTGTACTCGTACTTGAAAATTCCGTGGGATTGTCTTTACAGGCAGGTAATAAGTTCCAATTCAACTCTGGCATCGGGTGAATAATGACCTCATGATTGCTCGTATCTGTACACCCATTGCCTGCATAACAAATTAAAGAAACGGAATAGTTTCCGGGATTACCGTAAAAACATGGAGTATTGAACGTTGTAGAATTTGAGCCATTGCCAAAATTCCACAGTACGGATTGAATGCCCGAACTGTCGTTAGCAATGCTTGAATTTAAAGGAGTAATTATGGTTTGTTCGCAGCTATTATTCATCGAGAAAATCGAACTCGGTGCTGCTGATACATTGAATGTATATTGTGCCGTGTCTGAACATCCAAAGGTATTTTGTGCCACCAAGGTAACTTGATTCGATCCCGCTTGACTGAATAGGTTGCTGCCAATACTGTCAGTATCTATAATACCTCCAAGATAGTCCCAAGCATAGGTGCTAAGTTGGTTACCACTAAGGTCGCTTGCTTGAAATAGGATAAGCTCATTGTTACAAAACCCACTGTGTTGTATGTTTAAAGTTGGAGGCACCTGAACATAAAAAGAAAAGGTGTCTAACGAACTGCAATTGTCGCTCGCGGTAACCTCGATTGAGCCATAGATCCATCCAGTAGTAGGGAAGACTGTTTGAACCGTGTTTCCGTTTAATTGAATTCCATTGGAAAAGCTCCAAACCTGACTTGTAATAGCAGCAGGCAACGGAACGCTGGATTGGTTTGAGCCTTGAAATAAGCTGTTTGTGCAATTCGTCATTGGAAGGGATAGGTTTATCGTTGGGGCGGTTCCGTTTACATTGACCACTATCGTATCTTGCGAAACACAACCATTTACGTTCGTTGAGGTCAATGAAATAACGGACATTCCAGCGTTGGTAATTGGAAAGGTGCTTCCGGTGCTCCCATTGTTCCATGTGTATGAGATAGTTTGCTGCGCTCCTTGCTGTAACGAAACAACATTTCCTACACATAAAGTGGTATCGTTTCCGAGGAATGTAGTCAAGGGGTATGTGTCAATTATGAAGGTGGCTTGTTGTGTTGGGGAAAGACATCCTCCCGCTCCTGTAACTTGCACGCTGTAGGTTCCAGCTTGAGTTATCGTTAATTGATTTGCAGTAGAGCCGGTATTCCACAGGTGGGAAAATCCAGCCCCCAATCCTGTATTCCATAAAATAGAACTGTTTGAGCAAATCGACGCGCTTGGTGGGGGTGCAATCGTAGGAAAATTAACATAAATGGTGTCGGTCCATTTGAATCCGAAGGCATCATTGGCGGAAACCCAATAAGATCCCGATTGATTTACTGAAATGCTCGCGGTGGTTGCGCCTGTACTCCATTGATAATTTGTGTAGCCAGCCGGTGCCGTTAAGGCTTGTGGACAAAATCCATTAGTAATGGAAATATCACTTCCTAAGTTAAACACAGGCGTATATTTATATTTCAGATAATTCTTAATTTTTAGTATGTCCAAAGAATCGTTTGTGTCAGCAAATATTATCTCACAAATGTTACCGTTTAAAAAAAGTAGTTCGCCATCATCGTTGGCATTGTTATATCCACCGATTAAAAAACGATAGTTTGATTCAAAAAGTAGATTGCTGTTAAAAGAGCTAATGCCTAAGGAGGAATTATTTACATCCAAGTGATTCTTGGCGGTAGTTCGATTTACAAACGCATTGTACAAGGCAAAATTAGTGGTGTTAAAGGCAGAATAATTACTGGTATTGTTGTCGCTTTGAAATAGGAAGGCTGTGTTGGCCCCATCTTTAATAATCCCATACCGAAAGGTTGCATTCGCGGCTTTAGATTTAGCGATTAGGGTTTGATTACTTGCCGCCATTTTTCCGATTACAAACATTGCACGAGAATTAAAGGCAAGATCTAAAATGTCACCCCCACTCAAAACTTGAGCTCCAGCAAAGCTAATGCTTGGAAAACCATTTACCGAATTATTTACTACTATTGGTCTTTTCGCAGCCAAATTTTGACTCATAACATACGAGTTCGCGCTCAAATCGGTCCATTGTTGAACTTTATTATTTGCATCAGTAGTAACTCCAGCATCCGCTTTCAACCATAAACTGGTGGAATTCAAATTGGATGGTGTGAAATAGGAAAATGAGTACGTTGGCGAGTAGATAGAATCATTCGCGGTATATGCTTTTACTCTCCAATAATAGGTACCTTGTGTGGGAACGAATGAACTCCACGTTGTCAGGTTTGTAAGGGGCGATTCAGAATAATTACTACTAAACGTATTGTTGCTCGCAAACTGAACCCGATAATTCACGGCATTAGGAGCACTATTCCATTGAAAGGTTACGTTAAAGTTGCTAAGATTCGACTGGTTTTTAGGTAAAATACCACTCAAAGGTTGAGCAAAACAGCTTCCTAATCCTGAAGAGAATATCAGAATTAAGTAAAAGAGTCTTACGCGAAACATTCTATGCATCCTTCCAAAAATAAGAAATAATTGACTAGTTATTGCGCTCTTTTAATACATCTTCAACCATATTGAATATTTACTCGTTCAACGGTAACATTTCTTCGAATACGGATGGGCTTAGGTACTTGTTGTTTTATAAAGCGTACCTTTGTCTTAATACAGTTAGGAGATTGGTAGATGGAATCGTTTCGTAAAATCGAGGTAATTACCCCAAAGCGAGGTATTTTTGATGTTCGCTTGCATGAATTGTGGGGTTACAGAGATTTAATTCTTTTGTTTGTTAGAAGAGATTTTGTCGCACAATATAAACAAACCATACTCGGTCCACTATGGTTTATCATTCAACCCATACTTACGGCATTAATGTTTTATGTTGTTTTTGGAATGATTGCTTCAATTCCTACACTGGGTGTGCATCAATTTTTATTTTATTTCACCGGATTAACCGTTTGGGGATATTTTTCTGAATGTTTTACTAAAACCTCAGGGACCTTCACTGCCAATGCAAATTTATTCGGAAAGGTTTATTTTCCGCGCTTAACCGTTCCAATTTCCATTGTTATATCTGGTTTGTTCAAATTATTTATTCAATTGGTAATTCTTGTTGTATTGATTGGTCTGTTTAGCTTGAGTGGTATACAACAGATTTCCATGGATTGGACTATTATTTTGTTTCCTTTCTATGTGATGCTCATGGCATTAATGGGCTTAGGTCTTGGTATCTTGTTTTCTGCCTTAACCACAAAATATCGGGATCTAAGTTTTTTACTTACGTTTGGAGTGCAGTTGTTAATGTATGCAACGCCGATTATTTACCCCTTATCTTTTACAAGCGGTAAAATTCATGACGCATTGTCCTATAATCCCTTGACTTCAATTTTTGAGAATGTGAGGTATTCGATCTATGGAATTGGTCAATTCGATGCATACGGATTACTTTATACGGTCGGTTTTACCTTGGTGGTTTTGGTCTTAGGTATTTTGGTATTTAATCGCATCGAACAGTCCTTTATGGATACGGTATAGTTTGGAACACATGGAGGTCATTAAGGTAGAACATTTATATAAGCAATATCGACTGGGACAAGTTGGTACGGGGTCCTTAATTCAGGATATAAATCGTTGGTGGCATAAGGTAAGTGGAAAGGGAGATCCCTATGAGGTAATCACAGAAACAAACGATCGAACCAAGCAAGCAAAAGGTGATTTTGTATGGGCCCTTCAAGACATTAATTTTACCGTAAATCAAGGAGAAGTACTTGGTATCATCGGACGGAATGGGGCAGGGAAGAGCTCCTTATTAAAAATCCTTTCTAAGGTAACTTCGCCAACAAATGGAAAAATAACGCTAAAAGGTCGCGTAGCCTCCTTGTTAGAGGTTGGAACAGGATTTAATCCCGAGCTTACAGGAAGGGAAAACATATACTTGAATGGAGCAATTTTAGGGATGACAAAAAAAGAGATTGCTAGAAAATTTGATGAAATTGTTTCCTTTAGTGGCGTTGATAAGTATGTAAATACACCTGTTAAACGCTATTCGTCAGGGATGTATGTTCGTTTAGCCTTCGCTGTAGCGGCACATCTTGAACCGGAGATATTAATTGTGGATGAAGTTTTGGCTGTGGGGGATGTAGATTTTCAGAAAAAATGCATCGGTAAAATGAAAGATGTTGCCAGTGCAGGAAGAACGGTTCTTTTTGTGAGTCACAACATGGAGGCTGTTAAGAACCTTTGCACACGGGCCCTGCTCATGGAGCATGGAGCTATTGTTTCGGAAGGTAGTCCATCCCAGGTAATAGAATCGTATCTTAATAACCGAAATAAAGCAGATTGGGGTCATGTTTACACAGAACATGAAGCACCAGGCAATGAATTTACACGTTTAAAATCGATTGAGCTTAAACCAATTCGTGAAGACGGTAAATCTATAATTACTGTAAAAAGCGCTCTTGAAATAAATATTAGTTTTTGGAATTATGTAGAAGATTTAGTGGCTAACCTTAGCCTGCACCTTTATGCGGCAACTGGCGAATGTGTTTTCAATGTGATTACCCAATTACCTCCTCCTAAATTGGGTGTTGGTCTTCATCATGCGCGCTGCATTATTCCAAAAGAATTATTAAATACTGGAGTATTCTATGTATCTTTCATGTTGGTCCAAAATACCGCAAAGCCGCTCTTTAACTTTGAAGAGGTCTTAACCTTTGAGGTAGAAGAAGAACGAGAAAATACCAATTGGCATGGTAAATATCCGGGATTTGTTAGACCGAATATTGATTTTACAATTAACCAATGATTCCTGTAACTAAATCGTTTTTGCCCCCCTTGGAGGAATATACTGCGCAAGTGCAACGTGCCTACAACAACGGTTGGTTGACTAATCGGGGCGAATTGGTTTTGGAATTAGAGGATAAACTCACTGCATATCTACAGCTCGAACAAGCCAAAATAATCCTCATGAATAATGGGACCATTCCCTTACAAATTGCGATTAAATGCTTGGCTAAAGGTGGAGAAGTAATTACTACACCTTTCTCCTATGTGGCCACTACGTCCGCGATTGTTTGGGAGGGTTGCACGCCCGTTTTTGTGGATATTCACCCGGAATATCTAACGATTGATGAAACAAAAATCGAACAGGCGATTACTGAAAAAACCACTTGCATACTAGCGACTCACGTGTTCGGGAATCCGTGTAACATAGAAGAAATTGAACGAATTGCCAATAAGCACAGTCTTAAGGTGATTTATGACGGTGCACATGCGTTCGGGGTAAATTACAAGGGAAAAAGTATTTTTGAATATGGGGATGTCACTACCTGTAGTTTTCATGCAACGAAATTATTCCATACCGGAGAAGGAGGAGCGATTGTCTGTAAAGATCTATCCTTGTTTCATCAGCTATATTACAGTCATAATTTTGGTCACGACGGACCCTTGGCATTTCATGGACTCGGAATCAACGGGAAGATGAGTGAATTACAGGCAGCCATGGGCTTGGCAGTTTTGCCGTACATGCAGGAGATTATAAAAGATCGAAGCCGAGTGGTGGCGTGCTACGATGAAAACATCAAAATGGAACCGCTTGGAAGACTTAATGTTAGAAAACAAACACATTGGAATTCAGCATATTATCCCGTTTTATGTGAATCTGAGAATCAATTATTGGAAATAGAAAAATCTTTACATGATATCCAGGTTTTTCCGCGCAGATATTTTTATCCGTCGCTAACCAAATTACCGTATATTCCACAAAACAGCTGTGAGATTGCATCTTCGGTATCTTCCCGGATTTTATGTTTACCCTTATTTTATGGTTTAAGTGAAAATGAAGTGAAGCGCATCGCATCGATTATTAATAATTTTTAAGTTAGAACTCATGATAATTATAGGTGCTGGAGGACATGCATCAGAAGTATTAAATGAACTAAATCAAGCGAATCACTCGATTAGTGCGTTTTATGATGAAATTAATGAGCATGTGAATGAATTGTTCGGTATTCCGGTTTACCATCAGCTTGATGAATTACCTTTGGAATCATTCGTACTTGGTGTTGGAGGGCCAACATTGAGACAGAAATTATACGAACAGTTTTGCGGTCAACGCACTCCAGCATCTGTCATTTCAGCTACTGCCCAGGTGAGTTCATTAAATACGAGATTAGGGCAAGGATTAAATATTATGTCAGGTGTTTACATTGGTCCTAATGTTACAATTGGTGAAGGTACGTTGGTAAATGCGCGTTCAGGAATTCATCACGATTCTAAAATCGGTTCGTTTTGTGAAATCTGTATCGGCGTTTCTATAGCTGGACGCTGCAAAATTGGAAACGAGGTTTTTATTGGCATGGGGGCACTTATCCTACCTGGTGTTATAATCGGCGATCAAGCCATCATAGGCGCTGGTGCGGTTGTAACGAAAGATGTTCCTGCAGGTGTAACAGTTAAAGGGGTTCCGGCGAAGTGACAAGAAAACCAAATATCTTGTTGGTTGGGGATATGCCTGGTTGGGCATTTCATAACATCATTACCTTTGTTCGCTCCAAGGTTCAGGGCTATAATTTTTATTACGATTATACCATTTATAACCCAATAGAAAATTCGAAAGTTACCTCAGATTTTGAGGTGAAGAGCCACCATATTGCACCAAGGACATTAAAAAAAACAATTCCATTTCAGCAAACGTTCTTGCTAAAAGGACTGGTATATAGAGTAATTAATTGTTTAAATCAACTTGGACTTTTGTCGTATAATGGCGAAGGACAATTTCGGAGGATTCGGAAGAATAACACCTATGATATGGTTTTATTTTTGGATTATTACATGGATAAAGATGCCGATTTCGGGCATATCAAGGCTAAAACTCGAGTTAAAGGGATTTTTACCGCTCAATTTCCCCCCAAAGGAATCCATATTGATCCCAAAATATCATTAGAAGAATTTTGTAAAAACTACTTAGCTGACAGTGATGCATTACTTGTTGGTGCTCCTTGCATTGCACAAACATATACTGATGTCTTTACTAAGCCGATTTTTTTTGCGAATATGGCCTATGATGAACAGGTGTTTTGCCCAACATCAATAACGTTGAATATAAATGAGCCTTTAATTGTTGGTTGGACAGGTAATCCAGATAGATACTTTAAAGGGTTTTATTCACATGTGATTCCAGCAGTGGAACATTTGAAAAATCTTGGTTATTCCATTGTATTGAAAACTCAGTTCGATGGGACCCTTAATTCCTTAGCAGATTTTTGGAATAAGGTAGATGTTGCGTTAATTACGTCAGAGGCTGATGCGGGTCCTTCTATGTTCATGGAAGCAAGCCTGTGTGGTGTTCCAAGCATTAGTACCCGAATAGGTTTGCCAAACGAGGTGATTGAAGATAAAGTGAATGGACTATTTTGCGATAGAAACGTTGCAGATATTGTGGATAAGTTGAAATTTTTGATCGACAACAAAAAGATACATCGAGCAATGAAAGACAACATAAGGGCGACTTATATCAGTAGGCTTGGAGTTGAGGTTCAAAAAGCCCGTTGGAAGTCACTCTTTAATGCAGTATTAAATGAGTAAGACGCGCATCTTTTTTTTCTTCCCTTTAGCCTCCGTTGGGGGTACGGAACGTGTTCATTTGGATGTTTTGAATGCGCTATCCAATTACCCTATGGAAATATTCATACGTTACCGAGTAAATCCATGGAAAGGAATGGCGCATCGGCGAACAAAAGAAGCTAAACGTGAAGGTGTTCAATGGCTTTCTTTGTTTAAGGCATTTGGATCAGTAACTTTTTTGTCCACTTTTTTAGAAGCGCCTCGGTTTGGAAGGCTAATTCGTAGGTGGTACATCAAGCGCTTAGCGAGAAAAATTAACTCAGCAACGAATCCAGTAGTTGTATTTTGGCATCGAGAGTCCATTGAGTTTTTATTGCCTTTTCTTGAATCTCATGTAAAATTGGTAGACATTGTTCACAACAATGCTAATAATTCAGTGGCCGACCCACACTACTTGAATAACGATTTAGCCCCTCGGATTAACCGTCGTGTTTTGGTTAATGTTGGATTATTGAATTGGATCAACCCCTTGTATTCAAATGCGGGCCATCCATCGGAGTTATTAGAACGAATCAAGGTGATTAACCATAAAGTGAACTTCCCCTCATCGATTCCAATCAAACCATCAACGGATTTTAATGTGATTTATGTTGGACGTGATGCTAAAGAAAAACGAGTTGACTTATTTCTCGAAATAGCATCACGCTGCGCTGATTTAAACGCGATTAAATTTCATGTGGTGGGTATTAAATCAGAAGTATCGAGTGAATCAAACATTACCTGGCATGGTGTAGTTTTGGATCAAGCGCACATCGAATCTATTTATTCGCAATCCCATGCCTTGGTTATGACTTCAGAAAGTGAAGGGTTTCCTAAAGTGATTGCTGAATCAATGGCCTTCGGATGCGTTCCAATAGTAACTGCTGTTGGAGGTATTCCATCCGTGTTGCAGGATGGGGATTGTGCGATTTTGACCAATCCTGATTTGTGTGTTGAAGAAAGCATTGCACATATAGTAACCTTAAGTCAACACCCATTAGATTTTAATGAACGTTCGAAAAAGGCTTATTTTTACGCAAAGGAACACTTCGATTCCGCACGTTTCGATGATGAATGGAAAAAACTCATACAATCCCTTGGTTAGTGTAATTATTCCGAATTACAACCATGCACCTTATCTTCAAGAGCGCATCGATTCTGTGTTAAATCAAACCTACAGAGATTTTGAGGTGATTGTGTTGGATGACTGTTCTTCCGACAACAGCAGAGAAATCATTGAAAGGTATAGAGGATATGAGAAAATTAGTCACATTGAATACAATAGCGTTAATAGCGGAAGTACCTTTAAACAATGGCAAAAAGGATTGGTTTTCGCAAAAGGTGAATGGATTTGGATTGCAGAGAGTGATGATGTGGCTCACCCGGATTTTTTATTGAAATGTCTTTCTTCCGTGCAGGAGCTTGACTTGGTTTTCTGTAAATCAACTATTATCAATGGGCTAGGAGAGCGGGCTACCTATCTTGGAGCATCATTTTTTCCTTCAGATGAGGTATTTAACCCTGACTTACCGTTGCATTACATTAATTCTTCTAA
>JBEAQY010000063.1:0-27150 GCA_041163605.1 Bacteroidota bacterium | reverse complement strand
GAATAAAGAAAAACGATGTCCTTAACGCTTTTTTAAATTATATTGAAGTTGACAATTAAATGATTAAAGAGAAGCAATTCATGATGTCAGAAATTAGTTAAACAAGTTTTTAACTTTGAGTTAATATATATACAAAAAATATAATCACAATATTAACGAATATTAAAACATAGCCCATAACAGCGTGCAAGCACCATAGCCCTGCCCCCGCACATGCGGGGCAACACAAGGCAACATCGCCTACACGCGGACCGTTATGGGTCAATAAAAACTTAAAAAAATGAGAGTATTACTAATTATTTACATTGTTTTGGGATACGGAATAAATTATTCTTTTTCCCAAAATAAAAAAGAGCAGATTGAAGCATTGAACTTTCGTGTTGATAGTTTGAATAATGTTTTATTAACCTCAAGAATTACTTTTAGTGATTCTTTGGAGAAAGAGCGAACTAAAATTTCACAGCAAAAATTAGTGATTGACCAACAGCAAAAAGAAATAGAATTAAAAACTCTCCAATCAAAAAATCTAACCTCTCAAATAAATGATTTAACAAAAGAAGAGGTACTTCTAAAAGAAGAGATTGAAGATTTAAAAATCAAACAGCAAGAATTGAATAAATCTGAAATACAATCCTTTACTCTAGTTAAAAATAATGCTCATCTTTTTCTGATTGATCATTTCAAAAAAACACTTTTCAAATATCCAGAATTAAAAACCAATAATTTAGATATAAACAAATCGAATTCAGAATTAACAGAATGCGAAATTTGGTGGCAAGGCGATATTGCTTATGCTTTTGTCGTAGTCAAAGATATTAATATGGTAAAAACTGAATTGTACGATGAAATTGGTATATACCCTGAAATAAGTTTGAACTACTATGTTTTAAAATATAATGATGGTCAGTTTGAAAAAGAATATAGTTGGTGTGCAAAAGTTGATGTCTGTCCAGTTGATGAAGATAACAATAATATTAATTTTCAAATTACGGATTTAAACAAAGACGGAAAATTCGAAATTTGGTGTGTGAACGAAAATTATTGTAAGGGTGATGTGAGCCCTAATAATATAATAGTGTATATGTACGAAAAAAGTAGTTTATATTCAATGAAATCGGTCACAAACATTCCAAATATGGAGATTACTGATGCCGAAATTAAAGAATGGATTAAAGATGGAGATTCCTCATATTCAATTAATCTATTTGATTCAAATTTCTTATCTATTTCTGATCAATTTAGACAATATGCTATTAAAATTCGAAATGAAAATATATTAGGAACTGATAGATTTAATTTTAATTTAAAATAAAACTTGTTAGGATAAATTCGAATTTTCTTGATGGATATAATCAACCCATAACACGGGTTTAGCCTCATGCCTTGGCTCTTTCTTCGTAAAATTATTCAATTTGAATTAAAAAAATCTATCTTCGAGTTTGGGTTTACTTTAAAAAATCGGCACGTTGCCAAGCCCGAAACCGTTATGTTCAGGCTGTCTTTACACTGAGGTTAATTCCCCCGTTGGGCAATAAAAACCAGCTTAATTCAAACTCATCGAAAAGAAAATCGATTGCTCCTTTTCTGATGCGTCATTTTCTCTCTTAATTTGATCCATCAAGTTGGCCACTTCAAAAATCGACAAAGTCGACTTCGTTCCTTGCTCACGGTGTACGGAAAGTTTCAATTTAGCTTCGCGTACTACTTTACTTCTAAGACTTTGTTGATATTGTGCCATGTTAAAATTTTGTAACGATGGCATCTTACGGACAATATACAAGGAGGTTACAAAAATGATCAATCTAACGATTTATACCCTATGGCTTATGCTGATAACAATAGCCATCGGCATCTCCCGTCATTCGCTTACAACGAGCACCTGCTTTTGTTATCCCATTGCACTGGGTTTGTACTGCTCCCGGTTGCGGATTTGTTTGCTGCGGTGCGGGTGATGAAATGATTGTCCAAGTCCAACAAGGAATACAAACCTCTTTTTCAAAGGCATTTTCTATTGAATCTGGCAGTTTATTAAAGAAATCGATTCCTGTTTCTTGCTCTACTTGATCTACCGATACTGCAAATTTTTCCAAAGGCTCTTTACTTGCTTCATTCGGCATCAAAAACCCTATCGCTTTGGCATCATCTCCTGTATTATCAAGGATTACTTTATAATAGTATTTCGGAATCGACACCCCGTTTGGACCAATCTGTACCAAGCCATCTTTCAATACAGGACCAGTAACCACATAAATGCTGTCATACGCTTTAGCCCAAGTTCTGACCTGCTCTTCCAAGTTTTTCCATATCCCACGATTGAACCCCGGCTCTTGTGGACTCATATTACTGAAATAAAACGATTCAGCCATGGCTTGTTGCGACCAACCCATATCCGCAGCAGGCGCTAGATGACCGCGGTCATACCCCGATTTCAAATAATCACCTACCGTAGCCGTTCCTGTAGAAACAGCAGGATCCGGAATAAATACATTCGTCCGCTCAAACGCTTTTTCTGTTTCTTTTTTAGTTAGCTCATATCCCACCCAATAGGCTTGTTCATGTTTCTCGGAATACTGAAACGCATACCCCAAATGTTTGATTACTGGTATATTTCCTTTCATTAACGGAATTTCAAGTTCATTTGGATGCAATGAATCTGGTGGTGAGACTAACGCATAAGCGTCTATTGCAATGGCCCCTGTCACAATAAAAATCAACATTCGCATCATATTACCTAATTTTTCCTTTGTCTAACAAATGTATAAAATGAAAGCCTTTAGGCCAAAAGCCTTCGTTGTAAAAGAATTTGTGTGCTTTGAAATTTGTGGTATAAGAATCTAAGGCCATCATATTGCATCCGAGCGCTTTGGCTTTTTCCTCTAGATAGTCGACGATCAACTTACCCACACCGTTACTTCTTATTTTTTCGGAAACCACAATGTTGTCAATTTCAAGGTATTTTCCGCACCATAATTTATTTCCAATCCAAACGCCCGATACTCCCAGACACCTATCTTCTTCAAAAACTGCCACTTGAGAATAATTGTGTTGAGTCATAAAGGATAATTCGGTGGTATATTCTTCTTTGGTTAACGAAGGATACAATTCAGTCAGCACGTCATAGGTACCCATCATCTCTTCCACGCTTGTTAATTCGATAACTTTCATCTTACTTTTTAATCAAATTCTTTTGAAACAATTCATAAATTCTGCGGTACTCATCATACCAGGAATACGCTTCTTGAAATCCATGCGCTTCTACCGGGTAAGCCGCTAATTCCCAGTTGGTTTTTCCTAATTCAATGAGGCGTTGTTGGAGTCGCACAATATCTTGAAACTGGACGTTATCATCAACCATTCCATGCAGCATCAACAAGGGTTTTTTCAATCCTTCGGCGTAATAAATCGGTGAACTCTTTTTGTATGCGCTAGGATCCGTTTCTGGGTAATTTAATATGTTGCTTGTGTATTCGTGATTGTAATGCGCCCAGTCGGTAACCGAACGCAAGGCTGCGCCACATGCAAAGGCATCCGGATGTTGAAACAAGCTCATCAAGGTGACAAACCCACCATAGGATCCGCCATAAATACCAACCCTATTGGTATCGTTGGATAAGGTGGCAAGGAATTTTTTAGAATCAATAAAATCTTGCACATCCCGTCCCCCCATGTGTCGGTACACTGCGGTGCGATAATCTCGCCCATACCCTGCACTGGCTCGATAATCAACATCTAAGACCGTATATCCTTGATCCACCAATAGGTTATGAAACATATACTCTCGATAATAATGACTCCACCAAGCGTGCGCATTCTGCAAATACCCCGCGCCGTGAACGAACAAGACCGCCGCGCCATTCTTTTTAGCAGCAGTAGGTTGATAAAGGCGCGCATACACATTGATTCCGTCACTCGCTTTGAAGGTGATGTATTCAGGTGTTCTCCACGGATAGGCACTAAATTTAGGAGATTGCGACTTGGTAAGTTGAATTGCGGGCTTATCCATGCTACCAATAAATAACTCCCACGGAGCATTCGCGGTAGCATTCAAATAAGCAACTTGTTGTTCATTTGGTGAAATGGCCAAGTCTTTAAACCCTCCAGATGTATTGGAAATTACAGAAACCAATTTTCTGTGGATGCGGTGAAGCCAAGCGCCTTGAAGTGCCCTCGGGTTGTTAGCGTTATGAATGATAAAATAACGTTGCCCATCTTTACTGAGCATTACTTCGCTAATTTCAAATCCTTGTCCACCTGGGTAAACGAGTTCCTTTTTCTTGGTAGTCAAATTCAATTCATACAATTGGGAGAAGCCATTTTCTTCAGATTGAAAATAAATCACTTCATCTTGCTGAACAAACCCAAGGGTTCCGGCTGACATATTCCATTCATTAATGCCAGGCCCTCCAATCCATGCCTCGTCGTGTTGATGTTCTAATTCAGTAATTTCTCCATTCAATAAATTCACCGAAACAATCCATCGGTCTTTGTTATCCGCCGCGCGAACATCAAGCAATGCGAGGGGTTTATTAATAGCAAAGATTGGATCATGCACAAAGAGTGAGCGATCTTTTTGAAAGAACATCCCTCCTACTGTATCCATATAACTTGGTTTCTTACGAATGTCGGAAAGCGAGGAAAAACTAAGGGTCAACATGGTATCCTTGTCCAATGCATGAAGATACATCTGTTGATTTGGCTCATTATCACTAACCTTAGCGCGCGCCTCCATAGAACGAACATAACCTGAAGCCGTAATAAACTGTGGAACTAGGGTGTTCTTCCCATCACCAGCCTCCTCGGTTCGTATAAAAACTACACGATGTACGGGGTCTAAATAACGGCCTGAAATCGATCCGAATCCTGCAGGAAGCTCGGTTTCTTTAACGACCTCAAAAGGAGATTTATCCTTTTTTTTATCTGATGGTTTTTGATCGCGGATGTACTCAAACAAGGCGGTTTGCTGTTTTTGCAAATGCGTTGAATCCTTCGACGTTGCTTTTTTGGGTTCAACATACCGGGTTAACTGAGTCAACTTTTGCATTCCCGAAGCATTAAAGGACAAGGCATAAAAATCTCCGTTTATACGCAGGGTAGCTTCCATGGCGGAATATCGATTAATGTCGGAAATGAATTGATCGGTTTGAAATAAAATAGTGGACTTAAAAGTTTTTCGATCAGTTAGTACCAGGCTATGTTCAAGTAAGGAAAGTTGATTCGTGAAATTAGCTTGGCGCTGGTCATACCCAACAACCGCTGACATTTCAAGTTCTGTTATTGGAGAAAGCACGCCCGTTTTGACGAGATAACGGTAGGGTTCAGATTCTTCTTTACCGTCCTTATTCCAACGAAAATAAATCGCTGAACCATCTAAATTCCATTGGGGGGATTCTGGCCAGTACCCGGTAAAGTCCTGTCCTTTCATAATTTCTTTGAGTTCTAGTGCAGGTTGAGCAAGAACAAGGATATTCAGAAAACACAAGAAAATAAGTATCATTGACTTCATCGTTAATTTTTGCATAAAAATAGCCACAAATGGCGTAATTTCGCAGGGATGATCGTCAGAATCAAAAAGATCCTTTACCGAATCCTGCCTACCTCCATGTACCTGGCTTGCATGCAGCGTGGCTTCTTCCTATTATACGATTTGGGATTGCTTAAATCGGATGAACGGTTTAAATTCCATTATGCCACACGGAAGCTCATCAATTCGGAAGATATCGTATTAGACATCGGTGCGAACCTTGGGTATTTCTCGAAATTATTTGCTAGAAAAAACACTAAAGGAACACTTTACTCTTTTGAGCCTATACCCATGTTTTTCAAGAGATTAGAAATAATACTATCAAGTCACAAACAGGTTAATCTGATTCATGCTGCACTCGGTAATGCGGCCGGCAATTTACACATGGTGATGCCTGTCCAACACGGCGTAATGCGTACCGGATTACCTCATGTAATCTCTGAAGAAGAAGCAAAATCAACCCCCGACCATTTGATTGTTCCCGTGTTGGCAGCCAATGAATTCTTAGCCTCGCTAACGCGCTTAGATTACATAAAATGCGATATTGAAGGATACGAATGGACGGTATTTTCAAGCATTGGAATGGAATTGGACCGTTTACGCCCGATCGTTCAAATAGAAATTTCAGAGCGCTTTGTCGATGAATTTTGTAGCTTTTTCGCCGCGATAAATTACACCCAATTCGGATTATATGACGGTAAATTGGTAGAAGAACAGGGGAAACAGCGTGTTACCTCAGACTTCTTGTTTGTTCCAAACGAAAAGATAGCAGAAATAATTTCTACCTTTAATGCATGAAGCGATTATTAATCCTGTCACTTAGCTTTGTTTTATTGTTGCTATTTGGATGCAACAAGGGTGCTGGCACATTCACCTTGGAAGGAGTAATCACAGATGCGTCTTTCAATCAGCCCTTAGCTGGTGCAGAAGTATCGTTGTATGGAATTTCGGCAGGAAATAACCAATATGCAATGATTGCGAGCGCAGTAACTGGAGCAGATGGGAAATACAGCTTTACGTTTGACCGTACGCGTACAGAGAAATACACCTTATACGTCAAGAAAAACCTATATTTCGAGCAAGAGGAAGAAGTGTACTATTCTCAATTAAAATTAAAAGAAACCAATATTAGAAATGTAACTACCACAGCAAAATCTTGGGTAGAAATAAAAATTTTCAACAACAATGCAGCGAACAATGATCACCTTCAATTTCTTCGCCAACAAGGAAAAACCGGTTGCAGTGAATGTTGTTTTTCAGGAACAAATCACCTTTATGGTTTTCAAGACACTTCCATTTTCTGTATTAATGATGGCAACAGCCTTTACTCAATTGAATACGCAGTATTTGGCACATCAAACACGGGAATACTTGGAGTAACCACAACCCCATTTGATACTACCGTTCTCAACTTAACTTATTAATTAATCGATTCTTCGGTTTCAATGACCTGAAACCTTTCGAGTGCTTCCTTTTTTGAATAGGCGTTAAAATGCCACCATTCAGTTGGAATTCCTGTAAAACCTGCATAGCGCATTACCTGACGAAGTAGCTTTCTGTTTTCCACTTGCTGCATCGTTAAGCTTCCATCAGCTAAAAACTTCGCTTCATACATCGGATAAGCAATTAAACGCATATCGTCGAATCCCGCCCCCATATCTAAGGGAATTCCCTTGGCATCACAGATGGTTAAATCAACTGCACACCCTAGGTTATGTAAGCTTTTACTGCGCGGGGAACTCACAAATTTGACACGGTCTTTAACCGGAATTGTATCCAAGGCATCCCACATGTGCTGTTGTACCGACAGGGGTCGAGCTGCATCATAAATGAGCAAATGTAAGCCTGGTTTTAGGAATGTGAGCCGTTCTTGGGCTTTATTCAACATTAAGGCTACAGGTTTTTGAAGATACGCTTCCTTCCACTTCAAGTAAAGGACTTCGTGCATAAAATTATCCGAACTTGCATAAGCAAGGCTCACAAAAATTTCTGGGTTGGTTTGGTTGATTGACACTAAGTCAACTTCCTTTTTAATCTTCGGCACCCCAATGCAATCTCCGCCATTGGAAGGAGGGTTTTTAGAAGGAGGGTTTTTAGAAGGAGGCGGATTCTTTGTATCCGAGTGCACTTTAGGATGTGAACAATTGACGAAGATCGCAATCAGTGCAAGGAGGCATAAGGTTCTACCCAAGGATTGCGGTTGTTTCATTCTCAATTCGTTTTCTTAATTCATCAGACACGGGAAAAAGCGGTAATCGCATGTATTCATCCATGAGCTCCATGTGTGCCAAGGCAGCCTTTACCCCACCTGGATTCCCTTGTTCAAAGAACATTTTAGTTATATCGAACAGCTTATAATGCGCCGTTCGTGCAGCCTCAAGCTCCCCGTTCATCGCCGAATGTACCATCGTAGAAAACAGGGCAGGAAATGCATTAGCCACAACCGAAATCACCCCATCCGCACCGGCAGCAATTAAGGGCATGGTTAGGTTATCATCTCCTGAAAGGACCCCAAAACCTGAAGGACGATATTTAATAATTTGCATGATCTGTTCCATGTTGCCCGATGCTTCTTTAACCGCAACAATGTTTCTAACTTCGGCTAATTCCAAGGTTGTTTCCGTAGCAACATTCGACCCCGTTCTTCCTGGGACATTATACAGGATAATCGGTAAATCGGTTGAATCCGCGACAATTTTATAATGCGCTACAATTCCTTTTTGAATGGGTTTATTGTAATATGGAGACACTGATAAAATACCATCCACCCCTTTCGGTAAATCCGCCAAGGATTCTGCTACAGCGGCTGAATTGTTACCTCCTACTCCATAAACGATTTTACAACGCCCTTCATTGATTTCAATGACTTCGTTCAAGACATCCATTTTCTCGGACTTCGACAAGGTTGGTGATTCACCTGTGGTTCCTTGTACGACCAAAAAATCTGTTCCATTATCGATTTGGTATTCAACCAAACTCACCAAGGCGTCAAAATCTATTTGCATGTCTTGGTTAAATGGGGTGACTAGCGCAACTCCCGATCCTTTGAAAATATTAGTCATATAATTCGATTTTATCGAGTGTATTTGTTACAAAATTCAACATATCTACCGGACTTTCTTCCTTCGTTTGCAGCTGTAAATCAAAATACGAATCATCGGAATCATTCACCACAACTTTACGTTTGAATTGCGTTTTTTTCATTTCTGGATAAACTTTTTGTTCCAAAGAACCCATCCACAGCAATAAATCGAAGGACTTTTCCAATTCACGTATAAGCAGAACATCCTTCAACTTTCCCATGAATGAATAATCTAAGGGACTGTTGTAATAAATCAAGAAATGTGGCGGCAAGGTAGCTTTGTCCACATCCTTAGGCACATTGACAATAATCGTGAGTTTTTTGACATGACTTTTATCTAAAATCGCATCTAGCGCACGCCGATAGTCGCGCAACTGAATTTCATTTACATAGTTGATAACAACCATCAATGATTTTGTGGATGCCCACATGCTATTATTTGCCATACCCAATTAGGTTTTTAAATTCTTCTTCAGACAAAATGGTTACACCCAAATCCGTCGCTTTTTTCAATTTACTTGGTCCCATGCCCTCACCAGCTACTAAAAAATCTGTTTTCGCTGAGACAGAACCTGTATTTTTACCTCCATTTATATCGATTAAGTGTTTTAACTCATCTCTTGAGAACGAATCAAATACACCGCTCACTACCAATGTTTTACCTTCGAGCACTGTTGAGTCGAGCGCACGTTTTTCTACCCCCATATTCAAGCCATGAAGCTTTAATCGTGTAATCAATTGCAAGCTTTCTTGGTTCTTAAAAAATGAGATTAAAGAATTCGCGATGCGTTCTCCGATTTCATCAACTGCTAAAAGTTCTTCAAATGTAGCAATTTGAAGCGTATCCATGGTACCAAAGGCATATGCTAATTTTTTCGCGACTGTTTCACCAACGAAACGAATCCCCAAACCGAAGAGCACCCGTTCAAATGGCACTTGCTTACTAGCCTCTATACCGGCGAGTAAATTATCTACAGATTTATCCGCCATTCGATCCAATGCTAGCAAGGGTTCACGCGTTAAGTCGTATAAATCCGCCAGCGTTGAAATCACCCCTTCATTCACTAACTGCGCCACTGTTTCTTCACCGATTCCATCGATATTCATTGCTTTACGAGAAACGAAATGCTGAATTCTACCGATAACTTGAGGGGGACAAGAAACCTGGTTTGGACAAAAATGTTGAGCTTCTCCTTCCTCACGAACTAGAAGTGAATGACATTCTGGACAGTGCGTAATAAACCCTACTGGTATAGCATTCGGGAAGCGCTTAGCAAGATCCAATCCAACAATTTTGGGGATAATCTCGCCACCTTTTTCTACATACACTAAATCCTCTAGGTGAAGATCCAGCTTTTCGATTTGGTCCGCATTATGCAGCGAAGCTCGTTTAACGGTAGTTCCACCAAGTGAGATTGGAGATAAATTAGCCACGGGCGTTATTGCACCGGTTCTTCCGACTTGATAATCTACTGAAAGTAAGCGTGTTTGGACTTGTTTTGCCTTAAATTTAAATGCTGTCGCCCATCGAGGAGATTTAGCAGTAAAGCCTAACCTCCGCTGATGCTCATAGGAGTTCACTTTAATAACGATGCCATCGATTTCAAACGGTAATTCAGTGCGGTGCTTATCCCAATAGTGAATAAAATCCATTACCCCGGCGATGGTGTTAGTACTTGAAATATACCCGTGAGCCTCAGAAGGAATTTTAAACCCCCATGAACCGGCTGCTATAACGGCTTCCATATGGGATTGAAATGACAAGTCGTTCCCATATACGCCATACAGAAAGGTGTCTAAGCCCCGGGTAGCTACAACCGCAGAATCCTGCAGTTTCAAGGTGCCGGCGGCAGTATTTCTCGGATTCGCAAAGCGTTCCTCTCCGGCTTCGTCACGCGCTTCATTTAAATTATTAAACGCCGCTAGAGGCATAAATACTTCTCCTCGAATCTCAAATTTATCTGGAAAATCGCCTTTTAAACTCAAAGGAACTGTTCGTATGGTTCGTACATTGGCTGTAATGTCTTCCCCCTGTTCTCCATCTCCACGCGTTACCGCACGAACCAAATCCCCCATCTCATAGCGCAATCCAATCGCTACCCCATCGTACTTTAACTCACAAACAAACTCCAAGTCTTCCATTCCTGCTTTGCTTATCCTTCCTGCCCATTCTTGAATCTCCTCTTCGGAGTAAGTGTTCGTCAAAGAAAGCATAGGGAATTCATGTCGAACAGACTCAAACTTTTTAGTGATATCTCCCCCAACTCGCTTAGAAGGACTGTTTGGAAGTGCAAAATCCGGGAATTGAGCTTCAAGAGATTCTAATTCTTTTAAAAGAAAATCAAACGCTTGATCGGAAATCTCTGGTTTAACCTGAATATAATACAAATCATTGTGCCGATTCAGTTCGGCAGACAAGGATAATATTCTAGCTTTTGCTTCCTCCGGATTCACATCATAAAGATACACGTTGTGCCTTAATCATGCGCGGTTTTCCCTGCAAATCTTTCCTCAATTCAATGTTAGCAAATCCAGCCTGATGAAACAACTGAATGGTCTCTTCAGATAAGTCTTCGTGAATTTCAACGAATACATAGCCCTCTTTTTCCAAATACTGTTCACTAAAGGCCACGATACGGCGATAAAAAAGCAAGGGGTCCGAATCAGGCACAAACAAGGCTAGGTATGGCTCATGATTTAGTACATTAGGCAACATAGACATCGCATCCGCATTGTGTATATACGGAGGATTTGATATCACTACATTAAATTTGTCTTTAATCGCAAGGTTCGAAAAGTCTTTCAATAAATCCGCACCTTCAAAGTGAACATCCAAGGCCAACCTTAAGGCATTGGTTCGTGCCAGCGCTAAGGCATCTTGACTCACATCTATCGCAGAAACTTGCCAAGACGGACGTTTAGCTTTTATTGCCAAGGGTATGCAACCGGTACCTGTGCCTAAATCAATCAATGTGCAAGAAGGCAATTGAACTTCGCTTAATACCCAATCTACTAATTCTTCGGTCTCAGGTCGCGGAATAAGTGCAGCAGGGTTACATTGAATTTCAAGGCCATAAAACGATGTATTACCCAGCACATATTGTAAGGGTTCGTGCATTGAAAGGCGGTGAATATCTGACCTTAATAGTTCCAACACCTCATCGGAAAGCTCAGCTTCTGAAGCTAACAGATATGCTGTAGAATCCAACTTCACACGACTCATCAAAAGCCTTTTAGCGAGCTGATCTAATTCACTGTTTGAATAAAAATCTTGTAACGTATCTTTCAACGCTAATCGGAATTCGGAAAGGGTCATTTAATCTTTTCGAAGTTTAATAAACTCCTGAATTTTCTCATTTTCAATTACCACACTTAAGTTGTAATATGCCAATTTCCAGCCTTGCTTTGTTTTTTCACACACCCCACTCCCTCGACAATCTAACATCCATGTTTGCAGGTCTTCATCAAACCATGCAGTTTTTCCGTCTTTTGAAAAATTCCAAACGCGATTGGATGGTGTAAATCTCCATGTTCGGGTAGAGTCGAAATAAGGTTTACAAAAGGTTTTGAACGCTACCTTATCCCATTTCTCTGCAGGTGCTGTACCATAAAACACAAAGTTGTCAGAAGTCGCTGCAAAATACTCGTCGAACTTAGCTAAGGTTGCATTCTTGTGCCAAGTATCCAATAAGGAATTCAGGCGATCTTCGGGTGTGATTTTGGCTACGCTACCTGAAGAATTTTTTTGAGCAAGTACAGCTATACTAATGACACTAAACAGCGCCAATAAAGAAAATCGCATCCTATTTATATAAATTCTGCAAATACTTGGCTGCGTTATACACGTTCACTACACCACCCGTAATGCTAATGCTTGTAAGTTGGTCATATTTTGTCACAGTGCGTGTAATCGCTTCGCTAATTTCCACCATGCTTGCTTGAGGAAAACGAGATTTTAGTAAAGCAGCCACACCGGCTACCATCGGTGCAGCCATAGATGTACCCTGTAAATTTTTGTACGAACTTTGAGGGACCGAATTATAAATTTCATTTCCTGGTGCAAACACATCTACTTCCATGGCACCAAAGTTTGAAAATGAAGCCACTAAGGCATCACCAGACTCTTTCGTATTTGCTCCAATGTTTAGAAAAAGTTTTCTACTGGTAGAATCGATGTAATCAAAGACCGGTTTTTTAGGAAAATTATCAGTGTAGTCAATGTCAGACGCATCGTTTCCTGCCGCGTGAATCATCAAAACATCTTTAGACACTGCATATTGAATGGCTTCTTGTACTTTTTCATGGTACGGAGAAAAGCTCTTACCAAAGGACATATTGATCACTTTCGCGCCATTATCCACGGCATAACGAATTGCATTGGCTACGTCTTTATCGTGCTCGTCACCATTGGGTACAGCACGCACAGACATAATCAACACATTATCAGCAACACCATCTCCTCCTTTTTTATTTCCTCGTACCGCACCAATAATTCCAGCTACGTGTGTTCCATGCAAAGCATCTGGACCTTCAGCATCGCCGTTTCCATAAAATTTATCGTCGAAATTATCTGGATTATCTCCAATTAAAGAACGATCGTCGAAGTCAGGATTTAAATTAAATTCCAATTGATCTCGTAAATAATCTTCAGTCTCCTTATCGAACATTCCTTTGCCAATCATATCACGATATGGCTCATATTGAGAAACATCCTCATACAGCGAACTTTCAGCATTCACATACATTTCGTAAATCGGATCATACGCCAATGTTTCCGGGTCAATATCCTCATATTTTTGACCATACTTTTTAACGATCCGTGCTTTTTCCAAGCGTGCTTTTTCTTGATTTTCACCATTAATATTTCCAAGAAAATTCCACCCATGCACATCATCGATGTAGCCATTTCCGTCATCATCTTTTTTGTTTCCTGGAATTTCTTTGGTATTTGTCCAAATCTTACCTTGTAAATCCTCATGCTCCAAATCCACACCGGAGTCAATAACGGCAACAATAACTGGTGTTGCCTTTTTCTTTTTCAAAAGTTTTTTATATGCCAATTCTGTGGACATTCCATTCCCAGTTCCGTTGTACCAATTAAGGGTTCCTGGGATGGGTTGAGCAAAGGATAGCGCACCTAAGAACAAGAAGGAAAGCGCAAGATTATTTTTCAGCATTTTCATTGATTCAGAATTATTTTAAATGTTCGAATTCCCAAAAATACGTTATTTTTACTTCCATGGGCAATTCAAAAATATCCGAAAGGCATTTCAATTTGAAAAAAATGTTAATCTGCTTCATTGTCGGATTAACTTCTTGGTCTATGATTGCACAGCAGCATGATTTTCATGGATTTTCTTTCAAGGAATACGCGAACTCACATCCTGATCAAGAACTTTGTCTAAGCGCTTCCAATACGATTTACAATCAACAAACTTTAAAATCGTTGGGTATACCCATCAAACAAAGCACTGCATCTTACCTTTTCTTCAACGCCAAACCAAGTCAATTGCTTGACGCCTCAGGCATGTGCAAGGTTGAGGGTTTGTATTTTTCTTTCTCTCGACCACAAGCCTTAGCTGATAGCGCACTAGTTAAGCATCAAATCAATTTAGTCCATTCAGGTTTAAATGGTGTAGATACGGCTTATACAGGCAAAGGAATTATTATGGGTGTAATTGATCAAGGAATTGATTTCAATCATCCGGATTTCAAAACCGCCACAGGAAAAACCCGCGTATTGCGGTATTGGGACCATTCGGTTAACGGCGCAAATCCGCCACAACCCTATAATTACGGAATTGTTTGGGATAGTTCGTCCATTAATGCGGGGACCTGCACCAGCTTGGAAACCGTCACAGCACATGGCACTACGGTCGCTGGAATGGCTGCTGGAAATGCGCGAGCCAATTTAAAAAACAAAGGGGCTGCACCCGAGGTAGACCTCATCGTAGTTGAAACCAATTTTAATTTACCCAACTGGACCTTAACGATTGCGGATGCCTGTGATTACATTTTCAAAGTGGCTGATTCCATGGGTAAACCAGCAGTAATTAATATTTCTTTAGGGGATTATTTAGGCAGTCACGACGGAAACGATCCTGCAGCCGATTTGATTGAATCCCTGCTTGACTTATCCCCAGGAAGAATTGTAGTTTCCGCCGCAGGCAATGCCGGAAATCAAGGTAAATTTCATGTTAGAAACAACAGCATTGGCAGTGACACTACGTTTTTCTGGAATATTCCAAATACTGGAATGACCGTAGCCGGTCCCAATAAAATTGTATTTGACCTTTGGTCGGATACGGCAGATGCGCACTACTACTTCGCCTATGGGGCGGATAAGATTTCACCGAATTATTCATTCCGAGGAAACACCACATTCCGTTATGCAACGAGCAACATGAATCAAGTCCCAGTGACGGACACCTTATTTAATGCAAACGGTCAGCGCATAGCCATCATCGACAGTTACCGTGAAATTGTAGGGGCTAACTTCCATATGATGTCGGTTTTTACTACGATTGATTCATTGGCCTATCGATACCGTTTTATGACTACTGGTTCAGGTAAATACGATGCTTGGGGCGGCAGTTGGATTCAGCTAAGTAATTTTAGCACCTCTATTCCTACACAAAATCAATTCCCAGCGATTCAGCATTATATCATGCCTGACTCCCTACAAACCATCGTGAGCAGCTGGAATTGTTCAGAGAAAGTAATATCTGTTGCCAACATGAGAAACAGAAAAGGACACATCACAAAAAACAATACGTATTATCAGCCGGCCTCAACGACTCCTGTTGGTAAACTTAGTGAAAATAGTAGTAAAGGTCCTGCACGGAATGGGACTACCAAGCCAGACATTACTGCAGTAGGCGATGTTACCTTGGCTTCAGGACCCGTTTGGTATCTGAATAATACGGCAAACAATACCACCATTGATGTTGGTGGATTCCATGTGCGTAATGGCGGCACCTCTATGGCTTCGCCTGTAGTTGCAGGAATCGCTGCACTTTATTTGCAAAAATGTCCGCTGAGTACTTACCAACAATTTAAGCTTGATTTAGGTAACACCGCGATAGTAGATGCATACACTGGTGCAACGCCTAATTTCGGGTATGGTTTTGGGAAGGCCGATGCCCTCGGATTGCTAACATCCAAAAACATCGCGTTAAGCATAGACCCAATCCTTGGTATTTGTGTTGGTTCTACTGCTACGCTTCACGCCGCTTCCCCCTCCACCTTGTACAATGCCGTATGGAGTAATGGGACCGTTGGGGTCAACATGACAACTGCTATTGTTGGAAGTTATTATGTTAAGGGGTTGGATAGCGCAGGCTGTTATACCCGATCAAATCCAATTACCTTGGGTACCTTAGCGTTACCGTTTGTGGATGCCGGCGTAAGTTATAGCACATGCCCAGGCGAAGAAATCAGTTTATTGGGAACAGGAACTGCGGTAAGCTATCAATGGGATAATGGCGTATTAAATAATGAACCGTTTGTCCCGCTTAGCTCTGGGGTGTACTATGTTACCGGAACGGGTTCTAATGGATGTCAAAACATGGATTCCATCACAGTAAATCTATTCGATGTTGACCCGGTAAGTTATAATGAAACCACTACGACAGTGATGGAGGGATCGGGTCCCTTTAATGTTGCACCGGGTTCACCGAGTGGCGGTGTTTATTCTGGTCCGGGAATCATTGGCACTTCCTTTCACCCAACGCTCACCGGACCGGGTTCATTTTACGTAAGCTATAGCTACACGGATGGAAACGGATGTACAACCAGTGATTCTTCATTAATAGAAGTTGTTGACTTAAACTCTATATCTGTTCATTCCCTACAAGAATCGTGGATTAGCCCGAACCCTGCGCACGAATGGCTTACGATTCACGGATTAACCACACGTACAGCCATATCAATCATAGATTTATCGGGGAGGGTTTTACTTCAAATGGACAGTGAAACGAATGAAGCAACGTTGAATGTGCACGGATTAACAAGCGGAATGTATTTGATTGAAGTGAACAACCACTCCATCCCTTGGATTAAAAACTAATTATTCCAAACCGTACCCACCAAGGAAGCATTAGAAAAATTCTCGCCATTGATAGTCGTATTACCCGCTATACCGCCCAGAAAACCTAAGGTATCACAATTGGAGGTTAGCACATAGGCTGGAAAATCTGCGCCACAGGGACCTATATTAAACACGAAAACTTGTTCTTGCTGAAAGGTATACTCTTCTACCGAGGCACCTTGGTCACAACATTCATTTTGAAAGGCATTAATTTTTGAATTGATGCACTGAGAACTTGTGTGTTTATTGCATTGAAAAGCCAATAAAATCAATGACATGGCAAAAAACATGTGTATTGCACGCGGTTTATATTGCATTCTTAACATAGAACCGAAATTAATCATTTAATTTTGCAGTCGAATTATTAAACTGAAAAAGAAATGAGTACAGCCCTTGGAAATCACATCTTGGTTGAATTTATGAACTGTGACCCGCATATCATGAATGATGTGGCTGCAATTGAACGCGACATGGTGGATGCTGCGAAGAAAGCAGAGGCTACAGTTATAAATTCTACCTTTCACCATTTTTCACCCTACGGTGTTTCTGGAGTTGTGGTAATTCAAGAAAGTCACTTAGCGATTCATACTTGGCCTGAATACGGCTATGCGGCCGTTGATGTATTTACTTGCGGCGAAATGAATGCTTGGATAGCCTTTGATTACTTAAAAGAGAGTTTTCAAGCGAAATCCTATTCAGCCATTGAAATGAAGCGTGGTTCGGTGAACTTGCTTACTCGAAATGACTTTGATATCTCAACCATGCGTCAAAAAGCAAATGAATGGGTTAATCCAGGATTTTACACGCGAAATGTATGGTTTACGGATAAAGACGAAAATCAAGCCTTATCCCTTCGTTTTACGGGAGAAGTATTTTACGATCACCAATCGCCATTCCAACGGGTTAGAATCTTAGAGTCATACAAATACGGAAAGATGTTGGCTTTAGATGACATGGTGATGACCACAGAGAAAGACGAATTTCATTACCATGAAATGATATCACATCCTGCCATGTTTATGCATCCAAATCCAAAGAATGTATTGGTAATTGGTGGCGGTGATGGCGGAACGATTCGTGAAGTGTTGCGTCACCCTGGCGTAGAAAAAGTAACGATGGTTGAAATTGATGGCGCGGTAATCGAGGCTTGTAAAGAACATCTACCAAACATTGCGGCATCGTTTGACGATCCAAAACTCACCTTGTTGGTTGATGACGGCATTGCCTTCGCTCAAAACGCGGCACCGGGAACTTATGATGTCATTCTTGTGGATGGTTCAGACCCTGTTGGACCGGCAGAAGGACTTTTCTCAGTATCCTTTTACACAAATTGTTACAATGCTCTAAAGGAAAATGGGATTCTGGTTGCTCAAGGTGAATCACCAAAATTCAATGAAAAGGCATTTAGAGAACTGAATCATACCTTACAGGACATTTTTGGTACAGACAAGGCACCTGTATCCTTATTTTTTGTTCCTACCTACCCTACGGGTATGTGGAGTTTCCAATATGGTTTGAAAGGGAATATCGAAGGTCCAACCCACAAAAAAGAAGCTGAAATTGAAACATTCGTTAGTACCCATGGACTAAGATATTACAATGCAGCATTACACAATGGAAGCTTTGCCTTACCAAATTTTGTAAAAGAACTCATAAAAAAATAACCCGCGTAATTTACGCAACTTAAACACAGATAACAATGCAAATAGCAGCAAACACCGTGGTTTCGTTAATGTATAAACTTACAAACCATACAACCGGAGAACAAATCGAAATCACTGACGAAACGAATCCTTTGGTATTTCTTTATGGAGTAGGTTCTTTAATTCCAGATTTTGAAGCAAACCTAAGCGGGAAAACTACAGGAGATGCCTTTGATTTCGCGATTCAAGCCGCCAATGCATATGGCTTGCCATCTGACGACGAAATCGTAATGATTCCTAGCAATGTATTTCATGATGAGAACGGACATTTTGATACCGAGATGTTTAAGGTTGGTGCGTTAATCCCAATGAGTGACGGTCAAGGTCATCAAATGCGTGGAAGAATTCTTGAAATTACAGATGACGTAGTGAAAATGGATTTCAATCACCCCTTAGCAGGAACAGATTTACATTTTGAAGGAACTATCCTTGAAGTTCGCGAGGCTACCGCAGATGAGATTTCTCACGGACATGCCCATGGACCGCACGGCCACCAGCACTAAATTGAATTTATTTGACTGACAATTAGTTATTTAGCTAAATTTGTAGTTATTGCTAAATGAAATGTTATGGCTACAGTATTTGAAACTCGACTAATTGGAAACATCGGTAAGGACGCTATTGTTAAACCTATGGAGCGCGGTATTATTGCGATCAACTTTCCAGTGGCACATAATAAGAATTGGCGCGATAAAAAAACAGGTTCCTCCAAAACAAAAACCACCTGGGTAAATTGCACAATATGGAAACGTGAAGGAAGCAATATGCGTATTGTGGACTTTTTAACAAGGGGCACTTTGGTTGAGTTGGTGGGTTCACCCTATGCCAAAGGCTATATTACAGACGACGGCAATGTACGCACCGAGATTCGATTGAATGTATCCGATACCAACATCTTACGTCCTGCACAACGTGTTGAAGGTGAAGTGGATGATTACATTGATCGCGATCAATTTTTAAGTGAGGATGAGGATCACTTTGACGATTTCAATATATCCGACGAAGATTTTTAAATTTTTCTTTACTATTGAATTGCAAAATATAGAAAAGTTTCTATCTTTGCCTCCACAAAATTCCTCCTTAGCTCAGTTGGTTAGAGCATCTGACTGTTAATCAGAGGGTCGCTGGTTCAAGTCCAGCAGGGGGAGCGAAAAAGCCCAGTTAAACATTGTTTTGACTGGGTTTTTTATTTTCACAAGGTTTGTCTAAAACGTTGTAATAACCCAATAAAATGCCTTTTTTGGATAGTTACTTGCAAATCTGCTTGCAAATTTTCAGGTCTTAAACACCTAGAAATGGCAACAATTAAATTGAATTTAGATCTACGCAGGCAAAAGAAAGACGGCACCTACCCTTTAGTATTTTTGGTGGTATATAACTCCAAGCCTATCCACATTAAAACGGGTATCTCTCTCTCAGAAAATGAATTTGACTTTAAAAATGCACTAGTTAAAAACAAGCCACAATTAAATAAAGCGCTTTATGAGCAGGAGCGTTTCTATAGGGACAAATTACACCGCTTATCATTGAACTACTCTAGCAGATCTTTAGCATTGAATTCTGCCCAGATTAAGATCTTTTTGGAACAGCAAGAATCTTCAGCTATAACATTGGCTGAATACTGGGAAAAAATTATTGAACACCTGCTAAAATGCAAACGTTATGGTGGGGCCAAAGTACATAGAACTAGCCTTAATGCTGTAAAAAAGCACCTTGATATAAATATACCGATACAAGACTTTAGTTATTCTATGGTTGTTAAACTAGAAGAAGCATTTTTCAGAACTGGGGTAAGTGTTAATGGAATGGGCGTTTATTTTAGGAGCCTCAGATTTGTATGCAATTCTGCAATAAAGGAAAATATTGTAGAAACATCTTGGTACCCTTTTAAAAATTATAGAATTAGAAAAACTCCGACCGTACCAAGAGTGTTAAACTTAAAAGATTTATCATGCTATTTTAACTACCCTATTGAAGCAACGCATCCTGATTTTTACTATTGGAATATAGGAAAATTGTTATTTATGCTCAGAGGTATAAACATTACAGATTTACTACTGCTGACTAAGGATAACATAAAAGGTGAATACCTCATCTATAAAAGAAGAAAAACAAATAAAATATACAGCATCAAGATTAATGAAGCTATCGGAGCTTGTTTAGACTATTTTAATGGAAATAACACCTTACTAGGTTTAATAAATCTAGAAGAACTGAACTCCCCTAAAATAATTGAAATACTAACTCAAAAAAGAAAAACCATTAACCATCACTTAAAAAAAATTGGTGTAAAACTAGGTATTCATGAACCCATAACTACCTATGTATTTAGGTATAGCTATGCAAATACTGCAAAACAATTAGGATATTCTAAAGACCTCATCGCAGAAGCTTTAGGGCATGAATATGGAAACCCTGTAACGGGAATATATTAGAGCAGTTTGATCAAGATTTAATAAATTCGATGAACAATTATATTATTAAACATATCTTTGAAAGTAAATAATTTAAAAATGAAAGGCTTTTTCTTACTACTATCTTTAATATTTGTTGTTCTTTCACATAGTCAAGAGACTATTACGGATATAAGCGGCAACATATACAAAACAGTTAAAATTGGTTCTCAGATTTGGATGGCTGAAAATTTAAGAACAGAAAAATTCAACAATGGAGATCCTGTTGAGCTA
Source organism: Bacteroidota bacterium (assembly GCA_041163605.1). GTDB lineage: Bacteria > Bacteroidota > Bacteroidia > Flavobacteriales_D > Crocinitomicaceae > UBA952. The sequence continues at coordinate 6,068 of JBEAQY010000063.1, read as the reverse complement.
GTTACTTCAAATAGGTACTGGCAAGAGGTAAGTTTATTTGCAATGGAAGATTCTACCTTGGAAAAAATATGGCCTGTAATGTGTTACTACAACAATGACAAACAAAAAAATAATGCCTTGTATAACTGGTATGTTGTCATTGATGACCGTGGTGTATGTCCAGTTGGTTGGCATATTCCATCCACTCAAGAATTTGAAGACATGATAGAATACTTAGGTGGTATTGAAAAAGCAAGTATTAAATTAAAATCAACTACACTATGGAAGTCTGTTGGCACAAATTCCTCTGGATTCAATGCTATACCCATTGGATATAGGGTTGGAAGCGGTGAATTTGACGGCAAAAATGAGGAAACAGGGTTTTGGACAGATGACTTATTTGAGGAAATTAATAAATATAATGGAATGAAGAGTTTATTGGCAGGGGTTCTAAAAATTAATTCAAATAATACTGAATCTGAATTTAGAGAAGTGTTTTTTAATGCCCCGCACTCAGTTAGATGTATTAAAAATTAATCAAAATAGATTTGATAAGAAAAAAACATTTTTTATTATTCCATGGATTATACATTTTGGTTTGTTAATTGGTTTTCTTTTATTTTTTCATTGTTACTGTTATTTCTTTTAATATTTAATATAAACCAATTAGGTTCAATTGCAGATTTTGCAATTCGCATTAATGCAATTTTGGTTGTTATCTCATTTATTATTTGCTTTTATACAATGGTGTCCAAAGAAAAAACAAGTATAACATGTGAAGATGGATGGATTAGTTATTCAGAAGGCTCTGGAACATGTTCGCACCATGGGGGAATAGATCACAGGAATTACAAATATTGGTTTGATAAATAATAGGTGAATAAAAATTAAATTCTTAGTAGAATTAAATGTTTGTTTTAGTTTAAACAATCTCATAAAACCTATATCAAAATAAACCAATTACATAAAATCTCAAAGATTAATAACTTTTTAAACTTGTTGATAAATCAGTTAAATGAATACGAATAAGGGTATTCTATAATTTGCTTTTTTAACATGTTGACAATGGTTAAAATATAATGTTGATTATGCTCAAAATTGTAGCTAACTTGGCTAAAGTTTATAACCTAAATGATGAAGTTCAACTAAAGACTAAAAATGGTCTAAGATATAAGTTACTCAAGGATTGGATAATAACAGAGCCTATCACTGTATACAACCATCTCTATAAACCAGGGGTTAAGAACCTTAGCAAGATACACATCTCAAGACCTTCTTATTCCTTATTTAAAAAAAGATTAGCAATTGAATGCTTATCCTGCTTCCATGAATTATTGAGGAAGCAAATAGAAAGAAAAATCTAAGGTTCATATACTTATATATAGCTAACTACCCCACCATAGCATTTTCATTTACATGCTCTACAATACTGATTATCTTGTAGGCAGCTGTATCTTCAAAAACTCCGTTAAGCCCAGCATCATTGATGTCTGTAAACGGAGGCTCAAATAGCAAGCTTGGCTCAATAGTGCCATTTATATTCATGAAGCAGGACGGACGCGGGATGTTTATTAGTTATTGGAAGGATATGGAATCGATTCGAGCGTGGGCCTCGCACCCTATACATGAAGAAGCGAAAGCCTTAGGCATCGCGCAATGGTATCAATCCTACACCAGCATGATTGCTGAGGTTGAAAGGTTTCATGAGAAAAAGTAAAATACTCGACGTTGCTGGACTCGGTTCTTGCAATTATCAGCCACAAAAAAAGCGACCGAAGCCGCTTTAATTTTCTTTACTATTCGAATAGCTTATTGCTTAACTAGCGTGGTTTTTTGTCCATTTACCGCAATCACATACATACCCGGTGAAAGAGAACTGATATTTAGCATTTGCTCATTACTCGATAAAAGTAAGGTACCGTCTAGGGCATAAACCAACTTTTCTCCCACTTGATCAACAGTTACCACATCATTCGCTGGATTTGGATAAACCGCTAAGCCCTCATTGATTTCAGTTAATCCTACGCTTGGGCGTACATCAAACACGACCGTTCCTGGCGAAGTACTTGTTGCAAATTGAGTGATCTCAGTATTGGTTCCGTCGAAAATATGTACTGTTCCATAAGAGAAGAAATCCGTTTCTGAACAATAGAAATTACCGCTTACTGGTTCTTGTGCCAGCTCGTAATACGTCGTTTGGTGACCCACCACTGGACCGGTAGTATTCATTACGCTCATATCAAATTCATTCAAGGTCGTTTCCATGGAAATTTGATACACTAATTTGTCGTCGCGTAACGCAGAAGTTCCGCACCCCGTTCCTGCATTCGCCAAATTCACGGTATTCACTGCACCAGAACCTAATGAGATTTCAGATACAGAAGATCCACTCCAATCTTTATTGTTTACCGTATATAACATCCCGTTGTACACCATTAAATTATCAGGATTTTTACCGTCCGGACCTAAATCAATCTCATTACCGTAAGTTAGCGTTGTCAAATCTAGTGCGCCTACAATCCCTTTTTCATTCCCCCACTCATAGCCATTGTTCACTGCGATATAAGCTTTATCTCCAACCACTGCAATATTCTGTGCGGCCCACTTCGGTCCAACCAAGGTATCAATGGCTTGAATCAACTGTAAGGAATTCGCATCATATACATGCAAATATGAGTCATAGGTAGTTAAGTATTCTCCTCGAGTGGCAATTAATTTGCCTTGACTCACGGCTAAATTTCTTACTCCCGGACAATTAACTTCTGCGATTAAACTATGTGCATTCAAATCATACTTTAAAATTTTAGAATCTGCTGCAACATAGTACGCATTCCCATCGATGATTAAGTCGGAGGCAAAGCGCATGTTGTTTATAGTGCTTACTTCCTGATAGGATTGTGTTGCTGGATTATAAGAACCTACCGTTACTGGAGTAATAATCTGATTCAAATTGTAATCAAAATATCCCTCGTTCAAGATTAATACTTGGTGCAAATAGTTCTGTGCTTGAGCGCACAGGGTAAGGCCAAAGCCAACAATTAAAAAAACTTTTTTCATTCGTTCTGTTTTTAAACGGTTAATAAACTAAAAACTCACAAAAGAAAAAAGAGGGAACCGAATAGGTACAATACGCCCTATAACCGAGTCCGACTTTATTCTGAAGTCATCTCTCTGCTCAAAGGCAAGTCTTCTGGCTTACACCAACGCTGGTTACCTTCCCGTTTTCACAGTGGTTATCAACCGCTTACAGTGCTTACAGCTGCAGATACAGCTCCGGATTTACACCGAATTCCTTTTTAATTCCGAGTACACGGAAACCAAAGAACAATACAAAGGTAAGTAAAGAACACATACCAAATACACCATAGGACTTTTCATTGTATTTTTACCCCATGGATTTTACACAATTTACCCTTGAAGAAGTGAATGCACTAAACCATAATACCCTTATGGAAACCCTGGGAATTGAATGTGTTGAACTGGGGATTAATTACTTGAAATTCAAAATGCCGGTAGATCAAAGAACGCATCAACCTATGGGGATTTTACATGGTGGCGCTTCCGCTGCGCTCATTGAAACCGTAGGCTCTTTTGGAAGTTTTCTCATGGCTGACAAAACAAAAGAACGGCCCGTTGGTCTATCCATTAATGCGGAACATATTCGCGCGGTGCGCAATGGAAACGTAATAGCTACAGGGACGCTGATTCATCCGGGTGGAAGTACACACATTTGGCAAGTTGATATTCATGAGGAAACAACCGAACAATTAGTTTGCACCGGACGTTTAACCATCATGCGAATAAAAAAATAGGATGGTGCTTTATTACCGAATTCCAGGACATGAACTTGTAACATGCCACGGTCAATTTCACCCCATATCCATGGATGAAACGCCGAGTGGATTTGTTGTTTCCAACGCGGATGGTGAAAAACGCTACGTCTTTAAAACAAATCCTGCCAGGCCCTTTGTTGTACAATCACAAAACCCACCGCATCAGGCCAGAAAAGGCGAATACTTAATGGCATTGGACCGCATTACGGATGGAATTCAAAATAGCAAATTAAAAAAAGTAGTTTATTCTCGAGTTATTAAACGCCCCTTAAAACAAAGCAAGCGATTTTCCTATTTTGAGCGTTTAATGCAGACATATCCGCAAGCTTTCGTTTACTATTTTGAGGATGAAAATTTGGGTTCGTGGATAGGAGCCACCCCAGAAATCTTGCTCAGACGTATTGAATCTCATTGCTTTGTCATGGCTTTAGCGGGGACAAAAAAAGCGAATGAAAACAGAATGTGGACGGAAAAAGAAGAAATAGAACAACTTTTGGTAACGGATTTTATCCTTGAGGGAATAAACGGGTTAACCATTGGGGATGTTGATGTTGATGGTCCATACCTTCACCAAGCGGGACCGGTTGAACATTTACGAACAGACATTACGTTCAACATCGATTCCAAACGCGAAGGACAATTAATTCAGCAATTACATCCAACCCCAGCCGTTTGTGGCTTACCGCGTAACATAGCAAAACAAGTGTATGAGGCGTTAGAAATCCATCGCCGTGAATTATATACTGGATATATTGGTGTATTTGAGGCACATCAAACGCACTGTTATGTGAATTTGCGCTGCGCAAAATTAATTGATGATGAACTGTTCGCATTTGTTGGCGGAGGAATCACGGATGAATCTGTACCGGAATTGGAATGGACAGAAACAGAAAATAAAAGTAAAACACTCTTCGACCTCCTTTAAATCTAGTAACTTTACGGTATGATTTGCAGCGATAAATGGGTAGTACAATTGGTGGTAGACCAATGCAAAGCACGTAACATTTCTCATTGGGTATTTTCACCTGGTTCAAGAAATGCCCCGTTCGCAATCACCGTTGATTCTGACCCATATTTCCACACCACAGTAATACATGACGAACGATCTGCTGCATTCTTTGCTTTAGGTATAGCAGAACGGCTTAATCAACCAGTGGTTATATGTTGTACGTCGGGATCAGCACCCGCAAACTACCTTCCAGCTATAACCGAAGCATATTACAGAAATATCCCCTTATTAGTAGTTTCAGCAGACCGTCCCCAAGCATGGACCGATCAAGGCGATGGACAAACGATTCGCCAGTTGAATTTATTCAAGGATTTCACGCACAGTGTGGTTCATTTGGAAGATGGGCCATTAAGCGATCAGACCCTATGGCAACATCAACGTGAAACCGCGATCTTGTTTGACAAACTCCAACATTATGGTCCTGCCCATATCAATTTAGGGCTTTCAGAACCCTTGTACCAAACAGCCTCGAAGGAAAGAACCTTTGAACGCAACATTACGATACTTCAAAATTTTTCCCCAAGCAAAGAAGCCATTCATACAATTGCAAAAGAGATTGAAGGAAAAAAGGTGATGGTATTGTGCGGACAACTTTCAGAGAACTTAGCCTTATTACAGGCGCTTGAATTATTTGCATCAAACAGCAATGTGGTCGTCTTAACAGAAAACACGTCGAATCTCTGGTGCGAGCGGTTTAATGCGTGCATTGACCGTTCATTGAATCGTATTGATAAAACGAATGAAGAAGACTTCATGCCAGAAGTTCTAATTAGCTTTGGCGGAGCAGTAGTTTCAAAACGAATTAAATCATTCTTGCGAAAAAGTAAGTTACACATGCACATTCGCCTTGGAATCTCATTTCCTGCAATGGACACCTATCAGCAACTAAGTCATTCATTGGTATGTGAACCCGCTGCATTTTTTCAAGCATTAAATGAGAAACTTTCTAACAAAGCAACAGTGAATTACTTCGGGAAATGGAAGCAATTGGATTATGAAATCAAGGACCGCATGCCTTTGTTTCTGCCAGAAACAGACTTGCTTACAGATTTCCATGTGTATCAAGCATTTTTTGAACTCGTTCCTGAAGGAACCACGATTCATATGGCCAACAGTTCGGTTATCCGTTATTGCCAGTTATTTGACCCAATCAAAGGATGCCATTATTTTGCAAACCGTGGAACCAGTGGGATTGATGGCAGTACGAGCACCGCGTTGGGTTATGCCTCAAAAGACCCAGGACTTAA
>JBEAQY010000062.1:0-5027 GCA_041163605.1 Bacteroidota bacterium | reverse complement strand
GCTGCTTTCTTGAGCATTCCTGCTTGTTTGAAATTTCGTAAGGAACAACAATGGGATAAGGTTGGTGAAGCGTGTCGAACTATGGTAATAGAACAAGCCCCTCGCTTTTGTGCATTGATGGAACAAGAGGCCTTATCACCAATTTCAGAGGAATTTATTGGGCAACTATTTAGCATCCCAATACAAACCGACAATCCCCTTGAATTAAAACGCTTGCTCTATGAGAAATATCGAATCGAGATTCCTGTAACCGAGCAAAACGGACACTACTACCTGCGTTATTCTATTCAGGGATTTAATACCATACAAGACTTAGATGCATTGTACCTTGCAATGGAATCATTGAAGAAAACAGGAATTATTTATTGAAGAATAAAAAATGTCCTAAACGTTCCAAGGTAGCAAAATAATTTAATTCGTCTTATGAGTTTAACAATACTCACGTAAACTCTGCGATTTTCGGAATATGAAAACTTTTTGTCCTTTCAATTGCCCATAAATTATAAGTCCATATACGAATTCCGACAAGAGTGATTTTACCAAAAGCGCCACCTGTTTTCTACCATTAAAAAAACCTTCAAGCTTGTTGATGTTGGGGTAAATTCCAAATCGTGACCCGATAAAAAAGGGGATTCTGTCTTCTTCTATCTTATTAAAAGTGGCTAAATCAACCTTGGTAAAAAATTCATCTTTCTTTTCAAATAATGGATAGTTTACGTCCAAACATTTGAATGTCATATTACCAAATTTTGAACTGGCTTGAAAGCTTTTTAGCCAATTTAATTTCGCATTATAATGAGTCATTTTGAATCTTTTAGCGTAAATATTTTTCCTTCCACAATTTTTATTTCACGAGCCCAAGAGATGGCATCCGAGGTTTCAATCTCAGCGCAATCTATTGCTCTCTCATTTAAGGCATCGATCAGCGCATTCATAAATCCTTGAATAGCGAAATTGAAGAAGCAAACCCCAACTTTTGATTGAATTCCAAGGCTAATTCTTGATTCGTTAAGCCCTTAAAATATGAACCGTAAATTGCTTTATATTCCTTTGCGCCATAGACGCTTCCTTCGGGTAATTGAGGTTTATTCATGCCTTGCCTTAAGTAACGGATGTTATGGATAAATTTACGTATTTTGCTTTTATAGGGAAAGGTGATTGTAGGCTTCGTAAATTTTAAAGCGGCCCTTCGCACCGCATTCGCCTCGCTTAGGCGAACAAGCTCAGGGACCGCATAGCTTTTTGTAACTTAGACGCACCCTGAGTAGACCAAAGGGCGTATCGAAGGGTGCGGTAAAAATGTAGGGAAAAAAATCTTTATTTAAGTGTTTTTTTGTCTGATGTTTCGAGTTCCTCAATACATGTAAAAAAGAAACAAAAAATCAATCGCGACGGGTTTTATATTGGTGCGCCCTTCGATACGTCCGACGTTGCGGACTACTCAGGGGCCGCACCAGATATATTGCATATAAATTAAAGCGTTTCCTGAGCTTGTCGAAGGACGCTCCACTTGCTAATAAAACAGTCGCTAAGAAATACAAGCTGCAAATTCCAGATATGTTTAACAACCACATTATATACTTGAATGAGGTAAAACACTATTACAATGCATTCAACAAGGTGTGCGCGGTTTCGGCATGGAGTTTAGTAAATGCAAACAATCGTTTGCCGAGGTCTTTTAAGGATGCACCTAAATGATAGACCTCAGTATCATCAATAATCAAAAACCGATCATGGCTTTTAGTTAATGTTTTTACCTCAAAGTTCCCGTATTGTTCGTTTGCTTTTGCTAGGTCTAATGCGAGTTGCTTACTTAATGCATTATTTCCATGGGGTTCAACTTGAGTCCGAATAATAACACGCACATGGGCCTTTTTTTTAGCTAATTGTGTGAACGTGCGTTCATCTATGTAATTGTCGACTAGGATAATGCACTTTTGCGCGGATCGTATGATGCGGGAGCTTAATTCATAGGCATCAAAAACTTGCCCATCCATGAAGATTCCTTGTACAGGTAGGTCCTTTGTTTTAATTTGCACTTCTATTTGATTCACCTGATTGGTAAGTCCTTCGAGTTGATTTTCAAACCGATTCATGCGGTTGTTGATGGCGTATCCTTTGAGCAAGTAGTCGGTTAAACGTAGTGATGCCCATTTCCTGAATTGCGTTCCTCGTTTTGAATTCACTCGATATCCTACCGAAAGAATCGCATCAAGATTATAATGTTCTACCTGATATGTTTTGCCATCTGAAGCAGTTATTGCAAAAAATGCAACAACTGAATTTTTTATCAGTTCCTCTTCTTTGAAGATATTCTTTAAATGTTTTGAGATAACGGATTTATCTCGATCAAACACTTTTGCGATTTGATTTAAAGAAAGCCAAACCGTTTCATTTTCAAGGGTTACTTCAATGCGTTCTGAATGGCTATCGGCTTGGTAAATAATGATTTCGTTTTTCATGGCATTTCGTTAGCTAGTCCAAGAAACGATGCGCAATGGATTTCATTGTGGGGGGATGTTTGGACATTGAGACATTTGGACATTAAGACGTTTGGACTTTCAGAAATACCTCTCGTTGATTTTAAAGCGGCCCTTCGATACGTCCGCGAAGCGGACTACTCAGGGACCGCATAGCTTTTTGTAACTTAGACGTACCCTGAGTAGACCAAAGGGCGTATCGAAGGGTGCGGTAAAAAAGTAGATTAATCCCTTTTATAATATCCTTATCTTTACCCATATGAAACACGTAACGGTGGTAGCGGCTGTCATTGAACGTAATGGAAAAATTCTCTGCGTGCAGCGCGGAAAATCCGCACTCCCGTACATTTCAGAAAAATGGGAATTCCCTGGTGGAAAAATAGAGGCTAACGAAACGGAAAAAGAAACCATTGTGCGCGAAATTTTGGAAGAGCTCCACATGGACTTAGTGGTGGGAGAAAAGTTGATGGTGGTAGAACACCGTTATCCGGATTTTCATCTGACCATGCATACCTATCGCGGTACCTCGAACGATGAACCCCAACTCACAGAACACCTGGCGTATCGTTGGCTTGATCCAGCCGCCTTGCCTTCCTTGGACTGGGCGGAAGCGGATGTGCCGGTGGTTGATGAATTGATGAAACGATGAATCCAAATCTTCATCAATTACAAGGTAGTTTAACTACGGGATTCATTGATCAAGCGCATGATTCGATACGTTCTTTTCGTCCTGAATTATTGCTCAATGATAAATTTACAGGTAAGAAGGTACTCACTACCATTGAGCAAGAGTTACGGAACTGTGATGAGTTTTTCTTTTCGGTAGCATTTATCACCACGAGTGGGATTGCCTCTTTAAAACAAACTTTGAAAGAGCTCGAGGATCGTAAAATACCAGGTAAAATTTTAGCTTCTCAGTATTTGAATTTCACCCAACCTGAGGCTTTGCGTTGGCTTTTGAATTTTGATAATATTGAGTTGAAAATTGTTACGGATGGTGACTTCCATTCTAAAGGGTATATTTTTAGAAAAGGGAATTTTTATAACCTTATTATCGGGAGTTCTAACCTTACAGCAAGCGCATTAAGTCTAAATAAAGAATGGAACCTCAAGGTTACTGCAATGGATGCAAGCGAGCTTATTGCACAATCTGTGGACTCTTTTAATGCGGAATTTGCCGCTGCTACTGAGGTAGATGCAACTTGGATTACGACCTACGATTTGTATTATCGCAGTCAAATGGAACGATCTCAAATCCGACAAAGGATTAAATCTGGTTATGACTCTTTTCGAAAAAATGGTGGAAAGGTTGGAAGGAAAAATGGTTTTACCAAAGACAAAGAAACTTTATTGAATCAACATAAGGATATTGTGAAATACCTTCGTCAAGGACAATCTGTAAGAAATACTATGAAGTTAACTGGCAAAAGTAGTGGTACAGTCCAGAAAATAAAAGGGTTGATAGTTTAATAATTACAATGACTTAACGATACTTTAGAAAAACTATTTCACCGTCAATAATTAGGTTAAATACGGCATAAGGAACATAGTTTTTATCTATCGGTGCGTAACTTCTAAAAAGTTCAAGTAATTTCTCTTTATTTGAATCATTACTCGACTCAATACAATTTTCTATTAAAGGGTTCTTGTAATAATTTTCGACTTTTTCAGGATTAAAAATCATATCATGATCAAATTGGATTAATACTTTGACTTCGTCTTTTATCTTTTGTGCAAATTCTGGTTTTACATTATATAGAAATAAAAAAACTTTTTTAGTATCATAGTCGAATGAAGAAGTGTAAGTTAATCCATTCGATAAAGTACGGTCGCAAGGGAAATTTCGATCAATCCAATTATTACAATCAAGATCACTTAGGTAACTATATTCAAAATCATTCAATGAAGCTGTTTCCAATCTAAGTGAATTTTCATTGAGATCATACTTTACGTACTTCAACGATAGTAAAATACTTTCTGGAAGTTCATTTAATTTCTCATAATAACAATCGCATAAGTTACTATTTCCTTGTTCAACAAATCTTATAAATTTTTCTGAATTGTTGCTGTAGTTCTTGGAATAATTTTGTTGATGTAAGGAACTTTTATCTATATTTTCTAGCTTTGGTTTATTTCCTTCTCTTAATAAATTCAATTTATCAATCATTTTCTCACTGGACATAAATTCATTTAACTCCAGCGAATTGATAATATTTGGTGTGACAAAACTTTTTTTATTTTTAATTATTTCATTCAAGTCTAAAACATCATAAAAAATGCAATGTGGTGTCCAGACCGCATAACCATTAATAATTAAATGATTTTCATTAGTTAAATCGTTTATAAATCCAGGAAATGAAATTAGCTCTCTTTTTGTTTCAAGGTCGAAAATAGTGACACTATGATGAACATTTATTTCTCCATTTGGACCAGTCTCAAATCTATCTGAAAAATCAGAATTGAAGTCATCTTCGATGTTGTCAACGGATTGAACAATTAATAAAGTATTTGTTTTGTCAATAAATAGTTTAACTGGCATTAAGTTCG
>JBEAQY010000061.1:0-140865 GCA_041163605.1 Bacteroidota bacterium | reverse complement strand
ACGGTACTGAATTTACTCAAGGGTTAAGTGATGCTTATCCTGAAGGATTAAAATGGACAAGGATATTAATAAATGAAACCTATGTATTGGTTGCAAGCTGCTCCGGAGGAAATAAATTTATGAACTCGGACCGACCGCGTCGCTTTTTCAACAATATACTCCTTGAATGAGTAAACCGTATTGTACGGAAAGGACCGTTATGCATTTGGATTTGTCTCGTTCCTGGTTGTACATTAATTTTTATTGGCCATATCTACTGATTTAATATGAAAACTTTTATTCAACAATGCGCTACAGAATTGGTAAAACTTCACGCCGACAGTGCAAGTTATGTGCTTGTTATCCCATCAAAGCGCGCTAAAAAATATGTCTTAGAGGCCTTAGCTAAGGCATATAAAAAACCGATTTTTCTACCCACAGTTTATACCATTGAAGAGTTTACTTCACGTTGGAGTGACCTACCCATTATTGATAAAACAAGACAATTATTCTTATTATTTAAGGTGATTAAAGAAACCGAAAAGTTCCAAAACTTGTCGTTTGAGGAGTTTTTGAATTGGGGCCCAATGTTGATAGATGATTTTGAAGATATAAATCGATATTTGCTTAATGCCAATCAAGTCTTTTTAAATTTAATCGCAATCAAAGAGTTGGAAAGTTGGAACCTTGAGGAATCTCAAGAGCTATCGGAAAGCCAACGTAAGTTTATGGAGTTTTGGGATGAACTCCCAGCGATTCATCAGGCGTTTAACAAGGCTTTAAGCGACCTAAATAAATCAACTTCTGGACAAGCACTTAAGCATCTTGCAGAACACACTACGGACTTAATTACAGAGGATAAACACTATTATTTTATAGGGTTTAATGCACTGTCGCTGGGTGAACTCACGGTGATTAATGCATTAAAACAGAGAAAACAAGCAACATATTGGGTAGATGCAGATGCCTATTATTTAAATAATCCCCTGCATGAAGCGGGATCCTTTATTCGAAAGAACATGTCCTTTTTTGGATTAAAAGAGACGCCTTTTACGAATAACAACTTATTGGAAAAGGCAATGAATATACGTGTTGTCGCATGTTCTCAAATTACTGGACAAGTGAAGTTAGCCGCTACGGAATTGGCTAATAAAACAGAAGCTGAACTCAACGAAACATTGGTGCTTTTGGCCGATGAAACGCTTATTGTTCCCATAATGAAAAATATCCCTTCAAGCGTTGAACGAGCAAACATAACCATAGGATTGCCTTTAAAACAAACATCCATAAAGTCTTTGATTGATTTACTCTTTTCAATTCAAGAAAATCATATTAGATTTAATACAAAGGCGGCATATTATAAAGATTTGATGCTTTTGTTTCAGCACCCATTAATATCGGTATGGTTAGACAAACCAACGATCAATAAGATTAATGAATGGGAGCGTAAAACGATACAACAAAATAAAGTGTTTCAGAATAAGGAACGCTTAGCATTCAATCCATTGTTAGATGAATTAACGGCGATCGCGTTTACATCATGGAATTCAAATTATCAAGTTGGCATAACGTTAATGCAACAGTTGATGAGCTTATTAGAACAACAAATGCAGAAAGGATTTGAGTTAGAGCATCAACAAATAGTTGTTTTTCAAGAGGCGCTCGTAACCATGTCGGTACTCGCTTCAGAGGGTTTGCCACCAATGAATATTAAAACATTCAGAACGTTTTTTAATCAACATTGGAGCAAGAAAGCCATCGCATTTCATGGAAACCCAACACAAGGGCTTCAAATTATGGGGCTTCTTGAAAGTCGGATGTTAGATTTTAAACACTTAATTGTGCTTGGGATGAATGAGGGAATGCTTCCGCCAACCAACCCAATCGATTCAATTATTCCAATGGACCTACGTAGAGGCCTGGGATTGCCTACAGCCAGAGAGAAACAAGGACTTTTTGCTCATCATTTTTATCGCTTATTGCATACCGCTGAAGATGTCATTATTACCTATGGAATATCCAATGATTCCTTAGGCTCTTCGGAACCAAGTCGATATATAGCACAACTTGAAATGGAATTAGCACGGGTAAATGTAAATTGCTCCATTCAAAAGCTCTTTTATACAACGGCTTTTCCCGAAAACAATGAATTTGATTCCGCCGTTGTTGTAAAACGCCCGCAAATTCATTTCTTACTTGAAAATTATTTTTCAAAATACATATCAGCAAGTGCGATTGGTAAGTATTTAACTTGTCCACTTGACTTTTATTATCGGTATTTAGCGGAGTTTGGAGAAGAGGATTCTGTTGAGGAAGAGCTGGAAACTAGCAGCATGGGTAGATTTATTCACAATACCCTAGAAAAACTTTTCACCCCATTTGTTGAAGTAGACAAACGTGGTGAACCCGTTAGCCCCGCGCCGCCTGCAATTTCGGTTCAGGATTTAGAAAACATGTTATTAATTGCCCCTACAATATTGAAAGAAGAGTTTTTGTCTTTTTTAAATAACGACGAGAAACTGATTGAATCTGGTAAAAACTGGCTGTCTTACAATGTAGCTAAAGAATTAACAACTAACCTTTTAAAGAACGACATAGCGTATATTAAAAACCAAGCTGAACCGGTTTATATTCATCGCGTAGAAGCAAAACTAACGGCCCCTATGACCTTAATGATTGGTGAGGAAGAAAAGGTCGTACAATGGGTTGGCTTTGTGGACAGAATTGATCGAATTGGGGAATCATATCGATTGGTTGATTATAAGAGTGGTAAAGTTAAAACGGAAGACGTAACGTATAAACGCAAGGACACCATTGAAGAATCTTTTAAGGGCTGTAAGCACGCCCTACAACTTGCCGTTTATACCTATTTATTTAATTATAATTATCATAAATTACCCACATCTATGGGGATTTATGCGATCCAACGTAAAACAGAAGCCTTTTTCCCGCTTGATATAAATGGAATAAGCACCGTTGATTTTTTATCAGATTTTCAGGAATTAATGAATGAGGTTGTTACACAAATATTTGATGAAAGCATTCCTTTTACTCATACGGCATCCGCTAAGTATTGCGGGTATTGTTAAATAAAAAAGCCGAAAAAGGTGGTTTTTCGGCTTTCTCTGCAAGTTAAATAAATCTAAGCTTACGCCTATGAGTATATTAAGGACGTAAAAGTGTTAAGACACGTTGCCTCTAGATTAATATAATTCTGATTTTAAGGCATCTCGGTAATCTTTTAATTCTTCCCGATTTACTTTTTGTTCTGCATTTTGAAGTAATGACAACAGGTATAACAAGTTGTCTTTCTCATCGATTTCTAAAGGATATTCATTACCCTCTTCGTCTTCTTCAAATTGCCCTTCAACAGCAAAAGACTCATTTTCACCTAAATACTCATATGTTAACCGAAGTACTTTTACTACTAAGGGATCTTTTTCTTCTAAGGCCTTAACCCGTAGTGACTTTAATTCATCAATTAATTTCGGGGCAGTCACACCCTCTTTTTCTACCATTTTAATAATAGCATCTAGCTTATCATTGGCCAATTTCGTTCTCATGAATCTGATTTAATTACGCAAAGATAAGGATTATTCTACTTTTATTTCATTGCACCCAATAGATTTAATCGTACCCGAACCTTTTGATTATTTTTGTAGATATGGAGTATATTTTCCAAGCCATCGGAATAGGATTTCTGTTGAGTATTATGATTGGCCCTGTATTTTTTGTTTTGCTCGAGATTAGCATTACAAAAGGATTCAAATCGGCATTGATTTTTGATTTGGGTGTTTTGTTGAGCGATTTATTTTATATCGTTATCTCCTTGTTTTTTGCATATCAATTAAAAGGACTTGGAGATGTTAAGAATAACTTAGCACTGAGTATTTTAGGTGGCTCCTTATTTATTGCTTTTGGAGTATATAATCTGTTTTTTAAAAAGGTACACATGGCTCCTATTGATTTAGATCAAGAGTTGATTGATTTACCTGAACAACAAGTTAAGCCCAATAGAAAAAAGGACAATACTATGCTAGTTCTCAAAGGATTTACATTAAACTTATTGAATCCGGGTGTAGTGA
Source organism: Bacteroidota bacterium (assembly GCA_041163605.1). Taxonomy (GTDB): domain Bacteria; phylum Bacteroidota; class Bacteroidia; order Flavobacteriales_D; family Crocinitomicaceae; genus UBA952. The sequence goes on along the minus strand of JBEAQY010000061.1, from coordinate 136,801 downwards.
TTTATTGGTTGGCAATCGTCGCAAAAGGGTTTGATTTAGTAGCTAAATATGAAAGCGACATACACATTTCTATTTATTTAGCCATTATTTTAATTACCTTTTTCGGGATTGATTGTTTAAAGGCATATGTGGCAAACAAACTAAAACCATTAGTGACCATAAATTTATTGAAAGCCCTGAATTTACTTATCGGTGTAGTTTTTGCCGGCACGGGTGTTTTCCTAATCCTTCGGCAGTTAATATAGATGTAACATGTATAATTCTTTCCGTTTTGTTCTTATGAAGTATTTGTGGCTCTGTTTTCTGGTATTCCTGTGCTATACCATACATTCTCAAAAGGTCTTACCTGAAAACTTGAGTCCCAAAGTAAAAGTGTTTTGGGATGCTAATAACAAAAGAATTCACTCTACAGGATGTTATTATTTGGATGAAATAAACCCAAAAACAACTGAAAAACATGGGAAATGGACTTTCTATGCGCTTGACGGTTCGATTGAAGAGGAGCGGTTTTTTTATCGAAATCGAATGCACGGCAAACAAACCACGTACTTTCCTAATAAACAAATTAAGCAACAATATTTTGCTCAATTTAATGTCCCGGATTCTACCTTTAAAGAATACAATGAAAAAGGCATCCTGCTAATTCAAGGTAATTATCAATTAGGTTCTCCTGAGGGGTTGTGGAATTATTACTATTCAAATGCCTCAAGATGGAAAACGGAATTAGTTAGGAATGACACAACGTATTTGCTAGATTATTTTGAGAATGATTCGTTGCACACTCAAACGGTTGTTGCTGGTAAAGGACAAGTGAATACATATTATACGTATGGCGGACTTAAAGAATCATATACGTTTAATAATGGGTTAAGAGATGGTCCCTTTATAGAACTACTAGCCTCCGGAAGAACATCAATTGAAGGCGCGTTTTTGGGAGGTAAAAAACAGGGTAAGTGGATATTCTATTTCCCGAACGGGAACATCGAAAAACAGCAAAGTTTCATTCAAGATTCGTTAGATGGTTCCTATCAAGTGTATTTTGAAAACGGGGTGTTACAAACGGAAGGAACGTATCATTTGGGAAAAAAGGAAGGGACTTGGATTTGGAGAAGATTGGACGGTGGAGAGGATATGAAGGGAATGTTTAAGTCTAATTTGCAACAGGGTGTATGGACTTATTATTATTCATCTGGGGAACTTTCTTATACTGCATCGTTTGATAACGGATTAAAGTCGGGTGAATGGAATTATTATTACAAAGATGGTACGCCCTTTAAAAAAGGGAAATATGAATCCGATTTGAAACAAGGTCTTTGGCAGACATGGTATGAAGATGGTACAATCTTGCTTCAAGGTGCTTATTATAGAGGGAAAGAACAAGGGGAGTGGAAGAATTTTTGGCCAAACGGGAGGGTTAAAAACACATCTTTTTACAAGGAGGGAAAACTTCATGGGGCATGGTATTCGTTTAGTCCAGAAGGTAAATTACTATTATTTGGTCGTTATAAGCAGGGTAATAAGACCGGGAAATGGACCGAATTCTATAACAATGGAAGGAAAAAAGAAGAGGTGTCTTACAAGGTTAAAACGCTAAAAAATGCCTCACAAGATGTCGTGGCCTTAGGATTTAGAGAAAAACAAAGCGTTGAGCATGGGGCTTACAAAGCATATTCTCAGATTGATTTTGCAATTAAAGAGTCGGGAAAATATCATTTAGGTAAAAAGGTTGGTAAGTGGATTAATTTTTATCCAGGAGGCGTTGTACCTGCTGTGGTTTCAACATTTAAACACGGACTGCTTCATGGAGAATTTTATCAAAATGATCGACGAGGAAATAAAATGAATGAAATCCATTACAGGAACGGGTTGAAAGATGGATTATTCATTGTTTATGGCAGCAATGGAAAGCCGATAACGCAAAAAATGTTCAGAAAAGGACACGAATTACAGCGTGTTTCTGGCAGCAATCCATTTTCCCCCGAATAACGATTAGTGCGAGGTTAGAATTAAATCGATTTGGCGTTTTCGGGGACTTACTTCGTCAACAGTAACTGTAACTGTATCCCCAAGATTAATAGTTTTTCCGCTTCGTTTACCAACCACAGCATAGCGTTCAGGGTCAAATAAATACCGATCTGCTGTGATCGATTGAATGGATACCATTCCTTCGCAATTATTAGCGGTTAATTTTACAAAGATTCCATATTCTGAAATTCCTGAAACAATACCTTCAAATGTCTCTCCGATATGGTCTATTAGCATGAGGGTTTGAAAGTACTTCACTGATTCCCGCTCCGCCTCAATGGCTTTTCGTTCATTCGCAGAAATTCGTTTACATACTTCTTCCAGATTAGTTCTATGTTTTACACTGCCGGTTTCGGTTTTTTCAAACAGTTGCCGATGTACGATGAGGTCGGCATACCGGCGTATAGGCGATGTAAAATGGGTATATTCCTTGAAGGCAAGCCCAAAATGCCCTTTATTGTTAGTGCTATAAACGGCCTTTGCCATGGACCTTACTACCATGCCCTGAATTAGCGAGAAGAAGGGTTCGTTTTCAATATCTTTTAATAGCTTATTAAGCTTAATAGCGGCCTCTTGGATTTGATCAATGTGTAATTCAAGCCCGAATTTTTCACAAAATAGGGTTAGCAAGCCAAGCTTTTCTAAATCAGGTAAATCATGCACTCGGTAAATGGTAGTGTATGTTTCCGCCTTCTCTTTTTTCGGAGTCAAATAAACGGCGATAGATCGATTGGCTAATAACATAAACTCTTCAATGAGCTGATGAGATTCTTTTGAGGTTTTCAGCAGTGTGCCTGTGGGCACCCCCGTTTCAGACAACACAAACCTAAGTTCTTCTGAGACGATATTTAATGCGCCTTTTTTAAATCGGGTAGCACGAAGGAGTTTAGCTATTTTATTTATGGTGTGTAATTCTGGTGCATATATATCATCCTTTCCTTCAATAACTTCTTGAACCTCTTCATAGGTATATCTTCGATTCGAATGAATTACACTTTTACCATACCAAGAACTTATGATTTCATGTTGCTCGTTGAATTCAAAGATCGCAGAGAATGCTAACTTGTCTTCATGTGGCCTCAACGAACAAAGTACATTTGAAAGTTGCTCCGGCAACATAGGCATTACCCGGTCAACTAAATACACCGAATTCGAACGCTTTAATGCTTCTTTATCTAACGCGGAACCCTCTTGTATATAATGTCCCACATCTGCAATGTGAACGCCAATTTTAAGGTTTCCGTTTTCTATGGGTTCAAAAGAAATGGCATCGTCAAAATCTTTAGCATCTACTGGGTCAATTGTAAAGGTTGTTATAGCCCTTAAATCAAGTCTTTTTGCTATTTCTTCGTTCGTGATTTCTGTTGAAATTAAACTGGCCTCTCGTAGAACTTCGTCGGGAAAAAACGGGTCAAATCCCTGATTAATTAATATCGAGATCATTTCAGCATCGTTCGTCCCGGCATAACCGAGCAGCGCAACAACTTCCCCATAAGGCATTTTTCGTTGTTCTGGCCAAACGGTTATTTTTACAACGGCACGCATTCCTTGCTGTGCGCCATTTAACTTGCTTTCTGGAATTTCTACTGGTACTCCGAATTTTGCTGAGTCCGGATATAATATCGCTTTATGATTTCGGACATGAATAGTACCAACTAACTGCATACGAGCGCGCTCCAATACATTTAATATAAGCCCTTCTCGCTTGCCGTTTCTGTCTTTAATTACAGTGAATTGCACCCGGTCTCCATCAATGGCCATCCCTTTGTTTTCCTCGCGAATCATAACGTCATTCGTTGAACCTTCAATTCGAACAAATCCAAAACCCTTGGGATTCATTTCAAGAATTCCCTCTTCTGGCGTCTGAATCGGGAGGGTAAAACTGTGATGGTTTAATTGATTAAGCTGCCGCTTTTCAACTAAGGCCATGAGCGCGTCAAACACATGTTGTCGTTCATTGGGGGCATTTGCGGACAATAAAGAACACAGTTGTTTGTGGGTTAAGGTTGCGCCTTGATTTTTTGCAAAAACATTGAGTACAAGCGTCCTATATCCTCCGCTAGATTTCCGCTCTGATTTTTTATGGGGCGCACCTCGGTGCTTTTGTTTAGCCATTTTAAGGCCAATTAATGGCGAATGATCACTTTTCGAGTGAATGGTTTGGTTCCTTGCCCTTCAAAAGAAATAAAGTAAACGCCACTTTTAAATTCAGACGTATTGATTTTTTTTGTTGAACTCACTTGGTCGCGCATGAGGGTTGAACCCATTGCATCCAGTATTTTAAATTGAAATGATTCTGTACCACTTACAGAAATATTAACATAATCATCCGCTGGATTCGGAACTAAGGTAACTGTTACCGGGTCTTTAATAGGCTTCACGTCCGCTACATAATCAACAATAACGTCTACCGAATCCAAATATGTAGTGCCTGATGCATTGGTAATATAATAGCGGTAATGACCCGTTCCACTTATGCCGTCTGCAGGATTAAAATCAGGTTTCATTTTACCATATTCCCCAGGTAAAAGATCAAAAAGCACAGCGGCACCACCCGGTGAGGTCCAAGGAGAAGAATTCATTTGAGTACTTGAATAACAAGAACCACCAAATGGATCCGTAGAATGCCCCCAACAAAGACCATCTGCCCAGCCCGCTGGCACATCAATATGTGATCTCGTAATTCTCCATTTTTGAGTGTTTGCCGCGTTGTTATAGACATTAAAGGTAACATCAAATGCAGCAGCAGATGGTGCAGCAACCATATGTGGTCCGCCCCCAGAAGAAAGGTCAGTGGTTTGACCATCTAAATAAATTACGATATTGTCTTGTGCAACGGCAGAACCCATTAAAAATGAAACGATAAGGAGGCAGAAAAATTTAGTCATAAGCGAATGTCATTCTTTTCAAAGTTAATAAAAATACGATGGTTTCCAAATAGATAACATGAAATGTTCTTTTTTCGTGTAAATTTGAAATGGCAAAGTATTTGCTTAGTACAAGAAAATTTAACAACGTATGAAACATTTATTTATAGCATTTCTGATAAGCTTACCTTTTTTTGCTAAAACGCAATTATTAAAAATAGATTCTTTGGATGTAAAAAAAGTTCCTTCCGTATTGTTGAAAGACATCAATGGGAAAGAGGTAAATACAGCCGCTTTTGGTTTTTCTGGACCCGTGGTTATTAGTTTTTGGGCAACTTGGTGCGCCCCTTGTAAAAAAGAATTAATGGCAATTCATGATCTATATGAAGAATGGCAAACGGAAACTGGTGTAAACTTAGTAGCTGTTTCTATAGATGATGAAAAAACTAAGCGTGATGTAATTACTTATGTGAATGGAAAGGCATGGGATTATACGGTTTTACTAGACCCTAATGGTGATTTCAAGCGAAGCATGGGCGTTAATAATGTCCCACACACATTTCTATTAGATAAAAACGGCAACATTGTATACACACACAATAATTATGCGCCGGGGGACGAAGAAAAATTATATGAAGAAATCAAAAAACTTATCCGCGAATAGCTGGATTTCGTTAGTAATAATCTTATTTACAGGCCAATATTTTTGGTCACAAGGCAATTTTACAGGCAATATTGAATCTACGTTTCAGTATTTGAATGACGACCCTGTGATTAATGCCATTCAACCTCCTTCCAAAGGATTGGTGAATTCATACATGAATGTTTTTTACACGAATGCTGGGTTTAAAGCAGGCATACGTTTAGAAAGTTATTTACCTCGTATTCAGGGATATCCGAATCGCTTTGACGGAACAGGCCTAGGTATGCGTTATGTGGGGTATTCAAATTCAAAAGTAGATGTAACCCTAGGGCATTTTTATGAGCAATTTGGTAATGGCCTAGCACTTAGAGCCTATGAAGACCGGGCTTTAGGCTATGACAATGTTTTAGATGGTGCTCGCATTATTTTTAAACCATATAAGGGAATTCAAATCAAGGGGGTTTATGGTCAACAACGGCTTTCATTTGAAGCGGGACGTGTTGTTAATTCAGCGGGTATCGTGCGAGGCCTTGACGCTGATATCCATTTAAATGAAACCTTTGCTAAGCTCAGTGCATTCCCACTGGATGTAATTCTAGGAGGAAGTTTCGTTAGTAAATACCAAATTGATGATGATGATCAACTGGTGTTGCCTGAGAATGTAGGTGCATATGGTGGTCGGATGAAATTGCAGTATAAGAATTTTCGCCTAGATGGGGAATACATACAAAAAGAACAAGACCCTTCGTTAGATAATGGAAAAATTTATAACTATGGCCATGCCGCGGTAGTTAATTTTGGGTACTCTAAAAAAGGAATGGGTTTTTCACTTTCTGCAAAATCAGCAGATAACATGAGCTACCGCTCAGATCGAAATAAGGAGCTTCAAGACGTTTTTATCAATTACTTACCTGCACTCAATAAAACGCACACCTATAATTTGGTGGCTACACTATATCCGTATGCAACGCAGCCTTTAGGAGAAGTCGCTTATCAAGCAGATTTTTTATACACCATTAAGAAAGGGTCCGCCTTAGGAGGGAAATACGGAACTACGCTTGGCGTTAATGCATCTACAACGTATCGCCCAGTTCAGCATACCAGTGATATTAATCAATTTGATTCGAGCCGAGTAGCATATGAAACACGCTTGTTCGATAAAAGCGATAGCTTGTATTGGAGAGACATTAATGTAAACATCACGCGTAGAATTAATAAGAAACTCCTCCTTTTGGTTTCCTATTTTAATATTACCATTAATAATGATATCGCTAAAGTTTCTAATGATGCCACAGGTATTATTTCATCTCATATTGGTGTGCTTGAAGCGTCTTATAAAATTAATTCTAAACACAATATTCGCGTTGAACTTCAAGGAATGTTTTTAAACAAGAAGGATGATGGAGCGATTAATGATAAAGGAAATTGGGCTACGGCATTAATTGAATATACGGTCTCACCAAGCTATTTTGTGAGCTTTATTAATCAATATAATTATGGAAATCCAGATGTAAATAAGCGCGTAAATTATCCAAACCTCACCTGCGGTTATATTCATGAATCGACACGTGTTATGCTTTCCTATGGGCGTCAACGGGCAGGATTGTTTTGTGTAGGCGGCGTTTGTCGTTTTGTGCCAGCCAACAATGGCCTTACCTTAAGTTTCACCCAAAGTTTTTAAGAAATGAATAGATTGTTATGGGTTTTTGTAGTGCTCCTTTTCGTGAGCTCGAGTTGTGACCATGTTTCCAATCCTTATCCGCCGGGTTCAACCAGCGGATTAGATACTACCCTTTATCCCGGTAATTGGTCGGATTATTTAGCCAATGAATGGCCACAATTTTCACAAAATATCAATACGAATAGAAATATCCTGTTGGAGGATTTTACTGGACACAAGTGTATATACTGTCCTGCTGCTGCCGATCTTGCACATGCCTTATATGAAGCAAACCCTGGCCGTGTTTTTCCCTTATCTATTCATGCAGGGCCAACCGGAATTGGTGATTTTCAAACGGTCACGCTTCCAGAATACCCCTTAGATTTTACCACGACCGATGGCTTAGCGATTGCACAATATTTTGGGATAAATGATGGAGGGTTTATTGGAAACCCACGAGGAACCGTCTCTAGAATAAATAACGGCGGGGTAATTTTTCAGAGTCCAGGGGCATGGACCGGAATGGTTTCAAATGCACTTGCCCAAAATGCGTTGAACGTTAATATTCAAACAGCTCTTAACTATTACCCGAGTACCAAAGGAGCGTTCTTACATGTGGAAGTAGAAAAAATTAATCAATCTATTTCTTCTGAATTAGGAATTGTTGCGTGTTTGGTTGAAGACTCGTTAGTTGGCGATCAAAAAATGAGTGATAACTCACACAATTCAACGTACATCCATCGCGATATACATCGAGGTAATTTGAATAATACGCCATTTGGCCGTACGCTTATCAGTACAGATCTAATCGGGGATAAGTACTATGTGAATTATAGTTTCGCTGTTCCAAATCAATTAGATGGAACCTATAATGCGTCGAATATGCATGTTTTGGTTTACGTTTATGACAAAACCAATTGGGAAATTTATCAGGTCGTAAAACAAACTATTGATTAATAAAAAAGGCCGTAATTGCGGCCTTTTCAATCACGTATCAGAACTTTAGTTCTTAATAAAGCGAATCGTTTCTTTTCCTAGTGCACCTAAGGTGTTTACAAAGTAAACCCCAGCGTTTAGTGAAGATAAATCAAGAATGGTTTGTGTTTGACCAGACACCTTTTTAGTCATAATTATTTGTCCATTTAAGTTTGTAACGGTAAGTAAATCCGCGACAATTCCTTTGATAGAAACTTCTCCATTTGATGGGTTTGGATAAATAGATAAAGGCTCTACTACTGATGTAATCAATCCCGCAGTTCCAACAATAATTTTATATCCGCCAAAAGAAACACTTTGAGTAACTGGTGTTGGTGGAAGTCCCGGGATTAAGGTAACCATAACGGTTGCATCTACTTCAATAGTAATAGGGTAGGTTCCTGTAGTTGCTGTGGTTCCCCAAATATTTGCGCACCCGTTGGCACCACCTGCATAGGTACAATTTGCGATGTTACACGCATAGTTGTAACCACTTGGTAAGCCTACTACTCCAGTTACAGTAAACCCTTGAATTGGTGAACCAACAAATTGGCCAGAAGCATCAAGCTCGGCGGTTACTGTGGCTGGAACTTTAAAGTTTAAGTCCGTAGAATAGGCAACGTTTGCCGCTGCTGGAGGAAAATTTTGCGTAGTATCAGGCCATACACCGTAGGTAGAATCCACAAAGTTTGCACCTGGGGTACATGATTGGGCGTCAACCGAAAATGCCAGAAGGCCGATTGCAGTATAAGAAAGTAACAGTTTTTTCATAGTTAATCGTTTAAGAATTTAATCAAAGATAACAAAAAGACATGGATTTAAAAATCAGTACCTTTGACCATGCGTTTCTTTACTCAGTTTGAACGGAACTCTTTGAGCACACTTGATGAATTGGTTAGTTTTGAGCAGATTCAATCTGAACAAACGGCTCTTTTTAATGCATGGATTGAGTCTAATTCATCCCTTCTGTCGTTTTTCCAAGGCACTGTTACCACCCCGTTTAAAGATTCTTCAATGCTTCTTGAAAACGCATTGTTGCCTGATTTTAAACGTTATACCGCACATTTTTTACCGGAATTCCGTCCGAGGGAAGATGACTTTTGGGGCGCATTAACAGATTACATAAGCTATTTCCGTGTGGTAGATGCAGCAGCAGTTAAAACAACCCTGCCGTTCATTTCCAGTCAAGTATCGCGGCAAAACGACCTTGAATTTTCTTTAAGTGTAACCTCACCTGATTCATTTAACCAAGCAATTCATGCATTTTTCGCCCCTGGAAAAATATCAGCTTACAGCATGTTCCCGAAAGAATGGGAAGTCTTGCGAATTCAATTTGTCGAACAATCACTTCGCTTGATTCAGAATCCGTATTGCTCGCCTACTTCCGCTGGATTTATCCTGTCTAAGTTAAGGTCAATAGATTTGCCTGAGGCGGTAAAACAGTCCGTTAATGAGGCGTGGAATGGGTTTCAGAAGGGGCAGTTAAACATTCAAAAAAAAGAACCGAAGAAGCTTAAAATAAGCAGGCCTTTAATGGTTCGACTAGCACTCGGCACAATAGGAATCCTTTCATGCTTTTTTCTATTTAATTGGGTGTTTTCAGTCGACGATGCGGCATTATACGTAACGCCGAATTCATCATTAACCTATTTTACACCAGGGGAACGAATTTATATTGATACCACCTTGAGAAGTGAAAAACCGATTAGATCAACCGTTTTGTTAAGTTCCAGTTCAAGTGGGGTTAATTATCAAATCAGGCAAGCTTTTGTAAATAAAAAGGCAGAAGCCCTATATACTTCGTTAACGAATGGATTAAATGATCATTACTATAATCCAAAACCGCTTGGGGATAGTACCACCGATAACATCTTGGAGGGTACGACTTCACTCGCTGAGTTCAACGGAAAATCTACCATAAAATGTAAGAATTCCTCAGCCTATGATGTGCTAATAATAGCCTTTAATGAGCTTACAGGAGCGCCAGTGTATAGCACGCTAATTCGATCGGGGGCCACACAAAGCTACCAACTTACAAAAGGATCCCAAGTCCTTTTTTTACCGGGAAAACTGTTTTCTGGTTCGAATAAAATACCCTTTAATGTGTGGGACTATAATTTCGACCAGGCAATTCAGCAGGTGTATACCTTTAGCGGAGGCCTATCCTTTGCCGTAGTATTTCGAGGAGATTGGGGAGAAGATTTCTCCTTTACCAATCCATATCAATGTTTTAAACAGAATCCCTAATTATGTTATACAATGTAACCGTTAGTATCGACCCATCCATTGAAACCGACTGGGTTCATTGGATGCAAAACGTTCATATTCCAGCGGTCCTTCAAACTAATTGCTTCAATAAGTGTGTGCTTTCCAAAGTACATGGTAACGAAGCCGGTGAATGTACATTTTCAGTTCTTTATTGGGCTCTTAGTAAACAGGATTTTGAACAGTATCTTTCTACCCACGCTCCAGCCTTACAGATGGAACATTCTGCGCGTTACGAAGGTAAATTCGTAGCCTTTAGAACCACAATGGATTTAATCTCGGAACTCAACCCATGAATGTTAAAGCAAAAAAGCACCTAGGTCAGCATTTTTTAATTAATACGGCCATATGTGAGAAAATCGTACAGGCTTTACCTGTCTTTGAAACACCTATGAAAGTGGTTGAGATTGGTCCTGGCAAGGGTGCTATTACAGATTTTTTTTTACAACGTACCGACATTGATTTTTGTGCATTCGAAGTAGATTTAGAATCAATCCTTTATCTAAAAAAAGCACATCCTGAATTCAGTAAAGTTTATAGTCAAGATTTCTTAGAAGCAAACTTTGGCGAATACTTTCAGGATGATCAGTTCTGTGTTGTAGGGAATTTTCCGTATAATATTTCTTCTCAAATTTTATTTAAATGCCTTGAATCAACCCATCAAATTCCGATAATTCTTGGGATGTTTCAAAAAGAGGTTGCACGACGAATTGCCGAACCCCCGGGAAGTAAAGAGTATGGCATTTTAAGTGTTTTGATGCAAGCATACTACGATGTAAGTTATTTGTTTACCGTAGAACCAGGGTCTTTTTACCCCCCACCAAAAGTGAAATCTGGCGTAATTCGCTGTGTAAGAAACAATCGAAAGGAATTAGGTTGCGATGAAAAACTCTTTGTTAAAGTAGTAAAAGCAGCCTTTAACCAACGCCGTAAAACCTTAAGAAACTCAATTAGGGCCGTTTTTCCCAACGTAACCTTGACGGAAGCGTTTGATTCACGACGTCCCGAGCAACTCAACGTAGATGCTTTTATTCAATTAACAAATTTAATCGAACCCTATGTCAACGCGTAAACTCACCCCACTAGAAATGCTTCAATCTGCCGATTTGGAAACGGTATTAAACGGGGTGGAATTAATAGAAGAAAAAGGCAAAACCTCTCAATTGCCCGAACTATTTAGGTGTTATTTAACACACACTGAATTGCCGCAGAAGAAAGCACTTTATGAATTACTATCTTCCATAACCATTAAAGGTGCCAAGGAAGCGTGGATTTCCCTGCTTACTATGCCAGAATTCAGCAAAGTTCGTGCTCAAATTGTAAATATTCTTTGGAACACACGATTGGATTTTAGTGCTGAATTAGAGCGCTTTGTTGAGTTGGCCGTGCAGTTAGATTATCTAGGAACCTTAGAATGTTTGACATTAATTGAGAATATGGAGGGACCTTTTCAAGAGCAACAATTGCTTGAATCAGAGCTGATATTAAAGGAATATGTAAAGAAGCAAGCGGATGAAGGCGAACAAAAACAACGGTTAATCGTTAGTTTAGTTCAACATCTTGAACAGCTGAAAATGCAAGAAGATCAGGATCTATTTTTCGAGTAATTCCGCATTATATCGTTGAATGACTTCCTCGTTCATGTGGATAAACTGCTCGTGTTTTGATGCGTAATAAGTAAAACTTTTCTCATAAGAATCACGGCTTATTCCGTGGGATGTAAATAGCGTTTTCAATGCCCGGTCTAAGTGTTTTTTATACTGTACAGGTGCACCGTATTTTTTTTGATAATGCATTTCTAATACATAAACATCAGCCATGATTTCGATCATTTTATCCTCCTCAATTACTTGGTTTTGAGGGTTTGTCGATTGACAAGAGAATAAAACGAAAAAGCAAAATACACTTACAGCTAGTCTCATCATCGATTAAACATAAGGCGTTTTCCGTTACTTCCTTCAATGATTTTACCGTCCTCATATACTAAACGACCATTAACAAAGGTTCGGCTTACTTCATGGTTGAACGTGATTCCCTCAAATGGTGACCAGCCACATTTATAGAAAACATTGTTTTGATTCACTTGTGTTTTACGCCCCGTATTAATTTCCACTAAATCAGCATAGTATCCTTCTTTGATATAGCCACGGTTATTAATGCGAAATAAATCAGCGGGCGCATGGGCCATTTTTTCTACAATCCGCTCTATGGAAATCACTCCTTGAATGGATTTTTCAAGCATAGCAAGCAATGCATGTTGAACTAATGGACCACCCGAGGGAGCGTTTAGGTAGTTCTGACCCTTTTCTTCCAAGGTATGTGGAGCATGATCCGTTGCAATTACATCGATTCGATTATCAAGTACTGCACTCCAAATCATTTCTCGATCCACACTGGTTTTTACCGCAGGATTCCATTTGATTAGATTGCCTTTCGTTGCGTAATCTTCATCACTAAACCATAAATGATGAACACAAGCTTCTGCGGTGATTTTCTTCTCTTTTAAGGGTAGGGTGTTAGAGAAAAGACCCGTTTCTTTTGCGGTTGAAATGTGCAATACATGTAGCCTCGCGCCGGATTTTTTTGCGAGTTCAACCGCAAAAGATGAGGATAAGTAACATGCTTCTTCACTGCGAATAAGTGGGTGCATTTCAATCGGTATATCCAATCCAAACGATTCTTTTGCTTTGGCAAGGTTATTCTTTATGGTGGTTTCGTCTTCGCAATGCGTGGCAATTAGCGTTGGAGCATTTGCAAATACGTGTTCTAGGGTGTTGTAATTATCCACCAACATGTTGCCCGTGGAAGACCCCATAAAAATTTTAATTCCACATACATTTTCTGAATTGGTGCGCATCACTTCATCGTAATTATCGTTTGAAACGCCCATGAAAAAGGAATAATTCCCAATCGATTTCTCCGCTGCTATGGCATATTTGTCCTCTAAGAGGGGCTGTGTCAAAGCATTAGGAACTGTGTTTGGCATTTCCAGGAACGAGGTGATTCCTCCGGCAACCGCCGCACGAGATTCTGAAAAAATGTCTGCTTTGTAAGTAAGACCAGGTTCCCTAAAGTGTACTTGATCGTCAATGCACCCGGGCATTAACAGGTTCCCGTTTAAATCAATTTCCTGATCATATGGGAGGTCAATTTGACCGTCTATTGATTCTATGATTTCGCCTCGAATGCTTAAATCGGCAAAATACCTGCTGCTTTCGTTAACAATTTGTGCATTTCTTAGAATTATCCGACTCATAATTTCATGGTTCTCATTTTCCAAACACCGATTAAGGCCTCTTTAAAAATTCCGGTACTCATTTTGGATTCTCCATAAAGGCGATCTTTAAATGTTATAGGGACTTCGGTGATTTTCAAGCGGTGTTTTCGCACAGCATATTTCATGCATATTTGAAAAGCGTACCCTTTAAAGTGAATAATGTCTAGGTTAATAGAACTTAGGGCTTTTCTTGTGTAGCATTTAAATCCAGCGGTAGAGTCATGCACACCAATCCACAGGACCAAACGTACATATAGATTGGCAAAATAAGATAATAACCACCTACTAAAAGGCCAGTTTTCTATCTTACCACCCTTACAATATCGAGAACCGATGGCCAATTCTGCTCCATTAACACACCCTTTTTTAAGACGAACTAAATCCGCAGGATCATGCGAAAAATCACAATCCATTTCAAAAATAAACGCATATTCTTTCGCTAATGCCCATTTAAACCCCGTTATGTACGCCGTCCCCAACCCTAATTTTCCTGGGCGATTAATCACGTGTACACGACCGGGGTGAGCCGATATAAGGGATGCTATAATCTCCGCTGTTCCATCAGGAGAATTGTCATCTACAAATAAAATATCAAAGGGCTCTTCCAGCGCCAATACCGCGTACGTCATTAATTGAACGTTTTCACGCTCGTTGTATGTTGGAATTATGACGATGCTGTTTGACATGAGATTTTGTTCGTCAACGAAATTAAGGAAACGGATGCAGTTCTTAAAACAATCCATCAATTTTAATGGAATGAGGTCAAAAAGAATGGCGTTTACAAACATTAACACCTTGAACCCATTATTCCTTGTTATCTTTGTATCATATACTTTATACATGGATATTCAAGAAATATTAATTAAGGCAGCCCAATTGATTGCCTCCTTAGCGTTTTTAGTTACAATACACGAATTCGGTCATTTTATCCCAGCACGATTATTTAAAACTAAAGTTGAAAAATTTTATTTGTTTTTTAATCCTTGGTTTTCATTGTTCCGGTATAGAAAAGTGAATGGTAAAAAGCGATACGCATGGTTTACTAAGGAAACCCCAATAGATTGGGAAGATGGGAGTGATAAAACAGAGTGGGGAATTGGGTGGTTGCCACTTGGAGGGTATGTAAAAATTGCTGGAATGATTGATGAGTCGATGGATAAAGAGCAAATGGCTCAACCGGCTAAACCCTATGAATTTAGAACCAAAAAACCGTGGCAGCGACTTATTATAATGATTGGTGGGGTAACCGTTAATTTAATTGCAGGGTTTATAATATATGGTGCCATTGCATGGTATTGGGGAGGTGCTACCTTGACAACTTCAAAACTAAATCAAGGGATGGCAATTCATCCGTATCTAGCCAAGTACGATGTGCGTTCGGGCGATGTTATTACCAAGGTTAATGGGGAAGAAGTAAGCTCTTTTGATGATATTAATAGAGGGCTTCTTTTGCGTAATAAAACAATTCTGACCCTCACCCGAGATGGAAAAACCCTTGTTCGTAAATTGCCAGCAACCATTGATCAAGAACTGTTTCAACACGGTGCGATGTCCGTTGCTTCATTTAGAGTTATTGCCGAAGGAGCAGAGACGGTTACCCCTGGAGGATTTGCAGAAAAAGCAGGCATGAAAAATGGAGATAAAATCATCTCAATTAACGGCGCCGAAGTAAAATATTTCGACGATATCCAATTGTCTTTGTACGGCAAGCGCAATAAAAAGGCAGATGTATTAGTACTTCGAGGAAGCGATTCCATCATGATTCACAGCAAGGTAACTCCAGAGGGAACCATCGGATTTGCTTCTAAAAACCAATTCACTTCCGATACGCTTGCCTTATCAAAGGTTCAATATACCCTTGGTGAAAGTATGTCGAAAGGAATAGTTGGCGGAACGCAGTTGTTGAGAGATTATATCGCTCAATTTAAATTTGTATTCACTAAGAAAGGGGCAACGTCTGTAGGTGGATTCACACGAATAGGCGACATGTTCGCTCCTGTTTGGGACTGGAAGGTGTTCTGGTTCAACACCGCATTCTTATCGTTTGCGTTGGCTTTCATGAATATCTTACCAATACCTGCACTCGACGGTGGCCACGTGGTATTCTTACTTTATGAATGGATTACAGGAAAAGAAGCCCCTCAAAAAATCCTAGAGTATGCGCAGTATATTGGCGTTTTCTTGTTGTTAGGCTTGATGATTTACGCAAACGGTAACGATTTGATTCAGTTAATCTTTAAGTAGATTCATCTTACTCTGAATACCAATACTAATTAGGGAAGCACGGTTTTTGGCTAGTTCCGCACGTGGTCCTTCAAAGTGTTGGTCAACTATACGATGGAACAACATCACCCACTCATTGAACAATTCTTTGGTCAAGTGCATGTGAAGGTGCTTATTTGTCACATTTTCAGAATACCCCGCTTCATCTAAAAGTATAAATCGCCAAAATTTTTTCATTTTTGGAAGATGCGCCTCCCAGTCTAGCCAATTAAAAAATGGACCAAGGGCCTCAGATTTCATAACTTCGGCATAAAAGTCATTAACAAGTAAATCAATGTCGTTAGCGTTTTGTATATCTACCTTCATAATCAAAATTAGAAAAAAGCACGAAGTTCCATTCCCCCATTGTGTACAATCTTGTTTTCTGCAGGCTTTCTTCCAGAGTAAACTAGGTTTAATTGTAGGTTTTTCCCAACATTTCGTTGCCAATTAATAGACCATGTGTAATTCGATCCAGGGCGTAAGGCCTCTAGCATTTCAAAAGCAACAGGAGAAAGTGGGTTTCCATCAAAGGTTAAATTAAGGTATTTGAGTGATCCTTGGATACTGCCTTTTTCCGTTGTATTGTATTTAAATTCAACCCCTATTTCCTTTGAATTGCTTTTCTCAGTCCCATAAATTGGTTCATTTGTTTTTGAAGATAATTTAGCATCAACAGACATGCGGTAGTTCGTGGATGGTTGATATGATAGTTCCATTCGGACAAATTGATAGCGTATTTGGTAATTTCTGCCTTGCGTGTAATCTACTGAAGAGGTTTTATTTCCTTGTTGCCCCTCGGTTTTTATAGAAAATGAAGGAACAATATTCCACCTCAGCATAAGCTCGTTGTATTCAATTACTTTCGCATCAAATCCTGTTGCGAGTAGTGACTTATTTAGATTTTTATTAATGATATAATGGCCATTAAATTTCGCTGAGGTTCTAAATAGGTAGATTGAGTTTCTTACAGAATATGCTGAAGATATAAGCGCATTGTCTAGAACATCTGCGTTTATAGGATTTAATATATCGGCAACGGCGAAGGTGTTTAATTTCCTCGTTGATCGAATTCTAAGTTGGTTTGAAACGGTTGAAAGCAACTTGAGTACGCCTGTTTTTTTATTCCAAATTAATTCGGGTCGCCAGAATAAACTTTGATTGTATTCATTTGAATAGGTCTTTTGATAAGCATTACTTGGCGTGAAAATCCGAATGTAATTTGCTTGATCTATGAATGTGGCGGTTTCAAATTCATTTAAATCCTTGACCCCGTCATTGTTGTAATCAATCCACGTATATACGCCTTGTCCTGAATTAACTTCTAAGTAAATAAAACTTCGTTTTTGTTCTAACCCAGACCCCATTTCATAATAGGTATCAAAGGTAATCGCTCCGTTGAGTATGCGTTTAGATACATTAATTCGCCCTACGATTGATTGGTCTGGCGTAATATTAAGCAAGCTGCTATCTAGGGGTGTTAGGTTTCTTAAGCCTAGGACGAATCCATAGGTCCCTCCTTTTTTATCTTTAATTTGAACCTCTCCTCCTACGGTTGTTCCTCTTGCCGCTATGGTAAAACCCGTGCTGTCAGGCTTCCAATCCAGGCGTTCTCTATAGAAAAACTTTACCAAGGCCTTACTGCTGTCTGCATTTTGAAGATACCCTTGAATGTCGTAAAACGCATAGCTAGCGGAGTTCATGCCTATTACTTTATCACGGAGATTAAATTCTTGATCATCTTTAATTCCGATTTTTATTCGATGTATAGTTTGTGAGGCGTCTAGGCGGTGACGGATAAATCGGGTATTGACCACTCCTGTACTGTTAAGTGCGCTTCCATCCCATGAAACCGAAAGTCCTTTCTTTTTGATGCCTCCTTCTGAATAAATTCGTGTGCCATTGAACGCATTTCCAATGGTAAAGTGCTGTGCTTGAACACTTAAAAAACCAAGTTTATCGTGTTGAATTTTGTGTGATAATTTACCATTCCATTGAGGACCTGAGAGCTTCGTATTTCTAATGTTCCAATCTCGATCAAACTCTACAGCGCGATAAGGCTCAATAAAAGAGAAGTTATTTCCTAAATATTCAGATTCTACTAGGGTTGAATGATTCCAACGGTTAGGCTCAACTGTTCCTTGACGCATAATTTTAGTTCGGTTTCCCAAACCCCAGTCGTTTGACCGGTCTTTGCTTGCAAATAAATTCACGGCTTCTTCTGATGCGGAGAATTCTGTTTCCACCACCCATTTTCCACCGAATTTTTGTTGAATTCCCGCCGTTATCATCCGCTTTCTTTTGGGTGAGTTCACACGTTGTACGGGCATGTAGGACCCTTGAGGCAGTCCTCCCAGTGGGCTTACCCATTTATAAACAGGACCAAAGGCCGTAGTTTTATCCAACACATAATTCCCTTTGTTTGCCCCAACTAACAGGAAAGTTGCCCGATATGTGGCCGAGTCCGGATGGACAGAGAAAACAAGAACAGAGTCATATCCTAAGCTGTCAACTATGCGATACAGGTTTTGGTTTGGCTGAAAGCCAACAGAATCGATCGTGCCGATGAAGGCATTGCTTAAACTATCTCCAGCGGCTGCAATGAGTTGTTTGGTGGTTTCATTCAAACTTAATTGGAGGGGTTGATTTTTAAGGTCTTGCTCTTGATAGTAGTTTAACCAACAGGTGGTGTTGTTAACGCGGTAACTAAGATGCTGTTGAATTAATCCACGCGTATATGCTTGATCTGCGTACTGGAATTCTACCACAATTCGAACATCTTTCGTAATAAGATTTCTAGAGGTAAATACAAGTTCGGCACTGTTATAATCTATGGTGTAATCAAATTCTTGTCCACGCTGTAATAGCCGGCCATCAATAAATACGCGCTCAGTTCCTGATAACACGACAATGAACGGTTCGTTTTCTGCACCAACAAGCCTGTACGGCCCTTGATTGTTTTCTACACCCGGGATGATTTGTCGTTGAAACTTTCCTTTTGACAATCCAACACTTGATTGGATTTTTAGTTGTTTATTGGCGCTCAAATCAAAGGAATTGGTCATCGTCAATCCCTGTCCTCTTTTTTTATAGTTTAGAAAGTACCCATCCGGACGATTAATCCAGAAATCACCTGCGGTCAGTTTGAATTTATCCGTATAAAGCTGAATAAAAACCTGGTCGAATTCTTGTAATTTATTGGTATTTCCGTCGGGTTGAATGGGAATGTTTGCATCGGATACAGAAGCCAAAATGTGCAGGTCTTCTGATAGTTTTCCGCTTAATTCCAGATTTAGCGTTGAGTTAATCCCGAGACTTTGGCGATTTCCAAAGGTTATGCCACGAGAAACACTTCCCCGCTTATTGATATCATTACCACCAAAAAGATCTTCTATTAATGGATTCTCATCAGTGATTGAAAACATCGTGTTGGACATGTTCGGAACCAAGGCAATAGAATCGTAAGATTGATTCGTGGGGGTTAAGTTTAAATTTATTCGTAAATAATTAACATGAACAACTCCGTTAATCTTAGGGTTAAACGCAATGGTTTTGTCTATGTAATTTACCTTAAACAGCTCCTTTGAAACCGTGTCGTTTTCATAAATGCAATAAACACTTCCCGGTAAAATCGACAGGGAGTCTAATTGCTGGGGTGTTACTTTTGAAAATAGTTCGCGAACTTGATAACTTGATTGGCCGAATAGTGTCCCTCCAAGGAGTAGCAGGATCCATAAGCACCAAGTATTCTTCATTTTTACGAAATTACGCAATGTAAACTAACGGGGTTTGCTAATTTTGATTGTAATTTAATGTAAATGAGATATCTCTTAATTCTTCTCTGTGTTCTCACGCAATCGATCTACAGTCAAGACACCTTATTAATTTGGATTGACCCTGAAGGAATTTATACGGGTAGACCTTCATTGTTTGATGAATTTAATGGGGTCAAATTAGACGAGTCAACCTGGTACGGCTATTATCCATGGGGAGGGTTATCCTTGGATGCAAACACCTATACAGACCCACGCATGTGTGAACAATCGGGCGGGGTATTGAAGCTTTCCGTTGATACCGTGAATGAATGGAGGTCCTTTCCGGATTGGATGATCGACCAAGAAAAAATCAGTAAAACGCCAAGCTTAATGCAAAATGGGAAGGTGCAGATTAATCGCTTAACTGCTGCTGCGTGGAGTAAAAAACAATTTAGGTTTGGATACTTTGAAGCGCAATGCTTTTTGCCAAAAGGTAAGGGATATTGGCCGGCCTTCTGGCTTTACGGTGGAAATCCGAATGAGGAAATTGATATAATGGAAGCAAAGGGCGAGCGAACAACGACCTATCATGTAGATGTACATTGCCCTAATCGCTGTGATCGTATAAAACAGTTTGGAATGATAGACAAGCCTTTCGGTCATTGGGTAAAGACTAAGCAAAAGTTAACTGGAGAATGGGTGACGTTTTCGGGTATGTGGGCACCCGAAGGGGTGTCGTTCTATTTTAATAATCGCCTTGTCGCTCAGCATCGGGCGACGTTTAATACCTCTATGAATTTGATTGCTAATTTTTCATTGGCCATGGATAAGGGGCCGTTTTCTCCAGGTCCAAACGCAAAGACAGGATTTCCCGCGGAATATTTAATTGACTACATCCGGGCCTGGGAAATCCCTGAGTTAACAAATAACCCCTTGGCTTATATCAGCATGAATCAAGCCTCTTTTGTGAAGGTGGTGCCATCTAGAGCGCAAGAAGTTAAGTTTGAGTTTTCACCAAACATTTCTTCTGAGTGTAGAATATTTATTGAAAAAGAAGCACTTGAATCCAACAAGGAGCTGGATTTTATACCGGTAATGGAGCTTGATTTAAGCGCAGCAACACAATACATTGACTATACCTATTGGTCGAAAGGAATCTATTTCCTACGAATTGTCAATGGAAGAAAAACTAAACAGGTTCCTTTTCTTACACGCCCTTAGGCATAGTAAAGGCAACTTCAAAAAGGCTTGTCCAAAATTTCCCGGTAATATAGGTTTTACCTGTCTTTTGGTTGTACGCGATACCATTTAGGACTTCTCCATTTCCTTTGCCTTTTTGAACAGCTTCTGTAGCGTCAATAGTTGCTATTACTTTTCCTGTAGCCGGATCGATTACTGCAATCAAATTACTGGTCCAAATGTTTGCATAAATTAAGCCATCTATATATTCAAGCTCATTCAATTTTGTAATAGCGCCCTCATTCGTATATACTTGAATAGTTTTTATTTCTTTAAACGTCTTTGGGTCTCTAAACGTTAGGGTTTCACTTCCATCAGACATGATTATATATGCACCATCATAGGTTAGCCCCCAACCCTCACCGGCATATGTATATTGACGAAGAAGTGAAAATGTTTTTTTGTCATAAACGAAGCAGGTACTGTTTTGCCAAGTGATTTGAAATAGTTCATTTCCAACAAGGGTAATTCCCTCTCCAAAGATAGGTGCAGCGACGCTTTTTCTTCGCAGAATTTTTCCTGTATTTAAATCAACTTCACCAATCATTGTGGCACCAATACCGTTAGGGTCGCCGGTCCCTTCGAAGAGTTTGCCTTCAGAAAAAGCAAGCCCTTGGGTAAAAGAGGAGTCATTGTGGATATACTGGTTTTTTAAGACGAGGGACCAAGATGCAGGAGTTATATCTGACAACACATAGAGCACTCGTTCGTCTTCGCTAACGCCTTGGGCATTGTTTTTTGCGGTTATTTTCAGTTGGTGAGCGCCAAGTGTTAAAAGCCTTTTGGGAATAGAAATGGACGATTTGTTCTGTATGTTCTTATACGTTGAAATCAGGCTGTCATCAAGATATAAGTCTACAGAAACCGGTCCGTCTTCAGTAAGAAATGTGCTGTTGAAGTCTGACCCAAGTACACACGTTAGACTTCCTTCCGTTTCAAAATATGCCAAGGGCCCAAATTCTTCTTCAGGTAAAGAGGGAGCTAAGCTTTTATAAATAAATACCACGGCAACCAGCGAAAGGAAGAAAAGGACAAGTAAGTTTTTTTTATTTTTCATTGCAAGTAAGAATAAAATCACAGTCAATACCTTCATGTGAAGTTCTTCCAATCACTCGGCCATTCTTGATAACGAATAGTTGTGGCGATTGATGTTCGGTGTGATACCTAAGCGCTATTTCATTGGAAATAGAACGGAAGGTGATTAAGTCTAAGACCCAACAATCAGCCCGGAGATCTGTGCAGGCCCTTAGGCGTTTAAGTGCCATAGAGGATATCATACAACGGGTTGAATGTTTGAAAATGAGTTGAGTGGATTTGTGGCTTAACTGCTCGATCTGATCAAGTTGGATAGTGGAGTCTAAGTCTTTAAAATCCATTGTTTAAAAATGAAATTGTGATAGAAATCGTACGTCATTTTCAGAATACAAGCGTAAATCATTCACCCGATATTTTAGTTGGGCAATTCGTTCAACACCCATGCCAAATGCGAATCCACTATATTCTTTAGAGTCTATACCACACGCATCCAAAACATTCGGGTCAACCATGCCGCAACCAAGAATTTCAAGCCAACCGGTGTGTTTGCAAACGTTACACCCGTCGCCCAGGCAAAGAGAACACGAGACATCTACTTCTGCACTTGGCTCAGTAAATGGAAAGTAAGAAGGCCGCAGCCTAATCTTCGCGTTACTTCCAAAAAAGGATTTCGCAAAAAAGTCTATGGTTTGCTTGAGGTCGGCGAACGATACATTTTTATCAATATATAAGCCTTCGATTTGATGAAAAAAACAATGTGCCCGAGCTGAAATTGCCTCGTTTCGATAGACTCTTCCAGGTGAAATTGTTCTAATCGGAGGTTTTTGCGTTTCCATTACCCGAACTTGGACCGAACTGGTATGAGTTCTTAATGAAAGTCCTTCAATAGAAGAATCAATAAAAAAGGTGTCTTGCATATCGCGCGCCGGATGATCTGGCGGGAAATTAAGCGCAGAGAAATTGTGCCAATCGTCTTCGATTTCAGGCCCTTCAGACACAGAAAATCCGATCGTTGAAAAAATGTTTATTATCTCATTGCGAACAAGTGTGAGCGGATGTAGGCTACCTAAGGAGGTGCTGCGCCCAGGCCGGGTTAAATCCAACAGGCTTTTTGGTTGTTTCGCTTGATTATTTAAACTCGCAGATGCAATTATGTTTTCTAAGTGTTGTTTGAGCTCGTTTAAGAGCTGCCCTATTTCCTTTTTTTCTTCGTTAGGAACTGTTTTAAAATCTTGATAGAGCGATTTTAACACGCCCTTTGTCCCTAGGTATTTAATTCGAAAAGATTCCGCCTCGGTATTATCGGTAATAACAATTCCTGAGATTTCGCGTTGAACTTGTTCGATTCTTTCTCGCATAGTGTAACTTTTAAGGGACGAAGTTGGTTTAAGTTGTAAGTAAACAAAATTAGGATTTTATTTGCAATTACTTTGTGAATCCTTGAGGTGAATAATAAATTGTATTTGAAATAATCTAAATTTTTGTGTTTCACTAATTTATGTGTTACTTTTGATTGATTGTAAATTGTATGAAAAAACTAATTATTCTCGGAATTACGGCGGTATTTTTATTAACCACGAATGGCTGTAAGTCTAAAGACCCTGCTATACTAAAAGTATTTGTACGGTCATCTTCTAATCAATTAATGAGCGGAGCAAAGGTGGTAGTTATTGGAGATCAACAAAGTAATCCGCCTACGGGTTCCTTTGTGGACACTACGTTTACCAATACATCTGGTTTTACTACGGTTGATATGGATCAGTATTTCAACACATCCGGCCCAGACAATACGACAGGATATTTTGATATAATTGTCAAGCATAACAATAAAACCGCAACAGGTTACACCCGTTGCCGAGTACATACCACGGCAGTAGAAACTATTTATCTTCCTAATTAATCGTTATGTTTATTAAAGAAATGAAAAAGAAAACATTGTTATTCGCGGCTTTAAGTATTGCTTTAATCGGCTTGAATGCTTGCGTTAAAAAAGAAGACACCATTGCCAAAATTGAAGTTCGTGATGAGAATAACGCCTTGGTAGAACAAGCCATGGTAGTGTTGCACGGAACGTCAACATGTAATTGTCCTTCTCAGGTTGTTGTTTATGATACGGCATACACAAACGCGGCAGGAATTGCTACGTTTAATTACAACGAAATCTATCAGCTAGGACAAGCGGGTGTTGCTGTATTAGACATTGAAGCATACAAAGGGAACCGTCAAGGCCAAGGGATTATTAAAATTGAGGCCGAAAAAACCAATGAAGAAACGGTTATTATTCAACCGTAATTAAGCACTGATTTTTAGGGAAGGATATCCCTGTGCAGCCAATTCCTCAAGTGATAATGGGAGGGTTTTATAGCTGTTTAAATCAATGCTAAAATGTTTCTCTGCATCATACATTTCTTCTTGAATTAAGTCATACACCGAAACCTCAGTTAATTGTTTATTAAGTAAACCCACGACTCGATTTAAGCTGCTAAAACTCAGCTCAATATAACTATCAATGCATAAATTGTTAATGCAGAGTTCGCCGAAACAAAGAACTTTATTGCTAAAGTTATTAAATTCAATTTTGCGGATTTTAATTGTTTTCATCGCTTGTTTTTACAAAGATTCATACGGCAGAACGTAATCAATTTACGTGGTGGTAAATATCCAAAATAAACAGTGATTTTTAGCTAAATTTGTGGTATGTCTGAAAATCAACAAATGAGTTTTTTACAACACCTGGATGAATTAAGGTGGCGTTTGGTGCGGATTGCTATTGCTGTAATATCCGTTGCTGTTGTCCTTTGGATTTATCAAGAATGGGTAATGAATCATGTGTTTTTAGTTTTAAAAGAAAAAGAGTTTATAACCTTTAAATTACTGTGTGCCTATTTTGGGGTTTGTGTTTCGGATACAACAGTCAAAATGCAAAGCATGACGGTATCAGGGCAATTTAATTATGCTATGATGATGAGCATTATGGGGGGATTGATTATTACAGCCCCTTACATTTTCCATCAAATATGGTCTTTTATTAAGCCGGGTCTGAAAAAAAATGAATTAAGAGCGGCGAAGGGATTAGTTTTTTACGTGAGTTTATGTTTTTTCTCAGGAGTGTTCTTTGGTTATTTTGTTGTTGCGCCACTCACAGTACAATTTTTCGGGTCTTTTAAGATTAGTCCTGAAATTGAGAATAATTTTACGGTTGGATCTTATGTGGGAACGGTTATTTCCACGGTGTTTTACACAGGGATTTTATTTTTACTGCCCATTGTTAGTTTTATTCTTACAAAAATAGGCTTGATCGGACCGGAATTTTTAAAAAAATATAGGAGACATGCGATTGTGGTTATTTTAATCATTTCTGCTGTGATTACCCCGCCGGATATGCTTTCTCAAATTATTGTTTCGATACCAATTATTGTTCTTTATGAAATTGGTATTGTAGTTTCAATACGAACAAGTAAAAACAAGAATACGATTGAATAAACTTGTTTTTACATTATTGATGATTGTCCTTGGTTTGGGAGGTCTCAATGCCCAAAAAACCGCCGTATTTGGTGTAGTTACTGAACAGGCATCAAAATCACCGATTCCCTTTGTTAAGGTTAGCTTTTATGGCACAAAAATCTCTACAATTACAGACAGCCTCGGGAGATACAAACTCGAAACGTATTATCCAGTTGATTCTTTACAGATTTATAGTTTAGGTTACAAGGTCGTTCGAATTAAGCTAAAACAAGAGGTTCAACAAGAGCTTAATGTAGCACTTCGTCCCACATCAAGAGAGGTCAAGGAAATTGTTGTTCTACCTCCGGATGAATTCCCGTCAACTAAACTGCACAAAAAAATTATTGCCCATAAACCTGTAAATAATAAAGAAAAACTTGAGGCATATCAATATGAAGCGTATAATAAGTTTCAAGTTGATATTAATAATATCGGTTCAGAGTTTTCATCCTTAGGCCCAGTAAAAAGATTAAATGTTCTTCTCGATTATTTGGATACTTCGACGAATCAAACATTGGTTTTACCAGCTGTTTTGGCAGAATCCGTGTCTGAATTTTATTTTGCGAACCGCCCGAAACGAAAAAGAGAAGTTGTTAAAGCCTCTCGAATTACCGGCGTCGAAAATCTTCAGGCCGCTCAGTTTCTAGGAGACATGTACTTGGATATCAATATTTATGAGAATGTAATCGATTTATTCGGTAAATCCTTTATTAGTCCACTTGCAAATTATGCGCGTTCGATGTATCGGTTTTATCTTGATGATTCAACCTATATCGGTGATAAATTCTGTTACAAATTACGATTTGAACCTAAAAACGCAAGTAACTTGACCTTTTATGGCGAAATGTGGGTGCATGATACAACCTACGCAATTCAGTCAATCAAAGCAAACATATCAGAAGGCGCGAATTTAAATTATATACAAGATTTATACGTCGAACAAGAGTTCGAACAGGTTGAAGAAGAGGTTTGGATGCTTAAAAAGGAAGTTCTTTTATTGGATATTCGATTAACTGAGAAGACCAAAATCTATGGTTTTCTTGGTAAAAAAACGAGCAGTCGAAAACACTTTATCATCAATGAACTAAAATCAGAGGATTTTTACAATACATCAACTACGGTTGAATTTTTGGAGAATTCAAAAACACAAGACCTTGATGCGTGGGATTCGTTGCGTCATGAAAAATTGAATAAGACTGAAATTGGAATTTCAGAAATGATAGATACCTTGAATAAAACAACGTATTTCAAAAGCCTTAAAACCTTAACGTATTTTGCTTCGACAGGATATTATCCGAAGGGAAAAATTGAATTAGGAAATGCTACGTCATTAATCAGTAGAAATCCTGTTGAAGATACCCGCCTTTCTTTGGCCATCAGGACCTCCAATGCCTTCTCAAAGCGTTTAGAACTTGGGGGAAAAATAGGCTATGGCATAGGGGATGATCGGTTTAAATATTCCAGTTTAATCCGGTTTAATATTACCCCTAAGAAACGGGGCATGTTGTCCACCTATTTTACTTACGATTTAGAGCAAATTGGTCAATCACCAACCGCAGCACAATTAGGAAACACCTTCGCTACCGTATTAAATACCGCGCCTTTTGACAAATTAACGTTTGTAAAGAAGATTGGATTTAATTTAGAAAAGGATATTAGAAAAGATTTAATTATCCTAGGTGGATTTGATTGGAAGGAATATACCCCGTTAGGTATAAGTACATATATCGCGCCCACTTTAAATGTTGGGGTTTTCGATACCTTAAGAAATCTTACCACGGCGGAGTTTATTACAAGAATACGATGGACAAAAGATGAGGAGTTTTTATCCGGACAATTTGATAGAACGAGTGTTGGCTCCTCCTTTCCTATCTTATCCTTACAATGCGTTATTGGCGTAAAAGGTATAGCAGGAAGCATGTATAACTATCAAAAATTAGAATTTCAGTTAGAACATTATACACAACTCGGCGCTCTTGGAAGGTTAAGATATGGAGCAAGCCTAGGTTGTGTTTTTGGGTCAACGGCATTTCCGTTTTTAAAAGTTCATGAGGGAAATCAATCGTATTGGTTATTACTTTCAGCCTACAATAAAATGAATTTCTTGGAATTTATTTCTGATAAATATGCAAGCGCCTTTGTCGAAAATCATTGGGAAGGGTTGTTTTTTAACAAAATTCCAGGGATAAATAAATTCAACTTAAGATTCGTTTCAACTACGCGTGTTTTATATGGATCACTTTCAAGCAGGCATGCTGACAATGTAATAATACCTGATTATGTTAAATCGTTTGGTGAGGTTCCGTATGTGGAATGTTCAGCAGGATTGGAAAATATATTCAAAGTACTTCGCGTCGATTTTGTGTGGAGAGCAACACACAACGTACCAGGAACTAGTCCTTTTGGAGTGAGGGGACGAATCTCCTTCAATTTTTAGTAATTTCGAATCATGAAACTCTACACAGAACAAATCCGCAAAACTTACCGGAACCGAAGTGTGGTTGATGGCGTTTCAATTGAAGTCAGTCAAGGTGAGATTGTTGGATTACTTGGTCCGAATGGTGCAGGAAAAACCACCTCTTTTTACATGATTGTTGGTTTGGTTAGACCGGATGATGGTAAAGTTTTTTTGGACGGAACGGAAATTACAAAATTACCGATGTACAAGCGAGCTCAACTAGGCATTGGTTATCTTCCACAAGAAGTTTCAGTCTTTCGAAAATTAAGCGTTGAGGATAACATTCTGGCAATTTTAGAAATGACTGATTTATCAAAGGCGCAACGAGAAGAAAAATTAGAAAAATTGCTTTCTGAGTTTTCTTTAAGTCATGTTAGAACAAACTTAGGAAATCGCCTTTCCGGTGGAGAAAAACGCCGAACAGAAATTGCCCGAGCCTTGGCAACCGATCCCAAGTTTGTGCTCTTAGATGAACCGTTTGCTGGAGTAGATCCCATTGCGGTTGAAGATATTCAGTCTATTGTGGCCGATTTAAAAAAACGAAATATAGGAGTGCTCATTACAGATCATAATGTTCAAGAAACCCTTTCCATTACGGATCGTGCGTATTTGTTGTTTGAGGGGAAGATTCTTAAAAGTGGATCCGCAGAGGATTTAGCAAATGATGAACAGGTGAGAAAAGTTTACTTAGGCCAAAACTTCGTGTTGCGTAAGTGATTATCTTAACAAACGAACCGAGCCGGTAAGCTGTTGCCATGCGCTTGGGAATTCACAACCTCGATACCTGATATTATACGTATACGTGCCATCTTGAGCCGGCATGCCATTAAATGCTCCATCCCATCCTTCTGCTAGATTATCTGTTTCAAATACGCGTTGTCCCCACCGATTATAGATGCTTAATTCCCATTCATTTATTTCAAAGGTTGTTTCGGCTTTAAAAACATCGTTTTTTCCGTCTTGGTCGGGAATAAACGTATTCGGTATATAGATCGTAAATGGTAACACCATGACGGTTTCTAGTGTAGAATCTTTACAACCAAACTCGTTGGACACCATTAGTGTAGGATAATCGGTTCCTGTATTTTGGTATTCATGCGTGAATTCTGGCAACTCCGAATAAAACCCTTGATGGTCGAAAATATAGGAGTAACTCGTTGCCCCGATGGATTGATTGGTAAATACAACCTCATTGTTACACACATCTATTTGATTCGGGCTCACGGTAAAAGCTGCGATCGGAGAGGGATTAACTGCAATTAAATCTTGCTGAAGCAAATTGAGGGTATCAATACACCCTTCAAGCGTGGTCATAGTAAGTCCAACATTATAGTTACCAACTACGGTATATACGTGAAATCCATTAAGGCTGCTGGAAGTGGCACCATCCCCAAAGTCCCAACTAAAGGTTGCTGGACCATCAGAGGTTGAGGTATTGATAAAAGTCGCCGAAAACGGTACACATTGTAGTCCTGGAATCATCGTAAATCCAATATTCGGCTCAAAATACACATACACGCTGCCTTGAATCGAATCTATGCAATTATCAAATGCTCCGTATAGCGTTATGGGTTGAAACCCCGCTTGACTGAAGCCTACAGGATAAACATCAACGCTATTTGCCGTTTGAGGAATTCCGTTAGGACCGAAATCCCACCAGTAGGATGCGGATGGGGGACCACTGACGGTTCCATCAAATGAATATAAACCGCCGTTGATACACAGGGAATCTGTATTTGAATAAGCTAACACAAGGGGTTCGTTTATCGTAATGCTTAGGGTATCTGAATCGCTGCAATTCAGACCAGAACTTACATTTAAAATAATTTGGTAAGTTCCCGCATTCGCATAGGTATAGGTTGGAGAGATTGCGTTACTTGTGTCATTAGATTGCCCATTCACCCCAAAATCCCAATGGGTAGTTAACGCGTTGCTAGAGGCATTGCCAAATGGGACAGTTAGACCAATACAGTTTACGTTTTGTGGCGTTATGGCTTGTGCAACAGGTACATCAAAGATATAAATCGAGTCAGTATAAGACGTGATGCAGTCCCCGTTATCACCATTGATTGTAATGGAGTGAAATCCAGGAGTGGCAAACGTGACATTTGGAACGGATAAACCGGAAGCACTTTGTATGGATGCCGTATTGTCAAGAGCCCACGTATAGGTGCCAATTCCTGGTGGTGCACTGCTAATTCCTATAAAATTAAACTGATTCCCTACGATACACAAAGAGTCTACGCTCGACCAAGATACCGAAAACGGATTATTTACAGTAACTGACATATAAGCCGTGTCCGTACAGGGCTGGCCGGGATTCACAATAAGCGAAACATTGTACGTTCCAGGAGAGGGATAAGTAAATCCAGGTTGCGCTTGATTACTTACATCATTCGTTACACCGGGCACCCCAAAATTCCAAGCGTAGGCAGAACCACCATAGGAGTTGTTTACAAAGTTCACGGTTAATCCTTGACAATAGGAAACAAAGGTTGGAAGTTGTTCTTGTGCAGGCAATAAAGCTTGTAGGGTAATATTACAATCAAACACTCTAAATAAGAAATCCCTTACGGTAGATCCAATGACAATTCCATTCCGTGTTTCGGTTACTTTAACTCCAACGACAAATAAACCAACATTTTGGGGAGTAACCAACATAATTCCAGTATTTGCATTGATGGTAATTCCTGAACCAGGGCCGAGCGGTGTAGTGGCGTTATATCCTGGATTCCACATGACCGGTGCATAGGGTGGTGCTGGTGTTTGCGGCGGCAAAGGTGTAACAGAGCTTGCACCAGCGAAAGGCGTCACCAATGAATAAGTTAATACATCACCATCTGGATCTGTAGCTCCATGATTAAAGGTAATTGATTCTGTATTGCATAGTAATATAGGAGGATAATTCGTGAATCGCGGCGAGCTGTTTTGATACAAAGAACCATTACCCAAGTTACTTCCTGGGATGTGGGTAGTCAAGGTTATTCCGGTATCGTCGGGGTTTATTAAGTTCGTTATATTGGGCCCTCGGCAACAGCGTTGATAAGAAACGTCATAGCCAAGGGGGGTTGGGGGTAGGGTAACTACTACAATATATGTGGCTTTTTCAACACAGATCCCTCCTGGAGCAGTGGCACATGGATTATTGAAATTTAATGGTACCGGAGTGCTTCCCGGAAATGGCACATTTACATTTTGAAATAAGGCCCCATTTCCATTATAAATCGCCAATTGCAAGGGGTCATCATACGCTGCGCCACTGGAGGCACAATCCCGATATAAGGTGAGATAAAATCGGTATTGATTGTTTCCTAAATAGTCATAGTATATGTCTCCACCTATAATATGTGATGCACTAACCTCAAAGGTTAAGAGCATAAAGACTAAGAAAGGAAGAATCCATTTCATTTTTTGGTCAATCAAAGGTAGGGAAAACCCTGTAAATTATTCAATAGAAAAGCGATAGGTGCGATTCAAGAGTGTACTAATTTTAGAACCGTTAACAAGTTTTCCGGTGCCATCTTCGGTAAATTCGCATGCTAATAATTCTCGTTTAACACACTGTTTTTCATAATATTCTTTTCGAGTAGGATGGCTTGGGTAAACGACATTAAAAACACCGTACGTGTTTTTTTCAATCACCTGGGCGATGAGTTCAATAATTTCATCTCGATGTATTAAATTGACAGGCGCACCACCGTTGGGAATATTTGATTTTCCACTGAAATGAGTTGCTGGATTTCTATCTTCACTAATCAACCCGCCATAACGTAATATACAATATGGAATCCCAGAATTTTTAATTAATGCTTCTGCCTCCTCTAATACCGGATTTCCTCCAAGTGAAGACGCTTCAGTTACCTCGCCAGTCGTTTGTGAATAGACACTTGTTGAACTTGAAAAGATGATATAACTTGGGGCTAGCGTACTAATTAATCCGTTAATTATTGAACTATAATCAGGTACAGGAGGTATACAAATTATGAGTGTTTTATTTGGCTCAGAATTAATATTGGAATGTTCTATTTGTAAATAGTCTAGCTTAATGAGCGAAATATCTTGCGCGTTAAAAAATGCAGATTGTTCATCACTTCGACTGAGTATCGTAACGTCGTAATGGCTATGGTTTAATGCCACTGCGAGGGGACGTCCTAACCAACCTGCTCCCGCAATAATAATTTCTTTTGACATACAAGGATATAAACAACTAGAATACAATTCGGTTGCTTAATTCTAATAGATTTTTGGAACATTTAAGAATGCTTGTCGTAATTTTGTAATCTAAAATTGACATTATGTATGACGTGGTAATTATTGGTTCAGGGCCAGGAGGATATGTCGCTGCAATCCGTTGCGCGCAATTAGGATTAAAAACAGCCATCATTGAAAAGTATAATACACTTGGTGGTACCTGTTTAAACGTTGGATGTATTCCTTCAAAAGCATTATTAGATTCTTCTGAACATTTTTATAATGCGACACATCATTTTGCTGAGCACGGTATTGAAGTAAATGGAGTAAAAGCAAATTTTACTCAAATGATTCAACGAAAAAACGAAGTGGTTTCGCAAACGTGTGCTGGCGTCAAGTACTTAATGGATAAAAATAAAATTGAAGTATTTCAAGGAATCGGCTCATTCGTAAATGCAACTACCGTTTCGGTAACTTCCTTAGAGGGAGTTAAAGAACTTCAAACGAAACATGTAATTATTGCCACAGGATCCAAACCTAATTTTTTCCCAAGTATGGTTCCTGACAAAAAACGTATTATTACCTCAACCGAAGCGTTATCCTTGTCTGAGATTCCCAAGAAATTAATCGTTATTGGAGGGGGTGTTATTGGCTTGGAATTAGGGTCAGTTTACGCTCGACTTGGTTCGGAGGTAGAAGTGATCGAAAATTCATCTACCCTGTTGGGGATGATGGATGGGTCCATTGGAAAGGAACTTGCAAAAATCCTTAAGAAAGAAGGATTGAAGTTTCATTTTGATCACCAGGTTCAAGGGGTAGTAAATACTGGAGATAAAACCACAGTGACCGCCACGGATAAAAAAGGAAACACCGTTACCCTTGAATCGGATTATTGCTTGGTTGCTGTTGGTAGAAAAGCCTACACAGACGGCTTAGGTCTCGACAAGCTTGGTATAACGCCGAATAATAGAGGACAAATTGAGGTTAATGACAACCTTCAAACGATTGTTCCTAATATTTATGCGATTGGAGATGTGATTAAAGGCATGATGTTAGCTCATAAAGCGGAAGAAGAGGGTGTTTTTGTTGCAGAATGCATTGCTGGTCAAAAACCGCACATAAACTATAATTTAATTCCAGGAGTAATTTATACATGGCCTGAGGTTGCCTCTGTTGGTAAAACAGAAGAAGAATTAAAAGCCGCAGGTATTGAAGTAAATGTTGGGAATTTCCCAATTAAGGCCCTTGGTAGGGCTCGAGCCTCTATGGATACCAGTGGGTTTATTAAAGTTATTTCGGATAAAACCACTGATGAGGTGTTGGGTGTTCATATGATTTCGGCACGAGCAGCTGATTTGATTATGGAAGCAGCCATGGCTATGGAGTACCGTGCATCCGCTGAGGATATTGCCAGAATTTGCCATCCGCACCCAACATACTCCGAAGCATTAAAAGAAGCGGCTTTAGGCGCTACTGGAAACAGGGCCTTACACGTTTAGTTAGGATTCCCAATAATTCCTTTAACCTCCTCGGTAGATACACTTGGGGGCATAATGCCAGCATTAATCTTTCGCACTACCAATTGTGCAAGATGTGTGGCTTGTGTTTCTAGTTGAAATCCTTTATTTCCAGGGATTGCCGGGATATTTGGTTGATGAATAATTACTTTTCCGGCAGATACTATGTCATAACCCCAGGTCCCATCAGAATTTTGAAAGGTGGCATACAGTATTTGTTCTGTTGGTTTTGTTATTTCAGAATCATCTGATTTCTGTTTCTTCTTATACGAAGAACCACAATTAACCAAGGCTAGAACTCCAATAAGTATTAACGTTTTATAAACGAGCGACATATTGTGGTGTTTTGTGTCGTTAACTTAATAACATACGCTCCAATAGGGAGGTTTTCTATGGAAATACTTTCAGCGCTTGAAGCTTCTCCCTTTGATATCATCATCCCTGTTGCGGAATAGATACTAAATGAAGTGGGTTTTGTTAACCCCTCCATCTTAATCCAAGATTCGCTTGGGTTAGGATACAGCGATAATAAAATTTCATCTTCTTGTAACTCAGCAATTCCGTTATAGGTGAAAAAGTCATCTAAATAGGCGCCATTGTATCCACCCCCAACGTATATTGAACCATTGATAACCATGGCAATCGCGTTTACTCTACCCCCACCAATAAACATATTCCGTTGTGTCCACGTGTTTTGATAGTAATTGTATTGCCAAACATCATTCAAATATACACCGGTTGGATCTTGTCCGGTTGCAATATAAGCGCTTGGTGACGTACTCCAAGCCACGGCTCCTAATCGAGGACTACCGGGCATGTTACTTTTCTGTTGCCATTGATTTGTTACTACATTGTAAGACCATAAATCGTTCTTTAGTGTGCCTGCATCACCCGTTGCAACCCAACCATAGCCGTTTAATTCAAATCCAACCGCTTGTCTTCGTGCGTCACCGGGGAAATTTGCAATTGCTTCCCAGCTGTTTTCAATGGGAGAGTATGTGTAAAAATCACTACAAAGTCCTTGCCCGTCCTCGCCTGTTCCAACATAGGCCAAATTGTTAATAACAAATGACGTTGCTCCTCGTCTTGGAGTACCTATAAAATCGGCCTTTTGCGTCCATGTTTGATTGGTTTTATCAAACTCCCAAAGGTCGTTCATGAAGTTACTACCAAGCCCTTCCCCTAGACACACATAGCCTTTCCCATTTAGAGAAAATCCACACGCCAAATTTCGCTCTAACCCTCCACCAGAAACTCCGCCTAAGGAAACTTCATTGTCCCAATCATTCTGCGGTTTAGAATAAGAGTACATTTTTCTTGTGTTTCCATCTGCTTTAATTCCACCGACTGCATACCCTCTATTTCCAAGAACAAAAGTAGCTATACCTGCTCGAGGAGCACCTTTTATAGAGTCGCGCAATTCCCAATAATCTTGCCCAAACGAAGTAAAAGCTAAAAGACAGAAAAGAAAAAATTTAACGTTCATTATAGAATTAAAAGGGGTTTAACAGAAATTAAATGTTTGTTTGTGCGGTAAACCTTAAGATAATATATCCCCGTCGGGAAGGATTCAAATGCATCCGAATCGGGCACATTGTTCGAAGAAAACACTGTTAACCCATAAAAATTAATACACTCAATCCGTTCAAAATCAGCGGGAAGATTACGTAGTTGAATATTGGTTCTTCCTGGGTTGGGAAAAATTTGGATTTCATCGGAGTTATTATGATTCAAGCCAACATACGAGGATGGATAATACGCATACAAGCTTTCTTTTTTACCAGAATACCCCTTACCTAATCCCACCACTGCAAATGTATTGTTTATACTAAATGCGATGGCGTTTTTTCGTTCTGAGCCGCCAAAATATGCCTTTAAGGTCCAATCTTCGTTTACTGGATTGAATTCCCATAAATCATCGAGTAAGCCACCGTCATTTCCTCCACAAACATATCCTTTATCTTGAAGCACGAAGGTTGTTGCAGCACCTCTTACATTTCCAGGCAGATCGGGCATTTGATCCCATTGGTTATTACCTGGATTGTATCGATACAAATCTCGTTTATATAAATCTTGTGTTGCCCCAAAACCTACATATGCAAAGTTTCCAATGGTAAAAGAACTTAACAAGTAGCGAACACCAGTTGGAAAGGAAGCCCGTTGAAACCATGTGTCGTTGGAAGGTTTATATTCCCATAATTCGCTGCTGTAGGCACTGTTTCCCGTTTTACCTCCGCAAACATATCCTTTACCCCCAACACTAAACCCAGTGGCAAAATAAATTCCATTACCTTGATTTCCCGGAAAATGGGCAATGGAATCCCATACATTTAGAACAACATTGTAACGCCAAAAGTCTGAAAGAATATTTCCATTTGCCGAGAAATGGTGACTGATTCCGGTGCCAACATAACCATATCCATTCAGTTCAAACGCTACAGCATCTCTTCGTGCAGGCCCAGGGATGGCTGCAATTTGGGACCAAGAATCTGCATTCGGGTCGTACTTCCAGAAATCATTACGAACTAATTCTGCAGTATCTGTCCCCGTTCCGACATACCCATACCCATTAGCACTAAACGCAACCGATCGCTCTCGTTTTCCACCAAGAAAGTCATTAAGTTTTACCCATACATTTTCTTGACCCAATACGGGTGAACAAGCTAATAAAAACGCAATACCACCGAAGATCCGCCTACACTTTAGTGAAAACATATTTTATGTTATTTAATATAATAAAATAGTTTCCTTGAGGCAAGTGTTCAATATTAATTTCTTCATTTGTTTCACCCTTGAGAACTTGTTCTCCAGCAAAAGAATAAATAGTGTAATTAAGCACTGAGTGGAGGCCGTTAAGCCTCAATTCTTTTGAACTTGGATTTGGATAAAGTGTAATTTGTATTTGATTCGATTCCGAAAACGACAGCGTTTGAGAAGGATCAAACTCCCATACATCATTCAAATTAATCCCATTAGTTCCTAGTCCAATATATCCCTTGTCCCCAATTGAAAATGAAGCAAAGAACCTTCGAGATGAGCCAGGCAAGTCAGCTTCTCTTGCCCATGTGTTATTTGCTGGATTAAAGGACCAAACTTCTTCTGTAACAGTGGATAACCCACCCACATATCCAGAAGCAATATAGCCGGTCCCATTAATTGAAAATCCATAACTTCCACCCGTACTTAGTCCGGGGTGATTGGCTCTTGCCATCCATACATCTTGATTTGGTTTATATTCAAACAAGGAATGTCCTACTTTTAAAAAGCCACTCGTTCCATTCGAAAAAGTGCATGAATAATTGCTTGCATTTACTGGGACATTTGCCTTCAAACTCCAAGAATTTGTACTAGGATTGTATTCTGCAAGCTGATTGGTGTAGATTACATATCCTTTGTTGCCTGCGCTAAACCCCTGCACATTACCGGGCGATAATGGACAATTGGCGATTGGGGTCCACTGGTTTAATAGCGGGTTAAATGCATAGAATTCATTGGTGAGGGAAGACCCACCGCCAACATAAACTCGATCATTTAAACTAAAACAAACAGCTCCGTGATTTGCCACCGGAAAATCAGATTTTTGTGTCCAGCTATCCGTTGCTGGATTGTATTGCCACCAATCTCGAAAGGAAATGTCTGCCCCGGCTCCATTGACATGCCCCAATCCCAAATACCCGAACTGGTATGCGTTTCCACCGACACCTCGGTGTCTTCCCGTTCCACCTATACTTGTTTTTTTATTCCAAATGCCTCCCCAGCACGTTGAACCCCAAACAAGAAAAACACAACCTAAATAAATTAAATGCTTCATAGTTTAATAAATCGCTTCGAAGACGCTATGCCGTTAATATAATAATGAAATGTATAAACGCCTGGTTCCAGTTCAGAAACATAAAGTTGTTTTGTTGTATCATATGATTTAATTAGTGATTGGCCTAAAAGATTGGTTATTTCTATATCCTTAACCTCTTTACTTATTGTAAGCACGTCACTCACAGGATTTGGATATAAATTAACCATTGGTTGATCTACTGAGGCAATACCGGCATAAGATGATGTGATTTCTAGATGAGCTATTCCTGATTCATTTCCCCACCCTTCAACTATAATGTAAACAAAACCAAAATCATTGACGTCAAAATTTAACACGGAGGAAGGGGCGCATAATTCATGGTCATCATTATAAGTGATTACTTCGCCTTGCGGGCTTAACACCGTTAAATATGTATCATAATCCGACCCGCATGTATTAACACTTATCTGTTGCATCGTGGGATTCAATAAAAGTTTATAAAAAACATCCGGCGAATCGTACACTAAATTTTGATTACCATAACAATATGCTAAATCTACGGTATCTAGATAAGGTAAGGCAGTAACCTCAATGGCATTAGCAAGATCATCCCCTGCGAATGAACCACAGTCAATCCCATTAATAATGTTTATACCAAAATCCATGACCGAACCCCATTGAAATGTAGCGCAGGGGTTTAAAGGTAGTGTAGCCGCTTCTTGTTGTGTTACGCGCATTCTAGTTGCTCCGTTTTGCGCATTGTTGGGCACAGAAACATTAAAGAGAACAGGCAAGGCCGGAGGAGTTCCAACCCAGGTTCCTACAATTTCATTTTGGGTAAAGGTCTGACTTTGATCAAAATCAATCCAAACTGTCCCTGCACCGGCATAATTTCCTCCGCAAGTCCCAAAATCAACTTGCAATGAATAGCTAGAACCAGCACTTAGAGTAGTTGATTCGTTGAGGTATACTTCAACTCCGATTTGACTTGGGCATCCTACATGATTAATACCGCCAGAAACCCCTGTAAATATAACCGACTCCACATTGGAGTCCGCATTAGAAGATGGTCCACCAAGGGTGCAATATTGTCCGTTAATATGCATCGCTCCGACAAACAAGCAAATCGATAAACAGAGTTTTTTCATAAAAACCAACGCATTATTTATTGGTAAATTAACAAAAAATTAATGTGATTCCACTTGAGGGCATAGAATTCTTGTAACCTTCTATGTATTTACCTCGTTAACCATTCCCACAACAACAAACAGATGCAATTCAAAGCTAAATTTATTAAAGCACTCAAGTGGTCATTGGGAATTATTGTGGGGCTTGTGATTTTAATTTCATCCTTGCTCTATATTTTTCAAGATAAAATTTGTAACCTCGTTCTGAGCGAACTTGGAAAAGAATTTCGAGAACCGGTGTATTTTTCGACAGTTGATTTAACATTTTGGAGTACGTTTCCAAACCTTTCGATCAATATACATGACGTAAAAGTCCATGATGCCTTCAAAACCAATGAATCAAAAAAGCTCTTATTGCAATCTGATCGCATTCGGCTTGTCTTTAACCCGATTGATCTGTGGAGAGAAAATTATCACATTAAAGTCATAGAGATAGGTGCGGGGGAGTTAAATGTCCGCACCGCCAAAAACGGCGATGTAAATTACTTAATTTTAAATTCCTCCGCAGAAAAGGAGGAGTCGAAATATGATGTTAAAATATCTTCTGTTAGCACGAAAGATTTTCAGGTAAATTACCTAAATAGCAAATCCCGTCAATATTACACCACGAAATTATCTGACATGTTGTTCTCTGGCGACTTCAATCAGGAGGCCTTCAGCTTAAATGCACGGGGCAACATGTTGATTAATCGCCTGCAATCCGGAAAAGTTGCATTGTTACAAAACAAACCTGTTACCATGGATTTATTAATGAACGTTAACACCAAAGAAGGAACCTTTACACTACCCAAAACCAGTTTTAAACTAGCTAAAATTCCGTTTACTGTATCGGGAAATTATGGTGTTGATAGTATGCGATTCGAGGTTAAAGCAGAAGAATTAACGTTGACAGATTTAGTTAATAACCTTTCGTTAAATGATGCTGAAAAAGAAATAAGCCGTTACAAAGGTTCCGGAAGCGTGGGGTTTGATTTATCTATTTATGGCAGCACGCAGAATCAATCCGCGCCGAATATTGCTTGTAAATTTAATATATCGAATGGCCACTTAATTGAGCCTGTTAAGCACACCCAAATTAAAAACCTAAGAATGAAGGGTTCGTTCATAAGTGATGGCAATCCTGTAAATGACCATTTAATTATGGAGCATCTTGCTTTTGAAACTCCAGTAGGACCGTTCTACGGCGCATTGGATATTCTAAACTTTAATATACCTCAAGTTACCGGAAAAGCCAAAGGCACTATTGATTTAAGTGTTGCCAACCGAATCCTTAGAAACGAGCTCATTCATCGCATGGATGGAATTGCAAAAATCAATTCTGAGTTTTCCCTTGTTGTTAATGACCAAGTAGACATTAAAAAAATGAACGGAGACATTAGCCTATATAACGTCTGGTTCAAGGCCCGTAACGATCATAGAACCTTTGAGGACATCAACGGGAAATTCACACTCAAAGGAAGTAAATTAAATATCGAGGGCGCTACGTTAGCGATTAACCGCAGTGATCTTCAAATGAACGGCACCTTTGAGAATGTGTTTAATTACTTGGCCAATTCAGGGGATTTAGCGGTTAATTGTTCCGTGAGTAGTCACCAAATATTAGTGGAAGACCTCGGAAAAACGACAAAAGCAGAGAAAAAGGAATCTAAAGGAAAATCCTTTGTACTTCCTGACAACATTAATGGCCATATCAATTTAAATGCGCGCAGTATTACCTATGAAAACCATACATTTGAACAAGTTTCTGGCCCGGTGGTAATAAATAGAAGGACACTCTCCTTCCCGTCCCTAAACGTTAGAAATGCTGGGGCAGATATTGTTGGAGCGATGGAAATAAAGGAACTTACCCCAGAACGATTAGAAATCAGCACGAATCTAAGATCCAACAACATTTATTTTACTCCATTGTTCAAAGAGTGGAATAATTTTGATCAAGATGTAATTCGTGCAAATCAAATTTCCGGAAGAGTTCAAATGGAAGTGAATTTTTATGCGCCGTTTAATTTAATTGGAGGAATTGATTTAAATCAAATGGAAGTAAATGCACACATGAAGGTATTTAACGGCCATCTTAAAAACGTTGAATCACTGAACGATGTGGCCTCCAGTTTAAAAACCAATGCAGGCAAACTTCTTATCGGTAAAAGGAACTTAGATGAGTTTCAATCGAAAATGAAAGACATTGCTTTTTCCACACTTGAAAACTCGCTGCAAATCAGAAATGGAGTGATTACTATTCCAAACATGGTTATTGCATCATCCGCTATGGATATGGAACTAAGTGGAACACATACATTCGACAATAAAATTGACTATCGGATGAAGTTTGATTTCAGAGATCTTCTAGGTGCAGATAGAGACAGTGAGTTTGGGACGGTAATAGATGATGAGACTGGAATGAAAATCTTTTTAAGAATGTACGGCGACTTAGATAACCCGATAATTGAATGGGATAAAACCAGCCGTAAACAAGAAGTTAAAGAACAATTTGCTCAAGAAAAAGAAACACTTAAATCAATGCTAAAGTCAGAATTTGGGGTTTTCAAAAAAGATACCTCTGTAGAAGAATATAAACCAAAGGTAGAAACTAAAGAAATAGTTAAGATTAACTTTAAGGATTCGAAACCAGATAAGCCCCACAATAACCCTCCTCCTGCAGAAGCTCAAAAACCAGGAAAAGAAGGAAAACTTAAAAACACCTTGAATCAGTGGAAACAAGAGCAAAATCAAGCAAAGGTTACCGTAACGGTTCGCAAAGGATAATTACCTTTGTAGTGTGAACCATGCTACTCAAGGATTTTTCATATACCGCAAGCCGCATTCTACCAAAGCGCAGTTAAATACCTTTTATTCAGAAGATTTTGGCCGCTTAGACTTGGTAGCTTTTACATCAAAAAAACAAACGGCATTCATTCCTTTTGGGTTATATGATTTGGAATTTACCATTACTCCGAAATTTGGACACGGGACCTTGAAGCATGCAACACCACTTGACCCCACCGATGCAACTGATCTCGACCCGCGTTATTTAGCCATTCGTTATTTTATGTGTGATGTTGTAAATCAATCTACTGTATACAAACAAAAAGATCATGAAGCGTTTAATATCCTTGTTTCGCTAAAGCAAGAACTTCGAAATTCGCATGATATTTATATATATCCCTGTACATTTTTAGCACAGTGGATGAAACCGCTTGGTATTTTACCCGAACCAGTTGTAACCGCTGATTTTTTTGACATACACGAAGGCGTATTTCTAAACAAAGGAATTGCTACCTCAAATTCTGGGGCAAAGTCATTTAATGAATTACTTAACCAGAAAAATATTGCAGAAAAAGCATCTATTAAACCTACGCTAGACCTCATGCTTCAATACTTAGAGGTACACTTATCGAATTTTAATGTAAACAAGACCCGGACCATTATTCACGAGTTGTTTCATTGAAATCTTAACCCGTGTTAGCTCTTTACTTGATGATGGAACTGTATATTTGTGAAAAAAAATTATGAAAAATTCAATTTATTTAGTGCTTTTTACAGCGGTTATCGCCTATTCATTTAACGCCATTTCTACTGCCTCTTGGGGCATTGATGCCGCACACTCTCGCTTAGGATTTAAGGTAACACACATGGGAATATCCGACGCGAATGGGGCCTTTGATAAAGTAACATGTAATGTTACAACGGTGAATGACAACGATTTTTCGGATGCTACTTTTGATTTAGTTGCTGATGCAAATTCAATTAATACAGGCTTAGAGGCAAGAGACAATCACCTGCGCTCCGAAGATTTCTTTGCCGTAAGTCAGTACCCCAATATTTCATTTAAATCTTCTTCATGTAAAAAATGGAAAGGAAAAAAATACATCCTTACAGGTAATTTATCAATGCATGGTGTAACAAAAGAAGTTATGTTAACGGCTACACACAACGGGAATGCGAAGAACCGAGCAGGGGTTGATGTTGCTGGATTTAAAATCACAGGGAAGTTTAAACGTTCCGATTTTTCAATTGGCAAGGATATGCCAGTGGCTGTAGTTGCGGATGAAATTCAAATGGAAGCCGACCTTGAGGTGGTAAAAAATTAATTCTCGTGGGCAATCATTTTTTGTGTGTTCTTTCACTGACTGTTGGTTTTTCAGGGCTTTCACAGCCCGTTTATACTGAAAACCAACTTACAGGTACGCAATTTGTAATCCTGCCCAAGTCCGAGGTTAATTTACAAGCTGAAGATTTTTCAGGTAAATTTTCTAACGTAAAGGGCAGGGTTTCATTCAGTCTAGATTCTAATAAGGTTAATGGGTTTGATTTAATTATTGATGTAAATTCCTTAGAATTACAAATCTCAGGAATGACAAAACACGCCAAATCGTCTGATTTTTTTGATGTCTCTTCTTTTCCAAGCATTACCTTTTTTGGTGATTCAGTAACTAACGTTGCAGATAATTACACTGTTCACGGAACGATGACATCTAAAGGCATCTCAAAAACTATAAGTATTCCGTTTAAGATCAGTGAGGTAAAGGGGGAAACATGTACCATCAACGCCACATTTAAAATTATCCGATCAGAATTCCAAATTGGAGCTGCGGATGCCGTGAGTGATGAGGTCGCAATTAATACTAAATTGTTGGCCAAGAAATCTAAGTAATACATACAGGGTATTACATTTAAGGTTACCTTTACCGCATGCAAGAATC
The DNA here is from genome assembly GCA_041163605.1 of Bacteroidota bacterium. Classification (GTDB taxonomy): domain Bacteria; phylum Bacteroidota; class Bacteroidia; order Flavobacteriales_D; family Crocinitomicaceae; genus UBA952. Next base: position 93,448 of record JBEAQY010000061.1, on the reverse strand, counting down.
ATTTACAACTCCTAAATTCGCAAGGAATGTTAATTTAGAATTTAATAAAACATTAAACGAGCGTGTATCCGCTTACTTTTCTCAGCGAAATATTTCAAAACATGCTGATGTAAATATGGTTATTAAAACTGTTTTTATGTTGGCCTTATATTTCGTCCCGTTTATATTCACCTTTTATACAGAAAGTATTTGGCTCACCTTGTTATTGTGGTTTATTTCTGGACTCGGTATGGCAGGTATTGGTCTTGCAGTAATGCACGATGCAAATCACGGGGCATATTCGTCTAACCAAAACGTAAATAAATTTGTCGGGGCTGTATTAAATCTTCTTGGTGGAAACCCAACCAATTGGAAAATTCAACATAACGTATTGCACCATACGTTTACCAATGTGGAAGGTTTTGATGAAGACATTGATGCGCCAGTGAAACTTCTTCGGTTTTCTCCGCATACAACATGGAGGCCAGTGCATAAATATCAGTACCTGTATGCATGGTTTTTCTATCCCTTAATGACTATAATGTGGTTTGCAACAAAGGACTATAAACAAGCGGTCCGTTACAGTAAAAAAGGACTTGTAACATCTCAAGGAAAATCTTTAGCGTCTCATTGGACTAGCATTGTTTTGGGTAAAGTAATTTATGCAGCTATTTTCCTTTCTCTTCCATTGATTTTTGCGCCGGTATTTTGGCCCTATGTATTGTTAGGATTCGTGATAAAACAATTTGTTTCCGGAACCATACTTGCCTTAATTTTTCAACCTGCTCATGTAATTCCAGATACTTCCTTTGAAAAACCAAACGATTCCGGCGATATACAAGCGGATGCCAAAGTACATCAGTTATTAACTACAGCGAATTATGGGGTCAAATCCAAATGGTTTACGTGGTTAGTAGGAGGGTTGAATTTTCAAGTCGAACATCATTTATTTCCGACCATATGTCATGTTCACTATCGTGGGATTTCGGAAATTGTACGTAACACAGCGAAAGAGTACAACCTTCCATATTATACAAATCGAACATTTTTTAGTGCGCTGAAAGCACATGGGAAAATGCTAAGAATGCTAGGTCAAAAGGATTGTCCTGAATTTGTACATGTATAAATGACCTTCGATTTAATTCGAACGACCGCACTTTCTTTGCCTCATACCACGGAGGGATTTCCTTTTGACCAACGCACCTTGGTGTTTAAGGTTGGTGGTAAAATGTTTTTATTGATAGACATCGATTCGCAAGATGCCGTGACCCTGAAATGTAAACCAGATCAGATTCCTGAATTGTTGGAATCGCATGATTGGATATCAAGAGGGTTTCATATGAATAAAAATCATTGGGTTACGCTAAGATTAGATACGTTACATATGGATATTTCATTGGCTCTTAAATTAACTACAGAATCGTATTCAATGGTTTACCAAGGGTTAACCAAAAAAGTTAAGAATGTCCTTGAGAATCGATAAATTCATTTGGTGTGTACGCCTTACGAAAACACGTTCCCAGGCCACAGAGTTAATTTCAAAAAACAAGGTCCTTTGTAATAATGTGCATACCAAACCATCAAAAGAAATTAAAGTCGGTGACGTTCTTTCCTTGCAAAAATCTAACGCTTGGTTCACCTATCGTATTCTTGCATTAACTGATAAGCGAGTTGGCGCTCCATTGGCCCAATCATATATTGAAGATATTACACCGGAGGAAGAACGACAAAAATTAAAAGATTACATGGCCTCTCAACGGGCTTATCAACACTTAGGCACCGGTAAACCAAGTAAGAAGGATAGAAGGAATTTATCTAAGTTTCTTGATGGCGATGAGCATACAATCATAGACATATAATGTTAATTTAACATTTTGTGTATCTTTGGTAGTAATGCGTATAAGAAGATTACTGGTTTATATAGGTTTAATTTTCATAATCATGGAGTTAACTGTGGCTAATGCACAGGGATTTCAAGTGAATTTTCAAGGCCAAAAACAGCAAGGAATGGGGTGTGCCGGGTCTGGTTTAGTTCAAGATGCCTCCACCTTGTTCTTTAATCCCGCCGGTGCTTCCTTTGTTTCAATGTCGCAAGTAAATATTGCATCAACGCCAATTTTTGGAAATGTAATGTATGTCGATTCAGCAACAAATGAAATTTATAGAACAGAGAATCCGGTCGGTACCCCGCTTAACTTTTATGCTCTAGTAAAACCTAAGCGATTTCATCGCTTTGCCTATGGGTTGTCTGTTACTACACCGTTCGGCAGCACGGTGCAATACGAGCATGGTTGGATTGGCCGTTTTGCAATTACACGTCTTTCCATGAAAGTATTTCATATACAGCCAACGGCCTCGTTCAAAGTAACAGACAACATAAGTGTTGGGGCAGGATTTGTTTTTTCACCTGGAAGCGTTAACCTGCAAAAAGATTTACCGGTCCAGTTTAATGATGGAACGTTTGGACACGCTGAAATTTCAGGTGCTGCTATGGGATATGGATGTAACCTCGGTATATATTATAACCCTGGAGGTTTTTTAAGTGCTGGATTGTCTTATCGATCCGGTATTAACATGTCGGTATCTGATGGACAAGTTGATTTTACAGTACCGGAAGGCTTGGTGCCGAGTTTCCCGAATGGAACACTTTCAGCATCCCTTGCTTTGCCTTCAGTAACAACCCTCGGGTTGAATATAAAACCTAACGCGTCTTGGAACATCGTTGCAGACATAAATTATGTCGGTTGGAACACCTATGATACCTTGGCCTTTGATTATGCGACGAACACAAGTTCGCTTGTTGATACCAAATCGCCAAGAATGTACAAGAATATTTTTGCGTTTAGAGGAGGTATTCAATATTCAGTCTTTGCTAAAGATAAGGTGTTGAATGTTCGGCTTGGAGGTGGCTTTGGGTTTTCTCCAGTGCCTTCAGGTTACCTGACACCAGAAACTCCGGATGGCAATAGAGCCTATTTCACCTCAGGGATTTCATATGAATTCAATAAGCGTTTTAGCCTTGATGCTTCGATTTATGCCACAAAAATAACACGTGCGGATACAAATTTGGAAACACAATTAAGCGGAACATTTACTACCATTGCCTGGGCTCCAGGGATTGGAATTAATTATAATTGGTAATGAAAAGACAGTATTTATATTTCCTTTTTTTATTGTCTTTATTATTGGCTTGTAAACCGAAAGCGCCAACCCATGTGGTTGATGTTGGAACCGCTGATTTTACAAAATTCATTGCGATTGGTGATGGACACACCGCGGGTTATATGGATGACGGGTTATCGTTAGATGGCCAAAAAAATTCTTTAGGCGCGATTCTTCAAGAACAGTTAATAATGGCGGGTGCTCCAGCCATTGAAATGCCATGGATGTCCGATCAAAACATTGGGTTAAACGTTAACGGACTTTCACGCTTAATCCTAGGATATAAAACGGACTGTCAGGGCATTAGCTCACTTTCTCCGGTCAGAGTCAGTCTACAAGGGGAGACCTCAGAATTCTCATCAAGTGCCTATAATCCATCTAAAAAATATTCGAATTTTGGGGTGCCAGGTTTGCGAATGATTGATATGGTATCAACGGATTTTGGTAACATAAATCTCCCTCAACACAATGCGTTTTTCGCAAGAATGTCAAAAGATCAATTTAACCTCCCCGGTTCAGGTAACTATTCATCCGTTCAAGAGAATATTTTTAATGGAGGGTATCCTACATTTTGTAGCATTTATTTAGGAATCGAGGACGTGTTGCCGTATGCAAGAAGTGGCGCAACACAACATCCGATGTCTCCGCTTGCTGGTTTACCTGGCGTTGGCTTCGAAGAATCTTTAACCCAATTGTGTGAACAGCTGTCTAGCCAAAATGTAAAAGCAGTTATAGCTACCATTCCCAATATCAGCGATTGGCCGTTTTTCAATACAATTCCTTATAACGGGTTGACCTTAGACGCAGAGAAGGCCGCCTCATTAAATCAAATTTATAATCCCATTGGGATTTCATTTGTGGTTGGCGCGAATCCGTTTATGGTTGCAGACCCTAATGCCGGAATGTTCGGGGTAAGACCCGCTGTTCTAGGTGAGAAAATACTATTAACGGCTCCTTTAGATTCGGTAAAATGTAATCAAATGGGCTCCATATTTCCGTTTAGAAACGAATTTGTTCTTACAACAGATGAACTTGCGACAATTCAACTTCGAATTGATGAGTTTAATGCGGTAATTAGGCAAAAAGCAACTACTTACGGCTTTGCCTTAGTGGAAACAGGAGATTTTTACGATAAATTAACCACAGGATTCACCTATAATGGCGCTACACTTTCTGCAAAGTTTGTTTCCGGAGGCGCATTTTCCTTGGATGGAATCCATTTGAATCCTAGAGGAAATGCCCTGCTAGCCAATGAATTTATCAAAGCAATTAATAAGAAGTTTAGTGCAAAGATTCCTTTAATTAACGCATTGAATTACAATGCCATTTTATTCCCTTAACCTTAACCTATGAAAAAGTTATATTCTTATTTAGTTATTTCGTTTGCCTTATTAGTGACCAATTCATTTGCTCAGCCCTGTCAAAACGGACGATACGCCACGGAGGTGTTCCCTAATCACACCTTAACAAGTAATATTACGTATGGTGCAAACACTACATTTTCTGGTGCTAATAACTCACTGAAATTAGACTTTTATGAACCGACTGGTGATACAGAGTTGAATAGACCACTTATTATTTGGGTCCATGGAGGCAGCTTTTTGGGGGGTTCAAAAACAGATCCAGACATGACTGCATTATCTCAACGTTTTGCTCGTAAGGGTTATGCTTGCGCTTCGATAGATTACCGACTCGGGTTTTTCCCAATAGATTCAGCGAATGCTGTAAAAGCTGTTGTTCGTGCGGTTCAAGATCTAAAAGCCGCAATCCGCTTTTTTTATAAAGACAAACAAACTACAGATACCTATCACATTGACACCAATTTAATTTATATTGGGGGTAGTTCAGCAGGAGCTATTACTGCATTGCATGTAGCATATTTAAATAATATTTGTGAAATTTCTGGTTATCTAAATCAAGCAACGATTAATCAATTGGGGGGCTTGGATGGAAATAGTGGTAATCCAGGATATTCTTCTTCGGTTCAAGGAGTAATCAATTTATGTGGTGCCTTAGCACAGTATAGCTGGCTTGAAGCGGGTGATGTGCCGATGGTTTCTATTCATGGTACTGCGGACGGAACTGTAAAATATAACCGTGGCATTGTAAATCCAGGAACGGCATTAATGTATTTAGATGGCAGTCGAATGCTGCATGAACGTGCTTGTGCTGTAAATGTTTCTAGCGATTTCTATACCTTTCCAGGTGCAGGCCATGTGCCTTACATCGGGAATAACGCATACATGGATACTACAGAATGGTTTATTCGTGATTTCTTGGTTACTCAGTTAGGGTGTAATGAAACTCCTCTTCAACTCGCAAACACTCCCTTACAACAAGCAATTCTTTATCCAACACTTTATTGTGATGGAACACCAGTTGATGAGGTGTGTATCGCAGGGATAGAAGAACCGCTAGCAGATATGGATGTATCGCTATTCCCAAATCCAGCTACGGATCACCTAACCCTTGTTGCGCATGAAGCCTTATTTAATGAACTAGTCATTATGGATTTACAAGGCCGTATTATCGTGAGCCACAAAATCCAAGATACAACAGTAGATTTGGATTTAACCGGGTTAAACCCAGGAAATTATTTGGTTAACGTCTTGTTATCAAATGGAAAATCCGGAACTAAATCAGTAATTGTTCGTTAATTGAATCCAATTAGTTTGGTATGAAAATAGTATCGTTTTTATTTTTCTCTGCATTTTCCATGGCGGGATTTGCTCAGACGTGGAGTGGCGAAGTGGCGCAGATTTTTTACAATAAATGTACTTCTTGCCACCACACAGGAGGAATTGCACCGTTTTCATTAACTACATATCAAGAGTCTTCTCCGATGGCCGCCTCAATTTATGCGGCAATTTCTCCCGGGGCAGCGCATCAAATGCCACCATGGCCACCAGATAATAATTATCAGCAATATTTGCATGATAGAGCACTTACTGCTGCTGAGAAGACCACACTGTTGAATTGGCTCAATAATGGATTTCCTGAGGGGAATTCTACTCAAACACCGCCGCCACCAATTTACAACACAGGAAGTGTATTAGGGTCGGGAGACCTTACCGTTAAAATGCCAAATTATATATCTAATGCAACTACGTTAAACGATGACTACGTGTGTTTTTCAGTACCAACTAACCTCACACAAAACAGAACAATTAAAGCAGTAGAAGTGATTCCTGGAAACATGGAAATAGTACACCATGCCTTAGTTTATATTGATCATAACGGGGTTGAATCAACCAACACAAGTGGATTTTGTTCAAGCCCAAGTTCTGCTTCTACCAAGCTGCTATCTGCATATGTTCCAGGGGCCGCGCCGTTGATTTTTCCTTCTGCCGCGCCGTTGAAACTTGGTGTTGATATTGGCCCGGGTTCAAAAATTTACTTTGCCATGCATTATCCAAATGGCAGTTCAGGAATGCTAGATAGCACGAAAGTCATCTTACATTTTTACCCCCCCGGAACCACAGGGGTAAGGCAAGTATCCGCGGATCCAATAATTGCCGATTATAATTTTGTTTTACCAGCTAATCAAATGACAACCCTTACGGCACAATATCCAAATAATGGTGGAGTACCGGTAGCCGTTTCCGCGTTATCTGTAATGCCTCATATGCACCTACTTGGCAAAAGTATCAAATCGTATGCATTAGCCCCGAATAACATCGATACATTAAAGCACATCAATGTACCGAATTGGGATTTCCACTGGCAGGGTTTTTATACTTTTTCTCACCTACAGAAAATTCCTGCAGGATATAAATTTAAGGGAGAAGCAGTTTTTGACAACACATCAAATAATCCATTCAACCCGAATACCCCGCCACAGAATGTGCAGTTTGGGGAAAACACAACCGATGAAATGTTCATTGTCTACTATCACTACTTATTATATCAACCGGGTGATGAAAACTATAATTTAAGTGAACTGGTGAGTGCAAGCCTATCAGAATATCCAGGAATAAATGCCGTGGGAGTCAAAATTTATCCCAACCCCTTAAATGACGGGAACTTAACTTTGGAATTTAATGAGCCTTTAACGGCTGGCGCTAAAATATATATTTATAATGCGCAAGGTAAGTTAGTAAGAGATTTATCTCCATTAATTGAAAGTAATATGTCAACCTTGATTTGGGATGGATATAATCAAGAGCATACTGCATGCACTCCTGGCTTGTATCATGTTTCGATAAATCAAAATGGAAGATTCTATTCATTAAAGCTTATTAAACATTAAGTATTTGTAGAATCATAGGGTTTTTCCTACTTTTGCAATCTCACTGGTCTCGTGGCCGAGCGGCTAGGCACCGGTCTGCAAAACCGTATACTCCGGTTCGAATCCGGACGAGACCTCAAAAAGCCCGTGTAAACGGGCTTTTTTTATAGCATATCCATTGCGTCGATAAAGTAAGGTCCGGCGGGAGCATGCCCTTTAACGACGAGGTTTATTTCGTTTTTTCCAAGAATTCTGTGTAACAGACCCCATTGTATGTCCTCTACATATTGTCTATTCAATGATAATTCATCCACCCAATGCATCATGTGGTGGACCTTGAAGTGGGCTAACCCTGCCGTTAAAAACGCATTTACATCTTTCGCATCAATGGATGGGTTCATGGATAAAAATGAATCGAAGGCTAAGAATTTATGACAGGCGGGGGTAATAAGTTTGTTCACAATTGGCAGCCAGGGCAGGACGTTGATTAATAGCTTTCCAAAAGGCCCTTTCATGGATTTTATCTCCCAACTCGCTTCATGAAACCTTGTTACAAGAGCTATTTCATTGTTTATTAACCACCCAGCGTAAATGCCGCTTTTCGGGTTTTCAACATAATAGCTATAGTTAGAAAATTGTTTTCTAATGAATGGAATGGCTTCATCGAAGGTGAGTATTTTAAATTGTCTGCTTGGTGTAGGGAACCTTCTCGAGAAATGGTACAAAGCAATTTTCGCTGTTGAGCTAAATCCGAATGCTTTAGCCATGTTCAAGGACCTTATATTATCGGGTTCTATATAGGCATATATTGATTGTTTCGTTTCGGAAATTAATGAATTTAAGTATATATTAATTTCTTCTTTAAGGATCGATTCTCGGTCTTTTATTCTTTTGCTTGTATTAAGAGTTGCCTGAAATCTTGGATGAAATGTAAAATAACGAAGATAAAGTGAATCTTCTCGTTGGCACAGGGTAATGTTTCCTAAACAAAGTTCTTTTGCCATCAATGAAAAGTACAAGGGATTATCAAGTTTTGTGAGTTGCTCTAAGGCATTCACATGGCGATACCGTGCGCCATTACTTCCTAAAACTGTATTAGATATTAGTATTTTTATTGCCTCTGTTGGCTGCTCTTGTTCAACAAAATTCATGTTGCGAAGGTATAATTCAATGTTAAGATTCTTTCCCCTTTTTTTTATTAATTGGGAACACAAAAATCTTTTTTTATATTTGACCCACAATCTTAAACTTAAAAAAACAGTTCATCATGAGTAAGACGAAAAACAATGGAGCAAAAAAGACCGCTGGAGGATTTTCAGCGATTGTTGCATTTTTAGCAATGGCTTTAGCCTTGGTTGCGGGGATTTTAATTTACAAATATGTTTTCGGTGACCCGAGTAACTTCGTTGATAACGACCCATCAGGAGAACCAATGGAGGGTAATTTATTAGGTGTAATTTATAAAGGAGGATTTATTGTACCAGGATTAGTTGCAATTAACATTATAGTTATAATTTTCTCACTTGAGCGTTTAGTTACACTTCTACTTGCTAACGGTAAAGGTAAAACAGATAAATTCATAGCCCAGATCAAAGGTTTTATGGATAATAAAGATTTTGCCGGAGCGATTGCTGCCTGCGACAAACAAAAGGGATCCTTGGCCAATGTAGTTAGAGCTGGAATGGAAAAATACAGCCATATTGCAGCCGATAACTCAATGGATAAAGAACAAAAGTTAGAAACCTTGAAAAAAGAATTAGAGGAAGCTACCGCATTAGAATTACCAATGTTGTCTAAAAACTTATCAGTACTTTCCACGTGTGCATCTATCGCTACGTTAATTGGACTTATTGGTACAGTACTTGGTATGATTCGTTCCTTCGCAGCAATGTCTCATGGTTCGCCAGATACAGCAGCACTTGCAACAGGAATTTCTGAGGCTCTCATCAATACAGCATTTGGTATTACTGGGTCGACAATAGCAATTATTATGTACAACGTCTTTTCAACTCAAATTGATACGATGACATACAGTATTGATGAAGCTAGCTTCACAATAGTTCAAGATTTTTCTTCAAAGAACTAATTGAAAAATTAATTTGCATTTAAAATGCCGAAAATTAAAATACCCAAAAATTCTCCATCAATAGACATGACTCCGATGGTGGATTTGGCGTTCTTGTTGGTGACTTTTTTCATGTTGGCGGCATCTTTTCGTCCTAGCGAACCCGTTACAGTAGAAACGGCATCCAGTATTTCTGATAAAGTTATACCGGAAAACCATATTATGGTAACCATTGATACGGAGGGCAAAGTGTATTTCAATCTTACAGATCCGGAAGCACGAAAAGAAGCGTTAAATAATATGGCGTCTCTTTACAAAGTGTCCTTTAGTGAGGAACAAACAGAAAAATTTTCTTTAATGTCTAGCTTCGGATGTGCGATTAAAGAACTTCCTTCCTATATTGATCTTCCTGGTGAAAGCAGAAAAGAGTTTAAAACGGACGGTATCCCATTGGATTCACTTGACAATCAGCTTAAAAATTGGATTTCTTACGGACAGATGGCTGCATTAAATACGGGAAAGACCGCTTTTGAAGATGCGAAGCGAAGAGGATTATCACCAGACGCAAATGACTTCAAACCTAAGTTTATTATTAGGGCTGACGGTAAAACTATTTATAAGAAAGCGCAGGATGTAATCGATGTATTTCGTGAGTTGAATTTGAATAATTTGAACTTTGTTACATCATCGGAGTATAATCCCAATAATTCGAACTAACCATGGCAGAAATAGCAGAAAGTGGTGGCGGTGGTCACGACAAAGGGAAGAAAAGAGCGAAGAAGTCATCAACGCGAGTTGATATGACGCCAATGGTAGATTTGGCTTTTCTCTTACTTACATTCTTCGTTTTAACGTCTACATTTAGCAAACCGAAAGTTATGAGTTTGGCCTATCCTGCCAAAATTGATGGACCCGTTGACAATAATGCCCCAAAATTGAATAATGGAATTACCTTCCTGTTGTCAAAGGACAAAATTTTCTACTATACAGGAGAATTCTATCCAGCTGATCGTCCGGGTAAAGATGGACCAACAAAATTAACTGAAACAAATTTCAGTGCTTCCGGACTTAGAAAGGTGTTAGCTGATTTGAATTCTTACGTTCTTTTACGTAAGGAAGGAATGGTAAAGAAGGTGAAAGCAAAACAGATGGCAGACACAACCTACACGCGTGAATTAGAACAATTGAAAGGAAAACCAGAAGCCTTGAAAGTGTTAGTGAAAACCGATGATAAGGCTCTATGTAAGAATTTCATTGATTTAATTGATGAGGTTAAAATTGCAGAAATTGGTGTAATTGCCCCTGTGCCAATGCTTCCGGCAGAGCTTAAATTATTAGAAACCCAATTAAAAAAGTAAGGCCATGGAATTAGCAGTAGTTTGGGTAATTGTAGGACTGGTTTCCACGTACTCATTGTTTAGTTATTTTTCAGCCAAAGGATGGTTGGTAACATCGCAAGTAAGGAACGAATTAGTATTTGAACATAGAAATAAGGCATATGGAGCTTATACTCTACGAAAGAATTACAATAAGCGTCTTACATTAATTATGGCAAGTATGATCCTTGCCTTTGTTTTAGGTTCATTGGCCATGTTTATTATTCGTAATTTACCAAAAGAAGAGATTGAGGCCCCAAAAGGAAGCGATAAAACATGGACGGTACAACCCCCTCCAAAGGATTTGCCTCCTCCCCCTCCAACCACACCACCACCACCACCCTTAGAAAAAATGACAGCATTTTTACCTCCTGTTATTGAAGATGATCCAGTAACCGATCCGGTTCCCACTCAAGATCAATTGGAAGACACAAAGGCTGGTGACAAAACCCAAGATGGAAGTGATGAGAATTTTGACCCACCACAACCTACAGATGATACACCAAAACAAATCGACACTAAACCTGAGCCGATTGAGACATTCGTAGAAGAAGAGGCCGATTTCCCAGGTGGTTTTTCCGAAATGGCTAAGTTTATCAATGAAAACATTGATTATCCACAGGAAGCAATCGATTTAGGCATTAAAGGCCGTGTAACGGTGCGCTTTGTTGTTGAAAAAGACGGTAGAATCTCTAATGTATCTGTAGCTACTCCGTTACCTGGTTGTAAGGCTTGTGATAAAGCAGCGGTAAAAGTTGTTGAGAAAATGCCTTCATGGAAAGCTGGTAAAAACGGTGGCCGTGAAGTGCGAACTTGGGTTACCTTACCCGTAAAGTTTGAGGTAAACTAATCATTAAAAATACATATAATCCCCAAAGAAATTTGGGGATTTTTTTATATCATGAATTTTAGAATAATTAATGCAGCTATCGGGTTAACCGTGGTGTTTGCTGCGCTACTATTAGCCTTCTTTATTGCCTTGACCGATCAATTGCCAGGTCTTTTCGGTTGGAAGCGATGGGTGCTGGTTGGGGTTTTAGTTTCGTATTCCCTGTTTCGTGTCTATCGTTCAATCAGAATATTAAAAAATAAAGAACATGAGAAATAAAATAATTTTAGGTTTTATTGGGATTTTGAGTTTGACTGCCTGCGAAACGCATGAAAACCCACTCGCTTATCAGTCTGATACGCACGGCCGAGGCAACATAGATGTATTTTTGGAGGATTCATACAAACCCTTATTTACAACAAGTATTTATACGTTCCAAAGTTTGTTTCCGAAAGCAACAGTTAAACCAACCTATCTCCCAGAAGGCGATATTGTCAAAGCGTTTTTTGATAATAAAGTAAAAACGATTTGCATCTCGCGTGATTTCACTGACAAAGAGAAAAAGTACTTGAAATCTAAAAATGTTCAAGTTCAGAGTGATTTAATAGCCTACGATGCAGTAGCGCTTATCATTCATCCAGGTAATAGAGACACTGCAATTTCCGTGGATCTGCTTAAGGAGTGGATATCTACTGATGGAGCTACATGGAAGGGGAGTGGCAAGCCAGTAAAAATTGTTTTTGATAAACCTAATTCAGCGAATTTTAATTACCTTACTAAGTTATCAGGAAAGTCAACGCTATCTAAAAATGTATATGCATTGAATTCAAATGAGCAAGTGATCGATTATGTGAAACATAATAAGCAAGCCATAGGAGTAATTGGTGTTAATTGGATTTCGGATCAAGAAGATTTTGATGTAATGAATTTTTTAGATAGTGTTCATGTAATGCATGTAAGTCAGCATGACGGCGAAGAAGGATTTCAGCCCTTTGCAGGCACAATTTGGACAAAAGAGTATCCATTACATCGAGAAATGTGGATGATTAATAAAGGAAATCGATCGGGATTAAATACAGGATTTGTTTTATTTATGATTGGAGAGAAAGGGCAGTTAATTATACAAAAATCTGAATTAGTGCCGGCTAAGGCTCCGGTAAGGCTAATTCAATTAACAACTCAGTGATTTTTTGTTAATTTCTTTGCGCAAACCGAATTCCAAAGTAACTTTGGCAAAGCAATTGTGTGTGAGTTTTAAATTATATATCATGAAAACAATAATATTAATTTCTGCGTTATTTCTTTCAGTAAGTGGTTTGTTTGCACAAACCTTGAGCGAAGCAATAAAAAAAACGGAAAATGAGCGTTATGCCGACGCTTTAATGGATTTCAAAGCGCTAGTGGCAAACCAACCAAGCAATGGTGATGTGTATTTTTACTATGGCGATTGCTATTTTGAGAAAGGTGAGGTTGACTCAGCAATTCTAGTTTGGAATAAAGGATATGAGATGGATAAACTTACGCCTATGCCGTTCATTGGTAAATTCCGTGTGCTTTGGCTTAAAGGAGATAAGGCAGGTGCCCAGGCAGAAATTTTGAAAGCAATGGAACTTACCAAAGGAAAGAAAACAAACCTCAAAAGAGCTGAAGTAATTCGGGGGATTGCAGAAATGTATATTGATTCAGAAAACAAAGACCTAGACCAAGCCTTAACATTGCTTCAAGAAGCAATTACCAAAGACCCTAACAATGAAGATAACTACTTACTTCAAGGGGATGCACTATACGCTAAAACTCCTCAAGATGCGAGTCCGGCTATTAAAAGTTACAACATCGTATTGGACATTAACAAGAATTCGCCTCGTGGAAAATTGCGCGTTGCGAATATCTATCAAGCCGCTCAGAATTATGAGGAGGCTAACAAAATATACAAGGAAGCAATCGCAATCGATTCAACCTTTGCTCCAGCATATCGCGAACGTGCCGAGATGTTCATGCGTTTTGAAAAAATGAAACTTGCGATTCAAGATTGGAAAAAATACCTTGCATTAAACAATAATGTTGAATCAAGATATCGTTATGCGAATGCTATGTATGCCGCAAAGCAATATTGTGAGGTAATTGAAGAGGTTAATACGATTAACCAAGCCGGGTTCCGTAATTTTTATACAGAACGAATGTTGGCGGGGTCTTATGCAGAATGTCAAGATTACAAAGGAGGCGCACAATATGGCCTTGATGCAAGTGATCGATTCTTCACCGTGGTGCCAGCGGCAAACATTAACTTTATCGATTACAAAATCAGAGGGTCATTGTTAATGAAACTTGGGCAGGACTCTCTTGGTTTATTAGAATGGGAACGAGCTGCAGGGATGAATGAAACTGCCGCAAAAGAATTAACCCTTGAAATAGCAAAGGCATATTACAAAATGAAAAATTACGACAAGGCAATTGATATGTATTTGAAACGACAAGCCCTGGTTGAATTAACACTGGCTGAAGTGTATAACTTAGGTCAATGTTATTATGCAGGGCCAAAAAATTTTAAAGAAGCAGATACCTTGTTTGCTAAAGTTGCATCGAGGGCACCAAATTATGCACCTGCTTACTTATGGAGAGCGAGAAGTAATTACCAAATGGATTTGCAAAATGAACTGTGGTTAGCTAAACCGTATTACGCTAAAGTATTAGAGGTTGTAGTTGGTGAAGATAGAAAGAAAGATAACAACAAAAAAATGGTCATTGAATCCGCGAGATATTTGGGTAATTACTATGCTAGTTCAACAGAAAAGGATAAAGCGAAAGTTCTTGAGTGTTTCCAGATTGTTTATGACATAGATCCGAACGATACCCAGGCAAAACAAATTTTAGGAATTAAATAATGCAAGGGGCTTAGGCCCCTTTTTTTATCAGCGATTTTCCCGTCATTTCTTTCGGTTGAGGCAATTCCATGAGTGCTAAGACGGTTGGTGCAACATCTGCCAATACTCCATCAGCTATACTTTCATTACCAGTATCAATCAAAACACAAGGAACGGGATTTAAACTATGCGCAGTATTTGGACTTCCGTCGGCGTTTAAGGCGTAATCAGCATTGCCATGATCCGCAATAACAACAAATGAATATCCCAAGGGAAGTAAGGTTCCAATGATTTCTTTCAAGTTCCTATCTACCGTTTCAACGGCCTTTACAATGGCATCATAAACACCCGTATGACCAACCATATCAGGATTCGCAAAGTTTAGGCAAAAGAAATCCGGGAGTTGCTGTTTTACATATGAAATTACTGTCGACTTTACTTCCTCAGCACTCATTTCTGGCTGTAAGTCATACGTTGAAACTTTTGGAGAATTAATCAATAACCGCGTTTCTTTTTCAAAGGGTTCTTCTCTACCGCCATTAAAAAAATAGGTGACATGAGGGTATTTTTCAGTTTCAGCAATGCGAACCTGACACTTACCTTGAGCAGCTAAAACCTCGCCTAAGGTTTGTGTTAAATTGTCTTTTTGAAAGATTATATGCATTTTAGTAAAGGATTCATCGTACGTGGTCATGGTAACATAATACAAATCTAAGGGCTTCATGTTGAACCCTTCTATTGCATGTTGAGAAAGTACTTCCGCTATTTCTCGCGGACGATCCGTTCTGAAATTGAAACTAATGACTACATCACCCGGCTCAATTAACCCTTCTTGGTTACAAAGTATTGGATTGATAAATTCATCAGTAATCCCTTGTTCATATGAGTTTTGAATTGCTACTTTCGCAGAAGTAGCAAGTGCCCCTTCTCCGTTTACGTAGAGATTATACGCTTTCTCAATGCGTTCCCATCGGCAGTCTCTATCCATGGCATAATATCGCCCTATAACAGATGCGATTTTAATGTTCGATGTAAGGTGCGTTTCAAGTGCAATAAAATCGGTAATTGCTGATTTCGGATCGCAGTCACGCCCATCGGTGATGGCGTGAATGAAGACCTTTTTTGCATCTTTTTCTTTGCACAGGTCAATCAAGGCTTCTAAGTGATTAAACGCGCTGTGTACACCACCATTCGAAACTAAACCAAGTAAATGTATCTTACATTGGTTCTTAGACGCGTAGTCAAGTGCATCCAATAAAGTTGGATTGATAAAGAAGCTACGGTCTTTTATTGCATTGTTTATACGGGATAATTCTTGATATACAATTCGTCCAGCCCCAATATTCAGGTGTCCCACCTCTGAATTACCCATTTGTCCTTCAGGCAATCCAACAGCTTCACCACATGCGCTTAGTTTACTGTTCGGGTAATATGACATAAGATGATCCATATATGGGGTCTTTGCCTGATAAACAGCATCTGCATGCGTTTGGTCTCCAATGCCCCAACCATCTAGAATTATTAATCCAACCTTTTTATTCATTTTGGTAACGTTATCGTGAATATTGACCCTTTGGGCAATTGCGCTTTGTATGTTAATGTACCTTGATGCAATTCAATAAATTGTTTTGCGATAAAGAGTCCGAGCCCTGTTCCTGGTTTTTCTCGTTTGTTTTCATCACCAGAGCGAAAGAACTTATCAAAAATGAATGGACGATCCGCTTCATTGATGCCTACTCCATCATCTTTAACTTGTATAATGACGCGATTATTTGCTTCTTCAAGTTCAATAATTACGTGTTGAGCGCCATATTTTACGCTGTTTTCTACTAAATGAATCAACACACTCTCAAGCATGAATCTATCCGCTTGAAAAATAAACGGATTTGGAATGTTAATACTGAGAGCCGAATATGGAAATCGTTCTTGAAGCTGCACCATTAATTCTAGATTGAATTCATCCGTTTGTATGGCCGTTCTAAACAATTCGATTCGTTGGTTTTCAAGGCTGGCCGCATGCAGCATATTTTGAATCAATGATTCTGACTTTTTATTTTCCTCCAATGCTTTTTCTAGGAATTCACGTATTTGATTAGTGTTTAATTCATGTTTTATTATGGTTTGAAGAATTAGCTGGACAGACGAAATCGGAGTTTTTAATTCATGAGTAACGGAAAGTAAAAAGTTGGATTGACGTTGATGTAACGAGAGTTCTCGTTGCATGCTCAATTGATAGCGCCAAATTCCATAAATCAGAATGATAAGGAATACACTTCCCTCACCAATAACCATGGTTGCTTTATTTGGGTTTTCCGTGATTAGCATGAATCCCCACCATAAGAATTGCAGGATAATGTATCCAGAAAGAAGTGCAAGAAAATATCTTGTGTTTTTCTTGTTTGATTGCTTTTTCATTCGGTTACAAATGTACTGAATGTTAGTTGTTTGGATTGAATACGTGGAATGATTTCCATTAGGAGTTCTTCAATTCGTGCTTCCGTATTATTACTGTCATGAAATACCAATACATCGCCGGCTTTTATATATTTTGCTGCAGAAATAATGGTGGTGTTTTGTAGCTTGGAATTATAATCTTTACTTAGCCAAGACCACATGATTATTTGATAACCAGCCTTTTTAATGCGATAAATACTTCGGAGCTTAATTCGACCATAAGGGGGTCTGAATAAATTTGATTTAATTAACGCGCGTGTTTTTGTTATGGAGTCCATGTAAACATCAATGGGTGTTGTCCACCCATTTTCATGGTGGTAGGTATGATTCGCTAACACATGTCCTGCCTGTTTAATTTGTCGCATGATTTCAGGATATTTTTGAGCATTTGCACCGACACAAAAAAAGGTAGCCTTTATACCAAAATGTTCTAATACCTCTAACACCTTTGGGGTTGCAATCGGGTGAGGGCCGTCATCGAAGGTTAAATAGACATTCGAATCATTTGGGACATTCCATACAAGGTGCGGAAAAAGCAACTTCATCCAAGAATATCGCCAAACCCTAAACCACATATTACTGTCCTTGCATCATCGGAAGGGTCGTATTCGGTGCAGGTTCGTTATTTGGCATTATAGATTTTGGTAAATACCCATAATGTTCACCAATCGCCTTTAAGTTTCCTTTAATTGAATCAAAACGCTGACCATAAATCCCAATCCCCATGCGCGCATCTTCTCCATTTTCATTACCAAGGACAATTAATTTTGAAGACATGCTTGGTAGAATTTTTTTATAAATGCGATCAATGTTCTTTTTTAATCGGATTCCAAAGGCACTTTTTTCAGCTTGAATTTTGGGATCCTCCAAGGTTGTATACATTTTGAAAATCGCATCGGTTACGGCAAACAAGTCTCCGGTATTTTGTGTGTTTGAACTTAGCTCAACGTCAGCTTTTTCATAAAAATTCAAAATGGTTTCATACTGATCCAATAACTTGTTTCCAAGTTCCGCCCCTTTTTTGTTTGCTTTACATAGATAATAAAGCTGAACGTGCTCATTTATATTACCGCTGCATTTTGCGCGAATTTCTTGTTCCCCATAGAGATATGAACGATTGTTCTGATTGTAAGTCAACATATTCATAGGATCACAAGCATTTACTTCGCTAAAATCTATAACGGTTTCAATCGGCATTACAGCCAGTGAACGATCTAAAAGGCTAATTGCCTTCTTCGTATTATTCTGAAGGTAAAACTGTTCCGCTAAAATTAAAAAGTTAGCACGGAATTGTGTCGTATGTCTTCTTGCGTAATAATCTGTTAAGACATTTGGATTCGCCATGTCACCGTATTGGAAAACAGAAGAAATCGTCCTATACATCTCGTTGCGGTCATAAAAGTCTGTAATTGCGGTTTTTACAGGGCTAAGTACATAAGCCATTCCAACTTGTTTTACCCATCCGCCATTTAATAATGCTAAGGAGAAGGATGACCCACGATTACTTGAGAAGTAAATCCCTCGTTTCCAATCATTGTTCGCTACAATATCCATCATCATAACTTCATCGCGAGTCAAATAACGGTCTTGATCTTCATTGAACGCAAATTCAATCTCAGAAGCACATTGACTTAATTGACCTTTACTGATGACGTTAGAAGTGACTACGTTTTGTTTATCTACGGTTAAATAGAATTTACTCGAAGGGAAGAAATAAATGTGATTCCCGTCTTGATCAACGATGTAGTTTTCGTCCGTTCGAACGAAGTCCATTGCATCTTTCAGGTCAACACTCATCCATGGTTTTTCGAATTCATCAAACAAAGTTTGTAATTCCTTAGCCGCACCATCTTCAATTTTAATAGCACCTTGTTGAACACTCTTGAAAATTTGGCTTATTCCCGTGAATTTTCCGATTATGTTTTGTGCTAGATTCACGGTGTCGTTCGATGTGATTTGACTCCATGTTTTATCAAAGGCAACTTGAAGATTCGGTTGAGTTACGGAGAATGAGTTCCGCAACATTCCCATTTTGCCATTGAAATAATTTACAACTTGTGTTGCTACTGTTTTGTTTTTCTTTAGCCTAAGCTCGATTACTTTTTTCAAAAGCGCCTCATCATTACTCAGTCCAATGAGTTCAAGTAAAGGCAAGAAATATACTTGATCGGTGTTCCCGGAATACATTAAAATTTGATCTTCACGATAAGCAATTGGCAACGGTTCGGAGTCATAGGCCTTCATTTTCATTTGATTTGTATACCAATCAGTGCCCATAAGCGATAGGTTGCACACGCGAACGTCGGTTCGCTTCCCTTCAACTTCTTGGAGATACCATAAAGGGAATGTATCATTATCCCCGTTAGTAAATAAGATGCCATTCTTTTTACAAGAATTTAAATAGTTGTATGCTAAATCGCGTGCGGATGTTTTCCCACTGCGGTCGTGATCGTCCCATCCTTGTGTACCCATGAGCATAGGGGCCAATAAGCCCAACAAGCCAATAATCATAACCGGGGCTTTACCACTCAGTTTGGCTTTACTCAATAGGTAAGAAAGGCCAATAAGTAACGCAATTAAAACCATTAGTACAAACCACATGCGCCCATAACCCGCGATTAAAAACAGTAAAAGTCCTCCCCCGAAAAAATAGGAGAGTTTCAAAACTAATTTTTTATCGATCGAACCAATAAAGTCATACAGGGCATATACACCAAATGCTAACCACATAGCAAAGAAATAAAAGGAACCAGAATATGCATAATCTCGCTCTCTAGGTTCGAGTGGCTTCTGATTCAGGTACACAACGATGGCTAATCCTGTAAAAAGAAACGCCAAGGCCAAAACAAACGCATCCTTCGGTGCGCGATAAAAATGGAAAAATATTCCCAAGATTATAAATGCAAAAGGAATTAAAAAGAAGCGGTTATGAGCCGGGTTTTCGCTGGTATAGAAAGGCTGTGCATCTGATGGACCCACATTTGGAGCATCCACCCAGTCAATACCACTAATCCAATTTCCTCTCATGTTATCTCCGTGACCCTGAATATCGTTTTGACGACCAGAGAAATTCCATAGAAGATAGCGCATATACATCCAGTTCACTTGATATCTAAAAAAGTAGGTGAGGTTTTCTCCCATGGTGGGAAGACGCATCCCATCTCTCCCTAATTCATCACCAGCTCCGTCAGATGGATCATATCCACTCCATTCCTTATATCCTTGAATGTGCTGCGGTGTTTCCGCATACATTCTTGGGAAAATGGTGGTTTGCGAATACGCTGGTTCAGCGCCAATTCTAATTGAGCTATTGCTTTCATAGTACTTTTCCGTTATGGTAAAAGCCCCTTTATTTTTATTGGCCCAGGCCTTAGCATCAGCTTCTTTAATAAAGGCCTTAACATCGGCGTCTCCTTCTTGAACAACAAATCGTCTAAGGTAATAAGGTGATAGATCTCCCCAGCCATCCTTTGATGTTAATCGCGGGCGGCTATTTTCATCTAACGTTTCATTTAAACGAAATGAATTCCAATATTGTCCAAAAAATATAGGATTAGACCCATATTGCTCTCGTTTCAAATAAGAATGAAGTGTTACTAGGTTTTCAGGGTTGTTTTCATCCAATGGGGTATTTGCATTGGACCGGATAACGATGACTGCAAACGACCCGTAGCCAATAAGCAATAAGGTAAGACCCATAATGGTGTTATACAAAATGGTGTGTTGTTTTTTTCTCGAATATCTAATGGCAAAAACACAAGCGCCGATTAATAATATAAAGAAGAATAAGGTGCCGCTAAAAAATGGAAGTCCTAAAGAATTTACAAAAGACACCTCAAAAGAACTAGCAAGTGCAATAGATCCTGGGATAATTGCCTCTTGAATAAACCCAAGCGCAAATACTGAAATTACTCCAGTGAGAATAAACCATCCCCATGTAATGTTTTTGGACACATTGAAGTATATTAAGTATCCAATAGCAGGAACTACAAGAATTCCAAGTAAATGGACCCCAACAGCCAATCCTAACAGGAAGAAAATAATTAAAATCCAACGGTTTGGACTTGTTTGCAGGTTTTCCACTAAGTTCATTTCTTCATCCCACTTCAGTGCGGCCCAAAAAATCACTGCAGTAAAAAGTGACGCCATGGCATAAACCTCGCCTTCAACTGCCGAAAACCAAAAGGAATCAGAAAAGGTGTAGGCTAAGGCGGCAATTGCTGAAGCTACAATTACCATAGTTCCATCAGTTTTTTCTAATTCACCCTTTTGATTGATTACGAGTTTTTTTAGTAAAAGACTCATAGACCAAAACATAAAGAGAATAGTTAATGAACTTGAAATGGCTGATAACGCATTAATCCAAAGCGCAACAGATTCCGGCGCAGCGAAAAAAGAAAATAGCCTGCCAAGCACCATGAACAATGGAGCACCCGGAGGGTGTCCCACCTCTAGTTTATAAGCTGCAGTAATGTACTCACCACAATCCCACAAACTTGCTGTAGACTCCATGGTCAATAGGTAAACACTTGTCGCAATAGCAAAAACAAACCATCCGGTTAGGGTGTTAAGCTTTTTAAAGTTCATGATAAAAAGAATAATATATGAACGCGAATTTAGGAATATATCGCGTTGAGTGAAAATTCCACAGATTAAATTTCATTTTGGATTTTTTGAAAATTAAATAAAGTTCCTAACTTTGCGCACCCAATGACCCATGGTGTAACTGGCAACACGTCTGATTTTGGTTCAGAAGAGTCTAGGTTCGAGCCCTAGTGGGTCAACAATAAAAACCCTGAGCAATCAGGGTTTTTATTTTTATTAAAGAATTATCACTGGCTCAACACCAATCTACCGCCTTATGAAAGAAGACCTAGAAAAAAAAAGTATTGAGAGTCTTGGGGAATTTGGTTTGATTAACCATCTAACAGCTGCTTTTAATGCTGCTAATTCATCTACAGTTTTTGGCGTAGGAGATGACTGCGCAGTCATAGAACGGGATGAATCCACCTTTACCTTGGTGTCATCTGATTTGTTCTTAGAGAATATTCATTTTGACCTGATGTATGTTCCGTTGAAGCATTTGGGATATAAAGTGATTTCGGCCAGTATTTCTGATGTGTATGCTATGAATGGCATGGCTGAGCAAGTCGTCGTAAACATTGGCTTGTCAAGTCGTTTCCCATTAGAGGCAATTGAAGAATTGTATGAGGGGATTCAAAAGGCTTGTGAACATTTTCAAGTTGACTTGGTGGGTGGAGACACCAGTAGTTCTTCAAAAGGACTAATGCTGTCTGTAACGGCGATTGGCAAGGTTGAAAAATCAAAAATTTCATATAGAAAAGGTGCTAAAACCAACGATATTATTATGGTTTCTGGGGATTTAGGTCGTCCATATTTGGGCTTGCAAATTTTGGAACGCGAGAAAAGTGTATTTCTTGCAAATCCGAACATTCAACCAGAATTGGCACCATATGACCCCTTGATTAAAAAGCAATTAATGCCTGAGGCACGCAAGGATGTGATTTCCCTGTTGCAGCAGCTGGGTGTCGTGCCAAGTGCCATGATTGATATCTCAGATGGACTCGCTTCGGAATTGAAACATTTGTGTGCTGCTAGCAATTTAGGATGTGTAATACACGAAGAAAAATTGCCTTATCATGAAGACACGTTGTTGATTGCTTCAGAGTTTAATCTTTCTCCGCTTACCTGCGCCATGAACGGTGGAGAAGAGTATGAGTTGCTGTTTTCTGTATCTCAGCAGGATTTTTTAATACTTAAAGGCAATCCGCATTTTACCCCGATTGGATATTTTACAGAAGAACGTGGCCTTGCCCAACTAATGGACCAATCAGGGACGGTCCATGAAATAAAAGCACAGGGCTGGGCGCATTTTTAAAGATAACTAGTCTATTCTCGGTAGCTTAATGCGAGTACGCTGGATAACGGTCAGAGGATAGATCCCGAGGATTTGTTGTCTAAATAATCCAGCCTCAATCTTGCTGCGAAAGTCACCCACCATAAAGTTGAAATATGGTGCTTCGAAACTAATATACGTCTCAGTCTTCGGGTAAGATGTAATAAATTTCAATCGAAGTGAGTCAATTAGTTTTTTATCGCTATCAAATGCTAATTGAATTCTATATCCCGAAAGCTCATTTCGATAGTGTCTATTACTGTCTACACTCCGCTCAATGATTGGATCAATGTGCGGCGTGAGCTGTCCGATGACATTGATACTAAACACAAGTGAAAATATAAGTATGTAGCGCTTGAGAAAAACACGATTTAACATAAGCCAAAGATATTAACTTTCATCAACTTACAAGCAGTTATAGTTTTTCCTTATTTAGAATGATTATAAATTAATTTTTGTCTGCTTTTTTTGTCATGAATGTGTCATGAAATTTCTCTATTCGTGTAAATTTGCAACGTGAAAAAGTGTTAAAACGCGCTTTTTAAAACGAGAATTTAGAAACTAGTTTCATGAAAATATCTAATATTCAACAAGTTACAATGGCGAAATTCCTTAGGTTGTTTGCTTTCTTGTGTGTTACCATTTTTGTACAACACACCCTAATTGCGCAAGGAGAAGCGCTTTTTAAATCAAAATGTTCCAGCTGTCACCAAATTCACAAAAACGGTACGGGCCCAATGTTGAGTGGTGCTCGTCAACGATGGGCTGATGCTGGCGAAGGGGATTTAATAATAAAATGGGTTCAAAACAATGCCGCTTTGAGAGCAATTGGGGCTTCAAAAAGAGCCGCGGCAGTTTTTAAGGAATATGGTGGTTCGCAAATGACAGTTTTTGCTGATTTAACGGATGATCAAGTGAATCAAATTTTAGATTACGCTGACGCACAACCTAAAGAAGACCCGGCAGCAGTCAAAGATGGTGCGGTAGATCCAAATACATCATTGGGTGGTCAAGATGAAGAGGGCGGATTAGGTTTTGTATGGTTAATCTTAGCCGTGTTGTTTGTAGTTATTATTCTAAGTGTTGGTGGCGTTCGTCGTCAACTCAAAGTGGCAAGTACCGGTGACGAGAAATATAACGAACTAACCTACTGGGAAGAGTTTAAATCTACAGCATGGAAATATCGTGGTATTACTGGAATAGTTGGTTTGGTTTTAACAATAGCAGTGTTGGTTGTGGTTTTCAAAAGCTTGTATTCAATTAACGTGATGGAAAATTATCAACCGTCGCAGCCTGTTGCTTTCCCACACTCTCGACATGCCGGCGAGAATGGTATTGATTGTAAATATTGCCACAATTCGGTTACGAAGTCAAAGCATGCGGGATTACCAACTGTAAATGTTTGTATGAATTGCCACAAACAAATCAACGGTGAAGGAAAGCCATTCGCTGGAGAAATTAAGAAGATTTATGCTGCAGCGGGTTGGGATACTAAGTTTGGTCCTGCAGGAGGATACAGAAACACCAAAGGTAAGCCGTTGGTATGGAATAAAGTACATGTTTTACCTGACCACGTTTATTTTAATCACTCTCAGCACGTAGTGGTTGGTGGAGTTGATTGTAAACAATGTCACGGTGATATGACGCAGATGAAAGAAACCGCTAAGGTTCAACCTATTGAAGAGTTGAATAAGATCGAAGGAAATATTAAATTGACGAAGGCTACCCTTACGATGGGATGGTGTATCGAATGCCACGGTGCCAAAGAGGTTACCGTTGGTGACGGTAAAAACGCATATTATGACGAGATACATAGCCGTTTAAAGAAAAACAAAGCCCTATACAGAAAATACTTAACCAATGATGGTAAATTAACTGTCAATGAATTGGGTGGTTGGGAATGTGCTAAATGTCACTATTAATTTACTATAGCGAATAAAACAAGTTATGGAAGTAACAAAGAAATATTGGAAAGGAATTGAAGAGTTAAATCAAACTCCTGAATTTACAAAACATCGTGATAATGAGTTCCCATATCAGAACTCTGTTGAGCAGTTTTTAGTAGATGAGCAATTAGCTGAATCTTCTACAGGTAGAAGAGATTTCCTTAAATTTTTAGGGTTCTCAGTAGCGGCAGCAACCTTGGCTGCGTGTGAAGCACCAGTGACAAAAGCAGTTCCTTACGTGAATAAGCCTGAAGATGTAACACCGGGTGTTGCTACATGGTATGCATCAACGTATTATGATGGTATGTCATATGCGAGCATTCTCGTAAAAACTAGAGAGGCACGTCCTATTTTCATTAAAGGAAACAAGGATTTTGGTTTTACAAAAGGTGGAACAAACCCACAAATTATTGCATCCGTATTAGGATTGTATGATAGCGAAAGACTGAATGGTGTGAAATCCAAAGGAGTTGATGCTAATGTTTCTGTTGATAAGGCAGATAAAGCAATTTTATCTGCACTCAAAGGGGCTAAAGAAATTGTGTTATTAACCCCGACAGTAATCAGTCCTTCCTTGAATACAGCGATTTCAATGATGGCTGCAGCATATTCGGTGAATGGTACCTCAAAGGTAAAGGTGGTTCAGTATGATGCCATTTCTTATGGAGCGATTCGAAAAGCAAACGAATTGAATTTCGGAGCTGCTGTAATTCCTTCTTATGATTTCTCAAAGGCTAAAACCATAGTAAGCGTTGGCGCAGACTTTTTAAGCACGTGGTTGTTGGGTAATGAATATGCGGTACAATATGGTGTGAATAGACAGCCAGGAAAGGGCATGTCTAAGCATTATCAGTTTGAATCCATTATGTCCATTACAGGTTCGAATGCCGACGGAAGAGCTCAGATTAAACCATCGGAATCAGCCAATGTATTAGCATATCTACTAAAAAGTCTTGGCGGTTCTACTTTAGTTTCTAGCGAATTATCTGGGGATGCGAAAAAATTGGCTGACGTTGCAATTGCAGCGCTTAAGTCAAGCAAAAAAGAATCATTAGTTGTTTGTGGTTCTAATAACGAGGCGGAGCAATTATTGACTAACGCAATTAATAATCAATTGAATGTTTACGGAACAACGATTGATTTAACCAATGATGTTAGACTTTTCCAATCGAATGACAAAGAAGCAAATCAGCTTTTTGATTCAATTATTGCTGGTAAAGGTCCAGATGTATTAATTAATCTAGGGGCTAATCCGGTTTATACATCCTCAAAAGGAGATAAATTACGAAAAGGATTAGATGGTTTGAAAATGTATGTCTCTACATCGAGATATGCGGATGAAAGTGCATCGGTTTCAACATTTATTGTCCCTGACCATCACCAATTAGAAGGTTGGAATGATTTTATGCCAAAAGCGAATCATTATGCAGTTGCTCAACCTACAATCCGTCCATTAGGTGATACCTATGCTGCCTTAGAATCTGTATTGGTTTGGGCGGGTGCAGTAACTCGTAATGGAAAAGATTCTACAGTTGCTTATGATGCAATTAAAGCAACGGCCTTAACATTGGGTAACGCTGATTTTTCAATGTTAACGCACAATAGTTGTGCAACAGTTAATACGCCTGTTTCAACATTTGCTTACAAAGCTGTTACTCCAACTGCAACTACAAAGGGCGGTGATTGGGAAGTTGTTTTTTATCAAAAAACAGGAATTCGCGACGGGGGTTTAGCAAGTAACCCATGGTTACAAGAACTCCCAGATCCAATTTCTAAGGTTACTTGGGACAACTACATTACCATGAATCCAGTTCAAATGGAAAAATTGGGATACATTACAACCTATGACCAAGAACATGGATTGAATATGGCTACTGTTACTGTGAATGGACAAAAAGTTACGCTTCCGGTTTATCCTCAACCAGGACAAGCATTCAATACCGTAGGAATTGCGGTGGGATATGGACGCGGTGCAAACGGTGAAAAAATCGGCCGTGGTGCATATCAAACGAAGGAATATGGTGGCTATGAGTTAGACGAAAAAGGAAATAGAATAGCAATTGGAGTTAATGTATATCCGTGCATAGCAGCTGCTAATGGTTTGCCTTCATATACGGCCAGCGCAACTATTGCTAAGTCTGAAGGAGAATACTTAATTGCAGCTACACAAATTCATCATACGGTGATGGGGCGTGATTCTATCATAAGAGAAACTACCTTATCAACCTTTTTGAAAGGAGATCGAGAAGAATTTAATCCGGCGCATAAATTGCAGCGATTAAATGAGCATGGTCACCATGAAGAGGCTCCACTTGAAGAGTTTGACTTGTGGAATGCGCATCCAATCGAGAAAGTTGGTCACCGATGGGGAATGACCATTGATTTATCCTCTTGTATTGGTTGTGGATCTTGTTTAGTTGCTTGTCAATCAGAAAATAATGTCCCTGTTGTTGGTAAAGATGAAGTTAGACGGGGCCGTGAAATGCATTGGTTGAGAATTGATAGATATTATGCTTCAGCGCAAGAATCCACCATTGGCAAAAAAGCAAATGAAGACGATTTTAATTATACAGAAGCAGAAAAAGCTGCAGCGAATCCAGCTGTTGTCCACATGCCTTTGATGTGCCATCATTGTAATCATGCACCATGTGAAACGGTTTGTCCAGTTGCAGCAACTACACATAGCAATGAGGGCTTGAACCAAATGGCTTACAACCGATGCATCGGTACACGTTACTGTGCAAACAACTGCCCTTATAAAGTGCGACGATTTAACTGGTTTAATTACCCTTCATATAAGAAATTTACAGAAGTAAATCCTGCGCAAGATGATTTAGGTCGAATGGTGCTTAATCCAGATGTGACCGTAAGGACTCGTGGGGTAATGGAGAAATGTTCATTCTGTGTTCAACGAATTCAAAGCACTAAACTTACGGCTAAAAAAGAGGCAAGACCAGTTAAAGATGGTGAATTAGCTACAGCTTGTTCTGAAGCTTGTCCTACGAATGCCATTATAGTCGGAGATTGGAACGACGATAACTCAGCCGTAAAAGCGAGTTCCTCAGACAATAGAGCATACCAAGCCTTAGAAGAGGTTGGTGTTAAACCGAACGTTTGGTATAAAGTAAAAGTTAGAAACTAAGATATTTACAGAAACTAAAAGCAAGAACAATGCAAAAGGAAGCAGCAATTAGGGAACCCCTAATCCTTGGGAATAAAACGTATCACGACGTAACGGAAGATGTATGTGGTCCGATAGAAGGTAAAGCACCAAAAATGTGGTATATCTTATTTGCCATCGCATTAATCATTGGATTATATGGTGTTGGATCTATCTTATATCTACTTGGAACGGGTATTGGTGTTTGGGGATTGAACAAAACTATCGGTTGGGCTTGGGACATTACAAACTTCGTGTGGTGGGTAGGTATTGGTCACGCAGGGACCTTAATTTCTGCGGTGTTATTGCTTTTCCGTCAGAAATGGAGGATGGCGATTAACCGGTCTGCTGAGGCGATGACAATTTTTGCGGTATTTATGGCAGGTACTTTCCCTCTAATTCACATGGGACGTTTGTGGGTAGGATATTGGGTTCTTCCAATTCCTAATCATTTTGGTTCTTTGTGGGTTAACTTTAATTCACCCTTGTTATGGGATGTATTTGCGATTTCTACCTATTTATCCGTTTCCTTGGTGTTTTGGTATATTGGATTAATACCAGACTTCGCTACCATTCGTGACCGCGCTAAAAAGCCGGTTGCAAAACGCATGTACTCCATCTTATCATTTGGTTGGTCAGGTAGAGCAAAACATTGGAATCGCTTTGAATTAGTATCTTTAGTTTTAGCGGGCTTAGCAACACCACTTGTATTCTCGGTACACTCGATTGTATCCTTTGACTTTGCCACGTCGGTAATTCCAGGGTGGCATACGACGATTTTCCCGCCTTATTTCGTTGCTGGTGCGGTATTCTCGGGATTCGCCATGGTACAAACCTTATTGCTTGTCATGCGGAAAGCGATGAACTTAGAGGCCTATATTCATACGAAGCACGTGGAGTACATGAATATCGTAATTATGGTCACAGGTTCAATTGTTGGAACGGCATATATTACTGAGCTTTTTATTTCATGGTATTCCGGTGTTGAATATGAAGCCTATGCGTTCTTAAATCGTGCAACGGGGCCATACTGGTGGGCTTATTGGTCAATGATGACATGTAACGTAATTTCACCTCAGCTTATGTGGATTAGAAAATTGAGAAGAAGTTTGTTATTTACTTTCTTTATTTCAATTGTTGTGAACATTGGTATGTGGTTTGAGCGTTACGTGATTATTGTAACATCAATTCATCGAGATTACATTCCAGCAGCTTGGAGTATGCATTATCCAAGCCACATTGATATCGCTGTTTACATAGGCACCATAGGCTTGTTCTTTGTGTTTTTCTTGTTGTTCGCACGTTATTTCCCTGTGCTAGCATTGAATGAGGTTAAAACAATCCTTAAAGGATCGGGACAATCTTATAAAGAATCACCTGATTATCATAAACATCATTAATATCGGATTATGTCAGATAAAGTAATATATGCAATGTATGGAGACGACGAGGTGCTTAAATCAAGCGCTAAGAAGTTGGTCTCTGGAGGGGTTAAAATTTCGGAAGTTTACAGCCCGTTCCCAATTCACGGGATTGATCCAATTATCGGTGTTAAAGGAACACGCCTTGGAATCATGGCGTTCTTATATGGGTTAACTGGATTGACGCTAGCAACTATTGGAATGTATTATTTCATGGTAGTTGAATGGAAAATGAACATTGGTGGTAAGCCAAATTTCTCTTATGTAGAGAATATTTTGGCTTTCATTCCGATTTCTTTTGAATTTACCGTGTTGTGTGCTGCGCATGGTATGGCAATAACCTACCTGTTGCTCAATAGAACTTTACCTGGTATGCCTGCACAAAACCCAGACCCGAGAACAACAGATGATAAATTTGTAATGGAAATTAGGTTGTCTGATAACCATGGTGTTTCAGAAGAGAAGTTGGATGAGTTGTTAAAAGACACTGGATTTGTTGAGTTAGATAAGAAAATAATCGAATAAGAATTAAGGAGAATAATGAAAAAGTCCTTTTTGAAAATAGTTGGAACTGTAGCCGTAAGTGTACTCATTTTGAGTTCTTGTACATCCAATGCAGATAGCCCGGGTCTAGAATATATGCCCGACATGTATCGTTCACCAGCGATTGAAGCCTATGTTGATTATGGCGAAGTTCGCGGTCGTATCGACGAATCAAAGAAAACTCGTTTAATGGCAATGGCACCTCCTGCATTTACTGTTCCATATTTATTTGATATGGATAGCGCAGATATTAGATTAATGATGCCATACGCGCGATTGGCGAATGAGTCTTTTAAGGCGAGCCACGGAATGTATAATGATCTACTCACGCGCGAAGATCATTACGCGGCAGCTGCTGCTGACAAGAACATGTTGATGCTCAATGCTGGAAATTCCGAAGTAATTTTAGGAAAAGGAAAGGAATTGTTTACTGCAATGTGTCAGCACTGTCACGGAGAGAAAGGAGATGGTAACGGCCCAATGGTTACTTCTGGGGCATACTCAGGAGTGCCTAATTATGCAGAACGTGTAGCCTTATCAGATGGACAAATGTTTTATTCAATTTATTATGGAAAAGGTATGATGGGTGCTCATCGTTCCTTATTGAATAAAAAGGAGATATGGACCGTAGTTCATTACATCAGAAGCCTTCAATCCGCTGATTATGGGAAGTTTAATGCGGATGGTACTACAGCTGTTAGGGACACAACAAAACAAAACTAAGATCATGGAATTTACAATTACTAAAAAAGCGAAAAACACAGCCTTCGGACTGATTGGGGTTGGAGCCTTATTAGCCATTATTGGAATTATCAGCAACATTGGTGAAGCCCATTTTGTTACTCGCCTCATGACAAATGGTTTAATAAATGCCTTTTTCTTTTTTGCAATTGGCTTAGGCGCGTTGTTTTTTCTTGCCCTAAACTACGCTACTGAAGCGGGTTGGTATGCAGTTGTAAAGCGTGTAATTGAATCCGTAGCACTTTACTTGCCTTATGGTATTGGAATATTTGGGTTGGTTTTATTAACGATTTCATTTATGAAAGGAGCACACATCTATACATGGATGGATTCTCATACCGTAGCTGAGGACAAGCTAATTCAAGGAAAGTCGCCATATTTAAATCTTGCGTTCTTTTGGCTTCGCACCTTAGTATACTTTACGGTGTATTTATTGTTCTTGCGCGGATTTAGAAAGCGTTCATTGTTGGAGGATCAAGTGGGCGGAACAGAAATCCATTTTACAAATTATAGAAAAGGAGCCACCTTCTTAGTGTTTTTCGCGGTGTTTAGTTCAACATCTGCATGGGATTGGTTAATGTCGATTGATGTGCACTGGTATAGCACCTTGTTCGGATGGTATACATTTGCAGGAATGTGGGTTTCAGCTATGGTAGTTATTGTGTTAACTACAATTTATTTAAAGAAGCTTGGTTACTTAGAGAACGTTAATGATTCGCACATCCATGACATAGGTAAATGGATTTTTGCCATTTCTTTCCTTTGGTCATATTTATGGTTCTCGCAGTACATGCTCATCTGGTATGCAAATATTGGGGAAGAGGTCGTTTACTATGTAATGCGTACAGAAAACTATAGGTATCTATATTTTGGTATGTTCTTTATAAACTTTGTTTTCCCAATGTTGATTTTAATGTCAAGAGATGCAAAAAGGGATGCTGGAGTATTAATGTTTGTTGGGTTGGTTATTTTAATTGGACATTGGTTGGATGTGTATATTATGGTGTCTGGAGGTTCACTTGGGGCAAACTGGCATATTGGGATGTTAGAAATTGGCTTGCCAATTATGATGGCAGGATTATTTATTTTGATTTTGTTAAAAAATCTATCGAAAGCGCCATTAACGCCGGTGAATCACCCGTTCTTGGATGAGAGTATACATCATGAATTTTAATGAAAATTAGCGGAAGAAATGGAAAATAAATTGATAATGATCTTGATTGTGGTAATAGGAGCTATTGCCTTATCACAGCTTGTTCGGGTTTATGAATTAACGGCAAAGTTGAGAAAACATGGTGAACACGAAATTCCAACGCGTGACAATTACTTGAATTCCAAATTGATGCTCGCCTTTATGCTATTTCAGTTTGGCGGGTTCATTTACTTGATGATGAAGTACGGATGGACCGGTAGAGGTCCTGCCGCATCGGTTCAAGGTGAAGCGACGGATTGGTTATTGAATTTGAACTTTGTTATTATTATAGCAATCTTCTTTTTTACGAACTTTCTGTTATTCTATTTCTCTTACAAGTATGTTAAGAAACCTGGAGTTAAGGCATACTATTATCCACACAATAATAAATTAGAAATGTTATGGACCGTGGTACCGGCCGCCGTCCTTGCTGTAATAATAATCCTAGGCTTAAGAACTTGGAATGAAGTTACTTCCGCCTCTCCAAAAGATGCTATCCAAGTTGAGCTTTATTCTAAACAATTTGATTGGACTGCGCGTTACTCAGGAGGGGATAATACCTTAGGCAAAACAGATTATAAATTGATTCTCGGCAATAACGAATTAGGCCTAATTACATTAGCGACAATTGATTCTTCAATATTGGCAATGCGCCAAGGACCAGGAGGAATTTCAGATATCAAAAAGTTATTAAATAATCGGGACACTGTATTAACCGATTCATTAACGGCTGTACTTAGAAAAGATTTAGGTAGTAAGGAACGTTTATTACGGTTATTAACACAAATGAAATCAACACACAACGCCTCTCTAGATAAACATGCGTATGATGATATTATTCAAAAAGACACCCTTTATTTGTGTGTAAATAAACCGTACGAGTTTTCTTTTCGCTCAAAAGACGTTATACATTCGGCATACTTCCCGCATTTCAGAGCGCAAATGAATACTGTTCCAGGATATGGAACTCGCATGAAGTTTACGCCAAACAAAACCACAGCAGAAATGCGAACCATTAAGAACCTTCCAACGTTTAATTATGTCTTAATGTGTAATAAAATTTGTGGTGGAGCTCATTATAAAATGAAGTTAATGGTGGTAGTATTAGAAGAGGCAGAGTATAATGCTTGGATGAAAGGAAGGGCAGCTAAAAACTTTAAGGCGACCTATTTTCCTTCGCCAGTAGATCCGGCAGCAAACGATAAACCTGTAAAGGATACAGTTAAAACAGCAATGAATTAATTAATAAAGATTTAAACTCAATAAACATGGCTTCAGCAGCACACGATGTACATTCTCATGATCACCATGACCATCATCATGAAGAAAGTTTTGTTTCAAAATATATTTTTAGCCAAGACCATAAAATGATTGGTAAGCAGTTCTTAATAACTGCTGTTTTTATGGGATTAGTAGCTATGCTATTGTCTATTTTATTTAGAATCCAATTGGCATGGCCAGGAGAAAGTTCAGACTTTTTGAATTTCTTTTTAGGAGATCAATGGGCCCCAGAAGGCGTACTTAAAGAAGACATGTATCTTGGATTGGTTACCATACATGGAACCATTATGGTGTTTTTTCTCCTAACCGGTGGACTTTCTGGGACTTTTTCCAACATCCTAATTCCTTTGCAGCTAGGTGCTCGTGATATGGCTTCGGGATTCTTAAATATGTTGTCCTATTGGTTTTTCCTATTATCCTCATTAATTATGTTTCTGTCATTGTTTGTAATGAATGGATCCATTTTTGGAATTGATTTTCCCGGGGATTGGGGAACTATTGGTAATGGTCCTGCGATGGCTGGTTGGACAGTATACCCGCCTTTGTCTGCCTTACCGCAAGCAGTTTCAGGATCTGGATTCGGTATGACTTTGTGGTTGGTTTCTATGGCTATATTTATTGCGGGTTCTTTGATCGGAAGTTTGAACTATATCGTAACCGTATTGAATTTACGTACTACCGGAATGACGATGACAAGAATGCCGTTAACAATTTGGGCGTTTTTCGTTACAGCAATTCTAGGGGTATTATCTTTCCCTGTTTTATTATCAGCGGCATTGTTACTTATTATGGACCGTATGGCAGGTACAAGCTTTTATTTGTCTGATATCATGGTCGGAAGTGAAATGCTAACCAACCACGGTGGCTCACCGCTTTTATTCCAACATTTATTCTGGTTCCTAGGTCACCCTGAAGTATACATTGTATTATTACCAGCGCTTGGCTTATCCTCGGAGATTATCGCAACGAATGCAAGAAAACCGATCTTTGGATATAAAGCGATGATTGGGTCAATTCTAGCAATTGGTTTCCTCTCGTTTATCGTGTGGGGACACCACATGTTTATAACGGGTATGAATCCATTCTTAGGAAGTGTGTTTGTTTTTACAACTTTATTGATTGCAATTCCTTCCGCAGTTAAAGTGTTTAACTATATCACTACATTATGGAGAGGCTCAATAGTTTATACTCCAGCCATGTTGTTCGCTATTGCATTGGTTTCAACCTTTATTACGGGGGGTGTAACAGGGATTATCTTGGCAGATTCCGCGTTAGATATTGCAATACATGACACTTACTTTGTTGTGGCCCATTTCCATATTGTAATGGGTATGTCTGCGGTATTTGGAATGTTTGCAGGTGTTTACCATTGGTTCCCTAAGATGTATGGTCGAATGATGAATAATCGAATGGGTTATGCGCATTTTTGGATAACCATTGTTGGCGCCTATGGCGTATTCTTCCCGATGCACTTTGTTGGGCTGGCTGGTGCACCAAGACGTTATTATGATTATTCAGTTTATGGTGAATTTGACACCGAATCATTCAATATGATTATGGACTTAAATGTTGTAATAACTGTTTTCGCAATTATTGCCGCGTTGGGTCAGTTAATCTTCTTATTTAATTTCTTCTACAGCATTTACAGAGGTCCAGCAGCACCACAAAACCCTTGGAAATCTAACACGCTTGAATGGACTACTCCAGTTGAACACATGCATGGAAATTGGCCAGGATCTTTGCCAGTGGTTCATCGTTGGCCGTATGATTATTCTAAGCCAGGTGCGGCGGATGATTTTATTCCTCAGGATGTTCCTCTTGCTGAAGGAGAGGTGGAACATTAATAGATTTTATAAAGCCCCGAAAGGGGCTTTTTTATGGCTCAATCTGTTCGATTTCAGGAGCCACTAATTCCAACTCATCATAATAAGCTTTTCCAAATGCTCTTATTAATGGCTCTTTAAGAAATTTATAAACGGGCACATTGAGTTTTTCCCCACAGGAACATGCCGATTCACAAATCTCCCATTCATCAAATTGTAACGCCTTAAAATCGTGATATTGTTTAACGCGTATTGGGTAGAGCGAACAAGAAATAGGCTTAATGTTTTCAATTTTTCCCGCGCGGTGCGCTGCCTCGATGGCACACAAGGCCGTTTGGTTCGCATCAAAAAATACAAATGCACATTCCTTGCCGTCTACTAGCATGGTCACCGGTTCGTGCTCTTGGTCCAAATAGGAAACCCCATTTTTTGTTACTGCATCTATGCCTTCCTTCCGCATAAAAGGTAAAATATCCGTTAAATGGTTTTCAATTTGAAATACCTCTTCGGTAGTTAGCGGTGCGCCCGCATTACCTTCAATACAACATGCTCCTTTACATGCAGTGAGGTCACATACAAACTTTCGCTTGAAAATCTCAGCGGAGATAATAGTATCATTTAACTCAATTAGCATTTGCCAAAATTAGTAGGAATTTTTTGTATTTGGTAGTTACGGAGGTTTACCCTATCTTTGCAATAAGATAAATGATAATGAGGGGACGAAAGTCCCCTCTTTTTTTACAATGATTGACAAGAATTTAGTATTACGCTTAGCTGAAGAACGCATTATAGAATTGAACAGGGGTCTCTTTATAGTGGATTTGACAATTTCTACTCGTAATGTAATTAATATAGAATTAGATCGAGAGGGTGGTGGTGTTTCTATAGAGGATTGTATTTCCGTTTCTAGAAATGTTGAACATAATTTAGATCGTGAATCCGTCGACTTCGAGTTAAATGTTTCTTCTGCGGGTATGGATCGGCCTTTACGGCATGAAAAACAGGTCATTAAAAATACAGGCCGACTTCTTACATTTCTCAAAAATGATGGTGTACTGGTTGAAGGGGTCTTAAAATCGTTCAATACGGGCGGTTTTTTAGTGACAGTTGAACGAAAGATTAAAAACGAAAAAAATAAAAATGAAATCATTCAGGAAGATATATCTCTTTCCAAAAATGAAATTAAAGAAATAAAACGTGTAATATCCTTTAAATAAAAATAAATGAATAGTATTGATTTAGTTGAATCCTTTTCCGAGTTTAAAGAGCTTAAGAACATTGACAAGCAAACCATGCAGCATGTGCTTGAAGATGTATTTCGAGCCATGTTGAAAAAGAAATTCAATACAGATGAGCATATTGATGTAATTGTAAACATCGAAAAAGGTGATGTTCAGATCTTCTTGAATAAAGAAATTGTTGATGATGGGGAAGTAGAAGATTCAAATACAGAAATCGCCTATTCTGATGCTATTAAAATTGAACCAGACTTTGAAATTGGTGAGGAAGTGACTGAGGAATTCAAATTTATAGATTTCGGTAGAAGAAATGTGCTTTCATTGCGACAAAATTTAATTTCTCGAATTCTTGAACTAGAGAAAGACCATTTATACAAGAAATACAAGGAGCGTGTCGGTGAAATCGTTACAGGTGAAGTATATCAAGTTTGGAAGAAAGAAATTTTGGTTATGGACGATGATCATAACGAACTTATTTTGCCGAAATCAGAGCAAATCCCTTCGGATTTCTTTAAAAAAGGAGAAACCGTTCGTGCTGTTGTTGCTAAAGTAGATATGCGAAATAGTACACCGGTGATTATCCTATCAAGAACTGCTCCTGAGTTTTTAGAAAGGTTGTTTGAGTTGGAAGTTCCTGAAGTATTTGATGGTTTAATCACTATTAAAAAAATTGTGCGTGAACCAGGAGAGCGTGCTAAAGTTGCGGTCGAATCCTATGATGATCGTATTGATCCAGTCGGTGCATGCGTCGGAATGAAAGGAAGCAGAATTCATGGTATTGTTCGTGAACTTAGAAATGAAAATATTGATGTAATCAATTATACATCAAATAATCAATTATTGATTCAACGTGCTTTGTCACCGGCAAAAATCACATCAATGGAAATTGATGAAGAAGAGAAACGTGTAAAGGTTTTCTTAAAACCAGATCAAGTATCCTTGGCGATCGGCCGAGGGGGGAACAATATTAAGCTAGCGGGCAAATTAGCGGGTTATGAAATTGATGTTTATCGCGATGGTGAAGTTGATGTTGAAGACGTGGATTTAGAAGAATTTGCAGACGAAATCGATGGCTGGATTATTGATGAATTAAAAACAATTGGTTGTGATACTGCTAAGTCAGTATTAGAAATGAGTATTGATGAATTAGTAAAACGCACCGATTTAGAGAAAGAAACAATCGAAGAGGTATTCAAAATATTGAATGCGGAATTTGAATAACTTTGAAACACAATAGGGAATAATATTATGGCAGGAAAACCCATTCGTTTAGGAAAAGCAGCAAGTGAATTGAATGTTGGATTACCAACGTTAGTGGAATTTTTAGGATCTAAAGGAATTTCTATTGACTCTAATCCAAACACAAAACTAGACCCGGAACATTTTCAAATTTTATGTACCGAGTTTGCAGCAGATCAAACGTTAAAAGAACAAGCCAAAGGTTCTTCCTTAAAAGAAAAGAAAGAATCCATTTCTCTTAAAGATACTCGTCAGGAATTACCTGTTCAAGCAAAACATCAAGAAGAAGAAGAGGGTGATGAGATTAATCTAGAAGAAATTAAACGTACGGTTTTTGAGCCTGAAACGGTGAAAACAAAAGCTAATGAGCCACAGGTTAATGTGGTGGGAAAAATTGATTTAGATCAATTAAATCCGAATAAAAAGCCTGAGGTGAAGCAGGTAGAACCAACCGTAGAGGCCCCAAAACTAGTTGAGCCAATAGTTGAGGAAAAACCTGCCGCTCCAGTTATCGAAACAATAAAAACCGAGCGCACCATTTTGTCAGGGCCAACTGTGCTAGGCAAAATTGAGCTTCCAATTGATCGGCCTAAGACGGGTTCCTCAAGTGCGGCAGAAGAAGAGAAACGTAAGCGTAAACGCATTAAAAAGGTTGAAACTCCTGCTCCGGCAGCAAAGGGACAACCCGCTAAACCAGGTGCGTTTAAAGCAGAGAAAAAGGAGATATCTGAACAGGACATACAAAAAGAGATTAAAGAGACATTGGCTAGGCTTTCCGGTCAAGGCGCAAAATCTAAGTCCTCTAAAAACAGAAGACTTAAAAGAGATAATGTTGCTCAACGTCGTCAAGAAGAAATACTTGCCGCTGAGATGGATGAGAAAGTACTTAAGCTCTCTGAGTTTGTTACTGTGTCGGAGTTGGCGAGCATGATGAATGTTCAACCAACACAAGTTATATCAGCTTGTATGTCTCTGGGTATTTTCGCATCAATAAATCAGCGTTTGGATGCAGAAACTATTCAAATTGTTGCAGATGAATTTGGATACGAAACAGAATTCATTAGCGCTGAAGTACAAGACGCTGTCCTTACCGTTGAAGATGCTCCTGAAGATCTAATCTCAAGACCACCGATTATTACGGTAATGGGTCACGTAGACCACGGTAAAACTTCCTTGTTAGACCGCATCAGAAATGCGAATGTAACGGAAGGGGAAGCCGGAGGAATTACTCAACATATTGGTGCCTATTCGGTAACCCTAAAGGATAATAGAAAAATGACTTTCCTTGATACACCAGGTCACGAAGCGTTTACTGCGATGCGTGCTAGAGGTGCCCAGGTTACCGACCTTGCCATAATTATTGTAGCAGCAGACGATGATGTGATGCCCCAAACAAAGGAGGCGATTTCCCACGCCCAGGCAGCCGGTGTGCCAATGATTTTCGCAATTAACAAAATAGATAAACCTGGTGCCAATCCAGACCGCATTAGAGAACAATTGTCTCAAATGAACATACTTGTAGAGGATTGGGGGGGTAAATACCAAGTGCAGGAGATTTCAGCAAAACAAGGCTTGAACATCAGCGAATTGTTAGATAAAGTGCTACTTGAGGCTGAAATGCTTGAATTGAAAGCAAATCCAAATAAGAATGCGGTTGGAACAGTAATCGAGTCTTCTTTAGATAAAGGTAAAGGCTATGTTACAAACATTCTTGTGGAGGCGGGTACTATGCGCATTGGAGATGTTGTTGTTGTTGGCAGACATTATGGCCGTGTTCGTGCAATGCATGATGAACACGGTAAGGCGCTTAAACTAGCAGGTCCATCACAACCACTTTCAATTCTGGGAATTAATGGAGCGCCCAGTGCAGGGGACACATTTCATGTGTTGGATGATGAAAAAGAAGCAAAATCCATCGCATCCAAACGAGAGCAACTTTACAGAGAACAAGGCCTTCGAACCAATAAACATATTACACTCGATGAAATTGGCCGTCGTTTAGCCATCGGAGACTTTAAAGAATTAAACATCATTGTTAAAGGGGATGTGGATGGATCCATTGAAGCCCTTTCTGACGCATTATTGAGCCTTTCAACACCAGAAATCCAAGTAAACATTGTGCTTAAAGGCGTTGGAGCCATTTCTGAGGCCGACATAAACTTGGCTTCGGCATCGGATGCGATAATTATCGGATTTCAGGTTCGGCCAACGGTTGGTGCACGAAAGCTTGCAGAAACTGAACAAATCGACATCAGGTTATACTCTATTATTTACAAGGCCATTGAGGAAATCAAGGCGGCAATGGAGGGAATGCTTTCTCCAGAAATTGAAGAAAAAGTACTTGGTACTGCAGAAATTCGTGAAACCTTCGAAATCACCAAAGTGGGTACAATTGCAGGTTGTTATGTGCTTGATGGCATTATTAAGCGATCTTCTAAAGTTCGAGTGATTCGCGATGGGATTGTTATTCACAATGGAACCCTTGGGTCACTGAAGCGCTTCAAAGACGACGTAAAAGAGGTTAAAAACAATTATGAGTGTGGTTTGAATATTGATAAATTCAATGACATTCAAATCGGCGATCACGTGGAGGCCTATGAAGAGGTTGAGGTCGCAAGAAAGCTTTAATTAGTTCATGGTTGTGAATTAGAATTACGTACCTTTGTACCTAAACTATTTTAGTATGCAACATATCCAACATGCGCAGCTTTTTTCTGGTGGACACATTATCCTGATTTTACTTATTGTATTATTGTTGTTTGGAGGAAAAAAAATTCCTGAACTCATGAAAGGATTGGGTCAAGGAATGAAGGAGTTTAAAGACGCTTCTAAAAACGAAGAAAATAAGCCAACAGCTTCCAACGACAAACAAAACGAAGAGAAGTAATCTATGTTTAATGCGATTCAAGAAAATAAGTCGGCCCTTGCGTCGGGAGTTCCTCTTGTGGATATCCTTGAGCATTATTTGCGGCTCATTGAGGAGCATAAACACTTAAATGCATACTTAGAAGTATTTGAATCATCGGCGCGTGAAGCTGTTGAAACAGTCCAAGTGAAACTTAATAACGGAACCGCGGGACGATTAGCAGGAACCTTTGTTGGAATCAAAGACAATTTATGTTTTAAAGGACATCAGGTTTCAGCGTCTTCAAAAATATTGGCAGGATTCGAATCTTTATTCACCGCAACCGCTGTACAGCGATTAATAGATGAAGATGCTATAATATTAGGTAGATTGAATTGCGACGAATTTGCCATGGGAAGTTCTAACGAGAAATCCGCCTACGGTCCGGTTCGTAATGCTATAAATCCATCTTACGTTCCTGGGGGGTCTTCAGGTGGGTCTGCAGTTGCTGTTTCGGCAGGATTGTGTACTGTCTCACTCGGCAGTGATACCGGTGGATCTGTTCGTCAACCCGCTTCTTGGACCGGGACTTATGGACTGAAACCGACCTATGGAAGAATTAGCCGGCACGGATTAATTGCTTATGCCTCATCCTTTGATCAAATCGGAACCTTTACCACCAATGTGGCTGATGCCGAATTGTTATATCAAATAATGGCCGGTAAAGACTTGAAAGATTCTACAACTTCATCCCGCTATGTGGAAGCCCATACGGAGCAGGTTCCAACATTGCGCTTCGGTGTACTTGCTGAATACATGAACCATCCAGGGTTAGATTCAGAGGTGAAATCATCAATGGATTTGCTCATTAAAAAATTACGTGAAAGCGGTCACGAAGTGAGCGAGTTTTCTTTTCCATATATGGATTACGTGGTGCCAGTATATTATGTGCTTACCACCGCTGAAGCATCTTCGAATTTAGCCCGCTTTGATGGGGTACATTATGGTCATAGGTCTACTCCGGCCGAGGGTGTAGAAGAAACGTATATCCGTTCAAGAAACGAAGGTTTTGGCGAAGAAGTAAAGCGAAGAATCATGACAGGAACATTTGTCTTGTCTAATGAACAGTACGATACCTACTACACCAAAGGGCAAAAAGTAAGACGTATATTACAGGATAAAACGCGTGATGTGTTCAAGAAAATAGACTGTATCTTAATGCCAACAACGCCCTCATCTGCATTTAAAATCGGAGAGGTAAAAGATCCGATTGAAATGTATTTACAAGATATTTTTACAGTTCATGCTAACCTTACGGGAAATCCGGCGCTTAGTTTGCCGCTTGGAGTCCATTCCAATAGCTTGCCTTTTGGTATTCAATTAATGACCGACCATTTTCGGGAAAACGACTTGTTTTA
The DNA here is from genome assembly GCA_041163605.1 of Bacteroidota bacterium. Lineage (GTDB taxonomy): Bacteria > Bacteroidota > Bacteroidia > Flavobacteriales_D > Crocinitomicaceae > UBA952. The sequence continues at coordinate 51,730 of JBEAQY010000061.1, read as the reverse complement.
TGCAACGCAACTGGTGGAGAAAATTACGGCTTAAGCATATACTTTGCTTTTTATTGACAGCGCTTTATTCCGTGGGGTTTGGACAGAAAAACCCGTATCTTCAAAATCCTAATGACACGCTCCATCCAGATCATTTTTTAAATACGGTTGAGCAATCCTTAAATTATTTTTATGCAGATTATGCAAACACGAAATATTCGGATTCTATCATTAAAGCCCTAAATTATGAACCAACAACAGTTCCATTATTTACAGATGATGTATACTGTGAACGGTTAAATCAAATGAATAATCAAAGCCCATTTGGTTTTGATTGCAATGCCATTACACTTTCTTCGATTCGATATTTTGCAGAAAAGCGGAGGTCATTCGTTAAGATTGTTCTTGGACGCTCAGCCTTATATTTTGATTTATTTGAAGAGAAACTAGCTGAATATGGCCTGCCACTTGAATTAAAATACCTGGCTTGTATTGAAAGTGGCTTAAGACCTCAAGTAAAATCTAGGGCCGGTGCCCTAGGTTTATGGCAGTTTATGTACCGAACTGGTTTGTACTATGGCTTAGAAGAAACCTCCTACATAGATGAACGCATGGACCCACAAAAAGCAACAGATGCTGCGTGTCGGTTGTTGAAAAAACTATACGGAATTTACGGGGATTGGAACCTCGCCTTGGCCGCGTATAATGCAGGTCCAGGAACGATTAATCGTGCCATTAAACGATCAGGTAATCAACGATCCTATTGGGCCATTCGATCAAGTCTTCCCTCAGAAACACAAGGATATGTTCCAACATTTATTGCTGCTGCATACTTAATGACTTTTCATGCTCAACATAATTTGATGCCAGCTCCGGCCAAAATACATAATGCGCAATTGGATACCATGTGCCTAAAGCGTGGCTTACACATGAGTACCATAGCCAAAGCACTTGATTGGGAGTTACAACAGATAAAGGACTTAAATCCAATTTATAAAACAGAATTCATTCCTGCGTCTATTAAAAAACGTTGTGTCACCGGACCATTAGATAAAATCACACTATTAGTGGGGGTAGAAGATTCGTTATATCTTCTAGAGAATCCTTCACACGTAATAAATCCTTTTTCACAAGATACTACGCTTAGGTATGATAGCACCGGAACTTTAGCTGATTCTGCGTCTGTCAATTATGCGTTTCATAAAGTGAAAACGGGTGAAACATTAAAGAGCATATCGCTAAAATACAGTGTGTCAACCGATGAATTAATGGAATGGAATGCGCTGCAAACCACTAATGTTTATGCGGGGCAACGCCTCACATTGAAAAAAATCAATACAGTTAAACAAACTCCGATTACCCCGGGGCAAGTACCTAGGCCTAAAAAGTATTATACCGTTAAAACCGGAGACAACTTGAGTCGCATTGCAACCAAGAATAACCTCACACTCGCCCAACTGAAAAAACTGAATCCTGGAGTAGGCAACATTATTCATGTTGGTGACCGAATCAGAGTAAAGTAAGCATGAAAATTAGCGCCACGATTATTACGCTGAATGAAGAACGAAACATTGCTCGCTGCATTGATTCACTGGTTCATATCGCAGATGAGGTACTAGTCATGGATTCTGGCTCCTCCGATCGCACAAAAGAAATTTGTTTGCAAAAAGGGGTAAAGTTCTTTCATCAACCATGGTTAGGATATGCGCGACAAAAAAATTTTTTAAATCAAAAAGCATCATTTGATATGATTTTGTCTGTAGATGCCGATGAGGAAATATCCCCGGAATTAGCGGAGGAATTACGTTGGATTAAACAAAACTACACGAATGGAGTTTATGCTTTAAATCGCTTAACTAATTATTGTGGAATTTGGATTTATCATTCTGGATGGTATCCGGATGTAAAGATTCGGCTGTTTCCAAAAGAAATTCAATGGCAAGGCGAACTTGTTCATGAAACCCTTAACTTGAAACCCGATACAGATGTTGTCAGGTTAAAAGGCCACTTGTTTCATTATTCATATTATTCGCATGCGCAACATCGGCAACGAGCAGATCATTATTCTACCTTGACCGCCCAAAAGTATGTTCAAGCAGGACAAGGCGTATTTTTTGGTCAACCATTGTTCAGTGCATGCATTCGGTTTTTATCCATGTATATATTTAAGCTTGGATTTTTAGATGGTATACAAGGATTTTATATTGCGAAAATTAGCGCCGAATCAAATTATTTTAAGTACAAAGAAGTTCAACGCTTGAAATGTGAAAATAAATAAGCTGTCAAGAATTATTGTTTCTAGAACCGATAGTATCGGAGATGTGGCATTAACCCTGCCGCTCTGTTTATGGCTGAAATCTAATATACCCGAGGCAACACTGGTATATTTATGCAAGAGTTATACGAAAGATTTTGTGCAATGTTTTAAACCTGTAGATGAGATTTTACTCTTTGAAGATCTCGAAAACAACGATGACAAAACTCGTAATTCTTTGCTTCAATGTGACCTTATTCTGCATGTGTTTCCTAATAAAAAGATTGCTTCATGGGCAAAACAGGCAGGTGTTCAACACCGTATTGGTACGAGCCATCGCTGGTTTCATTGGTTGAATTGCAATATTCGTGTTTCGTTTACCCGAAAAAAATCCTCGCTGCATGAAGCTCAATTGAATTTTAATTTATTGAAACCGCTTGGCCTGGGAACTATTCCAAAATTTGAGGAAATCATATCATTAAAAGATCATTTTATTATCCCACCCGAACCTGACTTTTTTCGGCCAGGCTATGTGATTCTTCACCCGCTTTCACAGGGTAGTGCGATTAATTATCCATTGATTCATTTCGTAGCGCTTGCTGAGGTGTTAACGAAACAAGGAAAACACGTGTTAATTACGGGAACGGCGAAAGAAGGGATTCAAATAGGATCCGCGTTCGATCACATTTCAGGTGTTGAGAATGTTTGCGGGAAATTTTCGCTTGGTGGTTTAATTTCATTAATAAGTAAAGCCCATGCCCTCATTGCCTGTTCTACCGGCCCACTACACATCGCTGGATTGTTAGATGTAAGAGCGATTGGTCTATTTTCTTCTCGCATCCCCATTCATCCGGGACGATGGAAGCCCCTCGGCAAACATGCTATAGCTTTGGTGAAAGACCCTATGTGTGAACGCTGTGCTAAGGGATTGGATTGCAGGTGTGTTGAAGAAATCCCAGTTGAAGCTGTTGTAAATGAAGTTTAAGTCCACCCATATTTTACTTGGGTTCTCAACGTTTCTTTTTGCTTATTCGTTGAACAAAACAACCAATTTATGGTACCCAATCCTGCTAGGTTTCGCAGTGTTTTTGTATTATTCTTTTCCAAGAACTTCATTCATAATGCGGGTGTATTTACTCTTCGGATTGTGCTTAGTTCTAACCTTAGCATGGTCAGTGAATCTTGTACTTTTATTCCCCTTACTGTTTGCAATTATACTGACCATAACTTACCCCTGGCTCCGTGAAATACCATGGGCAAAAACACCTGTAATTGCTAGTAGTTGGACTATGTTCATGCTTAGTGTAATGTCAAGATCAGAGGTTTTAAATTTGGTTCCATGCATGGTATTACTCTTCTTGTTTGGAGTTTTAGCAATAGCATCTGACGTTAAAGACAGTGAAATTGATTCTATTAGATTGAAAACACTACCTCAAGTACTGCCTTGGAACGTTTTGCGTTGGGTTCTTTTAAGTGTTTTTTGCGTAATTCTTGGATTAACGGTTTTTTTCCTTCCTAACTGGTTATTGGGAGCTATATTATTTAGCACTTTTTCTACCTATGTTTTGTTTAGAAATTGGACTAAGCCCATCAGTTTTGATTTAGACCCTGGCCTAATATTGTTTGCTTTAGGTAATCTTCTTTACTTACGTTAATGGGGCTTTTCGTATCTTTGTGGCTTAAATTCACCCATGGAATATCGCTTTCAAGAGATTGAAAAGAAATGGCAACATTTCTGGAAGATTAATCAAACCTACCGCGTTGAAGAAACCTCAACAAAACCTACTTTTTACGTATTGGATATGTTCCCGTATCCTTCCGGCGCTGGATTGCATGTAGGACATCCCTTAGGATACATTGCTTCGGATATTTTTGCGAGATACAAAAAACATATTGGATTCAATGTGCTGCACCCAATGGGGTACGATTCATTTGGCTTACCCGCAGAACAATATGCCATTCAAACAGGGCAGCATCCGGCTAAGACAACCAAAGAGAATATCGTTAGGTATCGGGAACAATTGGATAAGCTTGGATTTAATTATGATTGGTCCAGAGAGATACGTACCTCTTCGCCATCTTATTACAAATGGACCCAATGGATTTTTATGCAATTATTCAACAGTTGGTATAATCCAATAACGAATAAAGCCGAGTCAATTAATGAGTTAATTAAGGAATTTGAGCAACAGGGCTTATCTGCGGATTCATTAAGCGCTTTGCACGGAGGAATAGAAACTGAAGTCAATTCATTTTCAGCTGCCGAATGGGCAACGTTTACAGAGCAAAAACAACAGGAAATTTTAATGAACTTTCGCTTAGCCTATCTGGGTGAATCTTATGTGAATTGGTGTCCTGCGCTAGGAACAGTCTTGGCGAATGATGAGGTGGTTAACGGTCTGTCTGAACGCGGCGGTTACCCCGTGGAGCGCAAGCTCTTAAAGCAATGGAGCATGCGGATTACCGCCTATGCGCAGCGCTTATTAGATGGTTTAGACGGAGTGGATTGGTTCGATAGCATTAAAGAAACTCAGCGAAATTGGATTGGCAGAAGCGAGGGGGCTTCAGTTCATTTTCCGTTACTAAATCATGAAGGCTCCATTGAAGTATTTACCACGCGGCCGGATACATTGTTTGGGGTTTCGTTTCTTACCTTGGCTCCAGAACACGAGCTCGTAACCCAATTAACGACAGATGAACAAAGAGATGCGGTTGCAACTTATGTCTCTACATCGAAAAACAGAAGTGAGCGCGAACGGATGGCCGATGTAAACACGATATCGGGTGTTTTTACTGGATCATATGCCACCCACCCTTTTACCAAGGAACCGATTCCAATCTGGATTGGCGATTACGTCTTGGTTGGTTATGGAACAGGTGCAGTGATGGCAGTTCCGGCGCATGATGAACGAGATTATAAATTTGCCACTCATTTTTCATTGGATATCAAGCACGTTATAAATCCTTCCGCGGATCACGATTTTAACATGGGCGCATGGACTGAGAAATCAGGCACAATGATCAATTCCGATTTCCTTAATGGCTTATCTGTAACCGAAGCTGTTCAACGAATGACTTCCGCTATAGCCGAACACGGGTACGGCGCAAAACGAATCAATTATAGACTACGAGATGCAGTATTCGGTCGTCAGCGGTATTGGGGTGAACCAATACCAGTTTATTTTAAAGACGATATTCCCTACCTGATACCTGAAGACCAATTGCCGTTGGATTTACCGGAAGTAGATAAATATTTACCCACAGAAGATGGTGATCCGCCACTTGGCAGAGCAACGCATTGGAAGTTTGAAGAGGTGTATGAATATGAGAAATCTACTATGCCGGGTTGGGCAGGAAGTTCATGGTATTTTATTCGATACCTTGACCCAACCAATGAATTGCAATTGGCTTCACCTGAAAAAATTGCGTATTGGGGAAATGTTGATCTATATATGGGCGGTGCAGAACATGCTACCGGACACCTATTGTATGCGAGGTTTTGGTGTAAATTTTTGCATGATATAGGCATTATTCCGTTTGACGAGCCTTTCAAAAAGATGATCAATCAAGGAATGATTTTAGGACGTAGTAGTTTTGTTTATCGCGTGATTGGAGAACAAACTTTTGTGAGTGCTGGGTTGAAAGATGGCTATGAAACTACCCCAATCCATGTCGATATTTCATTGGTTTCCAATGACCAATTAAACATAGAGGGATTCAAAACTTGGCGCAGTGAATATAAAGATGCGACGTTTATATTAGAACCCTCAGGAGTTTATTTGTGTGGACACGAGGTAGAAAAAATGTCAAAGTCTAAATATAACGTTCAAACTCCAGACGAGTTAGTTGATCGGTTTGGGGCAGATACCCTACGGATGTATGAAATGTTTCTAGGTCCAGTGGAGCAAAGTAAACCATGGGATACCAAAGGAATTACAGGGGTACATGGGTTTTTGAAGAAATACTGGAGATTATTTCATGTCGATGGGACATTTGAGGTGAATGAAACAGCACCAAGCCAACAACACTTTAAAACCTTACATAAAACGATTCGCAAGATACGTGAAGATTTAGACCGCTTTTCATTTAATACAGGCGTCTCAAATTTCATGATTTGTGTCAATGAATTGACAGAGTCTAAATGTAATTTTCGTCAAATTTTAGAACCGCTAACCGTTTTACTTGCGCCATACGCTCCACATATTACCGAGGAACTTTGGGAGAAACTTGGACATGAACCCGGTTCCTTGTATGAGCAAACCTACCCAGAATTTAATCCGGATTATTTGGTTGAATCTGATTATGAGTATCCAGTTTCTTTTAACGGAAAGATGCGATTTAAGGTGTCCTTGCCCTTATCGCTGAGTATTGAAGAAATTCAAGCGGCTATTTTATCTCAAGCCGAAACGATTAAATGGCTCGAAGGTAAAGCACCAAAGAAAATTATTATTGTGCCTGGGAAGATTGTAAACGTGGTGATTTAATCAAATTGATTAAATCTTCGGCGTGTTGAAGCGGCGTAACCAAGTGACTAATGGATGCATGGTGTATTCCAAGTTGAGCTCCGCCGGCAATAATCAATAATTCTGGAAATTGTCGGCGCAATTGTGCGAAATAACCGTGTATAAACCCTTCCTCTACAGAGGTCAGCCAAGAACTAACCACACATCGCGGCTGAACTTTTTCTATACTTAACACTACCGAATCATAGGGCAAGCTTTGACCTAAATACAAAGAATAAACGCCCTGACTTCGTAATAAGTAATGATAAAATAACAAACCTATTTCGTGCCATTCGTGTTCTGGTAAGTACAACATAACGGGGTTTAAACGATCTTCAGGAACTATTAGTTTGTCGACCTCAGAGATAATTTTTTGCCGCACCAAGTTCGATATAAAATGTTCTTGGGCTGGATTAATCGATCCCGTAAGCCACATAACACCAATGCGATCGAAAAAAGGTATTAGACATTGCCTGAACGTATCTTCTAGTGATGTGGATTCAATGATTTCATTAAGTGTCGCATGAAATAAACCCTCGTCCATTTCTACCAAAGAAACAATCAGTTTCTCTTGGGAAATACCGGCTGGGGTGTTCAATTTGACTTCGGCAACCTTAGCTCTGATTTCATCACGTGATAATTCAGCCAACCTGGAAATTTTCATTCCATGGTCCATGAGAATTCTAATGTTTAGCAAGTAAACGAGCTCCTCATCAGTGTAAGTACGGATTTTTGTTTCTGTGCGTTCTGGAATCAACATACCATACCTCTGCTCCCATATACGAAGCGTGTGGGCTTTTATACCTGTTAATACTTCTACGTCTCGAATCTTATAGAATGCCATAAAATGAAAACAAGTCGTATGCAATATTGTTCAAGCCCAATCTAAAGTTTACCTTTGGAACATGAAAATAAAAACAGCGGAATTCCTGATTTCAAGTGCTGATTATAAAGGATGTCCCGATACGAAGCTTCCCGAGTTTGCTTTTATTGGTCGGTCCAATGTCGGAAAGTCTTCCCTTATTAATATGTTAATGGGGAATAAAAGTTTAGCGAAAACGTCAGGTACACCTGGAAAAACTCAGCTTATTAATCACTTTATTGTGAATGAGAAATGGTATTTAGTAGATCTTCCAGGGTATGGATACGCTAAAGTATCGAAGAATCAACGAGATAAATGGCAAAAGTTGATTTCTAATTATTTAATACAACGCACGGCATTAACCTTGGTATTTGTTTTATTGGATTCGAGGTTGGAGCCTCAAAAAATCGATTTGGAATTTATGAATTGGTGTGGTGAAAACCAAGTGCCCTTTGCCATGGTATTTACTAAAATTGATAAGCTTTCAAGTACAGAATTAAACCGAAATTTAGCCAAGTATAAAAAGGAGATGTTAAAAACATGGGAAGAACTCCCCCCCTTGTTTACTACTTCTGCTACTTCTGCAAGTGGTAAAGAACCCGTATTGAATTATATTACCGCGGTATTGTCACAGTTATCAGGTGTTTGAAAATCTCTACGGATTACATTACCTTTGTAACACATCATATTACTATGGGAAGAGCATTTGAATATCGAAGAGCAGCAAAAGAAAAACGTTGGGACAAGATGTCCAAGATGTTTCCGAAATTAGGTAAAGCCATAACAATGGCCGCTAAAGAGGGGGGGATGGACCCAACGACCAATGCTAAATTGCGCACAGCAATTCAAAATGCGAAGTCTGAGAATATGCCCAAGGATAATATTGAATCTGCCATTAAGCGTGCTGCTCAAAAAGATATCGCATCGTTTACTGAGGTTAATTATGAAGGGAAAGGACCTCATGGCGTGTTGGTTTATGTAGAATGTGCTACAGACAATCCAACCAGAACAGTCGCCAATGTAAAGTCCTATTTTAATAAATCGGGTGGCATGGTTGTTCCAAATGGTTCTATGGAGTTTATGTTTGCTCGAAAAAGTGTATTCGAAATTGCAAAAACGGCGTCCATGGATCCAGAAATGTTGGAATTGGATTTAATTGATGCGGGATGCGAATCCATAGAGATAGAGGAGGAAATGATAATCGTTTATGGTGACTACACCTCGTTTGGAACGATTGCCAAAGCCTTGGAAGACATGCAGATAGAAGTTCAGAAATCTAGTTTAAAGCGTATTCCTACCTCTCCGGTCGAATTTTCTGAGGAACAGTTAACCGATATTGAAAAAATGTTGGATAAGATCGAAGACGATGATGATATCCAACAAGTATTTACAAACATTGCTTAAGAAACAATAAAAGGCGAGGAAATTCGTTTTGTCGCGCGCACGCATGAAGAAAATACTCTACCCATATCTTAAAGCAGCTTTACTGATATCTCCACTTTTCTTGGTGTTTTGTTCAACCAACAAAAATGCGTTTATTAATCGTGCCTACCACGGTATGACCGCTAAATACAACGGGTACTTTAATGCCAATGAACTATTAACTATGTCGGTAAATAGTTATGAAAAAAACCGTAAAGAAGATTTTTATGATTGGCTAAAGATTCAACCCGCTCCAAGTGAGGAAGAGTCTAAATCCATGTATGCTGCAATTGATACTGCGGTTGTCAAGTGTACCAAAGTAATTCGTAATCATTCAATGCCTTCAGCTGATGGACCAAAAGAAGCAGAATACAACGCATGGATTGATGAAAACTGGTTAACTATTGGGAAAGCCTACTATTACCGAAGAGATTTTGATAAAGCCCTTAAAAACTTTCAGTTTGTAAAACGATTTTTTCAGAAAGATCCATCAAAATACTTGTCTGAATTGTGGATCGCAAGAATTTATATCGAAGAGAATAGGTTAACAGAAGCCCTAACCATTCTGGATGAATTGCAACAGGAGGCCTTACAACAAAAAAAGAAGTCGTTTTTTCAAAAGATTGGGAAAACAAAAGCAAAAGATAAGAATGCGGATGATTTTAAACCCGAAATGAATGACCAGATTCAATTTGAAATTTATAAAACTCGCGCAGACTTATTTATGAGAAAACACCAAGCTTCTGAAGCACTTTTTCCTCTGACTATGGCAGTGAATAAGTGTAAGTCAAAACGTGAAAAAACAAGGCTTTCTTTCATTCTTGGTCAGCTCTATCTTAGCAGTAATCGCGTGGATTCAGCACTTATTTCATTTAGACATGCCATATCACCTGCGGCGGTGTACGATATAAGTTTCAATGCGAAATTAACATGTGCTGTTTTAGGAACCACTGAGCGGGATGTCAAAATGTTGGAGAAAATGTTGCGTGATGAGAAAAACGCGGCTTTTAAAGATCAAATATTTTATGCAAAAGCCCAACTGGAACAATCTAGAGCTAATGTAGCAATGGCAAAGGTTTTCTATACAATGTCCGCATTCTATTCAACAAAAAATAAACGACAGAAAGCCCTTTCCTATGAAAAGTTAGGAGATTTAGCGTACAATGAAAAAGCCTACCTGGCCGCTCAGAAATATTATGATTCATGTGCTACAAGCATGCCGGAAGGGTATCCAAACGGGGAATTAATTCGGTCAAAAGCATCTAAATTGGCGAATTTGGTGGCTGCGATGGAAATCGCACTTTATGAAGATAGTGTCCAACGTATTGCGAAAATGGACGAAAAAACCCAAACAGCGTTCATTAAAGATGTTATTAAACAACTTAAAGAAGAAGCTCAACGACGTAAAGAATTAGAAGCCGCTAAACTGCGGGCTTTGCAAGACCAAGCTCAAGCGGGGTCTCAGGCAGGTGCTGGAGATAAGTGGGTGTTCAATAACCCAAAGTTGAAACAGGAAGGATTTGAAGAGTTTAGAAAATTATGGGGTGACCGGCAAAACGAAGATGACTGGCGCCGCTCCTCTAAATTAAGCACCAACATAGATCCCATGGCCACTGAGGACCAAAAAGATTCCCTTGGGATAGTTCAAACAGCAAAAAGCACGGAGGACACCTTGGATTTAGAAACTATGAGAAACCGATTACCGCTCAGTGATAGTGCTTATCAGGCATCAGTGCTACGTGAAATTGATGCGCGTTATACTGCAGGCTCCTTGTACAAGGACTTGTTGGAAGAACCAACCCTAGCTTCTGAGCAATTCGATTTGGTGTTAACCGAACAAACTAGAAACTTAACAGATTTATCTTCAGCTTACCAACTATTTAAAATAAATGAGTCAACAGGAAAAGAAACGCCTTATAAAACTCATATTTTAACCTACTATCCAAAATCAGATGTCGCGAATTATTTTTTAGATCCTGCATTCTTTGAGAAGTTGAAGGAAAATAGAGTGAAAGCAGAAAAGGACTACTTACTAGCGCTTCACGAGTATGAAATGTTAAACTATAAACTCGCTTTTGAGCTTACGGAAAAAGTGGTTTTGGAAGATAAAGCGAATGCATACCGTGCGGAATATCTTCTACTTAATGTATTAGCGTATGGACAACTTACTCAAGATAAAAAATTATTAATCCCCAAATTGAAAAATATAATTGAGGAAAAACCCGGATCACCTCAGGCTGATAGAGCAAAAGAATTATTAACCATCCTAGAAAAAGGGGTTTCGACATTTGAACCCTATCGCCCAAAATCCAATGGCATTTTTGTATTTAATGACTCTGTTCCACAATTTGTTATGGTACTCCTGGATGCAGAGGAAGACTTTGATGACTTGAAATCGACAGTTGCAGATTTTTCAACCAAAACTTTTAAGAAAAGTAAACCGAAAGTTACCAGTGCAATGACGTTAAAGGAAACCAATATGGTACTAGTTTCAGATTTTAAAACCATCGCTGCAGCTATGGATTTTGTGAATCTATACAAGGCATCTACAGATGTACTTGGCGAATACCAAAATAACAAAATCTCAATTATTACCCAGGAAAATTTGAAAAAGTTGATTGAATCCGATAACTTTGAAGGATATAAGACATTTTACGATCTTAACTACTGATTCAATGTTAAAAAGAAAAGACTTTTTTAATAGCACCTCACAATATGAGGAGAGCACAGAAACTAACAGAATTGTTGTTGGTACAGAATTAACTGGCGATGTCGTTTCCGATTCTAATTTCATTATGGACGGAGAAATGCATGGTAATTTGTCTTGCTCAGGTAAGGTAGTTATCGGGTCGACAGGTAAATTACGTGGTAATTTAGTTTGTGTTAATGCAGAAATAAATGGCAGTGTTGATGGAGAAATCACCGTTGAAGGACTCTTAACATTGAATGAAACCGCACGCATTAAAGGAGATATTCAAACTACTAAATTGATTATTCAAGAAGGTGCAATTTTCGAAGGCTCCTGTGTTATGAAATCCCCTTCTTCGCACACGACCTTTACTGCTGACGTCAAATTAGATGACTAAACCCGACCCAGCGAATTCGCAACGTAAATTCATGCATTATTCTTCCTTAGGTTTTCAAATGATAGCATTCATGGCTGTTTTTGGATATCTTGGACATAAAGGCGACGAGTACTTTGGCTTTCTTACTCCATATTTGCTAATGAGTGGATTATTGCTCGGTGTAATCGGATCCCTAGTTTATATCATACGCGCGTTGAATCGATTAAATTCATAACATGTATTTTATTGCTGGTTATGCTTGGGCGCTTTGTGGATCGTGTTTATTGATGTTGATTGGAGTTTCTTATCCTATTCATGTATTGAGTATAAGTTTATTTCTGCAAACACTTTATGCCGTAACGTTTTGGCCGGTTTATAAGCAACAAAAGATAGAGGTAATTATTCCCGCATTATCCTTGATTACCCTACAAGTGTTCACCTTTCTAACCTTTCTTTTTGTCTTCATGGCGAAACATTGGCCTTTAATGCCCGTGCTTTGGACACTTATTATTTTTTTTGGAACACTGTTTATTCAAGTAATTGAACAAAGCAAGTACTTAAAACGACTGCAAAAACCGCAACAATAAATAATGCAGCTGATCAAAGCGGTCAAAGGACAAGGCTTCAGCTTTATCGTGAATGTCGTGGTAATTTTTATTAGGCCCCATCGTATAAATAAAAATCGCCGGAATTCCTGCTTCCGAAAAGGGATAATGATCGGAATTTGCCGCTTTACCTCTTGGTTTGATCCGAATAACGGATTGTGTAGATTCATTTAATTCTACTAAACGTTGAAATAGTTGTGGGTAAACGGTACCGTTAACAACTGTTATTCCCTCTTCACCGCTACCCATGATGTCTAAATTCAAGACCAAGCTTATTTGATCTCCACCCAAGATGTGCTGATTTACAAAAAAACTCGAACCCTCTAGCCCAATTTCTTCCCCTGCAAAGGCGATAAACAATACGTTGTGATTTGGTAGCGGTTGACTTTGAATTTCTTTGGCTATGCTAAGCATCATAGCTACGCCACTTGCATTATCATTGGCTCCCGGAAAATAGGTTTGCTTCCCCATTCGACCCAAGTGGTCATAATGTGCTGAAACAATAATAAAACTATCGCTAGGATTTTTTGAAGGAACATATCCAAGGATATTCTGTACTTCAACATCTTGCTTTAGTTGTGCATCAACTCGGGTCTTAATTTGTTTTGGCGCCACGCTTATTGCTGAATCAACTAACTTAATGTAAGGAAACTTAAAGGCCTCTGAAGACACACTCCAGGTTAATTTTTCGTTCGTGTATTCTACTACAGGTGCATTAATTCGTGCAAGTTTCTCTAATTTGGTTTTGACCATCTTAAGTGTATCCTTAGCCATCCCTTTCTGAGGAATAAAAGCAATCGCAGTATGGTCCTCCAAGTTTTTCCCAAATGGGAATTTGATAATCTCAGCGGCACTTAATTGAATTAATTTTAATTTACCGCGGTAAGCACTGCTGCTGGGATGAACAAGGTAATATACCCCAGGATCTTGTTTTCGCCCATTAACCCGAACCTTACATTTACCCGGAAAGGTATTTACATTGAGATAAAACGATTGATCCGAATACCCATTTAATGGCACTAAGCCTATTCGTTGAAATTCATTTGTTAAAAAGACACCGGCTTTTTTACATCCGTCATTAACATATCCTCTCCCTTCCATTTCGGGAGAACAAAGTACGGTTGTGATTTTTTTAGCGTATGCAGTTAATGGACTTTGCGCCGTATTCAATAAGGTGCTTAGGAGACTTAATAAAAGTAATACCTGCTTATGCATATTTCGCTACAACTTTCTCAATAAACTTACTCAGCGCCTCTTGATTTGCGTTACTCCAAGCATGTGTAGCGGAAAGGTAATTTAAGGTTGGCATAAGCTCAGCCATGCTTGCATGTGAGTCAATTTGTTTTACTGCCGAAGCAAACGACTCACTTGAACCGTTAAACAATTCATTAATAAATGTAATTTTTTCTTTTAATGAATAATTGCCATTGAACTTATCGATTTTCTCATGTTTACCGTGCGATATTGAAATAAGTGCTTCCAAAGCCAAAGGCGTTGAAGCAATTAAGGGCTCCAGGGGAATCTCCGCTTGAATAACAGGTTCTATGGCAATAGCTAGTTCTTCTTCAGCCGTTGGTACAATGTCATTAATAGGCAGTAATTCGGGCGGATCTTCATATGTAGTAATTTGCTCACCCGGAACCTCATTGTTTGCTAAATCAAACAGTTGTTCCGAAGCTGCAACTCCTGCATGTTCAATTTGTTCGCTTTGGTCTTCTTCTGCGCTAAGACCAGCTAAATCAAATTCTGGAATTTCATTTGGTGTGTCTTTGAATATACCTGCCTCATATGATTTATATCGAAGAATATAGAGTTTTTCAAGTAGCTCATGTGCCGTAGCGATTGCCTTATCTAATGTTTTTGCATCTCCTGAACCCGTGGTGAACCCTTTAATTTCATCGAGTAATCTCTTGCTTAATGATTCCATATTATTAACAATTTATTTAAGTGTGTGAACAAATTTACTTGCTTAAGTCATTACATTTAAGGTCAAACTAAGTTTTAATTCAATTAAATTTGTTCAAAACAACAAACATATGTTTCTAGAGCAATTTCCGACAGAAAGTAAAATAAATGGGTGGGTTGAAGTGATTTGTGGTTCAATGTTTTCTGGAAAAACAGAGGAGCTAATTCGTCGTGTGAAGAGAACCCAATTTGCGAATCAAAAAATGATTTTGTTCAAACCTGAAATTGATAACCGATATAGCGAGGACGATGTGGTAAGCCATCAGGGAACTGCAGCACCTGCGGTTATGGTGTCTAACGCTTCCGATATTTTGAATATTGTAACTGATGAACGCATCGTAGCAATTGATGAGGCACAGTTTTTTGACGATGGAATTGTTGATGTTTGTTCCATTTTAGCCAATCGTGGGATTCGGGTAATCTGTGCAGGATTGGACATGGATTATTTGGGTAATCCCTTCGGTCCAATGCCGTCTTTGCTTGCCATTGCCGAATATGTAACTAAGGTTCACGCAATCTGTGTTTCTTGCGGAAATTTGGCGCAGTTTTCTTATCGATTTTCCGATGAATCCGGACAAGTGTTGGTTGGGGCAGTGGAACGTTATAAACCATTGTGCCGTTCGTGTTTTAACCTTGCTGTGCATTGAAATTAGGTTACCTTACCACAGATTTTATTGATTGGATTCAACCCCAAAAAGTCCTTGGTAAAGGCGTGTTGCCTATTGATTTTGTTAGCATCGATTCACGGACGCTTTTTGGCGCGAAAAATGGATGTTTTATTGCACTTAAAGGGAACTTTAGATCGGGTGAACACTTTGTAGAAGCGGCTTACCAACAGAACATTCGTGTATTTTTGCTCACACAAGCCCCTTCGGTTGTTCATGAGGATGCCGTGTATTTATTGGTTGAGGATCCTGTTCATTCCCTTCAATTAATTGCGAGCAAGCATAGAAGTTCAATCACCTATCCCATTGTGGCAATCGCAGGAAAGAACGGGAAAACAACGGTTAAGGAATGGCTTTATGAAATTATTAAATCCGTGTTTCATGTCGTTCGCAGTCCTAAAAGCTATAATTCTCAACTAGGTGTACCCTTATCCCTTTTGGCATTATCGAGCAACGCCACACTTGGAATTATTGAAGTGGGGGTTTCAAGTCCGGGAGAATTTGAAGTACTTTACCGGATTATTAATCCAACACATTTAATTGTCACCGGGTTTTTTAATGACCCCGATATAAACCATGGGCTCCAGGCCTTTCTTTCTCAAACCCCCTTTGCATTTAGTGGAGCGGATTATCCGACACGTGAAAAAGGAATATTTCTTCTGGACGAGGACTTTGCCAAAGCGGAGTTAAAACATGTAGCGTTCAACGATCAAGTCGCTATTAAATCTGCAGCAATTGCAATTGGCTTTGCTAAACATTTAGGCTTACAGTCTAAATACATTGCGGAACAAGTTTCAACCTTTCGACGATTAGCGCTACGACTAGAAACATTTAATGGAAAAAACAACACCATTGTCGTTAATGACACCTATAATTTGGATCTGGACGCGTTTCGATTCTCATTAGAATATTTATCCTCTTTTGATCGAAGTAGACCGCATTGTATTTATGTGGGATTAGATGAAAATTCGTTAGACAAAAAAAATCAAATTCAAGAACTTATAGCCCCATATCACCCTGATTTTGTTTTTATAGACTTGCCGGAAAATTTACCTGCTTCAGTCCCAGATGACTCCATCGTTCTGCTCAAAGGAACGCGCAAAGCCGGCATGGAGAAATTTGCAGCACGCCTTCGGGAACAACAACATCAGACCACTTTAGAGATTAACTTATCGGCCTTAAGAAACAACCTCGTTACATATAAGAATCGCTTAAATTCTGGCGTAAAGTTATTGGCTATGGTCAAAGCACAATCCTATGGTTCTGGATTAAAGCGATTGGCTGAGTTTTTAGAAGCACAGGGCGTTGATTATTTTGGTGTCGCCTTTACATCAGAAGGCGTTGCGTTAAGAAAACATGGAATTAAGCTGCCCATTTTAGTCTTGAACCCTGATCCTGAAAGTTATTCGGATTGCATTGCCTACCAATTAGAACCAACTATTTTTACGTTTAATCAATTGGACCTTTTCATTCGTGTATTGATCGAATTAGATATAAATCGGTATCCAATCCATGTGGAAGTAGATACCGGGATGCGCCGTCTTGGGTTTGAACCTAATGAAATAAAGTCTTTATTGGAAGTATGCCAATCTCAACCTGAAATTTATATCAAAGGAGTGTTTTCACATTTTGTAGAATCCGAGGAAGCAGAAAACAGGGCATTTAGTCTTGCACAAATTGACCGATTTCAAACAGTGATCAGTATGGTGAAGTCGCAAATTTCACACGAACTTTTATGTCACATGGCAAATTCAGAAGGTATTGTGAATTATCCAGAGGCTCACTTTAATATGGTCCGTCTTGGTTTAGGCATGTATGGATTAACGAATTCCTATATAAAGGATCAATTAGATCCCGTGTTGGCGTGGAAAAGTGTGGTATCGCAAGTTAAATGGGTTCAAAAAGGAGAAAGTGTAAGTTATGCTCGGAGTTTTATTGCAGAACAAGACTTGAAAATTGCAGTCATTCCTTTGGGATATGGAGATGGTTTTTCAAGGGCATTAAGCAATGGACAAGGAGGGGTAATGATTCAGGGTAAATGGTGTCCTACTGTCGGTATGATTTGTATGGATATGATGATGGTTGATGTTTCATTCGTTTCTAATGTTGCGGAAGGGGATGAAGTGGTGGTTTTTGACGATATTACTTCCTTAGAGCGTTTATCGAACCTCATGCATACTATACCGTATGAAGTGATGACGGGTATTTCCGAACGCGTACACCGCGTTTATTTCACTGAATAGTTTTAACTTCGCGCATTAATCAAACGCATTAATCAAGTGAATTCAGGAATTCAATCAAAGTTATTTGAAGTTATAAAGCACTCCTTGCGAGAAGATGAGACACTCGGTTTGGTCGTTTCTGATGTTCTCTCTTTAAGTACGGATGCGGTGTATCGAAGAATACGCTTAGAAACATTAATGACCATCGAAGAGGTTAGGAAACTATGCGTTCATTTCAATATTTCGTTTGATGCGTTGATGGAAATCAAATCTGGAAATGCCTCGTTTACATATCTTCAACTTAATCAAGGAGATTTTACCATTGAAAGATATTTGGAAGGTATATTAAACGGACTCGCGAGATTGCGGTCTATTAATGATGCTAAATTGTACTTTAGTATTAATAATGTACATTTTTTTCAGGCCTTGAATTTTCCACAACTTGTGCGGTTTAGGTTGTTTTTTTGGGCAAAAACGCACTTGCTTTTACCTGAGTTTAAAGACAGGAAATTTGCTCATGAAAAGATAAGCAGCGATGCATTTAGCTTAGGTAGAGAAATACTTCAAGCGTACAATCGGATTCCATCCGTTGAAATTATTGACCATGAAATGATGCGGGGATTTTTGAGGCAAGTGTTATATTATCTTGAATCTGATTTTTTTAAGGATCCAACATATGCTTTGTTTTTAGTTGATCGGGTTCATCTTTGGTTAGATCATTATAAGCATCAGGCGGAAGTAGGTAAAAAATTTATTTTTGGAACAGAAGTTCCGGCTTCAGGTTCAGATTTATCCTTGTATATTAATGATACCATCAACATGGATACTACCTTTTATTATGAAGGGGCCAAGAAAAAAGGGGTTTATTTGACGCATAACATAATGAATTATTTACACACCACGGACGAGCACTATGTGAAAGATTCTTGGGGGATTTTAGATTGTCAAATCGCTAATTCTAGCCTAATAAGTCAGGTGAATACCAAAGAACGTAACAAGTACTTTAATGCCATTGTAAATTTAGTAGATGACTATAAATTGCAATTTCAACATATTATTGAATCAAGATGAGGGTTTTAATTACAGGGGGAGATGGAATGCTTGGTTCAAGTATATGCCGAGAAGCGCTGACACAAGGGTATGAGGTACGTGTAATGGTGCTTCCTGGAAGAGTCGTAAGCGTTCTTGAGGGTTTAGATGTTTCTTATTGTTACGGAAACTTATTAGATCCTGAATCACTGTATAATGCGGTTGAGGGCTGTGATTTTGTTATTAATGTGGCAGCTTCAACGCAAATTTGGCCTCGCAGAAACGAATTGATTTGGAAGATAAATTATGAGTCGGTTGAGCATCTCGTGGAAGCCTGCAAGCGATTCAATATTAAACGATTTGTTCAGATTGGTACCGCAAATTCCTTTGGACATGGTTCGATTTCTAAGCCAGGAAATGAGCAAACTCCCTTTAACAGCGAGGCTTATAAAATGGATTATGTCGATAGTAAATACAAAGCACAAACTTATTTAATTAATCAATGTAACGCTGGACACATTTCTGCTGTCATAATAAATCCAACCTTTATGATCGGTCCATTTGATTCTGGTCCTTCATCAGGTAAAATATTAATGGCCTTATTTAAGGGGTCGCTCCCTGGGTATACTTCAGGGATGAAAAATTTTGTTGCCTCTAAAGATGTTGCCGTAGCTGCGGTTAATGCATTAGTTATGGGGAAATCTGGTTCTTGCTATATTGCTGGTAATGAGAATTTAACCTTTGAACAGTTCTTTAAAAAAGCTTGTGCCGTTCGTGGAATTCCATTCACCCTCAAACAAATTCCAAATTTCTTAATTTTTTCTGTTGGTATTTTTAGTTCGATCTTCGCCCGTCTTTCCGGTAAAGCCCCCAAATTAGGTTACCATATGGCTAAGCAAGCCATTATGGAACAGTGCTATTCGCCACAAAAAGCTCGAGAGGAATTAAACATGCCTGCGACTCCAATCGAAGTGGCAATTACAGATTGTATTGGTTGGTGGAAACAAAACAATTATTTATCATAATCATGGAATCATTTCCCTTGAATTTATCCTTTTCTTACGCAGAAGTCATTGCTTCAACAGTCATTTTAGCGACAACAATTGCCTTTATCATGTATTGGTTTTTGGGACAATCGGAAGCAGTGAAAAATCGATTTTATAGTGCATATGAGTTTGATGTTGCTTCAAGAAAACATATATTTTTCACCAAATATATGGGCTTTTTAATCTTGGGAGTTTTTCCACTAGTCCTTGTTATGAGTTTCTTTGGTACCACCTTAGCAGATGTTGGTTTAACGTGGTATGCTAAGACAACATGGTTTAGCTTTTTTTGGATTGTAGTACTCTCTATTGCCTTAATTCCTCTTGCATACCGGTCAGCGAAGAAACCTGAAAACCTCATTAATTACCCTCAAATCCGCGCGAAACGTTGGACAAACAAAACCTTTTCAATAAATCTAATTGGATGGGCAATTTATTTGTTCGGGTACGAGCTCTTATTTAGAGGTGTGTTGTTGTTTCTTTTAGTGGATACCCTTGGGGTGGTAGCTGCCATAGCCATTAATGTAATGATGTATGCCATATCGCATGTTCCAAAGGGCTTATCAGAAACCTTAGGAGCCATCCCCTTAGGCCTAGTACTTTGTTTTTTAACATTAAAATCAGGAACTATTTGGATTGCCTTCTTTGTACACATAGCACTCTCGTTCACTAACAGCCTAACCGCTTTAGCGCATCATCCAGAGATAACGTATTTTCATGGGCAAAAAAAGTCTTAAAAAACGAATGGTTAATTTCTATTTACTTCGTGGACTTTCAAGAGAATCGGCACATTGGGGAATGTTTCCGCAAGATTTGTTAGATAAATTCCCACATTCAAAGGTTATTGAAATGGATTTACCAGGAGTGGGAATGTTAAACCAAATAAATTCTCCCACACGAATTAATCCGATCATTGATGTTTTAAGATCAACCTACTATTCTAAGGAAGGCACTAATATTTTTATTGCTTCATCTCTTGCCGCTTTAGTTGCAATAACTTGGGTTCAACAGGGGAAAAACGAATTCCAAGGTCTTGTTCTGTTATCACCAAGCCTAAAAGGAATTTGCAAATTCACAGAGCGTATTAAACCACGGTCATGGTATGATTGCGGTTTAATCATGTTACATCCCTCTGTTCGAGTCAGGGAAAAAAAACTCTTAAAGATTAATTTAAACGATAATACTTCACGGAATGAATTACTTAACACGTGGATTGGAATTAATAAATCACGTCCTTACAAAGCCAAGAATGTATTTCGGCAATTGCTTGCCGGCACGAGATTTAATCTGCTTGACCACCCCATTCAGATTCCAATTTTGATTTCCGGAAGTAAAAAAGATAGGTTAGTAGCTTCTACGTGCTTTATTAAACTTAAAATAAAATTAGGTGCAGATATTGTCTTGCACGATTATGCTGGTCATGCATTGACCTTGGATGCATCAGCATGGTTAACAGATAGGATATATTCTTGGCAGCAAACGAACGGATTATCATGAAAGTATTTATAACAGGGGCAACGAGTACCATTGGGAATCACTTAATTAAACTACTTACGTTAGAAGGAATAACCCTGCATTTATTAGTGAGAGACATAAAAAAAGCTTCCTATTTTAATCAAGATAATATCAAGTTGTTTCAAGGAGATATTGATTCTGAGGAGGCTTTGACTCGGGCAATGTCGGGATGTACCCATGTTTTTCACTTAGCGGCCCTTACTCGTGTTTGGGAAAAAAATCCATCGCACTATTACGAAGTGAATGTGGGAGGTACATTAAACGTGCTGAAGGTGGCAAAATCTATGGGAATATCGCGTGTTGTTATAACAAGTTCTGCAGGGGGCTATGGTCCGTCAATTAATTCAGTTGTTACTGAAGAAAAAGTGCGTGAAATCGGCTTTTTTAATGATTACGAATGTTCAAAAGTACTATGTGAACTTAAGGCAAAAGAATTTTCAATTGCTGAGAACTTGGATGTAGTTATTGTTTCACCCACTCGCGTTTATGGTCCTACCTTAGATGCCGAGGTGTCTAGCATTACCTTGTTATTTGATCAATACATCAATCATTCTTGGCGATTGATTCCTGGGGACGGGCAGGAAGTAGGTAACTATGCATACATAGAGGATGTTGCTCATGGACATCTGCTCGCAATGCGTCATGGCAAAAGCGGTGAATCATACATTCTAGGGGGTCATAACATTACCTACAATACATTTTTCAGGGTTTTAGCTGAGCAGGCGAACATATGGCGTAAAATGATTCACGCCCCGTTTTTTCTTCAAAATGCGTATGCTATGTTTGAACTGTTTAAAGCAAAGTATATTAGTGGGGCAGCAAAAATTACTCCGCAATGGTTGGCAAAGGGCAAGTATCATTGGGAGGTTGATTGCAGCAAAGCAATTAATGCGCTTGGCTATCAAGTGACTCCTATGGAAGAGGCATTTAGCAAAACCATCACTTTTTTAAAAAGAAAAGTAAGTGAACCAATTCATTGAGCGTGTAGGAAAGAAGACATTTGTGGTATTTACTTGGAGTATCTTAACGATTGTTTGTTTCGGCCTATTTGCTTTGAACCAATTAACGGATAATATGGTTTTATCTATTGGGTTGATTTTTCTTCTGTTTTTTGCATCAATGGCTTATGGTTTTTTTTATTTTCAAGCATTTCCCTCTCATCGATTACCAACGAATTATTACCCAAGGAAATTAATAGAAACCCAGTTTTTTTATACCGTTTTAGGAGTCGAGCTTTTCAGGCGAGTTTTAATTAACTCACCGTTTCGAAAATTAAATCGACGTCTATATTTAAAGGGGAGGAAGAACTACATAAAAGTTTTCTTAGAAGAAACTAAACGCTCGGAAACCTCGCATATAATTGGGTTAATTATTGGAATAATTTTCACTACTTATTTCATTCTTAAACAAAACATAATTCACATTTATTTCGCGCTTTTTTTTAATACACTATTGAACATCTATCCAATTTTATTGCAGCGCTTTAATAGAAATCTTCGCATCAAGGTAAAGGCATAGAAATTTCTAATAATTCTCAGGCTGCTTATGTTATCTTTGCTGTAA
This sequence comes from Bacteroidota bacterium, assembly GCA_041163605.1. Taxonomy (GTDB): domain Bacteria; phylum Bacteroidota; class Bacteroidia; order Flavobacteriales_D; family Crocinitomicaceae; genus UBA952. The sequence goes on along the minus strand of JBEAQY010000061.1, from coordinate 29,039 downwards.
TTTAAGAACTTGATTCGACTTTAAGGATTATAAACACAAACAACAAAAGGCCTCAACCGTAAAGGAGGAATACATGGATTTGTAAATTGTTAAACGGATTTTAAATGATAATAGGTAGTGATTTTGATAAAATTGAGTGGGAGTTTCTCGGGATGAATTTGTTGGAGCCGAATGCACTTATCGGAGATTTATTATTGTTCATTATTGCAATGATATTTTACGCACAGTTAAGAAAGGAGTCCACGAATCTCTTTGTTAATTATTGGGCTCGATTTTATTTAACCTTCGCAATTTCATTTATTGTTGGTGGCTTTGGTCACTTGTTTTTTTATTATACCCATATTGCAGGTAGAATCCCCCCATGGTATTTGGGAATATTAACGTCATTTTGGATTGAACAAGCGATGATTTTACTATGGCCACAACCTAAAATTCGAAAATTACTTCAGCGAATTTCAATGGCAAAATCTGGTTTTTTTTTATTGGGATTAACGGTGTATGTTTTGGTACAGTTTGATTCACTTTCACTCACTACAGGAATGATTTTCCCGACCTATAATGCAATCATCGGATTAGGAAGTTCGCTTGGTATATTAGCGGTGATATATCAAGGGCGATATACCAAAGACTTTAAGTACTTTTGGTTTGGAGCCCTAAGCTTTTTCCCAAGTGCAATCATTCAAGGAATAAAATTAAATATACACCCTTGGTTCGATAGAAATGATTTAAGCCACCTGTTTTTATTAATAGGCCTTATTTTTTATTACAAGGGAATAAAATCAACAAAGCAGGTTACAGACATGATTCCTTCAAACATGAGAAAGGCTCCCGAAATGCAAGAATCCACTATTAAGTTGAATAAAATATTTTAATAAAGACAAACGGCCTAATAACTTGTTAGAATAGAATAAATTAATTAGTAACTTAGTAAAAACAACAGGAATGAATCAGCAAATAGAAGCCGCATTAAACGATCAGATCAGTAAAGAAGCGTCATCTTCACAATATTATTTAGCAATGGCCTCATGGGCTGAAACCAAGGGTCTTTCTGGAACTGCTTTTTTTATGTATGCCCATTCCGATGAGGAACGCTTTCACATGCTGAAATTAGTGAAATTCGTAAATGAGCGAGGCGGTCGAGCAATTATACCTTCCATAACCCAACCCCCGTCTGATTTTGATACCGTTCAACGAATGTTTGAGTTATTGTTGACACATGAACTTACGGTGACACAATCTATCAATGAGGTCGTGGACATTTGCCTTAAAGAAAAGGATTATACGACACACAATTTTATGCAATGGTATGTTTCTGAACAAATGGAAGAGGAAGCGTTGGCGAGATCAATTTTAGACAAGTTAAACTTAATAGGAAATGAGAAAGGTGGGATGTATTTGTTTGATAGAGAAATGCTAGAAATTGCCAATTCAAGTGCCAATGCCCAAAATAACAACGGGTAAGAAAACCTTTTTCGTTTTTCTATCTTTTTTATCAAGTTTCCAATTCTATTGGGCCCAATCTAGATTATCCTTTGAGCATTACAGAATCACGGATGGCTTGTCCCAATCTAATGTCACATGTGTTGTTGAGGATGCTCAAAATCAATTGTGGTTCGGAACACAAGAGGGCTTGAACCGCTTTGATGGGACTGCGTTCGAGTCTTTTAGTAGGGAAAATGCCCCCGCCATTAAAAACGGATATATTTTCGATGCTACTAAAGATGCTAATAATGATTTGTGGTTTGGAACACGTAAAGGCCTCTTGAAGTATGCGTTTAAAAAAGGGGTTTTTACTTCATATGCATTTCCGGATAAAAGCGCCAAGGCGCTAAAAAATGTGGTGGTTTTAGGACCAACATCGCTTCTTGTATTGACCACCAAACAGGAGCTCTATCGCTTTGATAAAAAGCAACATCGATATACTCAGATAAAAATGAATACGCCGGTTAAATCAATTTTAAAAGGAATTAATATATGTTACATACTTGGTAAAAACAATGTAATATACAGGATAAATCAGCAAGGCCGACTTTATCCATGGGTTAACTCACATGCGTCAATACAGAATATTCAATATTGTAACAACAAGGTATTTGTTTTTACTAATAAGGGGGTGTTTTCTGTTCATGGATCCAACAGGAAAGCCAAGTTGAAGCGCTTGTTTCTCTCAGATGTCGGGTTAAACATTACTAATGTAACCTCAATGGTATATGATGATGGGATATACTATATTTCTACCAATCAGCAAGGGTTATTTTCATTTGACGAACAGGGTAAACACTTTAATTATACAGCAAATCTATTCCAAGCAAATCGATTAAATACAAACAATCTGAATTGCCTTTTTTTATCAAAAGACAAGGTTCTTTGGGTAGGGACTGATCGGGGTGTTTCTTGCACCATGCTTTCAGGATCCGGATTCAATATCATCAAACCGTCGGCTGACTTGTCAAAAGGCCTTCCTTGTGAGAATGTTTGGAGTTTTTCTACTCATAAACAGTCGCTGTTAATTGGAACCGACCTCGGAATTACAAGGTATAATCCACGCACAGAAGTCACCGAACATTTCTTTAGAAGTGAAAAATTAAAAACGGACGCCTCTGTTATGGATATAGAAGCCATTTCATCTGATGAATATTTACTAGCGTGTTACGATGGGATTTATAGGTTTAATCCCAACCGAGCCAACCCATACAGGTCAATTTCAATATTAGATGAACACATTTCTTTAAAACATGCACATTTCTTTAAAATTCATGCTCACACCAAAAACACATTTTTAATTGGCACCTCATCCGGCTTGTTGAATTTAGATATAGAAAAAGGAATCTTTACTGAAATTCTTCCCGCGTTGCAAGATCAAGTGCGCGAAATAAGCAAAGATACTCAAGGTAATACCTGGGTTTTATATGAAAACTTAGGTTTATATCAACTCTTAGCTAACGATCATTTATTTCGCCTTGTTCCTTACAAATACAACGCGAAGTTATTATCGTTAATCACAGACCCACTAACGGCGTTTACTGAATTAAAAAAAGGGGTATTCTTGTTAGGTACTATGGGCGGAGGGCTCGTACAAATTAATCAATCTACGGGATTACTCAAATCAATCTCGAAATTACAAGGCCTGCCAAATAACACGATTAATAGCTTAATTAGGGATAACAATGGTAATGTGTGGGGAAGCACGAATCGGGGGTTGATTTGTATTAATTCAAGCGGGGCCTTAAACCCAAAAATAGAGCGGCGAGGGATTGAACCCAACGAGTATAACATAAATGCTTCATTTATAGATGCCACAGGAAAGCTATATTTTGGGGGAATATTCGGGCTTGTTTATTTTAATCCAAGTTCAGTGATTAACCCTTCGGTTAACTTGTATCCAAGAATTACTCGGGTTTCATTTCATAAAAAAACTAGGCGTTTTCCATCGGGTTTTGTCAATGAAGCCCAATTGAAAAAATTGGCATATGCTATTCAACTTCCCTATAATGCCCGAGATTTTGAAATTAAATTTCAGCCCAATCAATTGTATGGAGCAAAGCATGTGACTTATAAGTATGTGATTATTGGGGAGGAAACAGATACCATTTTAATTCGGAATACCAATAAACTTTCTTTCAATTCCTTAGCAGGAGGAACGTATTATTTAAGGCTTTATTCTCGCTATGAAAATGGCCCATGGACAGATACTCCAGCCTTATTAACGGTGACTATAAACCCCCCATTTTGGGCTACAATTCCCTTTTGGCTATGTGTTGCTGCTTTTCTTTTAATTTGTGTCTACATCTACTTTAAGCACCAAGTGAATCGCGAGCGCGACCAACGTATTAAATTGGAAGATTTGGTCTCAAAAAGAACATTTAAAATTCAAGAACAGAAAGAACAAATCGAACGAAAAAACGAATTAATTAGCCTTGAAAAAGAAAAGGTTCTAGCGCAGCAAAAACAGCTATTTATTGAAAAAGAACGTGCAGAAAAATGGTTAAACAATGCATTGCCTTCTCAAGCGGTAAAAGAACTTAAAGTACAGGGAAAGGTCCCTGCAAGGGCTTATGAGTTTGCCACGATTTTATTTACCGATGTGGTAGGTTTTTCTAAGATTTCGGAGAATATAAGCCCTACTAGATTGGTGAATAAATTAGATGTTCTGTTTAAGAAATTTGATCAAATCATTAAGGAGAATAACTTAGAAAAAATCAAAACGATAGGAGATGCCTATATGGCGGTAGGTGGTCTACCGGATGAAAACTCTACAAATGCAATTGACGCATGTATTGCAGGCTTGCAAATCCAAGGTTACATGGATGCGAAAAAATTTGAAGCTATCGCAAATCACAAAGATTATTGGGAAATTCGATTAGGAATTAATACAGGTCCCGTAACCGCTGGGATTATTGGATCCCTAAAAATGGCCTATGACGTTTGGGGCTCAGCGGTTAATCAGGCGCAACGTATGGAAATGTTAGGTCAAGCTGGGGCAGTGACCATTTCCGAAGCAACTTTTGAACTAGTTGAACCCTATTTTGAATGTGTTCATCGAGGTAAAGCACAGATGAAATCGAAAGTCATCTTAGATATGTATGAGGTGCTTCGAATAAAACCGGAATTGTCGCTAAACGGTGAAGGACTTAAGCCAAATGATCTGTTTTATGAAATTGTTGCATTACACCATTATAGCTCGATTAAGTATTACACCGCAGAGAACGAACTAATTCAGCTATTGGCTCAAGAATTACCTCAGGATTTAAGTTATCATTCTTTAGCCCATACGAAGGATGTGGTCAAAGCAGTTGAGCGAATTGCGCTGCTTGAGGGGGTTCGCGATGAGGGGCTGTTTTTATTGAAATCCGCGGCCTTATTCCACGATGCAGGGTTTGTTAAACAATATGAGCATAATGAGCCCATTGGCGCAGCAATGGCCGAGGCAATGCTTCCTAAATATGGATATAATGAACAACACATTAAAACCATTAAGGAACTTATATACGTTACCCAAATCCCTCATAAGCCAGTTAATAAACTCCAAGAAATCATGTGTGATGCGGACTTAGATTATCTTGGAACTGATACTTTTGAAGAAACGGCCAATAAATTGAAAATTGAATTAATGGCTAAAGGTAAAATCCATTCTGACAGAGAATGGGATCAAATGCAAATTGCCTTCTTAAAACAGCACAAGTATTTTACACAAACGGCAAAACTGACTCGGGATAAAAAGAAAAAAGAGCATTTAAAAGTTATTAAACAACGGTTTGATGCCAATGAATATGATTAAAGATCCCTTAGGTTTTTACTAGGTTTTTTAATTTCTTTTTTCGCGGATCTCAAAGAAATCACATAGGAGAAACTATACATTAGACGTTTTTTGGGAATCCCATTAATCCATTGGTCAAAATATAGCCCAAGCTCAATTCCTTGATTGTGCTTTAAATCGATTGCCGTTCCTGCATAGCAGCGAATTCGATTAAATTGTTTACCATTTTCACCATTCTCAGGATTATAAAAGAATTCTGTACTCAAAGAAGGTGTTATTGGTAGCCCTTTTATATTATATTCCGCACTAGGCTTAATGCGCCAAGCTTGATCAAATTCGGAGTCATAAGACCCAACTAAACGATCAAAACGGTATTGATAACGAATCCTTAAGCCTAAATCAATTCGCTTATAAGTGTGGGAAAATCCAAGATTAGCATTAATTCTCTGATTCACATCGTAGGATTCAGCATTTGATTTTGACAGGATTAATCGATAGTCAAGGGAGGGCCTAAACCAAGGGCTTATCTTGTATCGAACACTGAGTTGAGGAAATAAGGTGCTCAAACCATCATAGCCATACCGTTGAGTTAAATCAAACGACGCACCTAATTTCTTATTCAGGTTATATTTTACACCGGTTTCAACCCATACCTGCTGTTCAAAATGCTGAGCAATTGATGAAGTCGCTATAAAACACCAAAAAATCCCAAGAAAAAACTTCACTTATTGCTCTTTATTGAGTGTGATTTCACCCAGGTCTACCACTTCATTTTTTTCCGTTATTTCAACTTCAAATAACTTTTCTTGCTGCAGTGAAGCACAGGGATAACAATTTTCGTACATGAATACCACATAGTTTCCAGGTCTTAAATAATTGAATTCAAAACTACCATCGTAGCTTGTACTTATGTCATCACTGTAAAATGTTTTGTCATTGCCATAAATAATGTAAACATTTTCGTCACCTAATGCACTCAATCCAGTAAACAAGGTTAGTTCATTATCGGAATAAAATCTTCCAGTTAATTTTCCTTTAATGCTGGCTTTCCCTCCTAATCCAGGAGCCTTTGAACACCCTGTTATCGCAACCATTGTTGTTGTAATTAAGGCGATTATCGTTAATCTTAGCATAGTATTAATTTAATAATAGGGTTTTCACAAAGATATTGTTTTTTGTCCCTTAAAGCATCGTATTCTTTATTTTGACGTAACTTGCGCATTAATAATTCATTAAGATGAGAGCTTCTTTCCTTGTTTTGCTTTTATTAACTTTAGTTTTTCCTGTTTCATCGCAGGTTGTAATCAATGAGTATTCTTGTTCGAATATTAGTGGTCCGAATGATGCGTATGGGGAAAAAGAAGACTGGATTGAATTACTTAATACTACTGCAAGCTCAGTAAATCTAACAGGATGGTACCTTTCGGATAAACCAACTAATCTCACAAAATGGCAAATACCAAGCGGATCAATTGCTGCCAATGGATATAAGATGGTGTTTTGTTCAAAACGAAACACGGTGAATGGCAATGAATATCATCCTAATTTTAATTTGTCTCAAACCGAAGGGGATTGGATTATTCTAACTAACCCATCGTTGGTGGTAGTGGATTCATTTAAAATTAAACACCTCACCAAATCTAATCATTCCATTGGTAGAACAAGCAACGGAGCAGCAACGTTTTCGCTTTTTACTACGCCAACACCCAATGCAGCCAACGCCAACCCAATTCCATTTTACACACCGAAACCCGTATTTAGTTTGGCGCCTGGTTTTTATGCGGGAAGTCAAACAGTGAGTATTTCATGCTCGGATCCAAGTGCAACCATTCGTTATACCTTAGACGGCACAGACCCTACGGCAGCATCACCGCAATATACTGCACCAATCACCATCACAACAACAACGGTTTTACGCGCCGCGGCTTACAGCACGAGCCTTCCTTCATTTACAGAAACAAACACCTACTTTATTAATGTAACTCATACTGTACCAGTGGTTTCTGTCTGCAGTCAAGGAGTTCAACAAATGCTTCAAACAGGAAGTCAGAATCCACCAAATCGCATTGGTTCGTTTGAACTATTTGAAGATAATGGGGCATTTATTGATGAAGGTCAAGGGGATTTCAACAAACATGGAAACGATTCATGGGCTTATAACCAACGAGGATTTGATTATATCTGCCGTGATCAGTATGGATATAATGGCGATTTAAATCATCAGATTTTTCCTGAAAAATCAAGGGATAAGTTTCAACGAGTAATATTGAAGCCGGGAGCGAGTGATAATTATCCCTTTGAAAATGGCGCGCACATTAGGGATGCGTTCATTCACACCTTATCGATTCGCGCTGATATGAAACTAGATGAACGTACGTGGCGACCAGCGGTAGTGTACGTGAATGGTAACTATTGGGGCGTTTATGAAATTCGGGAAAAGGTAGATGATCACGATTACACAGATTATTATTTTGGTCAAGATAAATTCCATTTATATTTTCTAAAAACTTGGGGTGGTACATGGCAAGAATATGGTTCGCCAAATGCCCAACCCAATTGGACCTCACTAAGGAATTTTGTACTTAATAACAACATGGGCAATCCGACCAATTTCAACTATGTAGATTCATTACTTAATTGGAAGTCTCTGGCAGATTATTTTATGATTAATTCATATACAGTAAATCAAGATTGGTTGAACTGGAATACTTCATGGTGGCGCGGACTTGATACTTCTGCAGACAAAAGAAAATGGCGCTATGCCCTTTGGGATATGGATGCCACATTTGGCCATTACATCAATTACACCGGCATTCCAGACCCGAGTGCAAACGCTGACCCATGTAATGCGGAGAATTTACCAAACCCTGGAGGACAAGGGCATACGGATATTCTTGAGAAATTAATTTTAGAAAATCCAATTGTAGAACAGTATTATATAACCCGCTATGCGGATTTGATTAATACGTCTTTTAGTTGTGCCAGTATGATTACCCTCCTGGATAGTATGGTGAATGAAATTGCGCCTGAAATGACGGCTCAATGCGCAAAGTGGGGAGGAACATATAACGGGTGGCAAAGCAGGGTAACACAATTAAGAAATTTTATTAATCAGCGTTGCGTTGCGCTTGAGCAAGGCTTGGTTGACTGCTATCAATTGTCCGGCCCATATCCAGTAACTTTTGATGTGTCTCCAGCTGGAGCGGGAACGCTACAGGTGAATTCTATCAATCCGCCTCAGTATCCGTGGTCGACCTCCTATTTTGGTGGAATACAAACCAACCTACAAGCAAATGCCAATCCTGGATGGGTATTTAGTAATTGGACCGTTACATCGGGAGCTATGGGTCTTGCTACAAGTGTTCCTAATAATTTCATTAATCTCACTGGACCGAACACTATAGTTGCAGTGTATGTACCGGATGTTCCTGATATAGACGGGGATGGCTGTTTGAATGTGGACGAACTTCTTGCAGGAACTGATCCTTCGGTTGTTGATACGGATGGCGACGGAGAAAATGATTGCATTGAAATTGGAAACCCTTCCGCACCAACAGATACGGATGGAGATGGAATTATTGATGCCCTTGAATCTTCAATCCAAGATTCCGATGGAGATGGGGTAATGAATGAAGCAGACCCGGATAATAATAACCCGTGCATTCCTAATCCTAATGCTGGTCCGTGTGATCAAGACAATGATGGCTTAACGAATACACAAGAAGCCTCGGAGGGAACAAGTCCTACAAATCCTGATACTGATGGAGATGGTTTAACAGATGGTGCCGAAGTTTCCGGAGGTTCAGATCCATTAAATCCATGTGACCCCGATGACACCCTTCCGGGCTGTCAAATAGATACAGATGGAGATGGATTAACGGATGCGCAAGAGGGGGTTTATGGAACAAACCCGGCAAATCCCGATACGGATGGAGACGGCTATACGGATGGTCAAGAAGTTAACATGGAAAGTAATCCCTTGGATCCTTGCGATCCGGATGACAGTTCGCCTGATTGTTCTGTGGGCATACATTTCCCAACGGCATTTTCACCCGATGGAATTGGAGATAATTTAAATGAACAGTATTCGATAATCGTTGGTAAAGACATAAAAGAATTCGTGTTTTATATCTATGACCGATGGGGTAATGTCATGTTTGAATCTTCAAGTAAAACATTGAAATGGGATGGGACTTACAGGGGCTTACCGTGTAATATGGGAGTTTATGCCTATATGGCTGATGTGCTTTTTGTTACTGGTGAGAAAAAAGTGTTTTCTGGAAACATCACGTTAATTCGTTGACATGCACAAGCTTAGTAGGTTCATAGTAATTATTGCGCTCTATGCTCTTAATGTAACTGCGCAAGATTATCATTTCACCCAGTACGATCGCGCGATGCTCTTGTTGAATCCTTCGGCAGCAGGCAACTTTGATGGTTTTGAGCGAATTTCAATGCAAAATCGAAATCAATGGATTGGGGCTGGAACACGGTTTATGACCTCCTTAGCTATGTCAGAATTTACATTTGGAAAAAATAACTTTGACAATAAATCCTTCGCTGGAATGGGAATCCATTTTAACCGAGACGTGGGGGGTGATTCGCGTTTTGGAAGCAATTCCATTGGCGCAACCTTGAGTGGTCATTTAGTAACATCCAAACGGTCAAAGTTTTCGGCGGGTATTCAAACATCGGTAAGTACACGAAGTGGTGATCTTTCGAACCTGTTGTTTTATTCTCAATGGAATGGAAGCACCTTTGATCCAACCATACCCATCAATGAACCGAATCAAATCGCTAGATTTAGCTACATTGATGCGGGAGCAGGACTATCTTATACGTTCTCAACCAAAGGCAACCGAGTGGCTCAGACGCAACAGCGTTATGTAAATGTTGGGGTATTCGCACAACATGTATCTCGACCAAAATTAAGATATAATGAAATCACTTATGATCGGCTTCAAGTGAAAGTTGGGGGACATTTGGAAACTGAATTTAATATTGGAAATGGGTTGGCGCTAGAGTTCAAAACCATACAAATGTTGCAAGGAAAACATTATGTTGGTAGATACGGAGTGCTCTTAAAGGCATTTTTGAAACAGAGTGCTTCGATTACACGAATTAAGAATGACACCTTTTTTAGTGCGGGTTTATATATGAGTTCCACGGGCACACTTTCTCCAGTAATTGTTGTGGATCTAGGAGGGTTTCAATTGGGAATGAACTACGACCTTGAATTGGCAAAAATCAGCAGGGCATATCGCAGCTCAATTGAATTTTCCTTGTCCTTTTCATTTACTAAATTCTCATTGTTCAAACGGACAAAAATAGGCTAACCAATGCCGTTTTCAGACAGAAACTCAAACCAAAGAGATGCTTGCTCATCATTGAGTACGCGCGCCATTTTGTTTTGAGCTCCTAATTTTTGAAGCGATTTCATGTAGGAATATATTGTTCCTTTTGGAAGACAGGTGATCTGGGGGTCTTTAAGATTATACTTTCTCGCAGAATAGTAATCATCGTTCAACGCGGATAATTGTTTGTCTAAGGCTACAAGTATAGCCTCCGGATTAGTTGATTCGTCAACCAATTCAACAAACCAATGATGAAGCTGTTGCGTTTTATTCACGAAAATGGTGAATTCCGGTTCTAAAAGGCGTTTTGGGGTATTAATCATGTTTAATGCTTGATTAATGTTATCTAAGGAAAGGTGCTCACCACATAAGCTAAGGAATTGCTTTATTCTTCCTGATATAATAAGTCGGTGTTCCCGGACATCAATAAAACGTACTAGGTCACCAATCAAATAACGCCAAAGTCCTGCATTGGTAGAAATCACTAAAGCGTAATCTACTCCTTCCTTAACTTCACTTACCGTAAGTGCTTTATAGTTAGATATCAATTCACCATCTTCATTGAAAAATCTGGAGTCAAAGGGTATAAACTCGAAAAATATTCCATTATTCATTAACAATTTCATCCCTTTTTCATTGGGGGAAGTTTGGAATGCAAAATACCCTTCGCTGGCCAAATAGGTATCAAGTAAGTACACCTCCTTGCTACAGATTTTTTCTAAACGACCCACATAGGGATCCATGTAAACACCCCCGTGCACGTACACCCTAAAGTTTGGCCAAATGTCATGAATGGTTTCAAGCTTATATCGTTCAATAATACGTTCCATGAGCATGATACACCAACTCGGAATGCCAGCAATAATGCCAATATTCCATTGCGGCGCTTTTTCTACCATGGCATTAAGCTTATCATTCCAATCTGGAATTGCTGATATTGAATTACTTGGTTTTGTTATCGGTTTTACAAAAATTGACGTGTGTTTTTTTAATATGCCGCTGAGGTCACCTTCGAATCGATTTCCGATTTTCTTTAATTTACTGGAACCGCCTACAGCAAGTCCCGATGCACTGAAAAATTCCTCATTCAAATCCAGCGCATGTAAAATGGCGTATTGACGAATACTACTTCGTTGAAATGACCGAATCATCTCTATCGAAACTGGAATCCGTTTGCTTGGGCTACCCGTGGTGCCTGATGATAAGGCAAAGTACTTGATTTTTCCGGGCCAAGTGCAATCACTTTTTCCAGTGATGGTATGCTGTAGCCATCTCGTATGAAACTCTTCGTAGTCCATAATTGGAATATGCGATTGAAACTTACTCACAGAATCCTTGCTTTTCAATAAGGTTTTGAAATCATAAAAGAACCCGAATTCTGTATGTTGAGCCTTGCTAAGCAACTCGGTAAGGGTGTTTAGTTGATGTTGGTAACTGAGTTGCTTTCGATTAATTCGTTTGAATCCAATTTCCGTAGTCTTCTTAATTAAACGTCCAATGATTTTCATATGGCTAATGAGTTTAAGTTAATCATGACCAAAATCATATAAATAACCTGCCTCAAAGTTATTAATTCTTGTTACTTTCAATTAACTTTGTTCTAAATTAAACTGATATGAAACACAAGTCATTTATTGTACCTCATGATTTTACACAAGTTGCAACAGTTGCACTCAATCATGCCATTGAAACATCGAAACGAGTTAATACTACGATTCATATTCTTCATGTTGTAGATAAACAAGAAGATATCGCTTCAGCAACAGATAAAATAGATAAAATTATTGCTGCGCACAATGTGGAGGGAATTACTTTGACAAACAATGTTAGAATCGGTAATATTTTTACGAGTATAGCTGAATTCTCTGCGGAACATCGAGCAGAAATGATTTTTATGGGAACACATGGAGCGCACGGCTGGCAGCACGTTGTGGGCAGCAACGCCTTACGCGTTGTTACGAGTTCTCCAACACCGTTTATTATTGTGCAAGAGAAGGCACCTAAATCAGGCGGATATAAGAACATTGTAGTTCCTTTGGATTTGCATAAGGAAACCAAACAAAAATTAGCAATCGTTGCAAAATTAGCCAGGTATTTCTCTTCTAAAGTGCATATTGTGACTCCAGAAGAAACCGACTCTTATCTAAAATATCAAGTAGAAACAAACATTCTTTTTGCCGAATCTTATTTTAAAGAACTGGGAATAGAAATGGATTCTTCCGTATTGCCAGGAAAAGATTTTGACCATGAAGTAATACGTTACTCCGTAAGCATTGATGCCGATTTAATTTCAATTATGAATTTAAATCGTCAAGGGATACTTGGCGTGTTCACCACCAGTTATGAGCAAGCTATTATTACAAACGATGCACTAATTCCAACACTCATTTTGAATCCAGTTGAAACAACTGAAATCTATGGCGCTTGGTTTGATTAATTAAGGATGTCAAAATTAATTACCCTAAACGAGTTTATCCTGCTTAATCAACAGGATTTTCCTTTTGCTACTGGTGAATTATCTTCAATCCTTAATGACATAGCACTGGCGTCAAAGCTTATAAGTCGCGACGTGAGAATGGCGGGCTTGGCAGATCACATTCTAGGAGCACAAGGGAATGTAAATGTTCAGGGAGAAGCCCAACAAAAATTAGATGTTTTTGCAGATGATGCCTTCATTAAAGCTTTTTCAGCGAGTGGTGTTATTTGTGGAATTGCATCCGAAGAAAATGATGACTTTGTTGCTTTCGATTCTGAAGCTGCCAAACAAGGAAAGTATGTCGTTCTGTTTGATCCGTTAGACGGCTCAAGTAATATTGATGTAAATGTTTCTATAGGTACCATTTTTTCAATTTACAGAAGAGTTTCCGATGTGGGAAGTCCGGCAACCCTTGATGACATGCTTCAACCAGGAACCGCACAAGTTGCCGCAGGGTATGTACTATATGGTTCCTCTACCATGCTGGTTTATACCACCGGAAAAGGAGTTCATGGATTTACCCTCGATCCTTCGATTGGCGAATATTGTCTTTCACATCCATCCATGCAAATGCCTGAAAATGGTCGTTTATATGCAATGAATGAAGGAAACATCAATGAATGTGACCCCGGTTTGGTCCAATATATTCAGTATTGTCAAAGTAGAGAAAATCAGACCGGAATGCCCTATTCTGGAAGATATATAGGTTCCTTAGTGGCAGATTTCCACAGAAATCTGATTAAAGGGGGGATTTATATCTATCCAGCGGTGGAAGCATCACCCGAAGGTAGGTTGCGTTTGTTATATGAATGTAATCCCTTAGCCTTTCTTGCTGAACAAGCCGGCGGTTTAGCGACCACTGGAAAAACCCGAATCATGGAAATTGCTCCGACAAGTTTACATCAGCGTGTACCTTACTTTGTTGGTTCCAAACTTATGGTAGAAAAAGCCATGTCTTTTTTGAAATAATTCGTATTCGTTTTCTTTTGATTGCCTACCTTTGAGCCCCGCATGGAAAACCGCTCGGCGCTTTCGATTGTTCAGCAATCTCCGGAAATTTCAGCAACGCTAAACTTATTGCGTAGTGGGGAAAAAACGCTCCAATGGGAAGGCTTAGTTGGTTCTTCTTTGGCCTTTTACGCGGCAGCTACAGCAGAAATCAAAGGCGGAAAACATTTATTTATTCTTGAAGATAAAGAAGCTGCAGCCTATTTCTTAAATGATTTACAAGGATTATGTGGCAGCAATGAAAAAGCCTTGTTCTTCCCCGCATCAATGAAAAACCCCTACCAGTTAGAGGATACAGATAATGCGAATGTAGTCTATCGCGCTGAAGTCTTAGAGCGCATGAACTCAGATAAAAAAGTGCTCATTGTTACTTACCCGGAAGCATTATTCGAAAAAGTGCCTACCCAACGAAAATTGGTAAATCACACCATGAAAATTGAGGTTGGAAAGGAATATACAGTTGACTTTTTAAATGAATTACTCTTAGAATATGGGTTTGATCGCGTGGATTTTGTTTACCATCCAGGACAATTTGCAATTCGTGGAGGAATTTTAGATGTCTTTTCATTTTCTGCCGACCACCCCTTTAGAATCGAATTTTTTGGTGATGAGGTTGAAACGATTCGAGGATTTGATGCTACATCACAACGTTCTCAAGCAAATTACAGTTTTTTCAATGTCATTCCAAATGTTCAATCAACCCATTTATTAGCGGAAGTTTCTGATTTGTTCTCCTATCTTGGAAGTGAGGCCATGTGCTGGATTCACAATGTTGAAGTCTTTGAAGATACGATTTCTAACATGTTTGATAAGGCGAAAACAATTTTTACAAAATCAAGCAGCAGTACAATTCCATTAACAACTCCTGAGGATTTGTTTTTGGATCGTGTTCAACTGCATGATTCATTAGCTAAAATACCGACCATTCACTGGGGAAAAGCAGTAAATAAAAAAATTAAAGCATCGGTCGTTTTTAAATCAATCGCACAACCTGCATTCAATAAAAACTTCGACCTGCTAAGAAAAGACCTAACGCAATATGCAACGGAGGGCTACACCCTTCATTTTTTTTCTAACCAACCTCGACAACTCGAACGCTTAGAACAAATTTTCGTGGATACAGGGGATGGAATTCCAATCATTCGAAACCATTTTGCCTTGCATGAAGGGTTTATTCTACCCTCGCAAAAATTACTTTGTTATACAGACCATCAAGTGTTTGAACGATACCACCGCTTTCAACTGAAAGAAGGATTTCGTCAAGCCAGCCAAGCACTTACCCTCAAGGAATTGTATAACCTTCAAAAAGGAGATTATGTTACCCACATTGATCACGGGGTGGGGATGTTTTCCGGCCTTGAAACGATTGATGTTAATGGAAAACCTCAAGAAGCTGTTCGTTTGGTGTATAAAGACGGTGATGTGCTGTATGTTGGAATCCACTCGCTGCATCGCATATCGAAGTTTACCGGAAAAGAAGGGGCTATTCCAAAAGTTAACAAGTTAGGAACGCAAGCTTGGGCAACTCTAAAAAACAAGACCAAGAAGAAAATCAAAGAGTTGGCTTATGACTTGATTCAGTTATATGCTACCCGAAAAGCCCAACCAGGGTTTTCTTTCTCACCAGATTCTTACTTACAAAATGAGTTGGAAGCCTCTTTTATGTATGAGGACACACAAGATCAGTTTAAGGCGACGCAGGATGTAAAAAAAGATATGGAATCTGCCTTGCCAATGGATCGTTTGGTGTGTGGTGATGTGGGTTTTGGTAAAACAGAGGTCGCGGTGCGCGCCGCATTTAAAGCGGTTTGTGATGGTAAACAAGTGGCGGTATTGGTGCCAACCACAATTCTCTCCATGCAACATTATCGAACCTTCAAAGAGCGTTTGAAAGATTTTCCGTGCACCGTAGATTATATCAATCGCTTTAAATCGGCAAAAGATACAAGCGAGACCCTTCAACGGTTAAAAGAGGGGAAAATTGATATACTCATTGGAACGCATGCGATTGTGGCCGGTAAGGTGAAATTCAAGGATTTGGGACTCATGATCATTGACGAGGAACAAAAATTTGGCGTTGCGGTAAAGGATAAATTAAAAACGATTCGGGCCACAGTAGACACCTTAACCTTAACGGCGACACCGATTCCAAGAACGTTACAATTCTCGTTGATGGGCGCACGTGATTTGAGCATCATTAATACGCCTCCTCCGAATCGCCAACCCGTATTAACAGAGATTATTTCCTTCGACGAAGAAATTATCCGGGATGCCATTTCTTATGAAGTGAGTAGGGGAGGGCAAGTATTTTTCGTGAATAATCGGGTATCTAACTTAATGGAAATTTCGGGTCTATTACAGCGTTTGTGCCCTGGCTTACGGGTTGGAATAGGTCACGGCCAAATGGATGGAGAAAAGTTAGAAAAAGTCATGATGGACTTTATGGAAGGTAATTATGACGTGCTCTTGGCTACCACCATAATAGAGTCAGGAATTGATATTTCAAATGCTAATACCATCATCATCAATGAGGCGCATCAATTTGGCTTAAGTGATTTACATCAATTGAGAGGTCGGGTTGGACGAAGTAATAAAAAAGGGTTCTGTTACCTCATTGCGCCACGTTTTAGTGTCTTAAATTCAGAAGCAAGAAAACGCTTGGAATCCCTGGTGCAGTTTTCGGATTTAGGCAGTGGTTTTAACATTGCAATGAAGGATTTGGATATTCGAGGCGCGGGGAATATGCTTGGGGGAGAACAGAGCGGCTTTATATCGGAAATAGGCTTTGAAATGTATCAGAAAATCCTCAATGAAGCACTTCAAGAATTGCGAGAAACAGAATTCAAAACGCTGTTCGATGAACGGACCACCGATAATTTTAATGGGTTTGTCAACGAGTGTGTTTTTGAATCAGATTTTGAAGTCCGACTGCCAGATACCTATGTAAATAATGTAGCTGAACGCCTAAGTTTATACCAGGCCCTAGATAATTTAAAAACCGAAGCCGATCTTGATAATTTCAGGAAGGAGCTTATTGATCGCTTTGGTCCAATTCCAAGAGCAGGAAAAGAACTCTTGTTTTCATTTCAATTGCGATGGTTAGCGCAAGAATTGGGAATGGAGCGTTTAGTGGTAAAATCGGGAAAATTAGTTGGGTCATTTATTTCTAATCCACAATCCCCATTTTACGAAACCGAGGCGTTTACGCTCCTCCTGCATCGAATCAACGCCATGGGTAATGGGTATCGACTCGTTCAAAAAGATGATAAACTTCGCTTGGTGATTGAACCCATTCTACACATTAAAGATGCCTATGAAAAATTGATGGCATTGAAGGGGGAGAATTGACAAGATTCGTCTGCAATCTTTAATTAAATTTACAATAGAAAAACGAATAGCTAATGCAAACATTTCAAAATTACATTTTAGGACAATGGGTCAGTGGTGACGGTGTTGAAACAGAGCAATTCAATGCCATAACGGGCGCCAAGATTGGTGAAGTTTCAAGTGCTGGAATTGATTTTTCTGAGGTATTGAACTACGGAAGAACGGTAGGAGGACATCCATTGCGAAAAATGACATTTCAGGAACGTGGCCGAATGTTAAAAGCTCTTGCGCTTCATTTAATGGAACGTAAAGAAAAATACTATGAGATTAGTGCCCTTACCGGAGCTACGCGAATTGATTCCTGGATTGATATTGAGGGCGGAATTGGAAATCTCTTTGCCAATGCAGCCTTGAGACGACAATTCCCGGATTTACCTTATTATGTAGATGGAGTGGCTGCTCCCTTATCTAAAAATGGAACCTTCATTGGCCACCACATTATGTTGCCAAAGCAGGGTGTTGCTGTGCACATCAATGCCTTTAATTTTCCAATATGGGGAATGCTTGAGAAAATCGCGGTTAACCTAATGGCTGGTGTTCCTGCCGTTGTTAAGCCTTCCGAATACACGAGCTTTTTAACCGAAGTTGTAGTACGCGACATAATTGCTTCTAACATTTTACCTGAAGGTTCGCTTCAATTAATCGTTGGCTTAGGTCGGGGTATTATTGATCATGTGCAAACGGAAGATACGGTAACGTTTACGGGTTCTGCAAAAACAGGAAAAATACTGAAAGGCCTTCCGCAAATTGCCGACCGCAGCGTTTCTTTCAATTTAGAAGCAGATTCCCTTAATGCCTGTATCCTAGGCGAAAAAGCAGTACCTGGGACAGCAGAATTTGATTTGTTTATCAAAGAAGTGAGCAAGGAAATCACCGTGAAAGCCGGTCAAAAGTGTACGGCTGTTCGCAGAATTTTAGTTCCAGATTCATTAATAGATGAGGTGCAAATTGCATTAAGTAAACGATTAGCATCTACTGCGGTTGGTAATCCCTCGGTAGAAGGTGTCCGCATGGGGGCCTTAGCCACAAAACTGCAAGTAGAACGAGTTCGAGAAAATGCTACCCTTTTAGCGAAATCTCAGGAGATTGTATTTGGTTCCTTGGATGAGGTTCAAGTGCTCGGTGCAGATGCGAGTCAAGGGGCGTTCTTTTCCCCCATTTTATTCAGAAACAATAATCCATTTATCAATACCGATGTGCACGACATAGAATGCTTCGGACCGGTTTCAACCTTAATGCCATATAAGTCATTAGAGGATGCCATTTCCTTAGCACGGATGGGTAAAGGATCCTTAGTTTCTTCTATAGTTACACCAGACGACCAAGAAGCAATGGATTATGTGCTTGGAGCAGGAAGTATGCATGGAAGAGTGCTTGTATTAAATGAACGATGTGCTAAGGAAAGTACCGGACATGGTTCCCCAATGCCTTTGCTTACCCATGGTGGACCAGGACGTGCCGGCGGTGGGGAAGAAATGGGAGGTAAACGCGGAGTATTACATTACCTTCAACGGACAGCCATACAGGGACATCCATCAACCATTACAAAAATCACCCAGCAATTTCAGGTTGGAGCCGACATGCCGGAAGCGAACCCACACGTGTTCAGAAAGCATTTTGAAGAATTAGTAATTGGTGAAACGGTATTTACTCATAAACATACCGTTTCGGATGCAGATATTGTGAATTTCGCCAATGTTTCCGGAGATAATTTTTATGCACACATGGATGCCACCTCCCTCGAAGGAACCATTTTTGAACGTCGCGTCGCGCATGGGTATTTTGTGCTTTCCAAAGCGGCAGGATTATTTGTCGATCCAAAAAAGGGTCCAGTCTTGTTGAATTATGGGTTGGATGAAGCCCGTTTTACAAAACCAGTATATCCTGGAGCAACGCTAGGGGTACGATTTACGGTAAAAGAGAAAATCGATCAGGAGAAACGTTCGGAAGAGGACATTGCCAAAGGCATTGTTAAATTCTTAGTGGATGTATATGATGAAACCGGGGAAACGGTGGCCTTAGCGACTATTTTAACGATGGTGAGGAAATTAGATCAATCGAACTGATTCCATAACTCCCAACTTTTTAACGCTTGTGCTTTAAGCATAGGCAAGCCGTTTAGGGTTGCAGCGCCACGTAATTTAGATTCCTTTAAAAGTAGGGTTTCTGCCGGGTTGTAGATTAAGTCTACCACTAAATG
Organism: Bacteroidota bacterium; assembly: GCA_041163605.1. GTDB lineage: Bacteria > Bacteroidota > Bacteroidia > Flavobacteriales_D > Crocinitomicaceae > UBA952. Next base: position 9,357 of record JBEAQY010000061.1, on the reverse strand, counting down.
ACTGGGGCCAATTCCGTCTATCATCGGCAAGGGACAAGCATCCGTATGCGGAAACATACCCACGGGGGTACAGTTCACGATCAATTTACAAGCCCCTAGCATGGCCTCGTTTACTTGGCTGTAGGGGTAGATGTTGGCGCCTTGTTCCATTCTGCTTAAAAAATTAACCTGAATCCCTAAGTTCTTTAAAACGTGCGCCACCGCCTTTGAGCTTCCTCCTGTTCCTAAAATCAATGCACGCTCATGCTCAAACGTTAAAAAGGGCTTTATTGATTGTTGAAATCCAAAGGCATCGGTATTGAATCCTGTAGATTTCCCATCTTTAAATACGATGGTATTCACTGCGCCAATCGCCCTTGCCTCGGCATCTATTTCATCCAAATAGGGAATGATTTCTTCTTTGTAGGGGATGGTAACATTTAGGCCTTGATAGTTTGCGCGAAGTACGATTTTTATCTTTTCTATTGTGGCCAATTCAATCAAAGAATAAGAGGCATCAATATTATTTTGATAGAAAAAAGTTTTAAAAAAATCAGGAGAAAAGCTGTGCGTAAGTGGATACCCGACAAGTCCAAATTTCATCATTTGGTCAGTAGTTCTGGCCGATATTCAAAATGCATAGTATCGTAATGTCGCCACCGCCCCCCCCATATAAAACCATTTTTTTCAAATATGTCAACTATTCCCATAGGAATTCTATTTTTATAATCAAGATTAGCATTTTCATTTGTACAGTCACAATCCCATTGCCAATAGTTTGAATAAGCGGTGTTGATATCTATGGTTATTCCAAAAGCGTGAGCGCTTAATCGATCGGTTCCTTTTATTACTCGCCAATTAAATGTTCCTCCAATGTTGGTCAGGTATTTTGACCACTCAGGGTGCTTATCTAGTTCAGCAGAAACCTTTTGAAGAGCTTCGTAAGCTCCATTCTTTGTACTGAACATAATGGTTTGATTCACTGTGTTAGGGCACCATTTTAATGCCATTAAATGCGTTCGAACTTCTGTTGAGGTTTCTCCATAGACCGCTTTGAAGAAATCCTCATTTCTCACCCGTCCAGGGTCTTCGGTGGGCTTATCTGCTTCCGTGTTGTAAGCCCAACAAAACATATCTTCAATATCTGGCGAATTTAATAAGGCCTCTGTATTCTTTTTGGTGGAATCATCGAATATGATTTTTTTTCCCGAAGGGAACACAATATATTTTCCATCAAAACTTACAATATTTTTATAAGCCCTCAATAGTAATCCAACTTTAGAAGGAATGCTGTCTGTTAATGTTTTACTTACTTTCTGAGTTGTTTTTTCTTCTTTAGGATGAGAACTTGGTGGGTTGTTGCAGGCTAAAACAAATAGAATATTTAAAACGAGAAATAAATTATTCATAAGATTTAATGTAGTTAACATTTTCTGTTTCTATTCGAGACAATAATCCAGTAACGTCATTATTTACGGGCTCATACCAAGATTGTCTCGAGAAATACTCATTCATATCATTGGTTTTAAAAATGTATCCATGTCGAGCAAAAATTTCATTGCGCATTATTTTCAAATCTCTTGAGGATAAATGACCGACATCGTCATAATTTAAAAGTCTTTCCGAGGCTTCAGGAAATCTTCCTGCTCCCCTCGCAAAAAAGTTCTCTCTTGGTTTTACGGCATTTTTTCTGTTTTTTAAAGATTCAATTTCTTTCTCTTTGCTTGCAATTTCATCTTTTAACTGCTGTTGCTGTTGTTTATTTATATCTTCTTGTTGCTGATTTATTTTTGCCTCAAGCTCCTGGATTTTTTCATCGTCATTGGAACAGGAGCTACAGGAACTAAAAAATAGTAACAAGCTAAAAAGGTATAAAATGTTGGGTCTCATGGTTTATGTTTTAAGGTTTTAATGCGGCACTAAATTAAAGATTTTTCTGATTTTAAATAATATTCATTGTATTGTTATTACAACAGAACGCGTCAATCAATTTTCGATTGTTCCAATCATTTCCACAGGATTTTTAGGCAGGAAAGACCTGTATCGTTTTCATTTTTTCTTTTATGTTTAATCGCCACAAGGTTCTTGGACACTTATAACTTGACTACTAAAAATTTGCTGGTTAGCTTGTGGATAGTCACTTAAAATGCAGATATACCAAACATCTGTAGAGAAGGCAACACTTTCTTGAAGGTTCCAAGCTCCATTAGCTTTATTGAAAAGGGCTTCAATATGACAGCAGTCATAGCCATCTTCATTGAACACGATATTTTTTCCATCTTTACGTTGCACCTCTCCTTCCATCCAAGCATAGGTTCCATATACCTTGAAGTGATTTACGACAAAAACAATGTCTTGTTCCAAGTCGTTCTTAATGTCTGTGCGAAGTAAATCCAACATTTCTGTGCGTTCCTTAGTATTCTCATCAGTCTTCTTTTTAAAATCACGAAGGGTTTGACTAAAGCTAAATTGAACACACAAAAGGGTTGTGAAAAGTAGAAAAATAAAAATTCTCATATCCTGTTTATTTCAAAGGTAATAACTTCGATTTAGTTAAATGGCTTTTCGTATTTTTACGGAAAATTTAGTCCTATGAAACGCATGTACTTATTTTCAATTTTTAGTGTCCTGGTATTTTTTAATACGCATTGGGCTCAGCAACTAAAGGAAATTGAAACCACTTGGAAAAATGTTACATTGGAAGCCTTACCTGAATTGAGTGCACCACGGATTCATGCTTCGGCATATCAAGTTTTTCAATTGGATGTTAATTCAATGAGAGCCGCGCTAGAGGGAGTAACCTATCGTGAAGGAGTACTCAATGGATTTGTCGCTTCAATTGATTTCCCTTATGCTGATGGTACGATTCATCAGTTTACTGCAAAACGAAATCAAACTATGCATCCAGCCTACAATGCAAAATTCCCTGAATTAATGACTCTGGATGCCTATTCGACAGATGGTTCGGGAGCTTTTGGTAAGTGGGACATCACCCCCGCCGGTCTGCACGCCATGATATTCATTCCTGGGCAATCCACTATTTTCATTGACCCCATGTACGAGGGGAATAATGAATACTATATTGTGTATCGAAAACGTGACTTTATAAGTGATAAAATCATGCAATGTGATGTGGAAAATTTCGACGAAGCAAAACCTTCACAGACTAATAAATCAATGTTTGGAACCTGTGAACTTCGTACGTATCGCTTAGCGTTGTCTGCGACAGCAGAATATACTATTTTTCATGGAGGAAGTGTAGCACAGGCTGCAGCCGCCCAAGTGGTCACCATGAACCGTGTAAATGGGGTGTACGAAAAAGATATAGCAATTACCATGGTTATTATCCCAAATAATAATTCGTTGATTTATACAACGGCCGCAACCGATCCATATACAAATGGTAGCCCAGGAACAATGATTAATCAAAACCAAACCAATGTAGATAATGTGATTGGTAGTGCCAATTATGACATTGGACATGTTTTCGGAACAAACAGTGGAGGTCTTGCTGGTCTTGGTGTTGTGTGCGCCGGAGGACAAAAAGCGCGTGGTGTTACTGGTAGCGGGGCACCCATTGGAGATCCGTTTGATATTGACTATGTTGCGCATGAAATGGGGCATCAGTTTGGCGGTAATCACACACAAAACAACAATTGCAATAGCGTGGCTGCAGCCAGAAGGGAACCAGGAAGCGCCAGTACGATTATGGGGTATGCAGGTATATGTGCACCCAATGTACAAAACAACAGTGATGATTACTTTCATGGATATAACCTACAAGAAATAAGCAATGAAATTTTAAGTAATGGGCATCAATGTGAGGTGATTACCGCCTTAAATAATTCACCTCCTGTGATTAATTCTACCAGTGGAAATATCGTGGTTCCAATCTCCACCCCTTTCATACTTACTGCGCATGCAAGCGATGTGGATGGAGATGTACTTTCTTACTTGTGGGAACAAATGGATAATGAGGCAACTACCCAACCACCGGTAGCCACAGCAACGGGTGGACCAAATTTCAGAAGTTTTGATCCGTCACTTGATTCTAACCGTTATTTTCCAAACCTTGCTTCCCTCGCTTCAAATGGTCCCTTTACGTGGGAGGTATTGCCTTCGGTTGCGCGGGTAATGGATTTTAGGCTTTCCGTGCGAGATAATCATGGTGTGGGTTCATGTAACGATTACACCGATGTTACGGTAACAACCAATGCATCCGCAGGACCGTTTGTAGTTACCTATCCTTCTGCTGCGGGCATAACATGGGTTGGAGGAAGTTCCCAAACGGTTACCTGGTCTGTGGCGAATACCAATGTGGCTCCAATCAATTGTACGGATGTTCGCATTCTTTTGTCAGTTGATGGGGGTCAAACCTACCCGTATGTACTTTCTGCAACAACAGCGAACGATGGAACAGAAACCATTGTATGTCCAAACGTTTCTACCAACTCAGCTCGTGTGATGGTAATGTCTGGCGCACAAACTTTCTTTGATATTTCAAATAATAACTTCACCATTACGTGTGGAACATCTCAGACACCGGTATTTAATGCCATTCCGGTAGCGTGTCAAAATGATGCAGCGTTTAGCTTACCGAGCACCTCAGATAATGGCATAACGGGATCTTGGACACCGGCATTGAATCTTACGGTTCCAGGTTTGTTTACTTATAATTTTAATCCGGCAGCGAATCAATGTGCTAATCCAGCGAGCGCTCAACTTACCGTGCAGCCCCAAGTTGAACCGGTATTTACCCATCCAACCACGCTTTGTCAGAATGATCCATTCATGTTACCCGTTACTGCTCAAAACGGAATTACAGGTACTTGGAATCCTCAAGTGAATTCACAACAGGTGGGTAGCACAACGGTAACATTTACCCCAGATGCAGGACAATGCAGTAATTCAGTAAATCAAACGATTGTTGTTAACGCAACGCCCTCCAATGCCATAACACAGACCGGAATCATCCTTTCTTCGGCGGCAACGGGAGTATCGTATCAATGGATTGACTGTAATACGAATCAACCGGTGCTTGGCGCTACAAATCAAAGCTTTACTACTACAGAGCCCCTTGGTACCTATGCAGTTATAGTAACCGCAAATGGATGTTCAGATACCTCAACCTGTATCAGCGTTGATCAATCCGGACTTAGTGAAGGGGACTTTAACTTCGGATTAATTCCAAATCCAGCAAACGAAAGTGTATTGATTCAATGGAATACAGAGGCTATTCAAGTGATAGAACTCCTCGATGAAGCAGGGAAAATTGTGCGCCGAGTATACCTTCCAGGATCCGCTCATCAGGCGGAGCTTTCTTTAGCACAAATTGCATCGGGTGTTTATCACGTGCGTTTGATTGGCGCGAATAATGTAGCAATTGAGAAACTCATCAAATTATAATGCGTCCTTTTTATATCATTTTCGTTCTTTTCGTGCACTTCATTGGGTATAGCCAGACCTATTACCTAACAGGTCGCCCATTTCCCTTAGAACGAAATAATGCCATCAAGGAAGTCGGTAAACAATGGGGAATTGAGGTTAAATATGCCGGTAATGATGTCGTCGAAGCAGTTGGACTTGATTCATTGAATCAGCTGATAGATGATCAATACGCCCTTATTCAGGCGAAAAAAGGTTCCGAGTGGTTAGGTGATTTTTTTAGACAAGTGGATGAGGTTCAAGTCATACATGAAGAAATTAGGCATTACGTCCTTTATTCTCAGTTTCTTCCTCGGGGCGATTATCCTGAAAGAAAAATGATTATAGCTCGAAGAAATAAACGAACGTATCGTGTGGTAATCGTTGAAGTAGAGTCAAGTGAACGTATTACTTGTCTTTCTGAGTGCATTGTGCGCTGGACAAAACGCAAAAAGCTCACCCCACAGAAAAGGTGTTCATTACCGTTTCAATTTCCTGAAAACGGAATAATATTAAAATAGCATTGGAAGCGAGGGTTTTAAAGTCAACGGGAAGTTGGTATGTCGTAGAAACTACAACGGGCGAGGTGTTTAATGCCCGTTTGCGGGGTAAATTAAAGCAATCGGGACTGCGCTTAACGAATCCCATTGCGGCAGGTGATCGCGTTACCTTAAAGGATCAAAGAGATGAGGAGGGAAATCATGTCATCGAACATATCTTGCCTAGAACAAATTATGTATCAAGAAAATCTACCAACCTGAGTAAGGAAATGCAGATTTTAGCAGCGAATATTGATCAGCTGTTAATCATCGTAACCTTGAAAGACCCTAAGACGCCCCCCTTGTTTATCGATCGATTTTTAGTTGCAGCAGAATCCTTTAGAATTCCGGTTACCCTACTATTCAACAAGGTGGATTTGTATACCAAGGTAGAAGCTGATTTGAATAAAACCTTGTCCGAAATGTATGAGCGCATCGGTTATCCCTGCTATCAAATACAGAGTGCCGACAAGAATTCGGTAGAATTTCTTAAAAAGCTCATGCAAGGCAAACAGGTGATGCTAGGGGGGAACAGTGGGGTGGGAAAATCATCCATTGTTAATGCATTGGACGCTTCTGTACAGTTAAAAACAGGGGAAATATCTGCAGCGCATCAACAAGGAAAACACACCACTACCTTTGCTGAAATGCATAAGTTGAGTTTTGGTGCCTATGTAATAGATACCCCAGGTATTAGGTCTTTTGGATTGGTAGATTTGGAAAAAGAACATTTAGGTCATTATTTCCCGGAAATTCGTGCCGTCATGGAGGATTGCCGCTTCAATAATTGCATGCACTTGAATGAGCCGGGTTGCGGTGTAGTTAAGGCGGTGGCAGATGGAGTAATCTCAAATCTACGCTATTCGCATTACAAAGCGATTTTGGAAGAGGAAGATAACGACCCATATAGAAGAAGTAAATTCTAATGAAAGTAATCATTCAGCGTGTTACGGAAGCCTCTGTTATGATCGATGGGAATGTCCATAATCAAATAAATCAGGGTTTTGTTGTCCTTTTGGGTGTCGGTCAAACCGATGACGAACATGACATTAATTACTTGGTTCAAAAAATCTTAGGCTTACGGATCTTTTCTGATGCTGAGGGGAAAATGAATTGTTCCTTGGATGAGGTAAATGGTGAAGTATTATTGATAAGTCAATTTACCTTATTTGCATCAACAAAAAAGGGGAATCGTCCGAGTTACATTGACGCAGCGCCTCCCGGAATGGCAATTCCTTTATATGAAAAATTCATCGAAGTAATCCAAGCATCCTTAGGCAGTCGCTTAAAAACTGGGATATTTGGTGCCGATATGAAGGTGAGTTTAATCAATGATGGTCCTGTGAGCATTCTGATGGACTCAAAAAACAAGTGTTAATTTAACTTGGGATTTGGTTTTTACCGCTAAAGGCAAGGAAAGGAATAAAGACTATTGGCAACAAAATTACACCAATTATTATTAACGGATTAGCACCAAGAAATTTTATAACATTAAACATGTCGGAAATATGAATAATAGAAATTGCTAAAACAAATAAAAAGAGGCTACATGCTAATAAAATGGTAATTGATAAACTTAAATTTGAGCCCTGGGTAATTATAAAAATATTATAAATTATACCAGTCAAAACAGATAACCAGAGAGTGACAAGTTTAAACATACTTTTTCTGTTTAATTGCGACTGAAATAAATAATATCCGTACAGCGGAACAAAAAAGTAAAAGCCTCTTAAATTTAATCTTTCATATAATTTTGAATATGAGAAAACAATGAATTCAAAAATCATTGTAATCAGAATAGCTAATCCAACAATCGGATACTCTAAAAAGAATTTAGCAGAGTAAAATATAATTAATATTGCAAGTGAAGAAAATATAATGTACCATATGATTTTTACAACTACTAAGTGGCGATACTGAATTAAAAAATATAGAATTCCTAATCCGACTAATGTAATCGAAGTTAAAACTACATCAATATATAATAAATAACCTATAAAGGCAGTTAATACGATTGCAGCAGAGGAATAAACAATTAGGGCCCAAGGTATCGATTCTATTTTGGAGATAAAATAAGTTGCAATTGCAATTGCCGAAAATAAAAACATTGAAGGCATCCAAATATGAAAACCTATAATCACAGTTCCGCTTAAAGCGATTATCAACTTTATAAGAAAACTTCGCATAATTTTTTTATCAAAAATAAAACATTTTATTGAGTAAAAATAAAAAATAAACGATGATTATACTGCAGTAAAGAATCAAATTAATTCATTTTACAACAAACAAAATTCTTCTAACTACCAATATCAATCGAGCATTTTCAATCAAGGCTTAATATCCGGATTCTTTTTCTTTGGTATCAATCGTATAAACTAAGCCAAAGTTCAATCCCGCTGCAGCCGCTCGAGTTTTATGATAGTCTGGGTATAACAACGAATTCGACAATGAATTACCCAAGGCATCAACGCCTTTTGCGTCTTTAATTCCGTATTGTAAACGTAAACCGAAGATGATTCCTAGGGGTACGCTTTTCAGAATTTTGCGGTTAATACCAAAACCAATAAAGGCGTTGGAATAACTTTTCGCGTAGTTTCCGGCTTCATCTGAAGTTGTCGGTAACAAACCTTCACGTGTATACAAAGCACTTCGGATTTTATTATATTGTGCACCGAGTTCAAAATAAGCTCCACCTTTGTTTTGGAAACGCAGGTAAACAGGCATTTGAAAGGTTTTTAGGTTTACCATTGACGAGTAACTTTGAGTGAGAAATTCACCCGCATATTCTGCGTTGTGTGCCCCAAAATTTGTTTCTAATCCTAAACTAAAAAATCCCATGCGTAATCCAAATAGCATCCCGTAGTTACTGCCCCAACTCGCTGTGTAATTTTGTTCTTTCCCTTGGTCAGAAATATTTTGATTAAACAACCAGGTTGAATTAACTTGACCTTTTGCGCCAACATCAAACCCAAGTTGTGCTTTTGAATTAAAAATAAAAGCACCAATAAAAAGAAGGGAATAAATGAATTTCATAGCATTAGTTTTTACAAGTATAGTAAATTCTATTTATTGATTTGTTGTCGAATATATAAAATGTAAAACACCCCATCCTTTTTGTCCAATAACTCCATTTCCGCCATGTAGTAGGGTGTTTGAAGTTTTTCACCAGGACCGTATATAGGCTTAAAGTTCGAATTGCTAACTAAGATATTGTATCCATCCCCACCGTTTATATAGGCTTTTTCAATCTTCCAACTCACCCCTTCAGGAACGGTTAAACTGCTCCCTCCATAGGCGGATTTAACAAAGGAAGTGTCTTGGGCGAACGTTGTTCCTACCCAAATCAATAAAAAGAAAGAAAACAGCTTGCTCATGGAACAATATTGAATTCAATAACCGAATACCCTCGCGCGCA
>JBEAQY010000060.1:0-33198 GCA_041163605.1 Bacteroidota bacterium | reverse complement strand
GTTTTCCAATATGCGATGCGTTGCAGCAACGAATGTCCATTTGGGTCTGTAGCTTCATGCACTTCAAATTTTAATTCTTCAATGCGACTCCAAATCCCTCCATTAGCGGAATGCTCGCTGGCAAAGCCATTTTCAATATTTAATACGTCTTCTCGGCTTAGCTTTAGGATAGATGTTGCAGTAAGTGATACTTCCTTAGCACATAAATACCGTTCTGCTGTACGGGTTAGTTCCTGACCTTTTCTATCTAAACTATCTAAGGGGAAATCAGAGCGTAAAGCCCATGCCTTAATTGCTTCCTCGTCGGATTCAAAGGTGCCACACGTAGGATTAGGGGTAGCAATAAGTTTAATTGCGAAGGCTCCAGCGACACCTACAACAAGTACGAAACCGATACCGATATTACGTGAAAAACTCGTCAACCGTAATAAATCATACCCAATGATAAGCATCACAATGGAGGCGCTAAGCATAGCACTAAAGGTTTGACTGTATACGGTGTAAGTTAGAATGAGAAGGAAGTAAGCCAGTACAATTATCGTAGACATCACCTGCTTTTTCCATATATTGAAAGCAAGAGCCCCCGAGAATGCCACTAATATACCAAATCGTATGTGTGACCCAAACCAACTGAGTTGACGGATGTCCAAGGCCAAATTATTCTTAATCAACCCACTATAATGGATCACATTTAATCCAATAACAACAACGATTGCAAGCATAAGGGCCTTCGTATATGTTATAATTCGTTGTCGATTGAAGGAAATCGTTCCAATATATAGCAAGGGTAAAGAAACAAGGGAAATTCGTACCCGAAGCCCATCCCAACCTTCTTGAAGATCGGTGCTCCAAGTAAGGCTCAATGCATGCAAACACCAAAAAGCTAAGAGGATAAGAAGCCATTTGTTTGAAAGAAGCCGCTGCCAAAATTCTTTATAATTCCCCGCAACTATAAACAAGAAGGCATGTAAAATAAGCGAGGCCGACATTAAAAACTTGCTGCAGGTCAACCCCACTAAAAAGCTAAGACTTAAATAGAAGTAAATTGAATCTAAGTGTTTCTTTAAAAACCGCAATGCCCTGGTTATTTGATATGTAAGGTTGATTTGTAAAGCGCATCATTGCTTAAAATCTCAACACTTTTCGTTACTACTTCATCGGATTTAAACGCATAGATGTTTTGTCCTTTTTGAAAATAATATCGTCCAATTATTTCATGTTCTAATAAGCCCTTGATTTCAGATTTATTAAAATCAAAGTACTTATTGGTGGCATTAGTTAATTTGTCGTTTAATGCACTGAATTCGGAGGACACCGATTGGAATTGTTGTTTTTTTTCTAATTCCACTTTAATTCGCTCGAGTGCTCTTAATTCTGGTGATGTGTAAACAAATCCTTTGTTTTTTAGGTAGGTTCGAAATTCCTCTATTTCGTTCGATGACAATTCAAACGATTCAGCAGAGGCGATTGATGGATGAGCATTGTGAAAAATGGTGGCATAGTGAAAAATAAAATGTTTATTCATTAAGGTTCGGGTATAATCACTATACAAGGAATCTTCTATTTTAATATCCGGCTCTATCCCTCTTCCATCAATAACTTCACGGCCATTTTTGGTGCTGAATTTTTGCAAAAGGCTATCTGCAATTTCCTTAGGTTTTCTACCATTGGCATCATCATAATATTCTAATCGTTGAACACAACGACCAGAAGGCGTATAGTACTTTGCGATGGTAAGTTTCATTTTCGATCCGTATTTAAGGTCGAAGGTGCGTTGAACCAATCCCTTACCATAACTTGTGTTTCCAACCACAACCGCACGATCTAAATCTTGCAATGCACCCGCTACAATTTCACTGGCTGAGGCGCTGCCTTCGTCAATTAATATAACTAGAGGTAATTTTTCTGCAATCGGGGCTTCTAAGGTTTTGTATACCATATTTTCTTGCTTTGAACGCCCTTTGGTTGTAACTACGACTTGCCCTTTTGGAACAAAAAAACCAACGATTTTCACAGCTTCCATCAATAGACCCCCGCCATTTCCTCTAAGGTCTAGTATCATGTTAGTCATACCTTTCGATTGAAGCTCTTGGATATTCTTTTTAACCTCTTCCCCAGCAGTTTGTGTAAAGCTGCTTAAAGATACATAGCCTGTTTTTTCAGAGAGCATCCCAGCGTAGGGTATGTCTGGGATTTTTATTTCATCGCGCATGACATCAACAATCATTGTTTTTCCATTACGCTCAAGCTCCAAGCTTACGTTGGTTCCTTTGGGTCCTTTTAATGCATTAGACGCTTCTTCTACCGTTTTACCAGTAAACGACTTTTTATCGATGCGTAAAATTTTATCTCCAGCTTGCAATCCCGCTTTTTGTGCTGGATTTCCTTCATATGGATTCGTAATGTAAATTTCATTGTCTATGGTTCCAATTAACGCTCCGATTCCTCCATATTGTCCAGTGGTCATTAATCGATAGTCTTCAATATTGGCCTCGTGATAATATACGGTATACGGATCCAATTCTTTGAGCATGGCATCGATCGCTGTTTTCGATAATTTTCCGTGTGCAACTTCATCTACAAAATACATATCAAGATGCTCATAGATTTGGTCCATTAATTCTAAACTTTTGAGCTCTTCAAAGGATTCTGATTGCCCATAGTGCTCGAAGTAAAGAAGGAGTAAGCAGGTGAGTAGGAAACGATTTAAGAAAGTTCGCATATCCGAGATATTAATTTTTTAATTTTTTGTTCGATGAGGTCATCTACAGGGATTTCCTCCCAAAGATAAACGATACTGAATAGAATTTTAATATTTTCACTTGTTGCGTGTGCTAATAACGGCGCTTTTTGTCTGCGAAGGCTCTCGCGTATTAAACGCTTAATTCGATTTCGATCGTGCGCCTTTTTTATTCTTTTTTTAGGCACTGTGATTAATACGGCAAAACTTGGGTTTTCGGAAGGTTCTATAGAAATGTGCGACAAAAAAGGAAACACATGCACTTTATCTTTCATGCTAAATACATGGTCAATTTCCTTTTTTAAAAAAATCCGATGTTCCTTACCAAAGGTTTCGTCCATAACGCAAATGTATGTAAAACCTAGGTTGATTTTACTTCGGCCTTAGCGGTCCCATCGCTCAGTTCAATTTGAATCATTGTTCCCGGGTGTAATTCACTTTTACTCAACAAGGCTTTTCCGTTGCTTCGAGCGATTGCAAAGCCTCTGGCTAAAACAGCCGAAGGACTCATTAACTGCACTTGCTTCTCAAGAGATTCAATCATAGTTCCATTTTTATCAACCATCCGATTCACGGTAAAAGTGAGTTGTTGCTGAAGCATGGTTCTTCGGTGGTGTTCAATTTGATGTGATTTTTTCACAAGCGTTTGAATGGCAATTGGACTGGACGAAATATACTGTTTATGAAATGATAAGATTTGTTTTGCTTCTTGAATACTGCGCTGTTCAATAGTATTCAACTGGTTGTTGATGCGTTCAAAACGCCACTTGGCAACCCCGTTAATTATAGAAACAGTTTGGTTAAAAGTGTTTTTTATGTTCGTAAGAAGTTTGGATTGAACTAGGTTCAGATTAGTACATATAGCATGAAGTTCATTGAGTTTAAGTTCGAATTCTTGTAATAAGTCAGAAGCTAATACGGACGGTGTAATGGCATGTGAGTACGCGACCATTTCTGCAACGGTTAAGTTGGTAGAATGACCAATACCGCACAAAACAGGCAATGGGAATTCCGCAATTCGTTTACAAAGCTTGAAATCATCGTAGCATGACATCCCAACTTCTGCACCTCCACCTCTAACAATGACTACTGCATCAAAATATTGTCGTACCCGTTCGATTTTATTAAAAGCCTGTAGAATGGATTCAACGGCTTGATCTCCTTGTACCGTCGCGTTAAAAAGAAAGGTGGAGATTCCAATTTGTGATTGAGATGCTGACAATACCTGCATGAAATCCGACAGCCCTTTGCTTGACTCGGCGGAGATAACAGCAATTCGTTTCGGTAAGGATAAACTTAGTGATTGATTTTTTTGAAGAATACCAAGTTTATTTAAGGCATCAATCGTTTCAAGTTTTAACTTATGCAGCGCACCAAGGGAGTAGCTCGGGTCTATATCCGTTATGTGTAGGCTTAGTCCGTATACTTCGCTGAAGGTGATTTTCACCAACATCAGCACCTCTTTTCCTTCGCTAAATGGTTCTTTTACAGTGGCCTCGAATTGTTTTGATATCCGGCCATAATTGGTTTTCCATATTACCCCACTCAGGTTAGCAACGATTTTACCATCTGTACGCTGCACGAGCTCAGGAAACGCATGACCACTAGGGAACAGGTTCATTTTGTAAATTTCAGCCTTAACCCAATACGTGCGTTCATACCTAGATTCAAGCGTTTTACGAATCGATTGGGCAACTTGTTTTAGGGTGAAAACTTCTTTAGACATGGCTTAAAAATAAACAAATTGAAGCAGTTAAGTATTTTGTTCAACCGATTAATTGTCTTAACTTTGCCTCCCTCAAACATAAGATTATGGGTGTTAAAATTTTTGCAGGAAGAGCCACACAAACCTTAGGGGCGAATATCGCCGCATGCTATGGTGCTAAATTGGGGGATGTAAAAGTTACCACGTTTAGCGATGGTGAATTCCAGCCAAGTTTTGAAGAAACAGTGCGAGGACAGGATGTTTTCATCATTCAATCAACTGTTCCGCCTCAAGATAATTTGTTTGAGTTGCTGCTTTTAATGGATGCTGCTCGTCGTGCTTCTGCACGTAAAATTATTGCGGTAATTCCTTATTTTGGATTTGCAAGACAAGATCGAAAAGATCAGCCAAGAGTTGCCATCGGTGCTAAATTAGTAGCCAATATGTTAATGGCAGCTGGGGCAGACCGAATCATGACCATGGATTTACACGCTGATCAAATTCAAGGGTTTTTTGAAGTTCCCGTTGATCACTTGTTCGGTTCAACCATATTTATTCCTGAAATTCAAAAATTAAATTTGGATAATTTAGTTGTGGCAGCGCCTGATACAGGTGGTGCTAAGCGCGCGAATTCCTATGCTAAGATGCTCAATTGCGGACTAGCATTGTGTCATAAAAACCGAAAGAAAGCAAATGAAATTGCAGAAATGACAGTGATTGGTGAGGTGGAAGGAAAAGATGTAATTATCATTGACGACATGTGTGATACAGCAGGAACACTTACCACGGCAGCAGATTTGTTAATTGAACGTGGTGCTAACACTGTTCGTGCATTTTGTACGCATGCTGTGTTGTCCGGACCTGCGTATGAGCGCATAGAAAAATCGCATTTAACCGAGCTTATTGTAACGGATACCGTTCCATTGCGTCAAGCATCGGGAAAAATAAAAGTAGTTTCAGTTGACCATTTATTTGCGGATGTAATTAAGCGAATGGTTAATAACGAATCCATTAGTTCACATTTTGTAATACCTTAAATAAATAATAAATGAAAACAGCACAGTTGAGCGGTTCGCTTCGAGCGAACGTAGGGAAAAAGGATGCTAAAGCGCTTCGAAATGAAGGATTAGTTCCTTGCGTGCTTTATGGCCAAGGCGAACAAACGCATTTTGCAGTAAAGCAAGTACCACTTGAGAAATTGGTTTTTTCGCCGGATGTATTCCAAATTGAATTGGATATTGATGGAAAAAAAGCAAAAGCAATTATTCGTGAATTGCAACAGCATCCTACAAAAGATACTGTTCAACACGTGGATTTCTTGGAGTTAAAAGACACCAAAGAAGTACGAGTAAAATTACCGGTTCGTTTAACAGGTTCTTCTCGTGGTGTAATGGCCGGAGGTAAATTGATGCAAGTGTTCCGTCACTTGCGCTGTCAAGGCTTACCATCTGCGTTACCTGAAGAAATAAAAATTGATATCTCTCCAATGCTAATTGGCCATTCATTCCGAGTTTCAAACATTGAGATTCCGGGTGTTAAAATTTTAGATCCTGCGAATGCAGTTGTTTTTGCTGTGAAAATGGCGAGAGGAGCTGTTAAAGGTTCTGATGCTGACCCAGATGAGGATGAAGAAGCAGAGTAACTTAATTAAACCGCTTCGGCGGTTTTTTTTTGCTTTGTGATTTAGGTTGATTACTTATCCAAACTACTCCATTATCTTTGTAAAAATTTAAATTCATGCAAATTCACGAAATTTTAGACCAATTTGAAATAAAAGCCAACAACGCTGGCGGGTATATTGGTTCTGAATCCCTAGGCTCTGATGAGCAAACGATTGTTTCTGTATCTCCAGTTGATGGTGCAACAATCGCTTCAGTAGCTCCCGTAACTGCGGCTGAATATGATCAAATTATTCAAAAATCTCAAATAGCATTTACCTCTTGGCGTTTGATGCCTGCGCCCAAGCGAGGAGAAATTGTTCGTCAATTAGGAGAACAATTACGCGTTCATAAGGAAGCTTTAGGTGTTTTGGTTTCCTATGAAATGGGTAAGTCTTTGCAAGAAGGGCTTGGTGAAGTTCAAGAAATGATTGATATCTGTGATTTCGCTGTTGGATTATCTCGACAGTTATACGGTCTTACCATGCATTCTGAGCGACCAGGCCATCGGATGTATGAGCAATATCATCCCTTGGGTGTTGTTGGAATAATTTCTGCATTTAATTTTCCAGTAGCCGTTTGGAGTTGGAATGCTGCCTTAGCTTGGGTTTGTGGTGACGTTTGTGTTTGGAAACCCTCTGAAAAAACACCGATTACTGCCTTAGCATGTCAATACATTACCAATCAAGTGTTCAAAGCAAATAATGTTCCAGATGGTGTTTCTTCTTTGGCGATCGGCGGTCCAGAAATTGGTAAATTGATGGCTGAGGATGTTCGAGTTCCATTGGTTTCCGCAACAGGTTCTACCCG
This sequence comes from Bacteroidota bacterium, assembly GCA_041163605.1. Taxonomy (GTDB): domain Bacteria; phylum Bacteroidota; class Bacteroidia; order Flavobacteriales_D; family Crocinitomicaceae; genus UBA952. The sequence goes on along the minus strand of JBEAQY010000060.1, from coordinate 26,285 downwards.
CATGGGTAAATTTGTGGGTGCAGCTGTGGGTGCCAGATTAGGACGTTCTTTATTAGAGTTAGGTGGTAACAATGCCATCATTATCACACCAACCGCGGATTTGAAAATGGTGGTACCAGGCGCGGTATTTGGTGCGGTAGGTACCGCTGGTCAGCGCTGTACTTCTACTAGAAGGTTGATTATTCATGAATCTGTATATGATAAAGTAAAAGAAGCGTTACGAAATGCTTATGGTCAATTGAAGATTGGTAATCCATTAGATCAATCTAACCATGTTGGACCTTTAATTGATACAGCAGCAGCTGCCGCATATGAAGCGGCTATTTCAAAAGCAATTCAAGAAGGTGGAAAGGTATTGGTTGAAGGTGGTGTGCTTTCTGGTGCCGGATATGAAACGGGTTGCTATGTAAAACCATGTATCATTGAAGCGGAAAATCATTACGAGATTGTTCAGCATGAGACCTTTGCTCCGATTTTATATATAATGAAATATAGTGGAGATGTACACCAAGCGATTGCGATTCAAAATGGTGTTCCTCAAGGGTTGTCTTCTGCGATTATGTCTAATGATTTAAAAGAAGCTGAAGCCTTTTTATCACAAGCGGGTTCAGATTGCGGTATTGCTAATGTAAACATTGGAACTTCGGGCGCTGAAATCGGAGGAGCGTTTGGTGGTGAAAAAGAAACGGGTGGTGGAAGAGAGTCTGGTTCAGATTCATGGAAAATTTACATGCGCCGCCAAACAAATACAATCAATTATTCTGATAGTTTACCCTTGGCACAAGGGATTAAATTTGATTTATAATTTAAGCGAATCCTTTTCCCATTCCCACTTTGCTTTCCTATCTTTGTAAAAAGATTTATATGCAATTATTAACAGTGGGAAGTGTGGCGTTTGATGCCATTGAAACTCCGTTTGGAAAATCGGACAAAATCGTCGGAGGAGCAGGGACATATATATCCCTTGCAGCTTCATTTTTTAATAGAAATCAAGCATTAGTTTCTGTAGTGGGTGAAGATTTTCCAACCAATGTACTCGACGGAATGGTCAAAAGAGGAATTGATATTCGTGGCATTCAAATACCTGAGGGTGGAAAAACATTTTTCTGGGCGGGTAAATATCATAACGATATGAATAGTCGGGATACTTTGGTGACCGAATTAAATGTACTCGGGACCTTTGATCCTTATGTTCCTATGGAGTATAGAAATGCACCCTTTTTAATGTTAGGGAATTTAAGTCCTGACGTACAGCGAAAGGTGGTTGAACAAATGGCTGTTAGGCCTAATTTAATCGCTATGGACACCATGAATTTTTGGATGGATGTCGCATTAGACGAACTCCACAATACCCTTAAATTGGTGGATCTACTGATTGTAAACGATGAAGAAGCACGTCAATTAACCGGGGAATATGCGCTTAAAACGGCAGCCAAACGAATTATGGACTTAGGTCCTCGCTTAGTAATTATTAAAAAAGGAGAACACGGGGCATTGCTCTTTAGTGCAGATGAAGTGTTTTACGCACCGGCGTTGCCTCTAGAGGAAGTATTTGATCCAACTGGAGCAGGAGACACCTTTGCCGGCGGTTTGATGGGATACCTTTCTACGCAAGAGGATGTTACCTTTGATTCGTTGAAAAAAGCAGTAATCGCAGGTTCCGCCTTAGCTTCTTTTTGTGTTGAGAAGTTTGGTACACAGCGCTTGGAAGAATTAACCAAGAATGAACTTGATGAACGCATCAAAGAATTTTATTCCCTTTCTCAATTTGAATTAGCGTAAGCATGGAACAACTGCGTCTTTTATTGGAACAATTAATTGCCTTTGAATCTCAAGACGATTTAATCGCGATAGGTAGAGAAATTAACGAGGTGAAGATTAATTTCGAGGATCACTTAATGGAAGCCGAGCGGGTTCAACAAATCGCCATGCTCGATGCTGCAGAAAAAGGAGAATCGATTGACTCCATTGACTTTACCGAAATCAAAAATGAATTCATCACACGTTATAAAGCCATTCAAGAGAAGCGTAAACAGCAAATCTCTTTGAAAGATACCTTAGAACGTGAAAATCTGAAATTAAAAAAAGGATTATTAGATGAGTTGAAGCGTATTATCGAGTCGGAAGAGCACATTGCTTCAGCCTTTCAATCGTATAAGAACATCCATGAAACATGGAAAAAAATCGGAGATATTCCGAGAGATCAGCGGGATGGAATTCAAAAAGAATATGCGCGTTTATTAGAGATTTTCTTTTATACCATGCGAATTTATCGCGAAATAAAAGACCATGATTATAAGCGGAATTTACAATTAAAACAAAAGGTTCTTCACAAGCTGCAACAACTCCGGAACGAGGAAGAAGACATCAAATCGGTGGAGCAACAGTTACGTGTGTTACAAGATGAATGGGAAGATATCGGCCCAGTTCAAAATGAGGAATGGGAATTAATTAAACCAAAATATTGGGAAACCGTTCGTCAGATTTATGAGAAAATCAATGTACACTATGAGGCACAACGCCAGGTATATGTACAGAATATCGCAGCAAAACGTGCCTTGGTAGAAGAAATCCTAGGTTTACATACTTCAGCAGGCGAAGCTAAGTCCAATAAAGATTGGGACAAACTTGTTGAACAACTCAAGGCGGTACAGGAATCATATAAAAAAATAGGCCCAGGATCAAGAAAAGAAAACGACGAGGTTTGGAAAGCGTTTCGGGCGGCTTGTGATGGCTTTTTCGAATTGAAGAAATCATATAAAAAAGCACAGCACGAGGCTTATTCCGTACTTATTGAAAAGAAAAAAGTATTGATTGATGCGGTGAATGCACTCAAAGACTCCACCGATTGGAAGACCAGCTCTCACAAAATCATCGGTTATCAAAAAGATTGGAAAGCAATCGGAAATACCGGAAAGGCTGAAAACCGCTTATGGGCAGAATTTAGAGGAGCATGTGATTCCTTTTTTAATTCCCGTGATGTAGCCAATCAGTCCGCGGAAAAAGACCGTGAGCAGAACCTAAGCTTAAAATTAGAATTAGTAAAAAGAATTCATGCGTTAGATACCACTGACCGTTCGGAATCCTTAAAATCGTTACGAAGTTTGGCGGCTGAATTTTCAGAAATAGGTCAGGTGCCTCATGCCAAGAAGGATGAAGTGTATGCTGCATATAAAGGAGCACTTGATCTGAAATACGGATCCTTAGCCGTAAGTGCGAAGGAAAAGGAGGAAATGGCATTTACTGCTAAATTAGATAGCATTCAAGCCTCTCCGGACCGTTCGAAATTGCTACAAAAGGAACGGTATGACATCCGCAAGCAGATTGAGCGCTTAGAACAAGAAGCCAATCGAATGGAAACCAACTTATCATTTTTTGCACGCTCTAAAGGGGCAGACTCCTTGCGCGCTGAGGTTGACAAAAAAATCAAGGATATTCAGCAACAAGTTTCGAAATTAAAAACGAGGTTGAAACAACTGCCAAATGAATAGACTCACCAATTCATTTTTATTGGTTTTATTTTTTCCTGCCTTGGCTTTAGCCATTTTTGTTGGATTTGATTTCCCCCTTGAATTTATTCGAACTTCTGGCGCAAATTTACCTTACAAAGATTACATGTTTGGAGGCTTGGCCTTATTGATGGCTATTCTTGCGGCTAATCGCAGCATTCGCAGGTGGGTTGCGCTCTTTACCATCCGACAAACCGATCGCTTTGTATTTCATGCTAAGGTAAGTAATGAACGCATAAAGCGGGTTATCGTCTACACGCTATTAGAGGCAGGAATATTAACCGCAGTGGGTATTGCGCTTTATGTCCTTTCAAAAGATGCCATCCTTTGTTCGGTAGTGTTCTTAGTCTCAGCAATTGACAATCTACTCTTCTTGGTTATAGGTCTGCCTCGTTTTGGTGTAGGCTTGAGTAAAAAAGCCATTATTGTTGCTGACAGGGAAGTGATTGTATTATATTTTTCGGGATTACGAAAAGTGAGTTTATCGCAACAAACCTTATTTTTTGATTACATTCAGTCGCTTCAACTCACCTTCCCCGTGGACTGTATTCCGAAGGAAGATCGCAACGAATTTCTTCATAACTTAGAAGCAGTTACGGATAAAGATCGCGTCTTTATTCAGAATTTAGGGGAATGGAAAATGTAAATATTTTAATCGTAGAAGATGATCTTTCTTTTTCGAGCCTGCTTCAAGAGCGTTTAGTTCTTTTGGGTTATAGTTCGTATGATATCGTGTCTATTGATGCCATAGCAGATGCCATGGAGGTCAAAGAAGAGTTTACACCAGATGTTATTCTCTTGGATTTGAACATTCGTGATTCTTCAGGCATTGCAACGTATGACCGTATTCAAGTAATTTTTGATGAGGCTACGATTATCGTGTTATCAGGAATGGATAACCGTTCACTTTCCTTAGAAATTGTTGCAAAAGGAGCACAAGATTATTTGCTTAAAAATGAAATTAATGCTGGCGTTCTAGATAAAACAATTAAATACGGTATCCTACGCCGAACTTTTCAAGTTCAACTTACCGAATCGGAAAAGAAATACAAAGACCTTTTTTATAATTCGCCCCTGCCGATGTTGAAATTATCGGTGAGAACGTATGAAATTTTATTTTGTAATCAAGCGGCGCTTACCTTGTTTGATGCTTACGCTCCAAATGAAATCGTAGGTAAATCCTTGAACGAGTTTATTATTTCCGAACAGAATCTATCAGCTGAAGGCAATAGTCCACGATTGATGGGGTATTACAAACAACGCACTTTAACTGAGCAAGAGATTTCTACTCAAATCATTTTGAATCAGTTAACGGAGGATAAAGAAGCGTATATTGCCTTGGTGGTTGACAAAACGGATGAGTTACTTTTTGAACAGCGTAAGTATGATATCATTGCACAAGCAGAAGAAGGTGAGAAAAAGAAAATTGCACGGGAACTTCATGATGGAATTGGTCAGCAGTTAGTGCTGTTAAACTTATTGCTTCAGAATATAACTCCTGTCCCCTCAGAAGAGGGTGCTTTGGACCAAGTTAAGCAGTTATTGCAAGGGTCTATTCAAGAATTGCGTGAGATGGCCTATAATTTATTACCTCCAGCGCTTGAAAAAGGATTTTTAAATGCCTTAGAACGTTTTGCTCACCGAATCAATGCTACGGGTAAAATGACGCTTAACTTAAGCATTGATGATCAAATTAATGAAGACAGCTTCGTAAATGTAGATCGATTCAATTTGTATCGGATAGTTCAAGAGGTATTAAACAATGCATTAAAGCATTCAAAAGCATCTGAAATCACCATAGAAATCCATCCAATAAAGGGTTCAAAAATAAATCTAAAGGTGATAGATAATGGAATTGGCTTTGATACGGATAGAATGAGTGAAGGCTTAGGAATGCAAAATATGAAACACCGTATGAATATGGCAGGTATTAAGGGAAGTATATCCAGCGAAAAAGGACGTGGAGTAATTGTTGAATTGATGTTTAAAGGGTGAAGATATTAGTAATTCGGTTTAGCGCTATTGGAGATATTTTACTGACATTCCCAGTCGTAGAGGCCTTGCAGCATAAATATCCAGGGTCCGAAATTCATTTCTTAACCAAACCGAGTAATAAACCCGTACTGGAGTTATTATCCAGCAAGGTCCAACATCGCGTTTTGCAAGAATCGCTCGTTCAAACTGCCACGCAATTAAGAAGTGAAGGTTATGACTTAGTCATTGATTTACACAATAATTTAAGGACCTTTCTACTTCAAGTACTTATGTTGAAGGGGTCATGGAATCGGTTTCGTAAATTGAATTTCCAAAAGTGGTTATTAACTTCCTTGAAATGGAATAACTTACCCAAGATTCATGTAGTGGAACGTTATGCTCAAGCTGCCAAAGTCAATCCTACCTCAGTTACCCTAGGTCTAAACAACGCAAATTTTGTGGTTGAGTCATTACCCTCAAATTATGTGGCATGGGTACTTGGTGCCACCTTCTCGACCAAACAATACCCATTAAGTAAGTTAATTGAAACCATCGAACGCCTTGAAATGCCGATTGTACTGTTGGGAGGCGACGAGGAAAATACATTATCCAACTCTCTGCAAGCGCATTTCCCTTCGCTCATTTCACTGGTTGGAAAAACGAACCTTGCTGAAGCCGCATTGGTTTTATCGAAGGCTAAGGTTGTGGTAACAAATGATACGGGGTTGATGCATTTGGCAGCTTTTTATGAAAAACCGATGGTGTGTATTTGGGGGAATACCGTTCCGGATTTCGGTATGTACCCTTACCAATCAACGCCGGTTTTTCATGCACAAGTGCGCGATTTATCTTGTCGGCCGTGTTCCAAGATAGGACACAACACCTGTCCTAAAGGGCATTTTGATTGTATGCTCAAACAACAGACGGTAGAGATTTCCGAACAAATTACTGCGTTATTTTATCAAGAAAAGTAAGAATTTCTTGAATTGCTGTGCTATCAAAGGTAATTTCATTTGATCCATATTCGTTAGGATTTCCTGTGGCGGAAGGTTGGAACATGTGATTTAATCCGTCAAGCGCTTTGATTTCTTTGATTTTTCCAGCACTCGGATTGCAGTAGGTGGCGATCGCTTCTAAATTCATTTTAGATGGAACTTGTAGGTCGGTGGTTCCATTTAGGGCTAAATAATGACAATCAAGTTGCTTGAGGTCGGCCATTGGGTTATAGTTCAAGAAATAAATCATCCACGGATTTATGTAAGCATCTGAGTTCATTTTGACCCATGTTGATCGATCTTTAACACCACTTTCACGAAGCGGTTTTCTTTTAATTCCTTTAGCAAATTGCGTAAGAAACGACTCCGCTTTTTGCTTAACAAGGTGCATAGAATCCACGGTTAATAGCGGATAAAATGAGTCGCAAAAAGATTCAATTTGTTTTAATCCTTTCTCCGATGTACCCATTGCTTTTGAGATTAATAATTGCTGTTCTCTTAAAAGGATTGAACCTAATACCCCAGGGCCAGCGAGAGAGATTACTCCATAAACCTCAGGATGTTTTGATGCCACCATATTAGCGATCATCCCTCCTTCACTATGTCCCATTAATATTATTTTTTGGGTATCGATATAGGTTAAAGTCTTTACAAACGCGATGGCAGATTCGATATCTGTCACAAAGTCTTTGGATGTAGCGCCGTTAAATACCCCTTCAGATTTGCCCGTTCCACGGTCGTCCATGCGTAATACGCCATAGCCAGAAAGGGTTAATCGGTCAGCTAAGACTAAGAACGGGCGATGACCAAGAATTTCTTCGTTTCTATCCTGTGGGCCACTTCCGGTAATTAAGATGACACAGGCTATTTTTACTGGTTTGGTATGTTCTGGATGAGTCATTGTACCACTTAAATTAAAATCTCCTATTGGGTTATAAATGGTTACTTCATCCTGTGAATAGGGGACAGGCTCTTTTGGATCTTGTAGTTTTTTTGTTTCTTGCTGTAGATTTTCTTGTTGATTAAAATCGAGCGAAGCTTTGAATGCACCTTGTTTGAAATCACCTGCAATTACTAAGGCGTCTGATAACGTTCCTTGATAAGAAGCATTTAATTTGTCGATGGAAAAAGCTATTTTTTTCCCTTTAACTTCGATGGAACTCATAGGAATCCCAAAGGCATTTTGTTTGGGGCTGTCCAAGGTGCCTTTCCAAACTTCCGCACTATCAGCAAGGTGTATGACAAGTGGGAGTTTTTGACCCATTACATCCAAGGTTCCATACCAATTTCCAGATAAGGATTGGCCCCAAAAAACAGCATTGAAAATTGCAAAAAGAGCAAATAGTTTATAACGCATCATCTGAAAAGAGTTTTTTAATTTCAACTGCTTCCGAAGGCCTGATTTTCCCTGCAAGAATTAAATTCAATTCCCTTCGTCGCATGGCCCCATTAAATCGCTCAATTTCCTCTTCGGTTTCTGGAATAAGTTCCGGAACTTGAATTGGTCCACCGTTTTGATCTACTGCCACAAAGGTATAAATAGCTTGATTGCATTTTTCACGCACTCCAGTGACAGGGTCCTCTACAAAAACATCTACAAAAACTTCCATGCTGCTGCTAAATGCACGTGATACTTTTGCTTCAAGCGTCACAATAGAGGATTGAGGAATGGGTTTCTTGAAGGAAACATTGTTAACAGACGCAGTTACCACAACGCGTTTGCAATGACGGTGTGCGGAAACACTTGCAATCACATCCATCCAGGCTAATAACTGTCCGCCAAATAAATTCCCCAGAGTGTTCGTGTCGTTTGGAAGCACAACATAGGTTGTTATTGAGATAGATTCGTTGGCAGTTTTTGATTTCATAAGGTAAAGATAGTTAAATGAACTTTAATACTTCTTGAACGTTTGTTAGGTGTTATAAAATCGTATTTTAGCACGGAAAAAACAAGAAACATGAAGCATATTTACACCTTTTTTGTGGCCTTTTTTGTGCTCAGCCTAAATGCTCAATTGAAAACAAAAAACCCCTTTGACCCGAGTAATGCCAGAGAAGGTGAAGCGATAGAGTATTGTCATCAACATAAAAAGATGGCGTCCTTAATGCAAAATTCAGATTACCTCTACCACCGAATGCTGGATTCTTTGGAGGAGATTCAGCTTGCCAAAAAGCCAATTCAAAAAGCTACAGTATATAAAATTCCAGTTGTATTCCATGTTTTGCATAACGGAGGTTTGGAAAACATTTCAGATGAACAGATTTACGATTGCGTGGATATATTGAATCGTGATTATCGCCTATTAAATCAAGACGCGAACAATGTCCATGCAGAATTCCAAGGAATGCCAGCAGATATTGAGGTGGAATTTTTGTTAGCCACAAAAGCACCGAACGGACAATGTTTTAAGGGAATTACTAGAACACTTTCTCCAATGAGTTATGACGGCTCTGATGGAGGGGATCAAGTAGCGGCTATTATTGCTGGAAATGATGTGTTTAATGGAACATGGCCGGGGAACAAATATCTTAATGTTTTTATTTGTGGAGATATTGGCGGAGCAGCTGGGTATACAACAAAACCTTCCGGCTGGTCTGCAACGCTAATGACAAATGGTATTTGGGTGCTTCATGATTATGTGGGTTCAATTGGTACGAGTTCCGTTGGAACAAGTCGGACGATGACGCACGAAGTAGGCCATTGGTTAAATTTAGATCATACGTGGGGGGCCAACAACAACCCAGGGACAGCCTCCAGTTGTTCAACGGATGATAATGTTCAAGACACACCGAATTGTATTGGGGTTCAAGCTTGTTTGATGAATTCAAATACGTGTAATTCAGATAATGCCTATTGGGGATTTGATATCCGAGATAATGTAGAAAACTATATGGATTATTCATATTGTTCTAAAATGTTTACTCAAGGACAAAAAACACGGATGAGAACAGCATTACAAAGTAATAATACAGGGAGAGCAAATGTGATTTCTGCTGCGAATCTAACTGCTGTTGGTGCGGGAACAGCCTCGTATTTGTGTAAAGCAGACTTTACTTCAACACGAACAACTATCTGTGTTGGCGATACGCTTCAGTTTACCGATGATTCATATAATCTAGTTAATGGGTGGAATTGGACGTTTAGCGGAGGCACGCCGGCTACGTCAACATCACAAAATCCAATTGTGGTGTATAACTCACCGGGTATCTACAATGTTTCGCTAACAGCAACAGATGGCGGAACTAATGATACAGAGACCAAAAACAACTTCATTCGGGTATTGCCTGAGCCGGCTACTATTCCTTTTTGGGAAGGATTCGAGTCGTATGCTTCGTTAAATAACCTAATCAATTGGGAAGTAATTAACCAAGAGAATAACAACGCATTTACCATTGAAAACACCACAGGTTATTCCGGAAATCAATGTGCGAAATTGGTGAATTTCGGTCAAGCGCCATCGAACATTGACGAACTAATTAGCGCCCCGATAGATTTGTCAGTAGTACCTGCGAATGGTACGGTTACCTTAAGCTTTCGTTATTCTTACAGAAAAAAACTAGCTGCGGATTACGAATACCTCAAAGTGTTTATCACAGGAGACTGCGGAGAGAATTGGGTGCAACGAAAAACCTTGGGGGGTTCACAACTTAGTTCTATTGCTTCAGCAACTTCTTGGAAACCAAGCAGCCAAGCCGATTGGGCTACGGTACATATGACCAATGTGACCAGCAATTATTTCAAGCAAAACTTCCGTGTGAAATTTCGCTTTGAGGGAGAAGGTGGAAACAACTTTTATTTAGACGATATCAATTTGTATAGCGGGTCTCCTTCAAATACAATTGTATTAGGTGTTAATGAAGATAAAAACTTAAATAATATCACGTTGTATCCTAATCCGGTTCAAGATGAATTGTCTGTAGAGTATACAGCCGCATCGGCATCTGAACTAACCGTGAGTATCGTGGATATGGCAGGAAAACTGATTCAAGCGCATCGAATTCAGTCTAATACCGGTCAAAATATCATCATGATGGACACCAAGGAACTGGCAGCTGGGAAATATACCTTATTGTTGCAAGGAAATAGCGGAAAGACAACCCTTCCCTTCATTAAGCACTAACCCTTAAGGTAGGACCTTAGTTTATTTGCTAAAGGTTTTCCTAGTTTAAGGTCTTGTTCTTCAAGGCTTGCCTTTTTAAATTGTTTCAAGCTGGCGAAATGCGCTTGTATTTTTTGACGAGATTTCTCTCCAATTCCAGGAATTTGATTGAATTCAGACGTTAAAAAAGCGTTGCTTCGTTTATTGCGGTGATGTGTAATTCCGAATCGATGTGCTTCATTTCGGATGTGTTGCAGCAATAATAACCCAGGATTGTTTCGATCTAAAAGTATGGGATATGTATCTCCAGGGAAAAACACCTCTTCAAGTTTTTTGGCTAAGCCAATTACTGAAACTTTACCTCTGAGATTTAATATTTCAAGGGCCTCTAATGCGGCAGAGAGCTGTCCTTTACCGCCGTCAATAACGATTAGGTCTGGTAAGCTGCAGTTTTCATCTAACGCACGTTTATATCGCCGATATACAATTTCTCTCATTGAGGCAAAGTCATCCGGTCCGGTAACTGTTTTGATGTTGAAATGTCGATACTCTCCACTAGCGGGAAGCCCGTTTTTAAAAACTACGCAAGCAGCCACAGCATTTGTGCCCTGAAAGTTAGAATTATCGAAACATTCGATATGCTTTGGCGCAACCGGTAGGCGTAGTCCTTTTTGCAAGAGGGCAATACGATCCGCTACATTAACAACATTTTTCGGTGCTTCCGTTTGATTGGTGCGATGTTTTATATTTTTAAGGGAGAAGGTAATAAGATCGGCTTTTTCCCCTCGCACGGGTTTACTAAAATGAAATCCTTGAAGGTCATTGGTGATATCAATATTACTTATAATTTCGTGTTCTTGGCTATTGAATCCAATGTGTAGCTGATGCCAAATAATCTTCGCTAAGTCATCTAATGATTCATTAATTGGTAAATTTACACGGTCCGAAACAGAAAAATCAACACGGCCTTCCCGAACCCACAGGTAATTATACAAAACCACGTTATTTTCCTGAGATAGGGTTAATACATCACAGTTGATCTTTGGATTATTTACCATAACTGATTTTGCATGGTACCCTTCGAGTGCTTCAAGTTTGGATTTCACGAAATGTGCTTGTTCAAACTCCAATTTGCTTACATGTTCATTCATTCGCCGTTTAAGCGCTTTAATTAAGGTAAAGGTCTTCCCTTTAAGCAGTAAACGGATTTCTTCGATATATCCATCGTAAATGTCATTAAGGGAAGGGTTTATGCATGGACCATTACAGCGTTTCAAATGATATTCTAAACAGACTTTATACTGCTTCCGTTCGATGGCTTGCCGAGATAAATCCAACGAACAGGTACGAATCGGATATAGGTCATGAATAATATCTAAGAGTTGCCTGTGAATTTTCCCTTTAGGGTATGGGCCAAAATATTCGTCTTTATTGGCATACCTAGTTCGTGTAATAAAGACACGCGGGAAGGGTTCTTTTTTTAGGCAAATCCATGGATAGGTTTTATCATCCTTTAATAGAATGTTATACCGGGGTTTATTTTCTTTGATGAGGTTGTTTTCTAGCAATAAGGCATCCAATTCAGAGTCAACCAGTATTAATTCAATTGAATCAATTTGCTTTACAAGAATTCTTGTTTTGGCGTCATTATGTGTTTTATTGAAATAACTGGAAACCCTTTTTTTTAAGTATTTGGCTTTGCCAACATAAAGTAATTTACCTTTTGCATCATAGTATTTATAGACCCCTGGGGAATCGGGCAGGAGCGTAAGAAATCCGGGATGAGTAACTTCGATCCTCATACTGCGAAAGTACAAAAAAAAGCCCCGGATTCCGGGGCTTTAACTACTTGAAGTGCTTGCTTATTGTTTAATTACTTGTTTCGTAATCGTTCCTTGATTCATTGAAATTACCACATGGTAAATTCCTTTTGCTAGGTTGCTTAGTTCTAATTCAGCAACAGATCCATTAAGATGAGAAAGCTGACGTACCGTTTTTCCTGTGATATCAAGTACATCAATTTGATTTGTTTCTTTAGCCAATTCACCCAATGCAATCGTTACTTTATTTTCTGTTGGGTTTGGATAAATAGAAACCAAATTAGCATCTAGACCGTCTATACCGGCAGGACCAGTTAAGATAACTGTGTAATCTTCGGTTTCACCATAAGTAGCCACAGCGCACGGATCAATAGCTCCATCTGGCGAATACGAAATACGAACACGCATGTTCAAGGCGCCGGTAGTAGCAGACATTGGAACGGTAAAATTAAATACGTTACTCCAACCCGTAGCAACCAGTACATATCCAACTTGCTCACCAATATCATTGAAATCCATATCGTTATTGTAATCAATCCAAATAGCTATCTCGTCATTTGTGTATGCACCAGGATTTGCTTGGCCGGTGATTCCAGGGGTAATTGTTGCAGAATACGCGGTTCCTTTCGCTAAGGTAGTAGACATATTGCTATAGTCTGCGTATCCACCTGCAGTACATGAACTGGTATTGTTTAAGGTATTTAATTGTACCCCTCCGATATACTCATCGCAAGCATTTGAAATCGATGGTATGCACAGCGTCGCCCCAGCAGAGCAAGGATCCGATGAACCATTTTGTGTTAATGCGCCCGTATTTGCTGGATCTAGGAATGGCTTCAGGCGGCGGTTGTTCGTGGTGCCGTTGGAAATCCAATGGTAGGACATTTTACCATAATAATCAGGTTGGTTTGTCGCATTGCAATAAGAACCGCCTCCGGTAAGTGTACCAATAATTCTTCCTGAGGAATTATTAAAGATGGGTGAACCTGAAGAACCGCCTTCTGTTACACCGTGGCCATTTGTATTTGCTGTCCAAACCAATCTCCAATGCGTATTTGGCGTGCTTCCCCACGGCCACGTGCTTGAAACCGTATTTCCACTGAACGTAGAAATCTTTTTAATGTCACCTGCTGGGTGATGAATTCCTGTTCCTCCAGTAGTTATTGTATTGTTAGCATCCCAACCATTCCAATAGGCATTAAAATTAGCTGATTTAAGCGTGGTAATCGTTGTAGCTTGATTTGCTAAAGTACCTAATTGCACTAACAAAAAGTCAGAACCTGTCGTTCCTCCGCCATCACCAGAATCTGAAAGCTTCACACATCCATTGATGAAATAGTCATCTAAGGTTCCAGCGGTATTAGGATTGGTACAGTTCGGAGATTCGTAGCGAAAATAAAACTTCCATTGATTAAAGTCTGACGCAGAACAATTAACCCCGCAATGCAATGCAGTTAAAAATAAAGGCTTGCAGTCATTCGCTAAATTGTTTATCAACGAACCTGTACACCACCCGGCCTGGTTCCCTTCAACTACATAAATTCGCGCAACACCGCGTTTTTCATCTTGCCAGTTATCACCAACCGGAGAACAGTTTACGTTTACTTCGCACGCCTCAGATTCATTGATTTTTTCTTCAGTACCGGTTCCTGTAGAGCGATAGTTGTACATGATTCGATCAATGAACAATTCCGATGGAGTCACATGCGCGGGTTCGGTCAAAATAAGTACCATTTCATCTCCGAAGCATAATGCTGCATTGTACATAAAATGTTCTTCAACATCTTTAGCTGTTAACACTTGGTGTAGTAAAACCCCTTGATTATTCTTAATTTCTAAGGTAGATTTACCGTTTAGTTTGAAGGTTTGAAATAAGAAGCTTAAGGCTTCAGCTCCTTCAGAGCTAACACGCAATTTCCATTGACGGTCTCCATTTGCTAGGGTAGTCCAAATACCGGAATTCTGTGGCGAAAGATTTACCGTTCGGGCTACACCAATTCGATAAAGAAGGCCTTGTTTATCACGTAAAATATCTTCTTGTTGTAATTGCACTAAATTAGGCGCAGCAACTTGTGCTGTTGGCACTTCCTTACCAAACACTTGTTTTGAAAACACATGAACCTGTGCTTGAATTGAGATGGTTAGTGCAAATGCGCTTATGAATCCGAGTAAAAGTTTTTTCATAGAGAAAGGATTTTGTTTAATTTCACTCACAAATATACAATTTTTAAAGTTTGAAAAATGGTAAGAATTTGCGTCGTTGAGGACGACCCAATCTTAATGGAGTTCATTTTATTTAACCTAGTTAAAGAAGGATATAATACACTAAAATACACTCACGGCGACGATGTAATGGCAAACTTACAGCATGTAATTTCTTGCGATTTAGTTATGCTTGACAACATGCTTCCCGGGCATTCCGGAATAGAATTATGTAAAGCAATTCGGTCTATTAGCAATGTGCCCATATTGTTTTTATCTGCAAAAGGAAATACTTCTGACCGCATCGAGGGTTTGAAAGTTGGGGCCAATGATTATCTAGCAAAGCCGTTTAACTTAGAAGAATTAATGCTTAGAATTCAAGTATTGATTCCAAGACAAACACTTTCTTATAAACTTGGGGTTTATGAACTCGATTTTGAGTCTATGGAGGTATCGAATACAACTAATCAAGAAATCCACACCTTGTCAAAAAAAGAAATGACACTACTTAAACTTTTTGTAGAAAATGAAAACCGGGTATTATCTCGAGATGAAATTTTAGATAAAGTTTGGGGAGAGGATGTATACCCTACAACCCGAACAATTGATAACTTTGTATTGGCTTTTCGAAAGATGTTTGAAGGAGATCAAAAACACCCAAAATATTTCCATTCAATTCGTGGGGTTGGGTATAAATTTATAAATCAAAGCAATTAAATCATGTTTACAGGGATTGTTGAGGAAATGGCAAGTGTGGTTCAACTTGAAAAGGATCAAAACAATATAACACTCACTTTAACCACAGCCTTGGCGCCGACCTTCAATGTGGATCAAAGTGTTTCTCATAATGGCTGTTGTTTGACCGTGTTGCATGTGAACCCATCTACCTCGGAATATCAGGTTACTGCAATTCATGAGACGATTGTGAAAACAAATCTAGCCGACTGGAAGCTCGGGGATTTAGTCAATTTAGAACGAAGCATGCAGCACAACGGCAGGTTTGATGGGCATATTGTTCAAGGCCATGTTGATACGGTTGGGATTTGCAATGCCATTGAAGACCAAGGAGGGAGTTGGAAATTTACCTTTTCATATGAGGGTGATCAATTGAATGTAGAAAAAGGCTCCATCACGGTGAACGGTGTTAGCCTAACAGTGGTGGATGCCCTACCGAATCAATTCAGTGTTTGCATCATTCCATATACCTATGAGCATACAACCTTTCATCAACTTGCCATAGGTGACCGCGTTAATTTAGAGTTTGATATTATTGGAAAATATGTGCACCAATACATGAAAGCATATGAAAATAGATGAAGCACAAGCCTTAGTTGATCAATGGATAAAAGAGAACGGTGTTCGCTATTTTGATCCCTTAACGAACATGGCGATGCTCACAGAAGAAGTAGGTGAGGTTGCGCGAATTATTGCTCGAAGATATGGTGAACAAAGTGAAAAAGAATCCGACAAAAACAAGGATTTAGGAGATGAATTAGCGGATGTAATGTTTGTTTTAATTTGCATTGCAAATCAAACAGGAATTGATCTTACGCATGCTGTGATAAAAAATCTCGATAAGAAAACGCAACGCGATGCCGAGCGACATTTGAAGAATCCTAAATTAAACCCCTAGTATTTATTCATCCGAGGATGCGCATGCCGATAGATTTGGTTTAATTGCGCAAAGGAGTTGTGCGTGTATACTTGTGTTGCGGCAAGCGAAGCATGTCCAAGTAAAGATTTTAATGTTTCAAGACCGGCGCCGTTATTTAGCATGTGTGTTGCAAAGGTGTGTCGTAAAACGTGTGGACTACGTTTATCTAAGGTAGTGAGCGTACCAAGCATTTGATGAATTTTACGATATACGAACGCTGGATAAAGTGGCTTACCGTTTTCTAGAATCAATAAGCGATTACATTTGGCATAAGTTGATCGTGCTGCGATATATCGGTTAAGTATATTGTGTAAGGAGGAACTAATAGGAATGATGCGCTCTTTATTTCGTTTTCCCAATACCTTGATGCTATTGGATTGAATATCTTGTAGGGTTAACCCAATAAGTTCGCTTAAACGAATGCCTGTTTGGTAAAATAATTCCAGCATTAATTCATCGCGTAAGCCATTAAAGTCGTCATGAAAAAGATGCTTCGTTCGGTCTGAGCCTAGTTCTTGTTCTCTGGCAAAGGATGGGAGTCGTTTTTCTACTTTTGGCCCTCGAATTCTCGACATCGGATTTTCAACACTTATACCTTCTTTCCTTAGCCATTTGAACAAGGTGCGAAGTGATGCTAATTTGCGATTAACACTTTTATTTGAGTATCCGTCTTCCATGAGTTGAACAATCCACCCACGTATAAATACCGATTTCAATTGAGTGATTTCTTTAAGGGTGGTCACCTCAGAAAATACCATGAATTGCTCCAAGTCCGTCGTATACGCGACGAGGGTATGTTCAGAAAAACGCTTTTCAAAACGCAAATATTCGTAGAATTTTTGGAGCATAAAAAAAGGGGCCTGAGCCCCTTAACGAAATATGAGTTGTAATGTTACAATTGTTGTGATTGCATGCGTTGCTTATATGCGGCACGAATAATTTCTTGACGTCGAGAAATAGATGGTTTTTCGAATTCTTTACGCGCTCGAAGTTGTTTCATTACGTTTGTTTTTTCAAACTTTTTCTTGTACTTCTTAAGTGCACGTTCGATGTTTTCACCTTCTTTAATCGGAATAATAAGCATATGTTTTAACTTTTAGGATTGCAAAGATACGGTAAACCGCTAATAATCCAAATTTATTTTATTAAATCTCTTGAGATAACTAATTTTTGAATTTCTGAGGTTCCCTCTCCAATGGTAAGAAGCTTGGAATCTCTTAAGAATTTCTCGGCTGGATACTCTCTGGTGTAGCCATAGCCTCCCATGATTTGAACGGCTTCGTTGCCACATTTTACAGCTACTTCAGATGAGAAGTATTTAGCAAAGGCACCTTCTTTTGTAACGCTTAACTTATTGTTTTTTCTGTATGCCGCTTGAAGGGTTAAAAGTTCGGCAGCTTCAATTTCTGTGGCCATATCCGCGAGTTTAAATGCAATGGCTTGGAATCCTGCAATAGCCTGTCCGAACTGTTCCCGTTCTTTTGCATACTTAACCGATGCCTCGAATGCTCCTCTAGCAATTCCACATCCGAGCGCTGCGATGGAGATCCTTCCTCCGTCTAACACTTGCATGGCTTGTTTAAATCCTTGTCCAACTTCACCCAGTACGTTTTCTTGAGGTACGCGGACATTATCGAAAATTAATTCAGCGGTTTCACTTGCGCGTACACCAAATTTATCTTTGATTTTTACAGCTGAAAATCCAGGCATGCCTTTTTCGATAATAAAGGCTGTAATCCCATTGCTATCGAGTATTTCTCCGGTTCTAACTAGCACCACGGCTACATCTCCTGAAAGACCATGTGTAATCCAATTCTTTGCCCCGTTAATGATCCAATCATTCCCGTCTTTTACAGCCGTTGTTTTCATGCGCATGGCATCAGACCCGGTATTTGGTTCAGTTAAGCCCCAGGCGCCAATAAATTCTCCACTGGCCAACTTGGGTAGAAAACGTTTTTTTTGTTCTTCGTTTCCGTGATAATAAATATGTCCGGTACACAACGAATTATGAGCAGCTACACTAAGTCCAATTCCTCCGCAAACTCTTCCAAGCTCCATAAGTGCCGTAGCGTATTCAAAATAAGTAAAGCCTGATCCACCGTAGGTTTCAGGAACGAATATACCGAGTAATCCCAATTCTCCCATACGTTTCATGGTTTCCACTGGAAAATACTCGTCGCGATCCCAATTCATCATATGGGGTCTGATTTCTTTTTCTGCAAAATCGCGCACCATTTGTGCAATCATTTGCTGGTTTTCATTTTTCTCGAAGTTCATGTTGATTGATTCGTTGATGTTAATACTGGACGAGATTTGATATGTTCTCAGAGTAGGTTTTTAGTTTTTCGCGCCCTTCTAAAAATTGCAATTCAACCATAAAATTGAATCCCGCAACGACACCTTGGCATTTTTGAATTAGTTCCGCTGCTGCGGCTGCTGAACCTCCTGTGGCTAAAAGGTCATCATGGATTAAAATTCGGTCACCTGGGCTAAGGGCATCAGAATGCATTTCAATTACTGCGGAACCATATTCCAAATCGTAAGCATGTGAGATTTTCTCATACGGCAACTTACCTTTTTTTCGAATCATAATAAACGGAATGCCTAGTGCCATAGCTAAAGGGAACCCAAATAAAAATCCCCTGCTTTCAATTCCAGCAATGCCTTGAAGATTTTCTGACCTAAATTGTTCTGCTAATGCTTCAATAATTTCATTGCACAGCCCTGCATCCTTCATAATTGGCGTAATGTCTTTAAACACAATCCCCTCTTTTGGGAAATCATACACATCTCGAATGGCGAGTTGAATTTTATTTGATAGTTCCATATTACAAAGATACGTATGGTTCTAACTTCTCAAAATCTTCTGCGTTAATTAAATGTGATTTCCGAAGTTCGTTCAGGGATTGAAATCCCCCCAATTGAATTCTCATCTTTACGATTGAGTTAGCTTGCCATCGATTCAAGTATGGATGGCGATTGAGTTCTTCTGCATTCGCCTTGTTAATCGAAATCTTGCGAATCTGCGTTTCTGAGAAGTCAAGTTTATTACAAAGTATCTCATAAACCTCTGTATTCATTTTAAATACTTCTAGCAACTGCTCTTTTTTATAGAAGCCTCCTAAGGCCTGCTCGTAACGCATGATCATTTTGGCATAAAATGGACCAATTCCTCGGATAGAAACTAATTTGGAGCTATCTATCGCACCAATAGTAATGCGCTTTGGTTGTTTTTCTGGTTGAAGAGTTGATACGTTTGTAGGGGTATGGAGTGGCGCTTTGTTGGGATATATGGTGGAGTCCTTAATTCGTTGATACAGGGCTTCGGGGATCACAAAAATTCGTTTTAAATCATCATTTGATTTAAGGGGGTATTTACAGAATTTCAGTACCACATCGGCTTGTTTTTCGGTTAACCCGAGTGCCATCCATTGGCTTAAGGTATATTCATTTGGGTTGAATTTCGACGGCGGGGTGTGATATCTATTCCGTTTGTAATTCCATTGTTTCTTTCGCTCAGCCTTTATGAATCGCTTAATTTTTTTTAGTGTTTTGATTTCGATCTTTATAGGTTCTCCTGGAAAGCAAGTTCTAATAATTCGGGGTGTAAGGACAATCCCAAGGGCTAGGATAGACCAGAGTACTAATCCATTCCGTGTTTGTGGTGTAATATTGTGGTGATTTTTCATCGCCCACGCTTAACGTCTAATAGAACGGTACTATTGCTTCTATGAAAAAGTTTATTTTAACTGAAGTGTAAAAGCCACGTCATCCAATATTCTAAGTTAGCATTGCTTGATGCTTCGTGGCCCTTACTAGGTGGATTATTTCTTTTTTTCGTCCTTGTCAGACGGAATAGTTAATATTTTGTAGAAGAAAGATCCGGTTATAAAAATAACAGATGACCACACAGTTATTAATAAAATAAGGGCAGATGTATTCATAAATTTAGTCTATTGGGGATGAATTTTCATGAGGAATTTCATTCATATATTTTGTATTGTTGCGTTTTTTAGCGATATAAACGAAGAAAGATATTACAATAAACAAACCAATTAGCATAATTCTCCCAACCCAACCGTATATACTCGTTTCCTTGGTGGCATTCGTAATAATATCGGGTATGGCGCCGACAAAAACAATGATTAAAAAAATGGGAGAAACATATTTAATAAAGTATTTAAAGAACAGTGGAACTTTGATGTCTGCTCCTGCATTTATTTCTGTCCAGCCTTTGTCAATTCCAAAGACCCATGCAAACAGTATGATTTCAATCATTGCAAATATCACCAAGGAAATAGTACCTGCCCAATAATCATATTCACCGAAAGCATCTTGGCTCAAAACACAAGGAATTCCCAAAACAAAAAGAACCAATCCAAAAATCAAGGCACCTTTTGCTTGAGAAATCCCAAAGTTATCTTTTAAAAAACCTAATACCGGCGTCCCCATGGCTAGCGAGGAGGTGATTCCTGCAAAGAAGAGTAACCCAAACCACATGAGCCCGGCCATAATTCCGAATCCCCCCCATTCACTAAAAAGTTTAGGCAATACGATAAATCCTATTCCTAGTCCAGACCCTCCAGAAACCATTTCAATAACTTTTTCAATTCCTAAATAACCAATCGATATGGGTATAATGATAGCACTTCCTAATACGATTTCTACAAATTCATTCATCCAACCGGCACTCATTGCGTTGAGCGCAACATCTTCATTAGATTTCAGATATGATGCATAGCAGTGAATACTCCCCATGCCAAGGGAGAGCGTAAAAAATATTTGCCCTGCTGCTGCGACCCAAACCTTAAAACTCCAAATGCTATCAAAATCAGGTGTCCAAAGATAATTCAAGCCAACTAATCCGTCGTTTATTGCACCATTTGACCCGGCTTTTAATGTAATTCCAGTAATTGCTAAAACTAATCCAAAGATCAGTAATAAGGGCATGCCTATTTTAGCCACTTTTTCAACTCCACCGCTAAGTCCACGAGATAAAATTGAGGTGTTAATTCCAAGGCAAATTAGCCAAAATACAATCGGTTGATTGGTGCTAAGTTCGATGTAGGTTTTAAAAAATGCTGCAACCTCTTCTTGGGACATGCCCGTAAATGTTCCTGCAACGGAGTAATATGCCCAAGATAATGCCCAAGATTCTAAATAGCAATAAAATGCTGCAACGGCAATATTTGTAAAGATTCCAAAAACACCGAAATATTTCCAATATGGAGCCTTCCCCATGGCGTCAAAGATAAAAGGGGTTGAATGCTGCCCATATCTTCCACCAAATCTTCCCATCGACCATTCTACAAACAGTAGGGGTAACCCCATAAGAATAAAACACGTTAAATATGGAATAATGAAGGCTCCGCCACCATTGGCGATTGCTTGTGCCGGAAATCGAAGAAAATTCCCTAAACCAACGGCGTTTCCCGCCATGGCTAATATTAAACCGACTCGTGAACCCCACCCGGAGGCATTAGTTGTTGCCATTTAATTAAGTTTAATTTTCGAAGATAGTATTTTTTATATGCTGTGTCAATTTATTTGTTCTAAATCACAGGGAACCCAAGGTTTCCTCTATGGAATGAGGCTGATATCCGAGCAGCATTCTTGCTTTGCTTACATCAAACCCCGTAATCGCTGGCCTAGAGGCCGGTTGATTTAGTGTGTTAGAGTCGATGGCTTTGACTAATGTTTCAGAAACGCCCAAAAACCTCGCAACACGAATACCAATCTCAAAGATGGAAAGCGTTTCCGGACCACATAGATGATAAATTCCTGTATGGTCATTTTTAGCTATTGCCATGCAACCTGAAGCTAAATCCTCTGCCCATGTAGGTGCCCTGAAGTGATCGGTAATCAAGGAAACTTCTTTTCCCTGAGTCAATTCGTTCATTAACCAAGAAAAAATATTGGATTTGTTTAGGCTGTAGCCGACACCGTACACAATTATCGTTCTTGCGATCGCCCAATGGGTATAATCTGAGTTTATTAGCACTTGTTCAGCCAGCCATTTTGAATTCCCATAAACACTGAGTGGATTTGGAAGGTCCGTTTCAGCGTAATTCCCGGTTTTACCGTCGAATATAAAGTCCGTAGAAAGTAGGGTAAAATGAAGTTTTTTTTCTTTTGCAATTTCAAATAAATGTTGAGTAGCCAGGTGATTTACCTGGTAGCATTGGTCTGGATTCAACTCACAGGCATCGACATTGGTCATGGCTGCCGTATGCATAATGTGCGTGCATGAACTTAGGTCCAAAAAACGGTTTACTTCGCTGAAATCAGTAATATCAATTGACGTGTAGTGTGTGTTTGGACACTCAGGGTTTCTGTTTTCACCGGATGAAACGGCAAGAAAATCAATGCGTTGCGCTATGCATTCGGCTACTAATTTCTGTCCGAGCAATCCATTAGAACCAGTGATCAGAAGTTTCATAGCTCCCAAATCGTTTTTTTAGGTTTAGCTTGCAATTTAAAATAGTGTTGGTGTTCTAAAATCCAGGCCATAATAAGATATAACAAGATCGGTGAACCTAGACCAATAAAGGAGAAATAAATAAATCCTAAGCGGACCTTGTATGGATTGATGCCTAGTTTTCGCGCCCACCATAAACATACACCGTAAGAATGTAATTCAAAAAAAAAGATAAATTTTTGTAATTGACGTTTCATGAGTTTAATATCTTCTTTCCAACTTCACACGTTAAACATTTATTTCTACTACAAAGTTGGCGATTTATTTCGAGAAGCGCTTGTGTTTCGTATGCATTTTTAGTTGTTGGCAAGATGTGTTTGAATTGACTAATTATCCTGTTCCTTTCGGGAGGAATTGTTTTGGCAAAGGCGTATAGCTCAGCCTCATTTTGTGGATTCCAAAGGTATGGAATAACCCCATTGATGAGGATTGATTGTGATTCAAATGCTGTAAGATGCACCATAATTTCATCTTTTAGGGTTTTAAGTTCTGACAACAAAAGGTTTTGTCTTTGAAAGGTCGTGGTATTTCTGAGTCTTTTTAATGCAGCTTCAATGGTGATTACATGCCTTTGTCGTGCATTTCTCTTGTGTACACACAAGCAGGAATTTTGCTTCAG
This sequence comes from Bacteroidota bacterium, assembly GCA_041163605.1. Lineage (GTDB taxonomy): Bacteria > Bacteroidota > Bacteroidia > Flavobacteriales_D > Crocinitomicaceae > UBA952. Next base: position 2,934 of record JBEAQY010000060.1, on the reverse strand, counting down.
GATATATGCAGCAATTTCTTTTTCATTGGAATATTCTTGTTGTTTTCGATTCATTCGCTTTCGCCAAAAGCTATACATGAAATCTGTTGAGAAGTTATGTTGACCAAACCTACACGGGAGAAGGTATTCATCCTTTTTATTCCAATAGGTGAGATTTGAAATTATCTGTGTTTCTACAACAAGGGTTGGAATAAGTTCCTCTTGAAATGCTAGAGGCAGATCATTTTCTGCGACCACATGCAGTATAACGTTACGGTATTTCGGGTCGGTTTGATGCTTATGCTTAACCCAATCAGAAGATTTAATATGAATTTCAATATCTCCATACCATGTTATATTTCCAATGCGAATGCATGCATTCTGAAAATCGGGTCCTGGCGCAAATCGATTCCAAGTACCTGTATGGACGACTAGAATTGGATGCTTAGAGTTTGCATCGACTCCTGATATTAAGCCCTTACTCCACGCCCATTGCAATCCATCTTCCCGCACACTTAAAGATAAAAAAAAAGCCGGTATTTTCCGGCTTTTAAGTATCAATTCAAGTAATTATCTCGGTAATGGGTCTGTGTATTTGAAATAATTTGGATCAGGAGTACAAGGTGCATTGTAATCGAAAATTACAGGATTCTGTGTTCCAGGCTCCATTACAATTTTAACCGTAGTTCTACGATTCAACTGATGTAAGGCCTCAAATTTCACCTTATCCGCTTTAAATTGGTTTATATAATCATCCGTCAAGGTTTGTTCTACGCCATTGTCATCTGTATATTTTGCTGGTTCGCTTTCACCTTTACCGAAAGGTTTGATTCTACATGCATTCTTTGGGTCAATCCCAACCAGGTAATTAAACACTGCTTTTGCACGGTTTTCAGAAAGCGCTTGATTGTGAATTTCAGTATCACGACTATCCGTATGTGAATACAATTCAATTACGATGTCCGGATTATCTTTCAATAAATCTACAAGAAACTGTAAAGAGTCGTTAGATTTTATAGTATTGTCGTTCACAAAAGTCCATTTATCTAAGTGGTAACGAATCTCTGGCGTTCTAAGTTCAATAGGAATTAAAGGAATCTCAACCACAAAACTTTGAGAATTTTCTAACACACCTTGTCCGCCTTCACCTTTAGTGGAAATTACAGTAGGACGGGACATTGGGAAAAATCGCTCTTTGGATGCTTTAATTTGATATTCAAACCCTCCATTAATATATCTTGGATGTGCCTTATCTCCTTTTCGGTCTGCCCACTTGTCGGTCTTACCATTTTTCTTAGTTAGACCATCCCAGTTTTGACCTGATACTTCGTTTACTGTAACTCTTGCATCACTTATTTTTTTTGATTTGTTTCCTAATTCATAAACAATTACCGTTAAATCATAGGTAACTGGTGGGGTTGTAAAAGAATAAATATCTGGTGTGTAGGTTCTGTTTTTAGCCGTTGAACGCTCTGAAGTGAAATAACCGCTTTTTAAATCTTTTCTAATGGTTAACGCGTAATCATTAGCAGATGAGTTTATTGGTTTCAACATGTTTTGAGCGGCACCCCATTTTTTTATTGGTTCTTTTCTGCTTGTTGTAATTAAAGCTTTGAAAATATCTAATCCTCCTACACCAGGATGACCGTCACTTGCGAAAAACAATAAGCTATCGTTTGGTGATAACGAAGGAAATAATTCATTTCCTGCAGTGTTAATTCCAGCGCCCATGTTGTACACTTTAGTAGTATCCCAACTTTTTGCTTTCTTATCGTAGGTGATATACCAAAGGTCTTTGCCGCCTAATCCACCCGGCATGTTCGAGGCAAAAATTAGCATTTGACCATCCGCAGTTAAGCAAGGGTGACCAATTGAGATTTCTGAAAATTTACTGAAAGTGGAATCTTTTGATTTGGATATCTGTGCATTTAACGCAGCCTCAAGATTGATTTTATGCACATTTTCCCACTCTTCACCATTTTTATCTGCCATCCAGATTTCACAACCGAGATTTTGCATTGGCATGGCAGGACAACGTGTAAAATATAAGGTTTTCCCTTTTCTATCCATAATGGCGGTTCCTTCGTTGTCTTTAGTATTAATTAAATGATTGTTATCGATGGATTTAGCACTAACAAAGTCCCCTTTTTCATTGAACTCTGCTACCCATATATCCATAAAATGTTCTCCGGTAATAGGGTCAATTGCTGGGTTATCCGTTTTAACTTCATCGCGTTGTGTTCCGAAAAACACTTGAGACTCTTTCTTATCCGAAAGGAACGGAGCCATGTCAAATTCTTTGCGATTTAATTTATTCTCAGCTTTAACAACATATTTGGACTCTTCATCATGCACAAGGGCAGACTCTCTACACGATTCGATAAGTAAATCAATGTCTATTGATGTATCCTTACCACGCTTATTTTTATAACTGGTGTAGCTTTCTCTTGCTTTTTTCAAATCACCATTCATTCGAAGCATCTCCCCATGAAAATAGTATACTTTCGGATCGATTTCATAGTATTTTAACTCGACACTCGCCCCATACCACTGAGCTGCTTTATCGAACTGTTCCATGTGACGGTAGCAATCTGCTAACTTGTATGCCATTCCACCTTTTTCTGAGATTGACTTTCCTTTGTTTGTCATTTTGTTGTACGCGGCCTCTAACTTGGGCATAGCTTCAAAATATTTCCCAGAGTCATATGCCTTTAACGCTTCAGTAATATATTTTGGTTGATTAGTTTGACCAAATATAGGAGCCAACATAAACATTGAAAGCGTAAGAATAAGTGCGTTTTTCATAGTTAGTCTTTGGTTTGTAACTTGCAGTTTGCAAACAAAATTAGGAAAATAATGTTAATATCCAAAGGGACATTCTTCCCAATGAAGAAGCAACTGTTCTAGTCCTTGGTTTACCTCTTTTTCAAAATGCAACGTTTTCCCGGTTTCCGG
>JBEAQY010000059.1:0-54215 GCA_041163605.1 Bacteroidota bacterium | reverse complement strand
ATGCTTCGCTAACCGTTACTCCTACCTTGGCCAATCCAACGGTCCAACAAGTGTTTACTTATGACGTAGTATATACCTTGAATGGATGTCCTAGTTTACCGAGTTCAACAACTGTAACGGTGAATCCTAAGCCTACAATTTCAGTTAATAATTTAAATCTTTGCAGTGGAGCAAGCGATACTATTGAAGCGAATCCTAACCTTTCGGGAGGCACCTATTATTGGAGTACTGGAATTAGTGGTTTATTGGACAGTGCGATCATTGTAAGTCACATAACCAATCCAACGAATCAAATCACAACCTACAATTACAATGCTTGGTATATTCTTAACGGATGTAGCAGTGATACCATATCTACGATAGTTACCGTGAGTCCTATTCCCGTTATCACCACAAGTAATCCTTCCCCCTCTTGCTCTGGGTTAGCGTTAAATATCCCCTTAACATCTAATACTGCTGGCTCCACCTTCTCATGGTATGCATCTGCCAATTCCAATGTTCTTGGTGAATCAGTAAGCCCCCAACCAACAAATACTATTAACGATGTATTGACTATTTCGCCTACTCCGGGAGTTGATACCGTTAATTATTTTGCTATAAACAGTTTTAATGGGTGTGCTGATACCTTTCAACTCAATGTGGTAGTAAATCCAGCGCCTTTCGTAAATACCATTAATGATACTATATGCAGTGGTGGATCTTTCGATACGATACCTAATGCGAATGCTATTGGAAATTTCATACCGTTAGGAACCACATACTCATGGACTGTTGCTACAAACAATTTAGTTATTAATGATACTGCTAATCCGAATCAAAATCCAAATATATTTAACACTGGACCTTTAACGAGTTCTTCTATCACAAATACAACGCTGGTTTACTCCGTTACACCGACCGCTGGGGCATGTCCGGGACCGATATTTAATGTCAACATAACGGTGACTCCCACCCCATCCATTAGCAATCAATTAGATTCCATTTGCAGTGGGAATTTCCCAACAATAACAGGATTGCCAGGTGATGTGATTCCTTCGACGGCACTGTACACATGGACTATAGTCTCTGATAATCCGAACATTAACGGACAAAGTAATCAAGGTGTTGGCGTTAGCGACTTAAGCAACCAGGTATTAGTTAACCAAACCAATATTCCACAGAACATAACTTATTCTGTAACGCCTTCCTCTGGGCCTTGTCCGGGAAGTCCATTTACCCTAACCGTTACGGTAAATCCTGGCCCTTCACTAGATACCGCATTATACACAATATGCAGTGGTAACGCTTTGACGGTTACTTTGGGACAAGGAAATGACATCATTCCAGTTGGAACAACCTTCATTTGGAATGTAATGCCAAACACAAACATTACCGGACAAGCAAGTAACAATATTCCATCTCCCAACTTTTTTACGGGAACACTTCAAAATTCACAGAGTGTTAATGATACCCTCGAATATTGGCTAACACCAACCGGACCAGCTAATCAAAATCCACAATGTAACGGTTCTCCATTTCCTGTATTTGTAGTTGTAAAACCAACGCCAAGTTTATCAAACACTTTATTAAATGATATTTGCAGTGGGTTGTCTTTCACCTATGATCCGAATCAGAATCTTACGCCAAGTTCTATCTACAATGCTAATACGGTATTATCATGGACCGTAACTCCGAATGCTAACGTTAGCGGTTGGTCAAATAGTGTGGGAACAAACAATCCAACGATTACTCAAACCCTAACAAATCTGACCAATACGGTACAAGCTGTGGTATACAATGTTACTGCGACTGATACGCTTTCATTGTGTACAAGTTCCACATTTACAGTGACAGTAAACGTTCAACCAACCCCAACGATTCAACCTCAAACCGCTAGTGTTTGTTCAGGTAATGCCTTTGTCATCACGCCATCAATTACGAATAACCAACCTTCTCAAATCGTTCCAAACGGCATCTTATATTCATGGCCAAATCCTGTTTCTACACCGGCAAATTTAATTAGTGGTGGAAGTGCCCAATCTAACCAGTTAAGTATAAGCCAGGTACTGAATATTCAACCACCAATTCCTCCTCAATTTGGTACTTTAGTTTATAACGTAACACCAAGTTACCCTGTTTCTAATAATTTGACTTGTAGTGGTCAACCATTTACAGTGACTGTAAATGTTAACCCAATCCCAATCATTGATACTGTATTTGCCCAACCAGATACGATTTGTTTTGGATCAATCTCCACACTTCAAGCAATGGGTCTTCCAACCTTGTCACCACCAAATGGAATCTATAATTGGACTCCTGCGGCTCAATTGACAGGAAATCCCCCTGTAGGGCAAACAATTTCAACGCTTCCCCTTAATACTACCACTACCTTTATCGTTACCTATACCCTTCCAGCTAATTTAGGTAGCTGTCAAAGTCAAGCATATCCCGTAACTGTTACCGTTCAAGCACCACCAAATATTTCCACAATTACGGCAGTAGAAACGGAATTCTGTGTTGGTGGCTGCACCAATATTACTGCAAATTTTGTAGGAGCAGTTGCAGTTGATTCTGTTCAATGGAGTACAGGACAAGTAACCTATTTTTTCCCTCACAGTATTCAAGTTTGTCCAAACGATACCATTAACTACACTGCAACAGCATTTCTTGGCGGGTGTAATGGAAATATCGCGAATATTACCCTTAATGTTAATGCCGATCCTATAATTTCGACACAACCCTATACAGATACAACAATTTGTGTTGGCGGGACCTTGCCGCTAAGCGTTCAAGTTTTGGGTGGTGCTGGACTTCCAATATATCAATGGTATCAAAACCAGAGCAATTCAAATATTGGTGGTACACTACTCCCATCTCCTCCTCCATTTGGGCCATCTTATCAACCGCAACCATTTAATACGCCAGGTAGTTTTTATTATTACTGTGTTATCTCCTATGCTCCAAGTGGTTGTGGATTCTTAACCTCGTTACCAAGTGAAATCAATGTGATAGCAGACCCGATTGTTCAGATTATCGGTCAAGATGAAACAATATGTATAGGAGGAACACCACAATGCATAAATGCTGTAATAAGTGGAGGGATCGGCTCATCAACACTAACATGGAACCAAGGCGGATCCGATCCAACCTTCTGCCCACCAAATATTCCAATAGGCATTGAAGATTATACCGTTTCTGTTCAACAATCAGGGATTGGATGTTTTTCCAATTCTCCGGATACAATTACCGTTACCATACTACCTGACCCTATTGTTAGTATTGCAGGAATTAATGAGGTATGTGTTGGTGCTCAAGTTCAATTAACAGGAACCATTTCGGGTGGATTTGGTAATGTCAGTACCTACCAATGGGCGGAATCCAATCCTACGGGAGCTCCATTTACAAATATTCCGAATTCAAATAATTATACGATTACTACAACACCCCTCCCAAACAACATTACTTATCAATTAACAATCATTCAAGACACTGAAGGATGCGACGCAGATACGTCAATTGCAATTTCAGTTTACCCTGATCCTATCATTGAAATTGAAACGGATCCCTATTCATGTTTTGGCTCAATTCATGAAGTAGAATCTATTTTCAGCGGTGGAACTCCAAACTCAATCAATCAATTTACCTGGTATTTGTACAATGTTAATTTAAGCGATTCAGTATTGGAACTAGGTCCAGATTTAATAAGTAACATGAGTTATCTTTCAACCGGAGATACCAACGTGGTTGTGTATATGGTAAATTCCGGATATGGGTGTGATTTAGCAGTTGACACGATTTTCGTAAACGCAATATATCCAGCAATTGCAAACTTTGAACCATCTTCAAGTGTTCAGTCATTCTTTAATCCGACATTCGATTTTGTGAATACTTCCGAAAATGCAACAGACTATTATTGGGATTTAGGAGAATGTGATCCAAGTCTTGATTTTTCAGAATTATTCTCAACACCAAGTTCATACTATGACCCAAATAGTTCAAACATTATAGGATATACTTATGGCTGTCCTCCAGGAGTGTATGATGTTCAATTGATTGCAAGCAACATGGGGTATTGCCCCGACACAACAATCATCAGTATTCGAATAGAACCTGATGCATTATTGTATGTTCCCAATTCTTTTACACCAGATGGCAAGGAGCTAAACAATTTATTTTACCCAGTCTTTAGCCATGCAATTGATCCAGAAGATTATGTATTTAGAATTTACAATCGTTGGGGAGAAATCATCTTTGAGACTCATGAATTGCCTTCTATCCCAACCACATCCACCAACACCTTGGGTGCTTGGAACGGTGATGCACCGAGACCATATGGAGGTAAGGTAAAAACTGCACAAGATCAAGTATATACCTGGGAAGTTTACTATAAGCTACCCAATGCCGACAATCCCAAACGAGTTGTTGGACATGTTACTGTACTCAGGTAGTATGGAATCAAAAGCGTATACCGAGACCCAGATTAAACTGTACATCCCGGGATTTACCCTTTAAAATGTTTTCAGTAGCTTGGAGAAATTTAGTATCCAAACGAAGTGCTATCTGCTCTGTTAGTTGATACGTAGGGCACAAGGTATACCCGCCAATTATTGTTTTATCTACCTCACCAATTCTTGCGCAACGGTTATCCGGGTCATAAAAAACTTCTAAGCGTTGAGCCAAACTCCAATGCGCGTTGACGGTATAGCGATTCATCACCTGCGCAGCACCCCAAATCTTACCAGATTCTATACCCAGGTCAAGCGTTACCCATGTTTCCCATTTCCCTTTTTTCCATGCGAAATTAACATGCTCATAAAACCGATTTATGGATAAACTATCTGGATATATTGATCCGTAAAAGGCCCCATACATTAAGGATAAATTATCAGTAAAATTATACTTGTAGTGCGCGCCAACACTAGGTTTAACTATAGCGGGATCCCATCCAATACGCTGCCATCCATTCAATACATGTACACCTGCTTCATGTTTTTTATTGTCACTATTATATAGTATACGAGTACCACTCAGGTAATATGGTGAGTTTTCAGCAACCAAACTTCGGGTTAAGGTTGGGCAATCCGATGACACGACAGATTCAATTCCTAGAAAGGAACTATAAACTCCAATGTCCCACCAAATATTCTTTGTTTTTGAAAGCTTAAATCCTACATAGGCTTCATTCAGTGGCTTTGCCCATAAAGGCTCCGCCGCTAAATTGTATTTACTATAATCGCCAGTCATTAAACCTAAAGTTGCACGAAATCTTTTGTGATTCAATTCACCTTTTACCAAAAGTAAATTTGTTCTGAGCCGATTATTGACTTTATGGTTATACAGAAAGGACTCCTTTTTATTGTAATTATCCACATGTTTACCGAAATATAAATCTCCAAACCCTGAGATTTTAAATAGCGTTTTTTTACTTGGGGACTGAAATTCGAGCCCTTGTGAAAACCCTTTGAACACAATACTTAAAAGAAATATAAATAATAAATATCTTCTCATTTTTAATCCTTTAAAACAAAATTGCAAAAAAAAACCCTGACGCTGGGTCAGGGTTTGATATCGTTAATTTAATCCTATCTTTTGTGAAGTGGCTCGTCAGAAACTGTAAGTTTTTTTCTACCTTTTTTACGACGTGCAGCCAATACACGACGACCATTTTTGGTAGCCATTCTACTTCGGAAGCCATGCTTGTTTCTTCGTTTTCTTTGTGAAGGTTGAAATGTTCTTTTCATCGTCTTATCTTTAAATATCTACCGAAAAACGGAGTGCAAATATAAGATATTTTTCAGGAATTCAAATTGTTTTGATAAAAAAAATGAAATTATTCATCACTCCCTTAAAAGTAGGTATTTTTGCAGTGCAATCCATTAAAGTTGAACGCCTTGTCATCCAAACAACCAAATACCAAGAAGATTAGTGCTTCAAAAAAACTACGCTTTTTACTATCTTATTTAAAACCTTACTTATTTTCATATAGTATTGGATGGATATTTTTAGTGCTATCCACCTTGGCGGGACTTTTGTTTCCCTACTTGATGGGAGGACTATTGGGTGCAGATTCTGGAGGAAGTTCTGTGGATACAATCGGACAAGTCTTGTCTAAAAACTCAGTCAACGGAATAGCATTTGCGCTGTTTATCCTATTCGGTATTCAATCGCTTTTCTCTTTTTTTAGAGTAGTCTTATTTAACAACGTTACTGAAAACGCTTTACGAGATTTGCGCAATGATGCATTTGAGCGCATGATATACATGCCGATGGATTTTTTCAATACCCACAAAGTAGGTGAACTGACAAGCCGCATAGCCTCGGACATCACACAAATTCAAGAAACTATGCGCACGACGATCGCAGAATTTTTTCGGCAATTGGTTATTGTTGTTGGTGGTATCACGTTTTTAGTATTCATCTCATGGAAACTTTCCTTAATCATGCTAGGGACTGTTCCTGTGATGGCAATTATCGCTGTGATTTTTGGTCGGTACATTCGTAAACTAAGTAAGAATGCACAAGATTTCACCGCCGAATCTAATTCAATCATTGAAGAAGCCCTAAGTGGAATAGCCAATGTTAAAGCCTTTACGAATGAAGTATTTAATCTGAATCGTTTTAGAATTAATACTCAAAAAATGCGCGACCTGAATGTTAAGAGCGGTGTTTGGCGGGGCGTGTTTGTATCCTTTATCATTTTCTGTCTTTTTGGAGCCATTGTGTTTATCATCTGGCAAGGAATGATTATGACACAAGGAGCTCATCCTACGTTACCAAAAGAAGGGTTTTATCAGTTTATTCTATTTACCATCTTAATGGGGGCGAGTATAGGTTCTCTGCCGGAATTATATGCAAACATTCAAAAGGCCCTTGGCGCGGTTGAAAACCTTGTCGAGATCATGAATACGGCCACAGAAAGAGAATTAGTTGACGGGACTAAAAAACCTGCGTTGTCGGGAAATATCCGCCTAGAAGATGTTCATTTCCAATACCCTCAACGCTTGGATGCACCTGTACTTAGTGGAATAAATTTCAACATTGTTCGAAACCAAACCTTTGCCCTAGTTGGAGGATCGGGCGCGGGGAAATCAACCCTGGCTAGCTTACTCCTTCGGTATTATGAACCCCAATCCGGTGCTGTGTTTTTCGATGATACGAATACCCGTGAGATTGACTTGGAATATTTACGTTCACACATTGCGATTGTACCCCAAGAAGTGATGCTTTTTGCAGATACCATTCGAGAGAACATTCGCTTTGGCAGACCTGAAGCAAGCAACCAAGAGATTGAGGATGCCGCAAAAGCTGCCAATGCGTTAGAATTTATTCAAAATTTTCCGGAGGGGATGAATACCCAAGTAGGAGATCGAGGAATACAACTATCGGGCGGACAAAAGCAACGCATTGCGATTGCTAGAGCAATTTTGAAAAATCCGGCGATTCTAATACTCGATGAAGCCACTTCTGCATTAGATTCAGAATCTGAAAAATTGGTTCAAGATGCACTAGATCGTTTAATGACCAATCGTACCGCAATCGTTATCGCACATAGGCTTTCCACCATTCGTAAAGCGGATAAAATTATCGTGCTTCAAGATGGGAAAATCATTGAAGAAGGTAACCACGAAACGTTAATTGCTCTCAACGGTGCTTATGCACGATTTGTGGAGTTACAAAACCTTTCCGAGGCATGATTCACTTAAAACGGTACCTGCTACCCAGAACGGATGTCAATGGGTTTGGAACTGCGATTGAACAATGGTCTAACCAAACCAAACACACATTTTTGAATGGAGAAGTCTCAAAGGCTAGTCTTTTGGAACAATGTAAAATTAAATCAACCACCTATTCAAGCGCGCATAGAAAAATACTTAGTTCGTACTTAAGCCATCAATATTCGAAAAGTTCCACCACTGAAGCGCAGGAAATAAATCTTAGGAACCTCGCTAAAGACAATACACTAACCATCACCACAGGCCACCAACTTTCGTTAGGCCTTGGTCCACTTTTTCTTATATACAAAGCGCTGCATGTAATTAATCTCTGCGAACAGCTGAATAAAGAACAAACCGAGTATCATCTTGTTCCTGTTTTTTGGTTGGCCTCGGAAGACCACGATTTTGAAGAGATAAAATCTACCCAGTTTTTTCATAAAGATTTTACTTGGGAATCGAATCAAACTGGACCCGTAGGTAGATTTGAAACCTCAGGCTTAAACGAAACCTACCAAGCAATGCTATCGCTGTTCCAACAAGAAGCGCGGGATGAATTAACAGCCCTCTTTCAAGTCAGTGAAGGTCGATATGTGGAACACTATAAAACCCTACTAAATAAAGTGTTTGGGTCATATGGCTTGCTCATCGTGGACGGCGATAATCCGGAACTAAAGCGGATGTTTATCCCGCTAATGCAAAAAGAACTAGAAACTCAATTCATTTTTGAACACGTTAATAGAACCAATCAAGAATTACTGGGTGCTGGTTTAAAAACACAAGCGTATGTGAGACCAATTAACTTGTTTTTTATGACCGAGGGAAAAAGGTCGCGAATTATTCCTTCATCAGATGGCTTTATAATTGATGAAATAGCATGGAAGAAAGATGTATTATTTGAGGAATTAACAGAGTTTCCAGAACGATTTTCTCCGAATGTGTTATTCCGTCCTATTTATCAAGAGTGTATTTTACCAAACATTTGCTATGTTGGAGGAAGTGGCGAAATGGCATATTGGGCTCAACTCAAGGCAACATTTGCTGCTGCGAATGTGGAATTTCCGTTAATCCAAACGCGTATCAGTGCACTTATTACTCCTGATTATATTGATGAATCGGTTTTGCCTTCTTATTTCATTGACTTGTCAGGCCAAATCGAAACACTCCTTTCGAAACAATCAAAGCGAGATGCGGTCTTTAATGAAATCGACAAAGAATTGATAAACCTAAAACTTCGCATGTCGGAAGGAATTTCCTCTTTTGGTAACGAAGCGACAAAATGGTGTGGAGCACAACAGGCGAGCATTGATTCAAGCATAAGCCATTATAAGCAACGTTGGCAAAAAGAAGAAAAACAGCAACTGGATACACAAATTAAGCGACTTGAACGGATTCATCGGGAATTGTATCCCAATAAAGTACCTCAAGAACGACAAATGAACCTGCTTCATTTTTGTGGAAAACATAGCATTCACGAATGGGTTGAAGCACTTCAAGGCCTAATCAATCCGTTTTCTCACGATATTCATATTTTTGTAAAAGCCCATGAAACAGAATAACATACGTGCAATTTTAGAAAAACATCCGATCATTCCGGTTGTTACCTTCCATGAATTATCTGAAGTAATTCCCCAATTGGAAAAACTTGAATCCCAAGGCGTATCCTGCATCGAAATCACCCTTCGAACTCCCATTTCTTTTGACGCAATCGCAGAGGCTAAACGCGCGTTCGGAAACCGTATAGACATCGGAGTGGGCACCCTAGTCACCAATGAACAAATTGAGAAAGCGGCTGAATTAGCAGTTGATTTTATGGTAAGTCCTGGAATAAGTAAAACCCTTGCACCTACCTTTGAAGCCTGCGGAATTCCATTTATCCCAGGCGTTGCTACACCCAGTGAAATCATTACAGGTCTTGAACTTGGCTGGGATACCTTTAAGTTCTTTCCCGCCCATCTCTTTGGTGGATTAGATGCTCTAAAAACTTACGGACAAGTATTCCCACAGGTGAAGTTTTGTCCAACCGGAGGCATCAAAGTGGAAACTTACGAACACTATTTGAAATTAAACAATGTAATTTCGGTAGGTGGATCTTGGTTACAGTAAGGTTAATCCGTAGGTGATTTAGGAATCTTGGCCTGACTATATTTGATTAGGGAGAACTGCGCTCCAAAATTCACATTGAATTGGTTGTATAGAAACATCTGAGAAGCACGATCACTTGCATTCATCGTTGTTCGAATATCTGGCATGTGAATAAATCCCATCTTAGCCTCTCCCTGAATGAAAAAATACTTAAAAAAATTCAACTGCAATGACATAACACCATCTACTCCATACCCAGCCAAATGAAACGCATCATATCGTGGATTAGCCAACAATGTGGTATTGGTTTTAGGCAACAACATACCTAATCCTCCCCCAAATAAAAAAGTAGATTGTATCTGTTTTTTACGGAACATTAATAAGGATTTACGGAGTTCAGTGTTTATATAGTTCAACCCATCCGTATGTTCAAATTTTAAAAAATCTTGTCCAATGGTAAAGGGTTGATTCACATAAACACCATCATAGCTCGTATTGCTATTATAAATGTATCCATTGATGGTACTTGGCTGATCGTGCAACATCACATATTTCATGTGATCAACCCCTAACGAAATCTGCAAATCATGTTTAAAATAATAGCCAATTCGTGCATTATATTGTGGAATTGTCATTTTATTCGGAGTAAAATACAATTGCGCATCAAAAGGTGATTGCCGATCTACAGCTACTACGTCATACAATTGAAAATCATAGGTTTTCCCACTGAAATGAATAGTTGATGGCGAATAATATGCTCGATTCCACCCCCAATAAAAATAGAAAGAACCTTTCTTAAAAGCCTCAGGTTTTCGTTGAGCCACGAACGAAGAAGTAACAAAAATGAAGAATAGGATTTTTATGTTATGCATGACAAACTTATCGTTGTGTAAAGATGAAGATATTTACGCAATCAGCCTAAAGACGATAAACTTTTAATAATTTTAAGGCATGAAAAACTTACTTTTTCTCATTGTGTTAGCACTTGCTGCTCACATTTCAGCTCAATCCTCGATAACGCTTGATACTGCGATCCAACGTAGTATACTAATCGAACACAACAAAGAACGCAAATTACTAAATATTCCAAACCTTACATGGAATGATGAAATCGCGTCATATGCGGAAGAGTGGGCGCTTCAATTGGCGGAAGAAGATAACAGCATTCATCACCGAAGTGGAGACAATTATGGTGAAAATATTTCATGGATTTCCAGCATGCCGGATGACATCTCAGAGGGCGTTGCGATGTGGAATAAAGAGAAAGTATATTTTAATTATAAACCCATTGGAAATGATTGGGCAAAATCTGGTCATTACACTCAAGTGATTTGGAAAAACACAACCCAGTTAGGTTGTGGCTGCGCCAAGAGCAAATCCGGGGCATTTTTCTTCGTCTGTAATTATGATCCACCCGGTAATTATATTGGACAAAAACCTTATTAACATGAAAACTTTTATTATAATTTGCTTACTTTCGTTTTGTCTTTTTGCTTGCAAATCCTCCAGTGGATGCAATTGCGCTAAAGCAAGAACAACCTTAAATAAATAAAAACATGCCCATTTATTACATCTTAGGAGGTATAGCTATTATCATACTAAGCGGACTCTACACCGTAAATCAAGGAACTATTGTAGTAATCACCTTATTTGGAAAGTATAAACGTACCGCAGCACCTGGGTTGCGATTAAAAATTCCTTTTATAGAGAAAGTATACAAACGCATCTCTTCCCAAAACCAAAGCATCGAAATGGAATTTCAGGCGGTGACCATTGATCAAGCCAATGTGTATTTCAAAAGTATGTTGCTATATGCAGTGATGGACGAAAATGAGGAAACAATTAAAAAAGTTGCTTTCAAATTTATTAGCAATAAAGACTTAATGCAAGCACTAATCCGCACAATCGAAGGATCGATTCGTTCGTATGTGGCAAGTCAAAAACAATCAGAAATCTTAGGCTTACGTCATGAATTGGTTGAAAGTGTTAAAGGACAAATCGATCACACCCTAGAATCATGGGGATATCACTTGTTAGACCTTCAAATAAATGACATCACATTTGATGCAGCGATTATGGAAAGTATGAGCAAAGTAGTAGCTTCGAATAACCTTAAAGCTGCCGCAGAAAATGAAGGCCAAGCACTCTTAATCACGAAAACAAAGGCGGCAGAAGCTGAAGGAAATTCGATAAAAATTGCTGCGATGGCTGAAAAAGAAGCGGCAATGCTCCGCGGACAAGGGGTAGCATTGTTCCGTCAAGAAGTGGCAAAGGGTATGACTGAAGCGGCAGAACAAATGCAACAAGCCAATCTAGATACGAACGTCATCTTGTTTTCCATGTGGACCGAAGCAATTAAGAATTTTGCTGAGTACGGTAAAGGAAATACCATATTTCTAGACGGCAGCCCACAGGGCATGGAAAATACCATGCGTCAGATTCAAGCCATGATGACCGAGAAAGGTCAGGGAATGCCCAAATAAACTGAGTTAAAAAAATCCATTAACCAAGATTTTTAATTTTTTTCACATCTGTTTTAAACAAGTGTTTAATATTTGTGTTTAACTTTGCAGCGCCAAAAGCAAGGATGAATCAAAACGCAGAAGAAAAAATTAAGCAAGCCGCCCTGCGGGTCTTTATACAAAAAGGCTCGGCGAATTGTAGTTCTCGTGAAATCGCTCGTGAAGCGGGCATGAATGTGGCCCTTGTAAACTACTATTTTCGATCAAAAAGTAAGTTATTCGCCCTAATCTTTGAAACCGTAATGCAGGATTTCTTGAAGTCCATGGTGCAAGTATTCAGTTCAGACTTACCGATTCGAGAAAAAATAAAAATCCTTATTGAACGAGAATTTGAGTTTTTAGGTCAGCACCCCGACATTCCTAACTTCGTATTAAATGAATTAGCAAGAAATCCAGAGGCCATGCAAGGAATTCTTCCTGTTCTCAACATGGTCAATGAATCTGGAGTATTTGACGAAGCCCGAAAACTCCAAGAGCGCGGCGACATGCGCCAAATGGATATCGTTCAAATCACATTGCTCATCATGTCTAATTGTCAATACCCTTTCATGGCACAACCCCTTATGAAAGTGATTCATGGTGTTAGCAACGAAACCTACAAAGAACATCTCACCGCCCATAAAACCCATGCCGTAAACATGGTGCTCGGGTACCTTTTCCCAAACGATCAATTATAATTCCTCATGAATAAAGCAGTCCTGTTTCTCTTTTTATTTCTTTCAACTTGGGCAAGCGCACAGGTATATTCGCTTACAGACTTATTGAAAATGGCTGACACAGCTAATCTTTCGTTAAAAAACGCACGCATCGAAATTTCAGCAAATGCAAACCAACGAAAAGCTTTTTTAGCGAGCCAATATCCAAAGATAACCGCTACCGGTGATTATCGCTACAATGCGATTATACCGGGTCAAATCGTTCCTGCTGACTTTTTCGGAGGACCTCCAGGGACTTTTGCCGAAGTTAAATTCGGTGTACCGTACACGCTAAGTAATACAGTTCAACTCACTCAATTCATTTTTAATCCACAATTAAATTATGGATTGAATGCCCTTGCAATTAATGCGCAAATCCTTGAAATTCAAGAGAAAATTGCATTCCAAGAAGTGCACTATCAAGTTTCAAACACTTTTTTCGCTTTACAAGCGGTCAACCAACAACTGGCATACCTTCAGAAAAACGAAAAAAACATGGATGAACTCATCCGTAATATGGAATTAATGCAACAACAAGGGCTAATCATTCCCACCGAAGTCGATAAACTTAAAATCAATCGGAATAGCATTACGAATGGCATCATTAAACTTGAAAATACACGGTTACAATTGAATCAATTGTTATCAATCCTAGTTGGTCTTCCTGAAGGGAAAGAAATTGCCATTGCAAGTGACGAAATCATTTCTAATCCAACAATTACCGAACAAACCAATGCACTGCGTCCTGAATTAGAGTTAATTCAACTTCAAAAACAAATGAATGTTGAAGAACGCAAGGGTACCTATATGGCATACCTTCCTACCCTATCGTTTTATGGCGCCTACAATTACAATTACAATATGAAACCCGAAGACGATTTCAGAACGGGCATTCCATCCGCATTTCTTGGACTTCGATTAGACTGGACGCTTTTCGATGGATTTGAAAAAAAGAATAAACTAAAAGTTAATGCATATAACAAAGAAAAAATTCAAAATCAAGAATTATTAGCCACGCAGCAATTGAATTTGGCTACTGCAAATGCAAAACGTGATGCCGAGTTACAAACTGCTAATTTGGAAATGAATAAGGAACAGCTTAAACTATCCGAGCGTGTTTATGAAGCTGCCAAAGCACAATTCAAAGCAGGCACAATTAGCACCAACGAATTACTCCAAGCAGACAATGGACTACAGCAAGCCCAATCCAGTCTTGTAGGCGCATATCTTTCACTGCGTCAAGCCGAATTAAGCTATTTAAAATCAATAAGTCAACTCAAATAAGCACCCATGAAAATAAACAAAAGCATCCTTGCCGGCATTGCAATCGCAATCATTCTAATCACATTCACCGTTGTGAAATTAATGGCTAACAAAAAATCGGTGGAAGAGAAAATTTATATCCCTGACGTAGATGCGCCCGTTTTGGTAGAGGTGGTAAACCCTACCATGCATACCTTTGAAGACGAATTTTCCTACCTCGGAACCTTTGAACCCTTTCGTCAGAATTTAATTGGTGCAGAAGGGAGCGGGCGAGTTATTTCCATGAATGTTTCGGAAGGAGACCAGGTTGGTCAAGGCAGCGTAATCGCGAAATTGGATGACGAAATGATTAAACTTCAAATTGAAAATTTAGAAGTAAGCATCGAAGGACAAGAAAAAGACGACGATCGCTACACGACCCTATCCAATCAGAATGCAGCACCAGCCGTTCAAGCGGAAAAAACTAAACTCGGAATAAAAGCGGCCAAAATTCAAAAGAAACAATTGGAAAAACAACTCAAAGCAACCGTGATTAAGGCACCTTTTGCAGGGGTTATCACAAAAAAATTAATCGACCTAGGCTCCGTAATTGGGGCGGGCTCACCCGTTGTTGAAATTACAGATATTTCAAAATTGAAGCTTACAGTGAATATTCCAGAACGAGACATTCAAAAATTCAAATTGAATCAATCCATCAGCATCACCAGTGACCAAGTATCCGCTTCAATCAACGGTAAAATCTCCAACATCTCAGTCCAAGCTGATAAATCTCATAATTTCAAAGTACAAATCACGGTAAATAATGCGAACAAAGCCCTTCGGGCAGGCATGTATGGTTCAGCTGTCATTCAAAGCGATTATAGCGTAGCCAACCTTTCAATTCCAAGAAAAGCAATCGTTGGCTCCCTTAAAAACCCACAAGTATATGTTGTGCGAGATGGCAAAGCAAAACTCGTTTCATTTGGTATTGGACTTTCAGAAGGAGACGTAATCGAAGTGCGCAGTGGATTGCGCGCAGGAGATAAAATCGTGGTTCGCGGTCAAATCAACTTAAGAGACAATAAAAACGTTAAAATCGCTCAATAACATGACACTTACCGAATTATCGATTAAAAGACCTTCTTTCATTATCGTTATTTTTACGATTCTGATTGGTGGTGGGATGCTGAGTTACCAGCAGTTGAGTTATGAGTTAATGCCAGACTTCGCGCCGCCCGTACTTACTGTAACGACAACCTATCCCGGTGCCTCTCCAGCCACGGTTGAGTCTCAGGTTTCTAAACCCTTAGAAGATGGACTCAGCGGAATAGAGAACCTCTCAGAGGTTACTACCTTTTCCTTAGAAAATGCCTCAATTATCTTACTCGAATTCAAAGATGGGGTAGATATCAATTTGGCCTTGCAAGAAGCACAACGCAAAATCAACACCATTGAATCTGTTCTCCCAGATAATTCCACAAGACCTGTTTTAGCCAAAATTGAACCCAATGCCACCCCCGTATTACAAGTAATTGCTACGGCTAAAAACATGGGTGGCAAGGAATTCATGACCTTAATGGACGACCAAATTCTCCCGCAAATCAAACAAGTAAAAGGAGTAGCCGAAGTGCAAGTAATTGGTGGAGAAAAACGGGAAATCCGGGTAAATGTCGATAAAGAAAAATTAAAGTCATACGGTCTCACGCTGGCGAATGTAAACCAAGCAATTGCGGCATCCAATGTGGAGTTTCCGACCGGAAAAGTAAAAAGTACGGAAGAACAAATGACCGTGCGTCTTTCAGGTAAATTCAAATCCGTTGATGAAATCAAGAATTTAATTTTGTTTTCTAGTGGGACATCCGTAGTACGTTTAGCCGATGTGGCAGAAGTAGCCGACGGCTCTACCGACCAACTTTCATTATGCCGATTAAACGGTAAAGAAGGAATCGGATTACGAATCAAAAAACAAAGTGATGCCAATGCGGTTGAAATGTCCGAGCTCACCCGCAAACGCATCGACGAGATCGAAGAAAAATACAAGAAGGAAGGAATCAAATTTACAATAGCAACCGACACATCCACGGTAACCCTAGATTCCGTGCATGCCGTACTTCATGACCTCGAATTGGCTATCGCCTTAGTTGCGATTGTAATGCTTCTTTTCTTACACACCTTGCGAAATGCCTTAATCGTATTAATCGCTATTCCAGCCTCCTTAGTTTCAACGTTCATTGCGATGTATGCATTAGGATATACCCTAAACTTAATGACCCTTCTAGCGATGTCTCTTGTAATTGGAATCCTGGTAGATGACTCCATTGTGGTCCTCGAAAACATTTACAGGCACCTTCAAATGGGTAAAAACAGAAAGCAAGCAGCCTTAGACGGTAGAAACGAAATCGGTTTCACAGCACTCGCTATCACCTTGGTTGACGTCGTGGTATTCTCACCGGTAGTGTTCATTCAAGGTGTAATATCTGACATCTTAGAACAGTTTTCTATCGTAGTAGTAATCTCTACCTTGATGTCGCTTTTTGTTTGTTTTACACTGACCCCATGGCTCGCTTCTCGCATGGCCAAAGAAGTGAAATTGGAAGAGAAAAAAGGGATTTTTTATCGATTTTTATATTGGTTTGAAGTTCGACTTTCGAAATTTACCGAGGCCTATGTTTCCTTGGTTAACTGGTCACTAAGACATAAAATCATCACCGGACTTTCCATTTTGGTCTTATTTATTGCCAGCTTTGGAACCATGGCCCTTGGTATTGTAGGTCAAGAATTTGTGGCACAAGGAGATCAAGGGAAGTTTATGCTCAAATTGAAATTTGATAAGAGCACAACCATTGAAGAAAATAACCGAGTTACCTTAGCCATTGAGGACATGCTTAATGGGCAAAAAGAGGTGAATTCCGTAGTATTTTCTAATGTAGGTGGACCGAGTTCAGGTATGGGGGCACTATCCTTTGGGTCTGAATATCGTTCAGAAATTACGATAAAGATGAAACCAGGGATGCAAGAACGCTATCCAACCATCAAATTCATGACTAAAATCCGTGAGAAAATTGAACGAACCTATCCTGGACTTGAAGTGAGAGCCATGAATATAGGAATGATTGAATCAGAAGAAGCGCCCATTGAAATCTTCCTTTCATCAGACAATAATGAGTTACTCATAAGCGAGGCTAGAAGAATGAAAGGATTCATGGACAGTATTAAAGGAGCTAAAGATGCTTATATCTCTACGGATGATGTCACACCAGAAATCCGAATTGAACTTGACCGTGACAAAATGGGGCAACTGGGACTTCCGGTTGCGGTAATCGGTATGCAACTTCAAAATGCCTTAACCGGTAACGATGACGTCAAATATGATGACCAGGGAAATGAATATGGCATCCGCGTAATGGCAGATAAATACGATCGAAAAAGTATTGAAGATATAGAATCGATGGCATTTACTACAAATGACGGGAAACTTGTAAGATTGGAAGAATTCGCTAATGTGACCATGGAAAATGGAAATGGAACCTTAGAGCGTAAAAATCGGGCAAATAATACCACCCTCAGATGTTGGGTTCTCGGAAGAGCAGCTGGAAATGTTGCACAAGACATCGATAAGTACCTTGTTGATCATCCCTTAAATGACCAAGTACGAATGAAATGGGGGGGTGAAGTTAAACGACAGAAAGAATCCATGGGTGCACTAGGTACAGCAATGGGAATTGGCGTAATTTTAGTCTACCTCATCATGGTGGTATTGTATGACAATTTTGTCTACCCGTTTGTCGTATTATTCTCGATTCTTGTATCGTTAATTGGAGCCATACTCGCCCTTAGTTTATCCGCATCGAACATGGGAATATTCACCATGCTTGGAATGTTGATGCTCTTAGGATTAGTGGCCAAAAATGCCATTCTAATTGTCGACTTTACCAACCACTTAAAAACAACAGGGGTTAAAACGCACGAAGCCTTATTAAAAGCAGTGAGAACACGTATGCGTCCAATATTAATGACAACCATCGCCATGGTGTTCGGAATGATTCCAATTGCCATTGGCAAAGGATCCGGAGCAGAATGGAAAAATGGCTTGGCATGGGTATTAATCGGTGGATTAACCTCCTCCATGTTCCTTACGATTATCGTCGTACCCATCATGTACAGCATGGTTGATTCGATAAAAGATTGGTTTTCTAAGAGAAAAATCGCGAAACGATTGTCCGAAGAGTTTAATGAAGGTTAGATTAACAACAATGTGATGGGTTCAACAAATCCATCACATTTTTTACCGGGCTGAACACATTTGACGGTATTTCGACAAAAACTGTATTCCAATGATACATCGAACCATTCCATAATCCTGGTTTTTCAAGATAGTATACGGTCTTACCTAAATGATTCTTTTTTACCGCCATGGAAAGGTCTTCTCGCACATACTCGGTTAAATCCAATTTATTTCCCATCAAATCATACGGTGAAATAGCCATCATTACTGGATTAAAATGAGAACTTTCAGTAAGTTTAGCCAAGTGAATCGAATCAATTTGTGACTTTTCTATAATTTGCTTTGATATAATCCCTTCATGAGAAACCCAAAATGGACCTCCCCCAGGCATCCCCTCATTCTTTACCATACCACAAACACGAAACGGTCGTTGTAGCATTGTTGAAATATATTCCCAAGATATAACACTATCAGTTACATCAAGTAATTGAAAATCACCAAAAATTCGCATAATTTCCGGCATATTTTTTTCTGAATATGCATTTAAAAGCTCATCGCGCAAATTCACCAATACGCCACCAAGTAATCCCCATGTTTGATTCACATATTCATCTTGAACAGGACACTGAATGTTGTCAATATTCTTAATAAAAATAAGGTCTGATGCTATTCCATTCAAATTTGAAAGTATTGCTCCGTGACCAGCAGGACGCCTCACAAACGATCCCGTTTCATTACTTAAGGGGTGCATGAACTCATCAAACACATACGAATCAGTTTCAACTGCTTGGGTACTAAAATCTATATTGAATGGAAAACTATTTAATAGCGTTTCACGAGACATTGATAGTTGATTTTTGTGCTCATCCTGTATGGTAAAGTGAAAGGAATCAATCGGTTTTAACGCTGTATTACCTTGTCTTAAATGACCTTCCAAGGGTGATGTATTCCTTTCATTCATCCGATGAAATGGAAACAAAGCTTTCGGGGTACCAGAAAAATTCAATCCTTGCGGCCTGAGTAGATAATCACAAAGCGCCAATAAATCTACCGGAGGATTCAATAATAATTTTCGCCATTCTTCATTCATTTCATGATAGAAAGCGAATGACTCGATTTTACTTAAAAATAAACGAACCTCATCCCCTTGATCATGCCCCATAGAACCCAGGAATTGCTGAAGAAAATCGAACATGCGCGAACCAACACCGGATGCTGGAATAAAGAACGAAATCGATCCATTAGACTCAACAAAATCTTCTTGAAATTTCTTAATTTCTGCAGGAGTATATTGTAAGATTCCATGTCCAATCGTACAAGCCTCTACAATGTTTGGAGACGCCAAGGAGGAGAACAAACGGTTACGCTGTTTATCAATCGCTTCTTGTATATCCTTCTCCATCCGAGATAAATAGTTTTACTTTGCAGTGTGAATCTAATCGTCGAAGGTATAAAATATCAGCTACACGCCAAAAAACGGCAAGGAATTCATTCGCCGTTTGTTTATGATTTAGTGGATAAGGGACTTCAATTAAAAATAAAAAAGGAACACCAAAATATCTTAAATGCCTTCGATCAAAAACAGCGCACGGATCGACGTCTATTAAATATAATCGATTTAGGTGCAGGGTCAAAAACGTTAGGCAATCAACGTTCTGTTAAGCAAATTCATAATACCAGCAGCTCGGGTAAACGTTATGGAACCTTACTTTATCGATTATGTAATCATTTCGAACCCTCTCGAATCCTCGAACTAGGAACATCTATTGGCAGAGGAACCTTGGCCATGCAACTTGGGCATCCCGAAGCACAAATTACCACAATAGAAGGTTCTCCTGAAATTGCAGCCATTGCGCGTGAAAACATTAACAAATTCGCCACAAATCGCACCAACATTGAAGTTTTAACAAGTTCTTTCAGCACCTATTTATCGGATTTGGAGAACGTAACATTTGACCTTGTTTACATTGATGGGCATCACGAGGGGAAAGCGCTACGCAACTACCTTGACCAAATAATGCCCTTCACACATGAACAAACCCTTTTTCTATTAGATGATATCCGGTGGAATGATAACATGTTCGTTGCCTGGAATGAACTAATTTTGGATGAAAGATTTCACGTGAGTATTGATTTTTTCCGAATGGGCGTTTTAAGTAGGCGACCAGCACAAGCAAAAGAACATTTTATCTTGACCTTTTAATATACAGGCTTAATTTGTTTTAACATCAAAGAGGTATTCAAGCGTTTTGAATCCGATTTAGTTTGTTTTTTCCTTAATTCTTGAGCGATTACAACCTGATCCGATGCTAAATGCTTATCCGCAGATGTCCACATATACGTATTGCTTTTCGGCTCATTGTATGTGGCATTCATATCCCTTGACACTGCCTCAACATCGGATCTTGAACCTCTAAGCTCTTCCTGCTTTGCATCTTCCATTTCAATCGAAGCAATAACCGCAGGTTCATCCATTAACACATCATTCTGCGTCTCCACGTCCAGCGCTAACGGTGGTGCGGGAATTGGTTCTAAAGAGGCCACTTTTGGCGTTTGCGTTTTTTCAACTATAGCTGATGCTTTTGTTTCATTGTTTTTCTTCTTTTGTTCCTTCTTTTCGACCGTAGTGAGTTGTTCCTGAGGTTCATTTTTTATTCCAAAGTAATAAACGGTTAAAAATATTAACACCGTAGCAGCAACAGCAGAGGCAATGAATAAATTGAACATCCTTGGACGCATTCCTTTCTCTGAAGGTTGGGAATACGTTTGATCGAATGTTTGATTAAGCGCTTCCAACAAAGGCGCGGGAGGGCTGACGGGTAATACATCCATGCTTTTAGTAACCAAGGCCTTAACTTGCTGAAAACTAACCTCATCAGAACATAAGTCCTCGATTAAGGATTGCTCACTTGGAGTCAAATCGCTGTAATGAGCCTTTAAAAATAAATCGTCTATCTGCTTCATCGTTCTACGAGTTCAAACATTTTTAATTCTGCTGCCAATTTCTTTATTGCATAAAATAAGCGCGACTTTACTGTACCTTCATTGATTCCAACGATCTCAGAAATTTCTTTAATCGAAAGGCCATCAATATGTTTTAATACAAAAACTTCACGGTGTTTATCATCTAATTTCATTAGTTCTTGATCCAAAGCCTCTTTAAATTCCCAATCATTTATCGTTTGCTCTACATCATCAGCTCCACTCAATTGGTAATGACTATCCAATCCATTGCTTGTGTTCTTTCTAACTTCATTCCGCTTAAACTCATTCTTACATAAATTGGAGGCAATGGTATAAACCCAAGTTTTAAAACTCCGGTTGGTATCAAACATATGGGGTTGCGTAATGATCTTAGTAAATAAATCCTGTAATAAATCCTGTGCACGAACTTCATTGTACCAAAGTAACTTCAGCATATAACCATAAAGCTTACCAGAATAGCGCTGATACAATTCATTAAAGGCAGTCTTCTCCCCTTGACGAATCGCTAACATGAGCTCTTCATCTGAGAAATGAGAAAAACCTGACTTCAATCCACGCATAAATCCTTTATTTCTTCGGTCTTATTTTGTACTTCTTGTTTTCGATTTTAGATCGTTTTTCCTTGCTTTTATCCGCGCTTAAGGTTTCGACGGTTAAAATCATTGGCATATAATTTTGCCTTAGCGGCGATATTGTTTCATCCGGCTCTTCACCGCAATCTAAATATGAAAACGAGTCCATAAATTGCTCATTATTCAACAAAACCTGAGCTTCATCCAAGGTATTCGGATATAAAAAGACAAGGCCATTGGGTACTATATCTTGTTCAAATTGCAGTAAATACTCCCTTGGTATGGTCATGGAAAACGCAAATTTCGTGGCAGGATTTATCCGTATGAAATCCCCCAGGTATTTGACATCGACTGTGGGTTGCACCGGTATGGAATAGCCTTTTTTAAGTAACAATGCTCGATATTGCTGACTTTGTAACAAATCCAAAGAAACAATGGTAATCGCTTTTTTTTGTGCTAATTGTTGTTCATAGAACGCATAATAGGTGTCTAAGGTACCATGAGTAATTAAAGTCGTTTGATTTGGAACGGAATTAATTAAATCGCTGGCATAACAGCGAATTGCTGGTGGGGTTAAACCGAGCGATTGAATTCTATTAAGCGTAGTAAGCACAGTTAAAGTATCACCAATTACCAGTGAATTAGCGACTCGTAATTTTAACCCCTCGGGATGATTTGGATTCAACCTCAAGGCCTCATTTAATTCTAGCGCCCGATCTGCATTGTAATTTCCTTGGTCATAGTATAGAATGTTTGCTTCAATTTGTTCCGACGGCGTTTGAGCCAACCCTTTTAATTTAGTTACGGAATATTGAAGTTGGACCTCATCTACGTCTGATGCAGTTCGAGATGTTGAATTACTTTTAAGCGCGACTTTCTTTGACTTATAGAAATCGGCTTCTTTTTTAAAATTATTCTGCTGTCGAACCTCCGATTCGTTTAATACCTCTACATCATCAGCGGCAGGAACCTGATCCTTATCCATAAGTTGCAACTGTGCGCTATCCAAAACAACCGTTGTTGACCCTTGGTTATTAAATAGATTTCCATTGGAAACACCATTTGATTGAGGTGGTTGGGCCAGCGAAAAAAAAGCGATACAAACGCTAAATAAAATAAGTAAGTTTTGTTTCATAACAAGTCCCACTACATCGTTAAAAGGAAAAAGTTCATTTAACGAAGTTAAGTATTTACCTAACACAAATAATACGTAAGTTTGTGCGTTACGTCAACTGTGAAAAATCTAATTTACTTTCTTAGTACCATAGCAATACTCATTGGCTTTATTCCCTTGAATTCCTGCAATAAGATGAAAGGGTTTTCCAAGGAAAATCTAATATTTTCGTTAGACACCGTTGTTTTTGACACGGTATTTACGACGATTGGCTCCACAACAAAACAATTTAAAATCTATAATCCATCAACAAAATCAGTTCAGATTGAGGAAATCGAATTAATGGGTGGTGATCAATCTCCATTTCGTTTGAACGTAGATGGTGAAAAAGGAACATTTTTAGAAAACTTGGTAATGGAAGGAAAAGATAGTCTTTTTGCTTTTGTTGAAGTTACCCTTGCGGCTAATGCGCAAAACCAAGCCTTAATTATTGAAGATTCGATTCGCTTTAGAACCAACGGGAAAGACCAATATGTTAAACTTGCGGTATGGGGACAAGACGCATATTTTCATTACAAAGACTTAAATGAAGGGATATGGCCCAATGATAAACCACACGTTATTTATGGATATGCAGCCGTAGACTCAGCTAAATCATTAACAATTCAGGCGGGAACTCAAGTCCATTTGCATAAAAATTCAATTCTCTATGTTTACAAAGGAGCCTTGAACATTCAGGGAATGCAAAACAACGAGGTGGTTTTTCAAGGCGACCGCTTAGAGTCAATGTATAGCAATGTGGCCGGACAGTATTATGGAATATACTTTCATGAAGCGTTACCCTCTACCATCGATTATGCGATTTTAAAAAATGGTACAGTCGGGGTGCATTTGTATCATGAAGACCCAAGTAATACCGGCTATACCTTAGAATTAACAAATACACGAATTTTTAACACCTCAAGGTACGGGGTTTTCATTTATGCCGGGGCGAAGGTCAAGGCAGAGAATTGTATCGTATCAAGAAATGAAAGTCATGCATTATTAGTAATAGAGGGTGGAGATTTTAATTTTAACCACTGTAATCTTGTGGGTTACGGTACTTCGCAAGTTCCAGCGGTTGGAATAAGTAATTACTTTTACAATGCAGCAAACGGAACGACAACCGTTTCATCCATCAATGAAGGGGTGCTGCGTAATTGTGTAATTGCGGGGAATCTAGATTATGAGTTGGCTATCGATACGATAAGCGCCCCGGGAGTTACTGTAAATTTCAATATCACGCATAATTTAATACGAAGTGAAACGACCTACAACGATCCATTCTACTCGAATATCATCTGGAATGAAAATCCATTATTTGAAAATACCGTGCAAGGTGATTTCCTATTTCTCCAGAACTCACCGTTAAACGGAGCCGGGATTAATACCGCAGTTTTTACTGACATTTTAGGGAATTCAAGAAATAACCCACCAGACATTGGAGCCATTGAATTGCCTTAACTGGGTATAAAAAAATCCCGCAAGGCGGGATTTAATCTTTTTCGAATGGTTGATTCTACTTATGCCGTAGCATTCATATTATCCAGTACATCCATTACACTTTTAACGGCTTCTGCAGATTCATTCAATAATGCTCGCTCTGCCTCATTCAAGTCTAGCTCAATGATTCGTTCGATTCCGTTTTTACCCAATACCACAGGTACACCAAGGTAAATATCTTTCAATCCATATTCTCCGGTTAACCATGCACAAACTGGGAAGATTCGTTTTTGATCACGAACAATTGCCTCTACCATTTGAGCTGCCGCTGCTCCTGGCGCATACCATGCAGAAGTTCCGAGTAATTTAACGATTTCACCACCACCAAATTTAGTGCGCTCAATAATATCATTCAATTTATCTTCTTCAATCAATTCAGTAACAGGAATACCTGCAACCGTAGTATATCGAGGAAGTGGAACCATCGTGTCTCCATGTCCACCCATTAATACTGCTTGAATATCTTTTGGTGAAACATTTAATTCAGTAGCGAGGAATGCGCGGTATCTTGCGGTATCTAAAACACCCGCCATACCAAATACTTTCTTTGAATCGATTTTCGCATTTAAGTATGCACAATATGTCATTACATCTAATGGATTAGATACGACCACTATAATTGCATTCGGGGAATATTTAACCACATTCTCAGTTACTGTTTTTACAATTCCTGCATTCGTTGCGATTAAGTCATCACGAGACATTCCCGGTTTACGAGGTAATCCCGAAGTAATAACCACTACATCCGAATCCTTGGTCATTGCATAATCATTCGTAGACCCAATTGTTCTTGAATCATACATGTTTATTGGCGAAGTTTGCCAAATATCAAGTGCTTTACCCTCAGCAAAGCCTTCTTTTATATCCAATAAAATAATTTCATTGGCAATTTCACGTGAAGCTAACACATCTGCACACGTTGCTCCCACATTCCCAGCACCTACAACAGTAACTTTCATAATTTCTCTAATTAACGGTTTGTAAATTTCCTTTGCGAATTTACGACAACTGCATTAAATTTAGCTTCTCAAAAGAAAAAATGTTTGCTAATTATAATAATTGAGGCAACGACATTAAAAACTAGTACGTTAACCTGTAAAAGCCCTTGGAAACTGTAGAACTTAAAGAACTTGTTGCAGCGTGTGTGCGGAAAGAGCGAAAGGCTCAACATATGTTCTTCAAAGCCTACTACGGGAAAATGCTTTCAGTATGCCTACGATACATTAAAGATCGGGACAGTGCTCAGGAAGTAGTTCAAGATGGTTTTATAAAGGTCTTTGATAAATTGGAATTATTTGACTTCCGCGGCTCAATAGAAGGATGGATGCGAAGAATTTTTTCGAATACTGCAATTGATGCCATTCGAAAAGCGAAACGAAATCCGTTTTTGTCTGACCAAGACAATGACTTTAAGGTGCCAGCTGAAAATACCATGGAGGAGCGAGAATCCTTAGAAGAATTACAGGTTAAATATGAGGTCGCTATTGATTGTATCGATCGATTATCTCCTGCATATCGCACCGTATTTAACATGTATGTGTTTGAGGAGTACTCTCACAAAGAAATCGCTGAAATCCTTGGGATTAGCGAAGGAACGTCAAAATCCAACTTAGCAAAAGCTCGAATGAATTTGCAAAAAATGCTAGAAACGAAATATAAAAAAATCCAACACTGATGGATAAATTAGATGACATATTTAAAAAAGCAATCGAATCACACACTGAACCGTATGATCCAACCGCATGGGAAGCTCTCGAAAAACGCTTAGACAGCCAACTTCCTCCTAAAACAAATCCATTCAAAAAATGGGGACTTCCAGGTGCCGCGTTGGTGATTGGAATCACTTGTGCTACCTGGTATTTTACAGATTCTTCAACTCCTGTATCTGCTCCTATTTCTCCAAAAACAGCGACCATTAAGCAGCATAAGACCGAGGTAAAAACTCATGTAAATCCTAAGGAAAAGACGGAAAAACAAGCTGAAATCAAAACTCACATTGAATTCCTTGAACCGCTGCCTGAATGGAAAGAATCAACTATTATCGAAACCGAAGCAGAACCTGTATTTCATCAGCTTCAAAGTGTTTCATCAACGATTGATGAATTACCATCCAATACACTTGAACTTTTAGATAACCCAAAACCAAAAGAACTTTTCACATACAACCCATTGGTTTTACCTGCCTGTGCTGGCGTTTCCTCTGAATTGAAAAACACAAATGGATTTGAGATTACATTAAAAAGTAACAATTTGTTGCTTTCAATTGAACCTAATTCATCGATAAAACTTGAATTGAGTGCCGGAACCATTGAAATTATAGACCCTAAAACGGGCGTAATTCTACAATCGAATGTGATTGCTGGACCAAAAGGAGATCTTATTATGGATGAAATGATTTATGAAAATGGGTTACCTGTTCAAGGAATTCATGTAAAAACAGAAGCCACTGTGCGATCCATACGCTACGGAAAACAAATTAAAGAGAATACAGGGAAAGATCTAAACCTACATTTATTTGATAAAGGAACAACCTTGGTGCATATTGATTTAACGGATGACAACGGATGTACCAATGAAATCTCTGGATTGATCAATGTGGCAGAAGACTATAATTTATTGGCGGTGAATGCATTTGAGCCTTCTTCGCAAGATGCACGCAAGACCACATTCATGCCTTATGCGCTAACACAACGAGCAACGCCGTTCCGATTGATCATTATTGATCCTAATGACGGCGGGATAGTATTTGAAAGCACTGACGCAACATTACCATGGGACGGAATTGATCGACGATATGGTAAAATGGGTGATTCAAATAAAGCCTTTGTTTGGAAAGTAACTCTATCTGAACCTAAAGCTGGTGAAAAATCAGAATACATGGGCACCGTAGTGCGTATGTAATAAATCACGCTAAGAAATGTTAAGTAAGGATTATTCTTAGGGATAATCCTTATTTTTGTTTAATCGCTTTTAGCGAGGTTCAATATGCAAGTGATTAAGCGCCTTCCAACTCAATTAGCCAATCAAATTGCCGCTGGCGAAGTGGTTCAACGTCCTTCCTCTGTGGTGAAAGAATTGATGGAAAATGCTATAGATGCAGGGGCAACAGAGATTTCTCTAAACATAAAGGATGGCGGAAGAACCTTAATATCCATTCAGGACAATGGTTCAGGTATGAATGCAGAAGATGCATTGCTATGTTTTGAGCGACATGCCACAAGTAAGATTGATGCCATTGACGACCTATTCAAATTAACCACGATGGGATTTCGTGGGGAGGCTCTTGCTTCCATTGGTGCCGTTGCGCATGCATCCTTAAAAACCAAGCGAGAAGAAGCGCTCACTGGGGTTCACATCAAAATGGAGGGTGGAAATATCACCATGAATGAGGAGGTGGTTTGTTCAAAAGGTACCTTGATCGAAGTAAAAAACTTATTTTACAATGTACCCGCTCGTCGAAATTTTTTAAAATCAGACTCGATAGAATTTAATCATATCGAAGATGCTTTTTTATATATAGCTATCGCGCATCCAGAGGTGAGTTTTATTTTGCATCACAACAATCAAGCAATATACAATTTAAGTGCGGCAAATTTAAAACGCCGAGTTACAGATGTGCTTGGGAAAAATGCAGGCGAGCGTGTTTTCCCCATTGAGTCAGAAACAGACATTGTGAAACTCACTGGGTTTATAGGAAAGCCGGAAACTGCAAAAAAAACAAGGGGCAGTCAGTTCTTTTTTGTTAATAAACGGTTTTTTAAAAGCTCGTATTTTAATCACGCCGTATTGAAAGCGTTTGAAGGATTGATTCCGGAGAAAACACATCCTACGTATTTTATTTTCTTGGAAGTAGACCCTGCAAAAATTGATGTTAACATTCATCCAACGAAAACAGAAATAAAATTTGAAGAGGATCGCTACATTTATTCAATTCTTTTAAGTACTATCCGACAATCATTAGGTATGTTTAATCTAATGCCAAGTTTAGATTTTGAATTAGAAACCGCATTTGATCTTCCCGCTGGTTTCAATAAGCAACCCATTGTAGAACCAACCATTCATGTGGATCCTAACTTTAACCCATTTAAACCGCAAACCCATAGTGGTAAATCGAATAGTTTTTCGAAAGGAATTAAGGAGCAAGGATTTGGATCAACTACACCAAATGAGGCGGATTGGCAATCGTTTTATTCGATTAATGAAACCCCTTTACCTGAACAACAACAATTTCCGGGTATAACCGATGTTCAATCAGTAGCTGATCTTTTATTGGTTGGACGATACATCTTTACACCGGTAAAAACTGGAGTAATGATGATTGATTCCAAGCGGGCGATGGAGAGGATCTTATATGACGAATGTATTGAATCCTTTGTAAAGCATCCGCTGAATCAGCAAATGCTTTTATTTCCTATCGAAAAACCCCTTGAAAAACAAGAGGTACGCATTGTGTCCAATCATTTGAAAACCTTTGAGCAAATTGGGTTTAACATCTCATTGAACGAAGAAGTTTTACACGTTTTTGGTGCTCCCGAAATATTACATGAAAATGGTGTAGTACAATGTATTGAAGAACTAATTGAACGTGTAGGATATAGTGAGCAACATCAGGAAGATGTGGCGTATTCACTTGTACTACAAATGGTGAAACATGCTGCTAGATATCACCGAATAAGCAATAAATCAGAGGCTGAACTGCAAATTCAACGCTTATTTAGTTGTCCTGACCATACCTTGAGTCCATCCAATGAGCCGATAATTCAAATCTTGGATTTTGAACAATTAAACCAATTGATAAAATAACTTCATGTTAAACAACATTCCTCAGGTTACTAAAAATTTACTGCTCCTAAATATTCTTGTTTTTATTCTAACATTGATACTTGGAAGCAAGGGGGTAGACCTCAATCAGCTGTTAAGCACACATGCCATTGGCTCCCCATTATTTCAACCATATCAAGTAGTTACGCACATGTTTGCGCATGCCGGTTTTTTGCATTTGCTAATGAATATGTGGTTGTTTGTTATGCTTGGGGGATATTTAGAACGCTTATGGGGGCCGAAACGTTTTTTTATTTTCTTTTTACTGTGTGGATTTGGGGCGTTCTTACTTCAAAACGCGATAAGTGCCTACCAACTTTTTGATTTAAAGGCTAAGATCGCTGCTTCAGGCATTGATATTAGAACTATAAACTATTATATTTCGAACACGTCTAGTATTCAAGAAAGTTTATCTGAAATCAATAATATGGGTAGCATTAGTCAGTCACAAGCAACCTTGATCATCGACTATGTTATGCAATCAAATTCCTCTATGCTCGGCGCCTCCGGGGCTGTTTTCGGTGTTCTTGCCGCTTTTGCCATTTTGTTTCCTAACCAAGAGTTCATGCTATACTTTGCTATTCCGGTGAAGGCGAAATATTTAGTTGGTGGGTACTTTATTTATGAGCTATATCTATCTTACCAAAACAATCCAAACGACCAAGTTGCGCATTTAGCGCACGTAGGTGGAGCCATAGCCGGTGCGCTCATTGTCTTATATTGGCGAAGACGTGATCGAACTAATTTTTATTGATTTTACATGATGCAGCGCAGTATTCTCGAAGAAATTAAATTCCAATTGAATAATGGCAAAATGACCGTTCGCTTAATTATTATGAACGTTATTATCTTTGTTGCGGCTTATATTCTTGGATTAATTGAAAGTCTCTTAGGAAGTACTAATATTGGATTAAGCCTTTTCACTTTTCCTACGAGTGTTTTAGAATTCGTAACAAAACCGTGGACACTATTCACAAGTATTTTTGCCCACTTTTCTCTAGGGCACCTATTCTTCAATATGTTGTTTTTGTTCTTTGCAGGATCAATGTATGAACAAGTTTTTGGCCGAAAAAAACTACTAATTACCTATGTTTTTGGTGGCATTATGGGGAACTTATTTGAACTAATAGTCACCTTTCTCTTTCCAGATTTCTCCCCTCCACATTATGTAGTTGGTGCAAGCGGCGCAATTATGGCTATCTTTTCAGCAATTGCTGTTTATAGGCCTCAAACACCAATTTATTTGTTTGGTTTATTTGGTATTCCTATTTACGTGCTCGCCTTGTTTTTTCTAGCCAAAGATTTAATCGGTCTTGGTGCTTCTGATGAGATAGCACATTTCGCGCACCTGGGGGGCGCATTTTTCGGATTTCTGGCGGTTCAAAACATTCATAGCCAATCAAACATGTTAAATCGAATAACTCGGTTGTTCGAAAGAAAACAAGGGACTGCACCGCGTAAAAATGCACGCTTTAAAACAGATGAAGTATTTAATGCAGAGAAAAAAGCAAAACAAGAACGTATTGATGAAATACTCGATAAAATATCTAAATCGGGTTATGAATCATTGAGCAGGGAAGAAAAAGATTATTTATTTAATCAAGGGCAAAAATGAAAGTCTTTGATCGAATCCTACAACTTGCCTTATGGATCACTAGCGCTTTGCTTTTAATTTCATATGCAACCCCATTCTTTCATCCGGAAAGTATTTCATGGCTTCCTTACTTCGGATTATTATACCCCATCTGGGTCTTTGCAGCCCTTGGTGTAACAATACTTGCATTCGTTCGGAAAATCCCATTTAAATATGTTGGCGTGTTTGTTTTATTCATTGGATTCTCATTTCATCTTAGATTAATTGCACTAAGTTTTTTTAATAATGATTCCTCAGAAAACTCCATAAAATTATTGTCTTACAATGTAAGGCTTTTCGGAGTATATGACGAAAGCACAACCGAAAGTAGAGACCATATATTTAACTTGATTCGTTCAGAACAACCGGATGTGGCGTGTTTTCAAGAATATTATCGGCAAGACAAACCCACAACCTTTGAAACGTATGATTCCATTCGAACAATTTTAAATTCTGTTGATTATCATGAGCGTAGTGCGCATAATGAACGAGGAAAACGAAATTTTGGAATTGCTATCTTCTCTAAATACCCAATGATAGCTCGAGGGGATGTCATGTTTGAAAATCAAGGCACCATGGATTTTAATTATTGTATTTTCGCAGATGTTGTTTCTAGAAAAGACACTGTCCGGATTTACAACGTTCACCTTCAATCGATACGATTAAGCGAACCAGGGACTACCCCAGCAACCGGTACTTTATCGATTTTAAAGACCGGAATTAAGAAAATGAATAATGCCTATATAAAGCGTGCTGATCAAGCTAGAAAAGTGATAGAACATATGGAAAGTTCACCCTACCCTATCGTTGTATGCGGTGATTTCAACGATACCCCAATGTCATATACTTACCATCAATTTTACAAAAAAATGACCGATGGATTTCGAGAGGCTAGTGTTGGGCTTGGCGCGACCTACATAGGTCGAATTCCTGCTGGAAGAATTGATTATGTATTCCATACGAATGAGTTATCCTGTTCTAATTTCATGGTGCATAAGGTTAATTATTCGGATCATCGTCCTATAACTTGTAATATTAATTTCTCTAAGCCATAATGAAACGCATTTTGATTATCGATTGTGGGAGCAACAAGGTTCCTCAATTAGAGGAAATCATTTACGAATATGCAGATTATGAAACGCTTCCTTTTTTTGAGGTAACGGAGGAAATTACAGTCTCATTTGATGGGATAATTATTTCAGGTGCCCCCATTCTTATTACAGAGGAAGATATGGCCCCATACTTAGCCCAAACCGCTTGGATTAAAACTACGGAGAAACCAGTGCTTGGAATTTGCTTTGGTCATCAACTCATTGGTTTATCCTATGAGGCTTTTGGCTCACGCATGAAAGAATGCCGATCGATGAACGAAATTGAACAATTTGTAGATTGTCCATTATTATATCGATTACCCGATGTGTTTGATATGCAAGAAGACCATTGTGAAGGCATTTCCATTCCAAAGGAATTTGAATTAGTTGCTAATTCAGATGAGTGTGTGAATGAAGTAATGCAACATGAATCAAAGAAAATCTTTGGGGTACAGTTTCATCCCGAATCATCAGGAAATTTCGGACATATCGTACTTGAAAACTTTGTTGAATTGTGTTAATGCCCTGAAACGTGGAGTATTTTTTTAGCATCCAAGACGCTTATTTTACGTGTATTAATTTCGATTAAGCCTTCTTCTTTAAAATCTTTTAATAAACGAATTAAGGTTTCTGTTGCCGTTCCAACAAAATTAGCCAAATCTTCTCTAGAGAGATTTATGGGTTCATCTTGATAAATTTCCATTAA
Organism: Bacteroidota bacterium; assembly: GCA_041163605.1. GTDB lineage: Bacteria > Bacteroidota > Bacteroidia > Flavobacteriales_D > Crocinitomicaceae > UBA952. The sequence continues at coordinate 21,291 of JBEAQY010000059.1, read as the reverse complement.
AAGTAACAAGCTAAATGCCAACCGTTGACGAACAGATTTTTGAGCCATATTGGTTATGAAATCTGCCCGATCGGCAAGTTCACGAGAAAGTTCTTTTAATATTCCATTTCTCAACATTGGATTAGTATCTAACATCAGTAAAAAGTCTTCTTTACGGATGAAACATATATTGCACTCTTCTAAGGTCTCCGCAGATACTTTGTATGCATCTTCTGTAAACATCGCTCGAAAACCTACTAATTCTCCTCCTTTGGCGATTTGAATGATTTGCTCCTTTCCCTCATCACCCCGTTTAAAAATCTTTACTTTTCCCTCATTAATACAAAACACTCCTCTTGGGAATGAACCTTCAACAAACAGGTATTGATTTTTTTTATAATAATTGCAAGATTTATGGTCCTCTAAATGTTTTACATCCTTCCCCATTAATCCGCCCAGTAAATTATCTTTTCGACGCAAACAGGTGCTGCAAGTAATATTTCGGAAATTATTCTCCAACATACACAAATCATATATTACAAAGATAAGAATATTGCAGAGTTTTCTAATTGCTTGATGTCTCCTTATTCCTAGTTAAAACTTTTGACGTACAAAAAAAGGCGGACTAAGCCGCCTTTTAATAAGCTATATTGTAGTGTTACAATTTCATGAATTTCACCGACTGATTCTGTTTTCCAGAAACCAATTTGATGATGTATGTACCTGCTGGTAAATCTTCCGCATCAACAAATACATCATTTTTACCTGATGGCATGTTCAATTTTTTAATTTGCTTAACTAAGCGTCCAGTAATTGAGTATACCGCCACGTCTACTACCCCACCTTTGTTCAATTCAAACGAAAGGGTTGTATTTGCATTCGATGGATTTGGATAGGTTAACAACTTAGCCTCCATTGTTGGATTGTTATTCGAACCGTTTTGACCAAGTCCAAGGTATGCTTCCGTTTTCCAAATTCCTCGTCCGAAGGTACCGATATAAATTTCGCCTGGTCGGTTGTTTCCTTCTTCAAAGGTTCTCCAACTTTGACGTACTTCATATACTGGTGTTCCTTCAAATCCTGCGGAAGCATTCTCCCAAGAAGCACCCCCATTCTCCGTAACGAAAGCTCCTTCCGAAGTGCCTACCACAATGATATTTGCATCATCTCGATCTATTATACCATCATAACATGCAGGTTGTCCACCAGCAACAATACTACCCAATGCAGTAAATGTTGGCGCACCCGAAGTAGCATTCAAAGAACGTCTATTTGTTCCGTTAAATCCTGCGAATAAAATGATATCGTCAGCGTCATTTGGATTCACCGCAATTCCTTCATAGTTTGTTGCAGTAATTTTTGTTGCGGTAGTGAAGGTTGGGGTTGTCGCTTGGGCGCCTGTACCAACAAAAGCTACCTTATCGGCAAAATCCGGATCGCTCGTATACACGCTTCCAAGTCCATTAATTCTCCAAATACCATTTCCTGAAGACACGTAACAGTACTCAAGGTCGCGAGAAAACTCAACATCTACCGAATTAAACAATCCTCCGCCGATGCCTCTGGCAACACAAACCCACTGTACATTAGTTACAGCTAGTCGAAGTGCATTACGTGTACCCCATAATTCTCCCCCATTAGCATTCACGTATACTAAAAACCAAGATTGGAATGGGTCAGCAACTTTCAAGGTATCCCATGCAACGTTGTAGATTACTGTATCAGATCCCATTTCTACTAATTCACCAGTAGCTGCATTCTGACCATAATTAACTCCATTAACAGTTAAAGCTGGATTGTAAAATAAGGTGTCATCGAAATATAAGTCTGTCGCCGCAAAGTAGTTAATTGAATCCCCGGAAGACATACTTGGAATTCTAACCAAATCTCCTTGTTCTACATTCTTAGTGGCAATGTAGGTTACAGAGTCTTCAGAATTTGGATCAAAGTACTCAGCCAAAAACACTTCCGTATGGAATGGGTGAAATGCGCTTCCATCAGTACCAGGAGGATCGTAGGAGCCAGGCAATAAAGGCTCAAATGAAGTCCATGTATTTCCTTTGTCCCCAGATCTTGAAATATTATTATAATAAATGGTAGAGAACAAAACCGCAGGGTTAAAGTAAGATATCTCACACTCAAAACCATCTCCTCCACCCACTTGACGGAATTCTTGATATGTAGAGAGCGTATGGTTGTTATACAATGTTCCGTTATCCTGAGCACCTCCCATCACCGCACCGTCGCGGTCAAATGCGATGCCGTAAAACTGCGTTACATTATATCCTCTATTGGCAACAAACCACGTATTGCCGTTATCGGTTGTAATGCTCACACCGCCGTCATTTCCTGCATAAAAGCGATTATTGCTATCCCACTTCATTTCGTGGTTGTCGGCGTGAACATAAATCGATGAATTCTGTGAAACAGACCACAAAGAGATTTTTTGGAATCCACCAGATGGCGGGTTGTTAACTGTTTGCTTCCATCTCCAAATGTCAATACCACCAATTAAAATTTGCTCTGGATCATTTGGCACAACGCTTACAATGGAATTATAGGTTCCTTGATCTCGGTAGATATCGAATTCACTCGGCGGACCTGATGCACCTACAAATTGTGTCCATGTTGCTCCATCATCGTGCGATACGTGCATACTCAATAAGTTAGAATTTGTACGAACAGCATAAAGAGAATAGTGATTTGAACTGTTTTTAATTGCTGAAACAGCGAATTCAATACGAGGAGCGCTAACTGGAACCAAATTATTCGCCGCCGTACCAGAGCGGTCAGAAAAATTATCACCTGCATCTGTTGAGACATAGGTTTTATTTGCACCAAATGCACAAATAACCACTTGACCGTTTTTCGAGATTTCAAGTGCCGTACAAGAACCTGCAGTAACAGGAACTGAAGTCATAGAAGCATCACCAAGTTTCCATTTCTTTAATCCTGAAGTAGTAGCCATCCAGACATAATTGTCCGCATCAGAACTAACGATTTGCGTACAATTATTGGTTCCCGGAATATTATCCCATGTAGCACCAAAATCTGTGGTATACCATACGCCATTTCCTCCCCAACCTTCTTGGTTTGAACCCGTAGCGACATAAAACACACCATCGATTGTTTGTGTCATTGATGAAATAAACGGATTAGCACCGGCATTAAAATATTCATCTACTCTATTCCAAACATTGCCTTTATTAAGGGAAACAAATAATCCACCAGAAACACCACCAGCCCAAACACGGTTAATGTTGGTGCGGTCTACTTGAATGGCTCTTGTACGACCACCAATGTTATCCGGACCTTCTTCGGTAAACATAATGTTTTTAGAGCGGTCCATCTGAGCTATACGCTTACGGATTTCAAATAACTTCGCGTCGGAAACTTGCTGACCCGTTTGAACATCAACGTATCGCGCTTTTAACCATTCCAATGCCTCATCGGCACCTTTTGTTTCTTTTACGTTCGAATCAAATAAACCAAGAGCGTTTTCTTCATAAATCCCCGAGTTTGATTTGCGCAATTCGTTTAGGCCAACCCCTGCTATTACAGCCGCAACAATCAGAGAACCAATAAGATATATTTTTTTATTCATGAGAAATAGGTATTATACTTCTAATTTAGTTTGCCAATATAGTGAAAATTCAATTTACAATAAACACAAAATGTAATCTTCTGTTTAACTTTTTATAAAATATGTTTTTCTGCGTGATAGGAAGACCGGACAAGGGGACCACTTTCAACGTGTCTAAACCCCATTTTCAAACCAATTTCACGATAATAATCAAATTGTTCTGGTGTAATAAATTCAGCGACCGGAAGATGATTAAGGGAAGGTTGCAAATACTGACCCAAGGTGACAATATCTACTTTCACTCGACTTAAATCCTCCAAGGTCTCTAACACCTCGTCGCTCGTTTCACCTAACCCAAGCATGATTCCGGATTTTGTTTTCATTCCACCCTTTTTAAGGCGAAATAACAATTCTAAGGAACGGTCATATTTTGCTTGAATCCGAACTTGTTTTGTTAAGCGCCGAACCGTTTCTAAATTGTGAGAAACAACCTCAGGAGCCGCATCCATAATTTTCTGAAGATTATCCCAATTTCCGGCAAAATCAGGAATTAAGGTTTCCATTGTGGTTCCTGGTGATTGATGTCGAATTGCACGTATGGTTTGCACCCAAACATCAGCACCTCCATCCTTTAGGTCGTCGCGATCAACTGATGTAATTACGGCATGTTTAATTTGCATGGTTTTAACGCTGTGCGCAACCTTTCCGGGCTCAAAGAGATCAACCTCAGCTGGTTTTCCGGTTTGAACGCCACAAAATCCACACGAACGCGTACATACATTACCCAAAATCATAAAGGTTGCCGTTCCTTCACCCCAACATTCTCCCATATTCGGACAACTACCACTTTCACATATCGTATGCAACTTATGTTCGTCTACTAATCCGCGAACCTTTTTATAATTTTCACCAGTAGGCAATTTAACCCTCAGCCAGTTTGGTTTTTTTATGCGTGATTTGTTCTCCATTTCGGTACAAATTTCGGTAAAATATTCTTAAAACACAGGTCAAGGGATTTTGGTTTAATTATATCCATAAAACAATCCGTACCTTTGGACCCTATGACATCAATTGTAACCTATCAAGGGTCATTAAGAACTGCATGTGTGCACCAGACCGGGGAGCAAATCATTACCGATGCCCCAATTGACAATCATGGGAAGGGCGCCTATTTTTCGCCAACAGATTTAGTGGCTACAGCGCTTGCATCATGCTTTTTAACTATTGTAGGAATCTATTGTGAGGAACGTAAAATACCCTTCACTTTTGCCCGAGTTGAGGTAGAAAAAATAATGGCACCAAATCCTCGAAGAATATCAGACATTCATTTATCGATAGATTTCCGAGGAAACGATTGGGATGAAAAAACATTAACAAAAATTATTGCTGCCGGTAAGGCCTGTCCAGTAGCTATCACGCTGAAAGATCAAGTAAATATCGAATACCACTTCAAATGATCAAAAAACCACATCAAGCATATACTCGAAAAGAAAAATCGGATATCATATATGGAATCCACAGTGTGAAAGAAGCTGTTGAGGCTAAACGTGAAATAAACAAGATTTTAATCCAAAAAGGGATTTCAAAAGAAGGGTTTGAAGAGATAAGAACGTTTTTAACCGGCAATGATTATGTAGTACAATATGTTCCTATTCAAAAGTTGAGTCAATTAACCTCTGGCAATCACCAAGGTATTGTTGCGTATGTATCACCCATAGAATATCAGCAAATCGAAGAATTGGCTGAGCAATGGCTAGAGGCTGGGGTAAAACCTTTTATACTTGCACTAGACCGCATCACGGATGTTCGAAATTTCGGCGCTATTGCACGAACTGCTGAGTGTATGGGAATTCATGCCATTCTAATTCCAACTAAGGGTTCAGCTTTGGTAACAGCAGACGCAGTTAAGGCATCTTCTGGGGCTTTAAATCGAATTGCAGTGTGTAAAACCGATCAATTCAAAAACACCTTATTTCATCTGCAACAATTAGGAATTCGGATTGCTGCAGTAACTGAAAAAACAAAGGTCGCAATCGATGGAGCAAATCTCCGCGGATCGATTGTTTTAGTCATGGGTTCTGAAGAAGATGGCATTACACAAGATATTCTTAATATGGCCGATCTTCGGGTAACAATACCTATGGAAGGCACGACAAGTTCTTTAAACGTTGGGGTTGCCGCAGGTATCGCAATGTTTGAAAAAACAAGACAAGAAAAAAACCGCTAATCAGCGCATTAATTTTGCTGCAAGTTGGGGAATTTCACTTAAGCAGTTGATTTTATAATCGTACTTCGATTTTTCATTTTTCTTTTCCTGATACCAAATGGCTTGCATTCCCGCTTTTAATGCACCTGCTACATCGGCACGATAATCATCACCTATCATCAAACTGGCTTGAGCCGTAGTGTTTGCTAGATAGAGTGCATGTTTGAAAATTTGGGGATTTGGTTTATTCACACCGACTTCTTCACTACACAAGATTACATCGAAATGGTGATGAATTGATGCGTGTTTTAGCTTAATATGTTGCACTTCTAAAAATCCATTGGTAATAATATGAAGCGTGAATCCCATGTCCTTTAGGCCTGAAATAACTTCCTCAGCAAAAGGCATCAAGGCTGTTTGTTTTGGCGACAGGTCCACATAACCATCTCCAAATCGCTTAATGAGCGACTCGTCCGTTAAATGAAATTTTTTAAGAGTTGCCCGAAAACGTTCATAGCGCAACGACTCTTTCGAGATTTTTCCATTGGAATAGGCATGCCAAAGCGCTTTATTTTTATTGTGATAAACTTTATGAAACGTTTCGAAGGTTGTAATATGCTGCCCTAATCCACATTCCTCAAAAAGTATACGCAAGGCACGCTCGGAGTTTTTATCAAAATCCCATAGTGTTCGGTCTAAATCAAAAAAAATATGTTTACCCGAATAGGCCATACCACAACAAATTCAAGAGCACAGAATTAACGCTAATCCATAATATAATCAAGGGAAAGGTGTATTTATTTTCACCGTAAAATTTGGCGCAAATCACAGATCCAACAGGTACAGATAAAAACAAAGGGGCTAAATATGTGATCCCAAGGATTCCAAAAGTCTGTTTGATTTTTACAATCCACTTGTTTGTACGGGTAAACTTCTTCTTTTGTCTGAACGTACCTTTTAACACCTTTTGTTCTCTTCGTTTGTTTTGAAATACAATCACTTTCTCGCTTGCAAAATAAAAAATAACCGCGCTTAAATAACCTCCAAGGGCGGAGGCAATTGTTACCTCCCAAATTGGCGCCCCGAGTTTAGCACCTGGAATACCTGAAAATAAAAACTTGAATGTAGCAAGCACAAAGGTGCTCCAGAGGATGTGCCAATCCATGTTATACTTTTTCTCCGAATGCGAGGTCACCCGCATCTCCTAGTCCGGGAACAATATAGGATTGCGCGGTTAATTCTTTGTCTATAACAGCCACAAATATTTCAGTATTTCCCGGAAAATGTTTGGTAACACGCTCTATGGCTTCTTTTGTTGCAATGGCCGCTGCAATGTATATCTTTTTAGGAATTCCCTGTTCTTTTAATGCGTCAAAAACCGTATTCATTGAATTACCGGAAGCCAACATCGGATCTGAAATAATCCAAACCCGATTATCTAAGACAGGTGCAGCAAGGTATTCTACATAAATTTCAAACTCCTCAGGCGTGGTATGTTTGCGATACGCTGAAACATAGGCACTTTCTGCACGATCAAAGTAGCGAAGAAAGCCGCTATGCATGGCTAATCCTGCACGAAGTATTGTAATTAAAACGGGTTGCTCTTCTAATACTTTGCTAGGCGCTACACCCAAAGGTGTTTCCACATCAACCGCTTTATATTTTAGCTTCCTTGAAATTTCGTACGCCATAATTTCGGCAATACGCTCCATATTGGATCTAAACCGCATCGGGTCTTTCTGAATTTGTATGTCGCGTAATTCCGCTAAATAATTGCCAATGATAGAATCTGAATCTGATAAATTATGTACCATGATTGAATTTTTACGAAGGTATCAAATTAAAAGGCAAAAGAGTGTTAAAATTTGCTATCCGAGTTCTTTTTTTAGTGCCGCTTCGTCTAGCTGTTTATCCCAACGTGCAACTACAATAGTTGCAACGGCATTCCCGATAAAATTAGTCAATGCCCGGCATTCTGACATAAATTTGTCAACGCCTAAAATTAAAGCAATTCCTTGCACCGGAAACCCTTTGACTACGGCTAATGTCGCTGCCAGGGTAATAAATCCTGCACCTGTAACACCGGCCGAACCTTTTGAGCTAAGCATAGCGATTAGTAAAATGAGAATCTGTTGGTTTAGGGAAAGCGGAAAATTACAGGCTTGGGCAATAAAAAGCGCTGCTAAAGTCATATAAATATTTGTGCCATCCAGGTTAAAAGAATATCCAGTCGGAACTACCAAACCAACAACTTGTTTTGAACAGCCAATCCTTTCAAGTTTGCGCATCAAATTTGGTAAAGCTGATTCAGAAGAACTGGTCGCTAATACCAAGAAAAGCTCGTCCTTAATGTACTTCAGTAATTTAAAAATGGAAAATTTATTATACCACGCAACTAACCCAAGAATGACTACAACAAAAAGAAAAGCGGTAACATAAAATGTAGCTACTAAACCGATTAAGTTCCATAATACGGTTAATCCATATTTGCCAACCGTAAATGCCATCGCACCAAACGCACCAATTGGGGCTAATTTCATGAGTATCTCAACAATTTTAAAAATTGGGTGTGCTAAACCATGTAAAAAATCGATTACCGGCTTACTTTTTTCTTGCGTCATCGAGAGCCCAATACCAAACATAATGGAAACGAACAACACTTGAAGAATGCTGTCACCAGTTAGAGAACTGAGCAAGGAAGTTGGGATGATTCCAAGGAAGAATGAGGTTAAGGAATGTTCCTTTGATGCATCCACATAATCTTGGATTGACTTTGGATCCAAAGAACTCGGATCGATGTTCATGCCTTGCCCGGGTTGGACCAAATTAGCAATTACCATTCCAATGACCAGTGCTAAAGTAGAAAAGGTGAGAAAATACACCATAGCCTTTCCTGTAACCCGACCAACCGTACTCAAGTTATTCATTGAAGCAAGCCCCGTAGAAACTGTAATAAAAATAACTGGAGCAATGATCATTTTTACTAATGCAATGAATCCATCTCCTAATATTTTCAAGCCAATGGAGGGTTCAGGCCAATACTTCCCGATAATTACCCCTATGACTATAGCAAAAATCACCTGAACATATAATAAGCGATACCAAGGCTTTATGGGGGCAACTACGCCGGATTCATTAATTTCCATGTTATTGATTTCTTCTTACAAAGAAACAAATCTTTCTGTAATAGCGGCCGCAATTCGAGTGCGTTATAATAGCTAGTAAAAAATATTATTACCTTGGGCTCATGGAAAATCAAGCTTTTAATCGGAAATCCTTACTCCTTATCATTGTTGCATCCCTTGGTTATTTTGTAGACATCTACGATTTGGTACTTTTTGGAGTTGTAAAAGCAGAAAGTCTACTTAGTATTATGCCAAATGCTAGCGATCAAGTTCGAGCTACCACTGGAAAAATGCTATTTAACTATCAGATGATTGGAATGTTCATCGGAGGTCTTTTATGGGGTGTACTCGGAGATAAAAAAGGAAGAGTAAAGGTGCTCTTTGGTTCGATTCTCCTATATTCAATCGCAAATATTGCAAATGCCTTTGTAACAGATATAACGAGTTACTCCATCATCCGAATTATTGCAGGAATTGGGCTTGCCGGTGAATTAGGTGCAGGAATCACCCTTGTTTCTGAACTAATGCCCAAAGAAAAACGTGGATATGGAACCATGATTATCGTTTGCTTTGGAGCACTTGGCGCCGTATTTGCCACCTTAATCGGAGCCAAAGGAGAAGCGGTTGGCGGCATGTTAACCATGCTCACGGCTGTTGAATTTCTAAATTGGCAAATTGCCTACTTGGTTGGAGGAATGCTGGGTTTATTGTTACTCATTATTAGAATGGGAAGTTTGGAATCAACCATGTTTCATGAAATGCATGAAGAAGGAGTGACAAGAGGAAATCTGAAATTAATATTCGGTAATCGAAAAAATCTCATCAAATATATCCAATGCATTTCTGTTGGAATTCCCATTTGGTTTGTAATTGGTTTGCTAATCATGAATTCCAAGGATGATTTCGGTCCTTTACTTGGCTTAAAAACCATCAATAACGGACTGGCAGTAATGTACGCATACATCGGACTAACTTTTGGGGACTTGGTAGCCGGACTTCTAAGCCAGTGGTTACAAAGTCGAAGGAAAGTGGTGATGATTTTTTTACTTATGACCTTAATTGTCACTAGCGGCTTTTTATTCGGTTCAAAAACTATCAGTGAAGACACGTATTACTTATATTGTTTTTTACTTGGTACATCAACTGGTTATTGGGCGATTTTCGTGACCATAGCGGCAGAACAATTTGGAACAAACATTCGATCTACGGCTGCAAACACGGTCCCTAATTTCGTGCGAGGAAGTGTATTTTTAATTGTTTCACTTTTTATGGTATTCACTAACTTTTTAAGTTTTGGAATTTCCGCTTTATTTGTTGGGTTATTGAGCGTAGCAAGTGCTTTTTGGGGAATCTATCATTTAAAAGAAACCTTTTCCAAAGATTTAAATTACCACGAAGAGTTTATTTGACAAATTAAGCGGCTTCTTGTATCTTTGCGATCGAAATGCCCACGTGGTGAAATTGGTAGACATGCCATCTTGAGGGGGTGGTGCCAATAGGCGTGCTGGTTCGAATCCAGTCGTGGGCACCAATCAAAAGTCTGGAATTTCCAGACTTTTTTATTTCTTGCCGTTAAATGCTCGCATTTATAAGGATGGAAATAAAAAAGTATGGTGGCGACAAAAGGTGTCAGACTTTTGATTGTTTAGCGATATAACCTGCTTGGTTCACGAAGTAATCCTTTAGTAAAAAAAAGGATGTGCGACAAAAGGTGTCAGACTTTTGATCGTTTAGCCATTTAACCTGCTAGGTTCACGAAGTAATCCTGTAGTAATAAAAAGTTTGATGTGCTACTGAGCAGTCAGACTTTGTTTACACTTTTAGAATCTCCATCCTTTCTTTACCTTTGTTAAATGTTGAAACTGGTCATACTTGTTCTACTTGGTTGTTTTGCGGTGGTTTCCCATGCACAACGAATTAAATGGGAGAATTTTAATAATCGGGCCAATTGGCGATCTAATCGCTTAGAAATTCAAGCGGGTTTTTGTGCCACACAATTTACAGGAGATCTAGGTGGAGGTTCGGGACAGGGCATAGACTATTCCATGAAAGATATGGATAAAGAGGCCTTGGGGAAAGGTGCTCAAGTGGCATTTAAGTTTCGATTTAATCGATATCTTGCCACAAAATCAGAGTTTAGTTATTTTCAAGTAAAGGGAAGCGATGCGTTTTCGGAAAATGCTAAACGAAGGGCAAGGAATCTAAGTTTTGAAAGTTATAATTTCGAATTCAGTCAACGCCTTGAGTTTATATTTCTAGCACAGGAATTCAATGGAAAATTCTATAACCTTACGTCGAGAGCAAGACATAAAGGCTCAAATTTTCAGCTTTACACCTTTAGCGGTCTTGGGTTTGCGACATTCAACCCTAAGGCGAATTATAATGGCACATTAATCGAACTTCGTCCGTTAAAAACAGAGGGGCAAGCCACGCCTTACGGTAAGGCAACTGTAATTATGCCGCTTGGTTTCGGAATGCGCTTGGGATTAACTAAACAAATTCGTGTTGGATTTGAAGCTACTTGTTTTAAAACCTTTACGGACTATATGGATGATGTATCTACTTTTTATCCGGAAGCTGGTGTATTAACTGACCCTGCCGCGGTTTATCTATCTAACCCGAGCCTTTCTCCGGAACTGTTCCTACCAGGAAGGCGCAGGGGAGATTTAAATCAAAAAGACACGTATTACAGGCTTAGTGCTTCATTAATTTTCAACTTAAAGAACCGGTAAAAGACTCAAATCCTTCATGTAATTTAATTCGGAGGATTTCTTTTTCCTTATCAGAGATAAATGCCGCTTGAAGAGCTTGCTCATTTACATATAACATATCATTAATATCCCAACCTTTGGTTTCTTTAAGCCACCGATATTCATCAGCTAAAGTCACGTTAGAAATTGCTCTACCGTCGGTGTTAATACCAAAAGACATGCGATTCAATAATAAATTATTTACTGGGTAGGTTGATTCTGGTGGGTAAACTCGTGTAATATGGTTACTTGTTGGACAAATTTCTAGGTGGATATTGTCTTGTTTCAGCTTTTCAAGTAAGTCAGTATCTTCTACGCTACGTATTCCATGTCCTATACGTTTTGCACGCAACAAGGACAAGGTTTCAATCACCGATTCAGCGCCTCTTGCTTCTCCCGCATGGGCTGTACAAGAGATACCGTGCGCATTAACTTTCTTAAAAGCCGCTTGATGGTTTTCTAATCCAAATCCCGCCTCATCTGCGGCCAAATCCAAACCAACTACTCCTTTTTCAGCATACTTAATGACTAAATCTGCTGTGAGGTCGCTTTGTTCTTTTGTAAAATGTCTTAAAGTACAAAGGATTAAATTGACTTTAACCGGTCCAGCATAGGAATGTACTGCCTCCAAAGTAGCTTCAACAACCTCCTCAGGTGTTAATCCTTTAGTTAAATGTTGTAAGGGAGCATACCTTAATTCTGCATAAATCACGTGATCAGCTTCCAATTGATGAATAACATCTAGAGTTGCATCAACCAGTTGTTCTTTCGTTTGCATTAATAAAATTGCTGCTTGAGCGCATGCCAAATAATCGTTGAGTGAACAACAATTCACAGGCGTGTTATAAACCGCTTGATACTCGGATAGGCTGATGCCTGGAATATACTTTGAAACAAACTGAAAACTCAGGGAGCAATCAATATGCAGGTGAAGTTCTATTTTGGGAAAAGTATACGACATAAAAAATCCCGCTCTCGCGGGATAAGATTTAATTATTTCAATTGTTCGTTGGAAAACTGATAAACGGGTAACTGTACGCCATCAAATTCAATAACTTCCACACCACAACCAATCAATAAACGACCAAGCATTAATCGATTCATTTCATTGTTCTCTTTCATGCTAAAGGTTCCAATGTAAGTAGCTGCATCAAAAGATGTAGTGAAATTTTCCTTGAAATCCTCACTTTTCGTTAGTATGGTTTCTGGTAATACATCAGAACCAAAACGAAAGGTAATGATTCCAGTAGATTTTTGAGTTGCATATTCTGCCTTAGAAGCGGCAACTGCGTATACTTGAGCATCTAGGCTCATCCAAGTGATCAAAGAGAAAATGGAAAGTAAGATTAATTTTTTCATGGGTTCAATTATTGTTCGAAATTATAAATTTTTGTTCACACAACGATTTTTTTATCAAAAGGGTTGCCATTTCGTTGTTTTGTAGTCCTAAAAGTAAGCAATTACATATTTTTTCAACAAGTTACATCAAAGTACATAAAGTGTTCGTTTTTGGCGCCATCAACCTAAAACTTATTACAGATATGCTTAAACGCGTCGCCTTCAACTTTGGAGCATTCTTTACTATGTCTTTACTTTTCGCTCAACAGAGTTCTTGTCCAAATGTCGATCTATCTCAAGGAAACTTCACAAATTGGGATGGATATACTGGTAACTATTATGCTCCTGGAACAACCTTTGGTATAGTTAACGGCCGGCATACGATTATAACTCAACAAGGAACTGATCCCAACACCTGCAATCAGCTTCCTTTAATTCCTTCGGGGCATATAAAATCAATAAAACTTGGTAATCCGGGAACCGGAGCCCAAGCGGAGCAATTAGTTTATTCCATTCAGGTTACCCCACAAAGCAGCCTATTTATTTATAAATATGCCGTTGTCCTTGAAAACCCCGGACATATCCCGGCACAACAGCCAAAATTTGAAACAAAAATTCTAAATGCCTTAGGCATGCCGATTGGAGGAGGTTGCGGCACCTACACCGTTTATGGGGGTCAACCTGGGCAAAATTTCCAACAATGCGGTAGTAGGACTTGGCTTCCTTGGACAACCGTTGGACTGGATCTAACTCCCTATATGGGACAAACCATTCAAATAGAATTCACTACCTGGGATTGTGCCCAAGGGGCGCACTTCGGGTATGCATATTTAGCAGCTGAATGCCTACCCTTATCTATTGGTGTAAACTACTGCGGAGGAAATCAGCCACTGATCCTAACCGCTCCGACTGGGTTTCAATCGTATGTTTGGCAACCTGGAAATTTATCGGGACAACAAGTCACAATCAACAATCCAACCTTGAATCAGACCTATACCTGTACCATGACCACCTATTCCAATCAAGGAACTTGTGCCGTGGATTTGAGTGTGCAAGCGAGTCCTACTCATGTAAATTCTAACTTCGTATATACTACAGGTTGTGAAAATGAACCCATTACATTTCAAGCTACATCAACCGTTACGACGAACACGCCGAATGTGAACTTATCGTATCAATGGAATTTTGGAAATGCAAATCCTGTTGCGGCCTCTGGAAGTACTCAGAATACATTTTTCAATAATCCAGGAAATCAACTCGTGGAATTAATCACAAGCAGTTCAAACGGGTGCAACGATACAATCCAACAACAAGTCAATATCCTACCAACACCTCATATAACACCAAGTGTTGATGCGACATGCATTCAGCAACAAACAAGCTTTACCTTACTAGGAAACCCTAATGTACAACAAGTTACTTGGGATTTTGGGGATAACTCAACCATTGCAACAGGAATACTTGTTACACATCAGTATGTCACGCCCAGCAACTATTCTATTGAAGTTATCGGAATGGGTCTGAATGGATGTCAAGATACGGTAATGATGCCTTTAACAATACACCCCCTTCCCTATTTGCATGCCGGCAATGATACAGCAATCTGTCCAGGGAATGGTATAATTATTAATGCTCAAGGAGCACTCAACCTAACATGGGAACACGGATTAACTCAAGGACAAACCTATACACCAAGCCAACAAGAATACCTCAGTGCTATTGGAATAGATAGCTTACATTGCATTGTAGAAGATAGTTTTCTGGTTCAAATTCACCTCATCGATTCGATTCAAGCCATGCCTCCAAGGTTTCTGTGTGCTGGCGATAGTGTACAACTCTCGGCAGTAGCATTTGCTGGAATCTGGTGGGAAAATGGCTATATAAATCAAGAATGGATTACAGCGTCCGTTGGAATTCACCAGTTTATTGTTCATGGCTTGGATACGAATGGCTGTGCATCAAGTGACACAACCCACATTGGAGTATATCCTTTACCTAATGTAATTGCCGGTAATGATACCACGATTTGTTCTGGCTCAACTATACTCTTACAAGCCAGTGGGGCTACTCAATATCAATGGTTGAACCAAGTGGCCAATGGAAGCACAATCACTGTTTATTCAAACCAAGAGTTAACGGTATTGGGAATCAATGAACATGGATGCCAAGCAATCGACAGCATACACATTGGGATTGACTCTATCCCGAATATAGCCTTTGATATTGCGCCATACCATGGATGTATTCCGGTTGAAATTAATTTACAAAATCAATCCTCCGGAAATTCGTTCACCCAAGTTCAATGGATGAGCAATAATGGCGCCGTTGCATTTGGTGATTCAACACAGCTCCTGTTTACAGAAGTTGGATGTTTCGATTTAACACAGACAGTTACGACGGCACTCGGTTGTAACTATTCAACTACGCAATCCAATGTAATCTACACAAACCCTTTACCTACATCGCAGTTTTTACTTCCTCAAACACCTTTATCAACCATGAATTACGGCGGAAACTTTACCAACTTAAGTTCCGGTGCAGGAGGATATCTTTGGGATTTTGGCGATGGAAGTGAACCAAGCAATGAAGAACAGCCCTATCATAATTTCCCCGACCAACAGGCTGTATCCTATCAAGTCATGTTAATCGCATACAATGAGTTTGGCTGTTCAGATACGAGTTATCAAATGATTCAAATAAGCGAAGAATTAGCCTTTTATGTTCCCAATTCATTTACTCCGGATGGCAATCAATTTAATAATATTTGGAAGCCAGTATTTACAGAAGGACTCGACCCTCAAGATTACCATGCCATTATCGTTAACCGTTGGGGAGAAATAATTTGGGAAAGCTATGATTCAAGCGTAGGTTGGGATGGCTCTTACGGGGCACAAGGAATTGATGTTCAAGATGGAATCTACATTTACAACATAACCTTCGGATATAAAGATTCGGGTAAAAAAGAACGGATAAATGGACACATTGTCCTAATAAAATAATTTCTCTTACTTAACAAAATCATAAGTCTTGAATTTGAAAATTCTTAACTGAACTCCAAATTCATTCTTAATAGACATCGTATTAGTTATGGGCCCAGGAACATAGCGGAAATAGCACTGGGCCTTCACATTCCATGCCTTACTTCGTTTGGAATATCCTGTTTGATAATGAAAGATCCCAAGTCCAGTGCGAACCGAAAACTGACCTTTGTCGTATCGATCCGTATTGCTTTTAATCAGGTAATTATACTCCGGAGCTGCAAAAATCTCGATAATTTCTCCGCGACAAGAGCGTCCCTTTTTCCGTTGATTGATTGGGAATAAGGATTTTCGCACATTAAGTCCAGCGGTCAAATACACATTATGCATTTGACTATTATCCGAAGGAGCAGCTAACGGGAGTGTAGCTCTTAGTCCGATTTCTGGTTCAAAGTAATTAAGAACGGACCGGGTTAATCCAATAGAGGCAGTATTGAATTGTGCATCTTTAAAGGTTCCACCGGTGTAGAACCCTATATTTTGCTTTTTACGCATATAGGCCTGCGCTGTTGTTTGATGAAGCAACGCCCACGAAAGGAATAAAATGAAAAAACGCATGAGGTAGATTTTACCCTACAACCCATGCGTTCAATTTGGTTACAACTAATTAGGAACTAAAAATCTTTCACCGCTCGAGAACAAAAGTTAGAATTCCCATTGCAATAACAGTTTGAGGCACCAGTTCCAAAGTGTACTGTATAGTGTTGACTTCCATTTTTGGTTGAGGTCCAATAATGCCAAGAATGAAAATACCCTAAACTCGCCTTCATGCTATAAACAGCAAGCAACTCGTCTTTCGATGGTAAGCGCCATCCGGCACCACCTTCACTATAAGAATTAACAATTGAAACTGATTCGTTGTAGTTATTCCCTGTAGATTTGGTGACCTGATCTTCTTTGGCAACAACTACACCGTGTTCTCCAGAAGCATCCAATTTGATTACAATGCCTCCAAAAGCTTCTTGACCGACCTCATAGGTGGGCTGACGATGTTTGTTACATGATAATAAAACAGCTGTTGAAACAGCTAGACAAAACATGATGTTTGTTTTCATGGCAGTAGATATTAAAAGGTTAAACAAGACATCAGTGGTTCAATTTGCGCGCGGAAGGCTTGTTGCCCGGAATTTCCAATCATACCCTGATATTTCGCATAACGGAACGATAATTTTAAGGTTGCCTATATGTTGAAATTTCCATTTGTTCCCCACAGCGCGCGATAACTCCCATCCTTGTCGTACAACAGGGCTTGTTTCTCTACATTAAATTCACGCCCACCACGGTTGTCATTACCTACACCAGCAATGTAGGCCCAATTTCCCCAATTGGATGCTACATCATAATCCACTAAACAATACTCAAACCACGCCGCTCCATAACGCCAATCTTGTTGCATTCCAAACACCCAATAGCTCGCTAAGATTTGTCGCATGCGGTTAGAAACAAAGCCCGTTTCACGAAGCTCATTCATGCCCGCGTTGATTAATGCTTCGCTCGTTTTTCCCTGGGTCCATGCTTCAAATTTTGCACTGTAAAAATCGGTATACCGTGCTTGTTGACCAAGCCCATGGAGTTGAAAATACGCGTTAGGGTATTTCTTGAAACTGAAACGAAAAAAATCACGCCACAACAATTCAAAGATAACCCAGTAGGTTGATTCATTGGCTATTACGTCACGTTCAAAGCGCTTGACTTCGCTATAAATCCTACGAGGGGAAATACACCCTTGACTTAACCATGCAGAAAACTTCGAAGAAAAGTCTAGACCAGCCAACTGATCGCGAGTTTCTTTATAGGTTCGAATCGCTTGGACTTCCCAAATAAAATGCATCATTCGCTTTTGAGCTTCTATTTCACCTCCATGCAGCCACACGGATTGAGAACTTGTTATACTGGTGAAAGGGGATGACTCAATTGGTGGTATTGTAATTTGACGAGGAGCATCAAAGGGTTCACGAACAACAGATTCCTTTTCGGCGAGCTTTCTGAATTTGGTAAATAGCATAGGAATATCCCGAACACTAAAGGGTAAATCGTCGGGATGAAAAAGCGTACTTGTGGAATAGGTTTCAAAGTCTATCCCTAGTCCGAACAACTGCTGTTTAACAGATTGCTGCGTTTTTTTCTCCTCACTCCCAACTTGCTTTTTAGTGTAAACCTTTCGAATATTATATAATTTACAAAGGCTTGCGATTTGGGTTTCGGCGTCTCCTTCAATAACTAATAAATCTCCACCAATTTGCTGTAATTGAGCCTTTAGGTTAATTAAAGATTCCTTGATAAAATTTATTCGTGTGTTTCCAATTCGAGGAATATCAAATTGCTCGAGGCGGGTATTCGGTAAAAAATAAATGGGCAACACTTCCTCATTCTCTTCGATTGCCTTCAATAGGGTTTCATTATCATCAACCCTTAAATCTTCCGTAAACCACACCAACCCGCGTTTCATAAATGTTCAATATGTTGTTTAATTTCTTGTGCTTTTTCTATGATTAATTTCTTTTGTGCATCTTCCATTTTATCCCAAACTTTATACATCATGCCGATTCTCGGATTTCGCTCAAGTAAGGACCGATTTCTAGAATAAAAATCCCAATACAAGGTGTTGAACGGACAGGCCTTTTCTCCAAATTTTTCTTTTGTTTTGTAGAAACACCCCTCACAATAATTACTCATTTTTTGGATGTAAGCACCGGAGGAAACATAAGGTTTTGAACCCACAATTCCCCCATCAGCAAATTGGCTCATTCCCCGTGTATTGGTTATCTCTACCCATTCAAAAGCGTCAATATAGACACCTAAATACCACCGATCTACCTCATCGGGATGTACTCCAAGTAAAGAGGCAAAATTACCGGTAACCATTAAGCGCTGAATGTGATGCGCATAGGCATGATCTAAGGTTTGCTTAATGGAATGGTGCAGGCAATTCATTTTGGTTTCACCTGTCCAAAACCATGTGGGCAGCGTTGCTTCATTTCCAAAATAATTTAATTCGGAGAATTCGGGCATTTTGGCCCAATATATTCCACGCATATATTCGCGCCAACCCAATATTTGCCGAATAAATCCCTCTACTTGATTTAAGGCATAACCTGTTGGATTATTAATATAGGCTTGCTCTACCGCTTGAATCACTTCTAGGGGACCAATCAATTTAACGTTCAAAGCAAAAGAAATACGCGAATGGTACACGTACCAATGCTGGGTTGTCATAGCATCTTGATAGGTCCCAAACCATGGAAGTGCTTGTTCAATAAATTCTTGAAGTAAGGCAAGTGCAGCGGTTCTCGTAATGGTCCAATGAAATAAGGTGGGATTGATTTCTCCTATGGTTTTAATCGATGCGCGTTGGATGTCTTCGTATACCTCCGTTTGGTCTGTTGTATGAAGTTCCGTTGGAAAAATCACCTCATTAGGCGGAAGTTTTTTACGGTTATCGTGATCAAAATTCCATTGCCCGCCAATGGGCTGATCGTTTTCCATTAATACGTGAAATTTCTTTCGCATGTGTCTATAGAAGGTCTCCATGAGAAACGTTTTCTTTCCCTTAAACAAAACTGAAAGATCCTCCCTTTTCGTTAAAAAATGTTCGGAATCTATGGATGATAATGGGATATTTGACTGCTTGAAGTAGGTATCCAGCCTGTATTCATCAGGCCATTGGTAAGAAATCGTTTCTGCTCCTGTAGTTTCCTTTAGGGCCGAAAGATTCTTGATGAAATCTTGTTGGTTGTTAGGATCGTTGATTTTGAAATAACGAACATTATGGCCATTCGTTTTCAACTGTGCAGTAAAGGCTCTCATTGCGGCAAAAATGGCGACTACTTTTTGAATGTGATGGGTAACATATTCCGATTCGGATTTTACTTCCATAAGCACATAGCAAACCGACGAATCCACGGCGTTGAACCAGCTGTGATTCATGTTGAGTTGGTCGCCTAAAATAAGTCGTAGTTTACGTATTTCCATTGGTTTTATTTGTTCTGCAGCGATCGCTGCAATAAATCACTTCTTCCCATACTCGCTCCCATTTTTTTCTCCAAGAAAAAGGCCGTTTACACACCGGACAAATTTTCTGAGGAAGATTCGCCTTCTTAACGTTTTTCATGTTGAACCCTATTTGGTGAAACATGCTTGGCCAATACTTTTTTACCAAGGGTTCTCGCGGTAGGCGACTTTTTTATTCCATACATGATATCAGACGCATGTTTACGAGAAGTTTCTATGTCTACAATTGGAAAGGGGTAATCAACGCCAAGGCGACACGCATAAAATACTTGGTCAATTTCACTCATTTTCCAAGGTTCATGTATCAAGGAGGGAGGGACATCTTTCAAAGCTGGAATCCATTTCCTAATAAAATCTCCTTCCGGATCATGCGCTTCCGAGTTTTTTATCGGATTATAAATTCTCAAGGTATTTACACCGGTTAAGCCCGCCTGCATTTGAATTTGGGGATAATGTATACCGGGTTCATAATCCAGAAACTGACGCGCCAAGAAATGAAGGTCTCTCCAATCTTGCCATAAATTGTAAACAAAAAAGGAAACGACCATGGCGCGCATTCGAAAATTCAAATAACCGGTAGCAACCACACAACGCATACACGCATCCACTAAGGGAATCCCTGTTTTGCCCTCTTGCCATGCCGTAATATACACGTCATTTTTTACCTTACCTAGGCTTTCAAATGCCGAATTAACGGGCAAGAATTCCATCCGACATTCGGTCTCAAACTTTTGAATGAAATGGCAATGCCAATGCAATCTTGAAATGAAATTAGCAAGTGAACGTGCATTCCCACCTAGTTTTTTTGTACTCAGAGCACGCTGATAAACTTGCCGAATGGAAAGGTTTCCATACGCTAAATAAGGAGACAATCGACTGCACGATTTTCTGGCAGCTTCAGGCTTGGAAATATGTAAAGAATAGGTTCTGTGACGGGAATCAAAAAAAGTATCCAAATAGCGTTTGGCATTGAGTACTCCCCCAGGCTGGAACGTTTTGTTTGAGGTTTTAATTGCTTCAGGCAAGGATGTTTCACCTGCTAAATCCCATGAGACATTGACAGAAATCAACTGCTCGAGCTTTGGGTCATCTATTGGCGCATGCATAAATTTAAGCCATTCTTTGTCCCATGTTTTGCGGTGCTTTAATCCGCGTATGACACCGTTCGATTGGAATTGATGCCATGGAATTTGCTTTGACTTAAGAAAGGCCGCAATTCGAATGTCTCGATTGTATGAAATCCAGTTCCCAGTTTCTTGAT
>JBEAQY010000058.1:0-6293 GCA_041163605.1 Bacteroidota bacterium | reverse complement strand
GCGCTCTACCAACTGAGCTATTCTCGCTTATACATAAGTTAAATATTTGTTAACCTATAATGCGTTGCAAATGTACAAAAAACAATTTTTTATCCAAAATGGATTTTATCCTCCAGTGAGTTTTTTTATCTCATGAAGTTTCATCAAGGCTTCAACGGGGGTTAATACATTGATATCTATAGCGATTAGCGTTTCGTGTATTTGTTCCAGGACCGGGTCGTTTAACTGAAAAAAACTCAGTTGCATGGGGGGGGCGCTGGTGTTTTTGAGCGTTTTTTTCTTTAGGTTGCTGCTTGTTTGCCCTACTTGTTGGTGGCTGTTTTCTAATTCTTTAAGAACGTGTTCGGCTCGTGAAACAACCCAATCTGGCATTCCAGCTAATTTTGCTACGTGTATACCAAACGAATGTTCACTTCCACCGGCAACTAATTTTCTAAGAAATAAAATGTTTTTTCCTAATTCTTTAACGGCAATGGAATAGTTTTTTATTCGTTCAAATCTTCCGGCCATTTCATTTAATTCATGGTAATGGGTAGCGAAAAGCGTTTTTGGTCGATGTTTTTTGTTTTCATGAAGGTATTCGGTAATCGACCAAGCAATAGAAATCCCATCATAGGTACTCGTTCCTCGACCGATTTCATCAAGAATAACAAGACTGCGTTCAGATAGGTTATTTAAAATGCTTGCCGTTTCGTTCATTTCTACCATAAAGGTGGATTCTCCTGCAGATAAATTATCTGATGCACCAACGCGTGTAAATACTTTATCGACCAACCCAATCGTTGCTTTTTTTGCGGGAACAAAGGACCCAATCTGCGCTAAGATTACGATTAATGCGGTTTGACGTAATACAGCACTCTTTCCGCTCATATTAGGCCCTGTTATCATCATGATTTGTTGGTCATCATTGGATAAAAACAAATCGTTAGCAACATAAATTTCGCCATTCTTTAGTTGTTTTTCAATGACTGGATGTCTGCCTTCTTCAATGTGAATCACCAAAGAATCGTTTACTTCAGGCAAACAATATTGCTGTTCTTTGGCTAAAATGGCAAAGCTACTAAGCACATCAAGACGGGCTAAGGTTGTTGCATTTTGTTGAATTACAGCTACATGTGTTGCCAGGGACGCTAATAATTCTTGATAAAGACGTTGTTCAATAGCCAAGATTTTAGCCTCTGCACCTAATATTTTTTCCTCATATTCTTTTAATTCTTCGGTAATGTATCGTTCGGCATTAACCAGAGTTTGGCGTCTAATCCACGCTGAAGGCACTTTGTCTTTATGCGTGTTTCTTACTTCAATGTAATACCCAAAAACATTATTAAACGCGATTTTTAAGCTGGTGATCCCAGTTTTTTCCGCCTCGCGATCCTGTAGTTCTTGTAAATACTGTTTTCCATTATTTGAAATATTGCGTAACTCATCAAGTTCTTTACTAACTCCCGCTTTAATTACGTCGCCCTTGCCTATCGCAATGGCTGGTGCAGGATCAATCGTTTCGTCTATTTGTTTAAGCAATTCGCCACAAGCCTTAAAGGAATTAGAAAGTTCACATATCATTGTGTTTTCTTTTCCTTCATTTAAGGTTTGTTTAATTGGCTCAATTAACTCTAGGCTACGGTGTATGTGTCTAATTTCGCGCGGATTAACTTTTCCCACCGCCACTTTTGAAATGAGGCGTTCAAGATCACCACTTTGGGCTAAGTGTTCACGAATTGTTTCGCAAGGACGTTCATTAGAAGCAAACCAAGCCACTGCACCATTTCTTGCATGAATTTGATTGAGATTGGTGAGCGGTAAGAGCAGCCAACGTTTTAATAAACGTCCGCCCATGGCCGTTAAGGTATAGTCAATCACGTCAAGCAAGGTTTTTGCCCGTTCATGTTGGGGGTAAACCAACTCAAGGTTTTTAATGGTAAATCGGTCAAGCCAAAGGTGTTCTTTTTCTTCAATGCGCGCGATGGAGCGAATGTGATGTAACGCTTGCAGTTGGTTCTCCTTTACGTAGTGGAGTGCGGCAGACGCAGCAATGATGCCATTGGCATAATCCGCAACACCGAATCCTGCTAAGTTTTTTGTTCCAAAATGCGTTGCTAAATGATCATCAGCAAAATCAGTAGTAAAAATCCAATCGTCTAAGCGATAAAAACAATCAATCGTGAATTGTAGCGCTCGAAAGTCATCTTGTTTTTGCTTTTGATATACAATCTCTGCTGGATTGAATACGGATAAGAGTTTCTCAACCCGCTGTATGCTTCCTTCTCCCAAAAGAAATTCACCCGTAGATACGTCTAAAAATGCAACGCCAACAGATTGTTTTCCAAAATGAATTGCCGCTAGAAAGTTGTTGCTTTTTTGTGTTAAAACCTGGTCATTAAACGCAACCCCAGGAGTAACTAATTCAGTTACACCTCGCTTTACAATGGTTTTTGTCATTTTTGGGTCTTCCAATTGGTCACAAACGGCAACGCGTTGTCCAGCTCTAACTAGCTTGGGCAAATAGGTTTCTAAGGAATGGTGTGGAAATCCAGCCAAATCGATTTCTGCTGCTGCCCCATTTTTTCGTTTAGTTAAGACAATGCCTAAAATGCGGGAAGTTTTTACCGCATCCTCACCAAAGGTTTCATAGAAATCTCCAACGCGAAAAAGCAACAAAGCACCGGGGTGTTTTGCTTTAATTTGATGATATTGTTTCATCAACGGGGTTTCTTCGCTGGAGGTAGATTTCGCCAAATGAGTTAGATTTCGGAATTTAGCATCTAAATTAGGTTGAGTTAACCGAATATCAAAATTAACGGCAAAGGACTTTTCAACATGAATAAGAAACTTAAACTTTGGGAATTAAACAGGCTATCTCCGGAAGAATTTTCAAAACGAGAAAAGTTGCCTGTTGTGGTGGTGTTAGATGATATCAGGTCTTTCGAGAACGTTGGTTCCGTTTTTAGAACCTCAGACGCCTTTGGTATACAAGAGATAATTTTATGTGGAATCACACCAATCCCCCCTCACCGTGAAATTCATCGCACGGCATTGGGCGCCACTGAAACGGTTAATTGGAGCTATGCATCCAACGCCTTGGAGGCCATTCTGAAACTAAAAACAGCGGGGTATACAATTTATGCGCTAGAACAAGCCGAGAAAACCATACCGCTTCAGCACTTAAAAAACAGCATTGATTCGCGAATTGCACTCGTATTTGGCAACGAAGTGAACGGCGTCAATCAAGACGTGATTGACCACTGTGATGGTGTTATTGAAATCCCTCAGTTTGGAACTAAACATAGTTTAAATGTGAGTGTATGTGTTGGTGTGGTTTTATGGCAGTGCGCAACCCTAATGAATCCTGCGCTAAAAGGGGATTAGCGATAAAACCCCATTTCTTTAATCATCCGTTCTACCACCTCCGGAACCATGTATTTTATGCTTTTTTGCTGTTTAATCAAGGCTCTAATTTGACTGGAAGATAATTCTAGGGCGGGCACATCTAATAAATACTCAATGTTTCCGTCCATTGACTTTTCGTCTTTGCTTACGGATTCATCCGCTTGAATACTTCGAGGATACACTAAGATTCTAAAATTGGAGAGAATAAATTCGGAGTTATACCAGGTTTTAATCCCTCTTAAATTATCTTCACCAACAATCAAAGAGAAGGTATGATCAGGATTTTTTTCTCTTAAGTGGGTTAGGGTTATGGCCGTGTAGTTGGGTTGGGCGAGATGGAATTCAATGTCCGATGCACGAAACTTTAAGTTGTCATGTATCGCATCTCTAACCATGTTTAACCGGTGATGGTCCGCTAATAAATTTCCTTTTTTTTTGGTGGGGTTATGTGGTGTAACTACAAACCAAATTTGATCTAAATCTGTTTCATTCATTATTCCTTCAGCCAACATAAGATGCCCTGTATGAATGGGGTTGAACGAACCAAAAAACAAGCCTATTTTCATGAGGATATAAACCGGGTTACTTGTGTTTTTGTCTCTGAAACTGCTTTTTCTAGGTCGTCATTGAGAATGCAAACATCGAATGATTCTGCTTGTGAAAGCTCCCAAGCGGACTTCTTAATTCTAAGGGCTATTCGTTCTTCGCTTTCTGTTTCTCTAGCGCGCAGTCTTTTTTTAAGAATCTCAACACTCGGTGGCTTTATAAAAACAGAGAGCGCATGTTCTTTGAATAGCGCTTTCAAATTTAGGCCACCCACCACATCTACATCGAAAATAATAACTTTTCCTTCATCCCATAAGCGCTGAACTTCTCGCCTTAAGGTTCCATAATAATGATCGGTATATACTTCTTCCCATTCAATGAACTCTTGGTTTTCGATGGCTTTTTTAAAGCCCTCCACACCGAGAAAATAATAGTCTTTACCTTCTTGCTCCATCGGCCTCGCACTTCTAGAGCATGCTGATATCGAGAATGCCAATGCCGGTATTTCTGTCATCAATCGGTGCACAATGGTTGTTTTTCCTGCACCGGATGGTGCAGAGACTATAATTGACTTTCCAAGGCGTAAGGGATTAGAGGACATTTTGAACTTGTTCTTTGATTTTTTCTAGGTGATTTTTCATTTCCACAATCATTCGCTGCATCATCGCATGATTACTTTTACTACCCAGGGTGTTGATTTCTCTTCCCATTTCCTGTACTATAAAACCAAGTTTTTTTCCGCTTGATTCATTGGACGCCATGGTTTCTCTAAAATAAGTGATGTGACTTCTCAATCTAATTTTTTCCTCTGAAACATCAAGCTTATCCATATAAAACAAGAGCTCTTGCTCTACCCGACTTTGAATATCTTGGTTGGCGATTTCTTTTACTGCCTGTTCTAATCGTGTTCGAGCGGCTAATATCCGTTCTTTTTCAAAGGGCTCAAGTTGTGATACTAAGGTTTCAATTTGAAGTAATGAAGATTCTAAATCATCCATTAGGGTCTTGCCCTCTGTTTTTCTAAATCCTAGCGTTGATTGAATAGCCTCATGTAATAAATTGAGTATAAACTCTTGTTCACCCGCCGAAATCTCATCCGAGGGCTGTTTAATTACACCCGGTAATGAGGTAAGCGTTCCTACCCATTGCGCGGGCTCAAGGGATTCCTCACTTAGTAGGTGTTTAATGTCTGCTATATATGCTTTTGCAAGGGCAAAATCCACATTGCTGATTTTTGTGTTTGGGTTGTCTTCAAGGTATAATCCCACATCAATTTTACCGCGCTCTAAGGTTTGCCCGATTTCAGTTCTAATAATTGATTCAATGCTGCGGAAAGCAGAAGGAACTTTTACGGTTAGGTCTAAGCCTTTTCCATTTAATGAGCGGATTTCAATGGATCGCTTCTTTCCTTCAAACACCCCGCTACTTTTTCCAAAACCCGTCATTGACCACATAGTGCTTCTTTTTTTTCAAAGGTAGGAATTAGAATATATATGCTATTCATCCGCGTGGAGTAATTTTAACAATAAACGTTCTGTTTCTTCTTGCAGCGATGTATAAAAAACACCGGTAGCCGGGCCGTCAAATCCCGAATTCACCCGGACAATTCGGCCTTTTTTATCAAGAAAAATGGTCGTTGGAAAAGAGAAAACACCATTCAGCTGATTAAAAACAGCATGCGCATCTTTAGTAGAAGCGCCACCACCTAAGTATAGGGGATAGGTAAATTCCATTTTTTTGTGATATTTCTTCAACCGTGCAATGCGGTCTTTATCTGAGTTGCCATTTTCAAACCCAATTCCAAGAAAACGAATGTCTTTAAAAGTGCTTTTTTGACTTAATTCAATGAAATATTTGCTTTCATCCAGGCAATTCGGACACCACGTCCCCATAAGTTGAATTACGGTTGGTTTTCCACGAAAGAACTCGGTGTCTAGGGTTTTTTCTTTTCCCCGGTTGGTTTTTATAGTAATATTCAATGCCTCCAAGGGTTCGGTGGGCCAGCTTATGGCGTTGGGTGGCGTCTGGGTGGCCTTTGGGTTTAGTACCCCGGTCCACGTTGCATGATATTTACTTCCTGAATAGAAGACTCCATGCATTACGGTAGAGTCATCCCCATCCATAGCAGCTTCAAATAAAAAGGCATGCACCCCATCAAAGCAACTCAGCTTCATCACCCTATTAAAAACTCCGCCAGATAAATACCGGTAATCGCCAGTTTCTGTGCGGAATGTCCCGTCTATTTTACTGCCTTGTTGTTTAAATATTCCAATCGCCTGAGCGTCGCCTTCGGAATCCGTAAAAATCACGTCATAGGTTCCTTCGAATTTCGAACAAACGCGGTCTAAAGCTAATTCAAA
>JBEAQY010000057.1:0-26408 GCA_041163605.1 Bacteroidota bacterium | reverse complement strand
TCACATCACTGTGAAAAACCAGGGAACCAAAAAGATCAGAAAGTTTTCCATCTAATTCTACCGATTTCGGTGTTCTATTGAGCACATCACTGTACGCATTCAGTCGTTTTGTTGCCATATTTTTAATTTTTGACAAAATTACCCCTATTTTTTAATCCATGACGTAAAAATTATTGACAATTTTTAAACATACCCCCCCCCTATTTTTTAGGGTTAAATTCAAAATCATTCTTTTTTTAATCAAAAGCTCCTTTTATTTATTAAATAGTAACTTTGTGTATGCGATGGATTTATTTTCTTGGAATTGCTTTATTCTTCACTTCATGCGCAGGTGACCAGGAGATTAAACTTCGGACCTTTGTCAAAAACAAGCACAATCTTCCGGATATTAAAACGCAATATGGCCTGGGTCATTCTTGGCCTATGTCAAGTTGGTTTATCAAACAAGAGGTAAACGGTCCCTATGTATATCCAGACCTTAAAACACTATGTATTGCCCGCAAGAACCAAGGATATTCCATAGGATCTTTGAGTTTATATATGACCATAGAGGATTTTAATCCCGAGGAATTGGATGAAGTTCATTTTATGCAAGGCAAGGGAACTAAATTCGCTTCTTTGAAGCAACATTACTTAGATCGACTAGCAGCATCTAACAATCAAAGTGTATTTAGGCATAGCACACCGCAACCTGTAAAGAATATGCATGGTTTTAAAATTGAATTGTATCATTTATCGCTTGATCCACTTGAAGACTATTACTCCAGCGGCAATGGATTTCTTGCAGTAATGCAACGTAGAAATGAATTTGTGGTCATTCAATGGTATGGGTCAGAAATTGCCAATGCCTATCTTGCGGATGATTTCAAACGCATCTTACAACATTTCGATTAAGATATATGGACTTCATTTCGTATTTCAAGCACATTGAACTCACGGAAGATGACCACTTGCCGATGCTCCCGATGGGACGCACTCGATCGAGTGAAGCCTTAAAAATCATGAAATCCCCGCTGGAATCTGCCGTAGGTATTCATTGCTTCCCTTCTGCTGCGGGTAAACTTTCGATTTTTCTGATTCAACGAAGTGAATACCAAGGAAAACATAGCGGTCAAATTGCCTTTCCAGGCGGTAAAATGGAAGCAGATGACCTGGATTTAATCTATACCGCACGACGAGAATGTTATGAAGAAGTGGGTATTCCGATGCATGAAGGGGAATACATTCGAAGCTTGAGTCCGGTTTATATTCCGGTATCAAATTTTAAGATGACTCCCTATTTCTTTTATCACGAAACCCAGCCGATTACAACGCATAATGAACGAGAGGTTCAGCAAATTATCCCCTTAAGCTTGGACGCACTCGCTCATCACCTCCCCATTGAACACCGCACACTAGAAATTGAAGAAAATTCGCTATTCACACGCCAAGTTCCTGGATTTGTTCATGAAACACATTGGATTTGGGGAGCCACGGCCTTGGTTTTGAACCAATTGAAGACAACCTATATTCAATGGAATCAAAAAAGCCGTTGACGAATCAACGGCTTTCTTAAACCAATTAAACCTAACTACTATGAATAGTAAAGCAAATGTACTTGCCGCAATTCATTTTAAAAATAAATCAATCTTAAAGTATGTTAAGACTTAAGAGCCACCGTCATTTCGCGTTTCCCGGGAGGACCCGGTCTGGATTCAACCGTAAACCCTACCGATTTTAAATCACGCTTTACTTGACCTTTTGCACAATAGGTAACCAAGGTCCCGCCTGACTTTAAGGCATCAAAGGCTATTTGAAAATTAGCCAAGGTCCATAATTCGCTTTGAGCCCTCGGACCGAACGCATCATAGAAAACGACATCATAGGCTTCCTTGAAATTAATATCCGCCCAAAAGGCATGAATTGGATCAAGCGTAAAGTTGTCCAACACTTGAGTTGAACCATAAATAAATGCGCTAAAAAAACGCAAATCCTGTACTTGATTAACCCCAATTTCTTTTAAGCATGTGGTGATAATCTCTCCCTCAACCGGATAGGCCTCCACCCCACTATACCAAAGCGTAATGTTGTTTTTTCTTGCCCATTGATAACTCAAGTACGCATTGAGCGCAGTACCCAATCCCATTTCCAGCACACGAATCGAGGACTTATCTTTAATGGGTTCTAGTCCATGCTTAATAAACACGTGGTTTGCTTCTTGAAGCGCCCCATGAATAGAATGGTAATGCTCGTCAAGCTCAGGAACATACAAGGTGTAGGAACCGTCAGCCGTCTTAATTAGCGTTCTTTTCATTTTTTACGAGCCACCATGATTCCATCACGAATTGGTAACAAGATATTCTCTACCCGTTCGTCGGCTTGAATTCGTTCATTATACTTACGCAACAAGACCGTTTCGCGATCTTGTGCTGCTTCGTCAATCACCTTCCCGGACCATAGAATGTTATCCGCTAAAATGATTCCTCCTGGATTCATACGTTCAATGATTAAGTCGTAATAATTTAAATAGTTTTTTTTATCGGCATCAATGAATACTAAATCCCACATATCAGGTAAAGAAGGAATTAACTCCATGGCATCCCCAATGTGGTATTCAATTTGCCCCTTGTAACTTGAATCATTAAAATACCCTTGTACTCGAGCTTGTAATTCCTCATTTACATCAATGGTAATTAACTTACCGTCATTAGGTAATCCTTCCGCCAAACACAAGGCAGAGTATCCCGTGTAAGTTCCGATTTCAAGAATTCGTTTTGGTTTTAATAAGCTGGAAAGCAAGGATAGCAAGCGCCCTTGTAGGTGACCACTCAACATTCTCGGCTGAAGTACTTCCAAGTGGGTTTCTCGGTCAATCCGTGCAAGCAACTCGGATTCTTGACTCGTATGGATTCCTGCGTAATGGGCTAGTTCCGGTGAAATAAAGTTCATGAAACAAAGGTATTGCTTTCTTGAATGGAATTGAAAAGTAACTCCCATATATTAATTTTCTATTGTCTAGCGCCAAAACGCGTTTTTTTGTTGGTGCGCCCTTCGATCCGCCTCGGCGGACTCAGGGACCGCACTAGATGTATTGCATATAAATTAAAGCGCCCTGAGCAGTCCGAAGGACGTATCGAGGGGTGCGGTACCATGAGCAGCATCTCAAACCAATCGAACGAAAAAATGCCCTCTCAACAAGCTCAAAGTAATTTTCAAATTTTTATCTTCTTGTTTTATCAATGAATCTTACCTTTGTTGTTCATTGTACAACAATATGACCGTTTCTGAAATACGCCAACAGTTTTTTGATTTTTTCGAACGCAAAGGACACGCTATTGTTCCTTCTGCACCGCTTGTAATTAAAAACGACCCTACCCTGTTATTTACCAATGCAGGAATGAATCAATTTAAAGATTACTTTTTAGGGAATGAATCCGCGCCTGTAAATCGCATTGCCAACTCGCAAAAATGCTTACGCGTTTCTGGAAAACACAATGACCTCGAAGAAGTTGGTGTAGACACCTATCATCATACCTTGTTTGAAATGCTTGGCAATTGGTCGTTTGGTGATTATTTCAAAAAAGAAGCCATCGAATGGGCTTGGGAGCTTTTAACGGAAGTCTATAAACTTAATCCACAAGATTTATATGTTACCGTTTTCGAAGGAGACGAAACAGATAAGGTTCCAATGGACTCCGAATCCAACGAATTATGGGCAAAACTGATTGATCCCTCACACATCTTATTAGCTTCAAAAAAAGATAATTTTTGGGAAATGGGCGATACAGGTCCTTGCGGCCCGTGTACAGAAATACATGTAGATTTAAGAAGTTCGGAAGAAAAATCAAACATTCCGGGTGCATCACTGGTCAATAACGACCATCCGCAAGTTATTGAAATTTGGAACCTTGTGTTTATGCAGTTTAACCGCAAGGCAAATGGTCGTTTAGAACCACTTCCAGCAACGCATGTAGACACGGGAATGGGTTTAGAGCGCTTGGCAATGGCCCTTCAAGGGAAACAAAGCAATTACGATACTGATTTATTTCAAGCGCTTATTCAGCACATGGTAAAGCATTCTGGAAAAGCTTATGGCAAAACGGAATCAACTGATATTGCCTTACGTGTTATTGCCGACCATATCCGTGCGATTGCTTTTTCTATTGCAGACGGTCAGCTACCCGCAAACAATGGTGCAGGCTATGTGATTCGTAGAATTTTACGTCGTGCCGTTCGCTACGGATACCAAACCCTTGAGTTGAAAGAACCTTTTCTGTACACCTTAATTCCGGTGCTCGTAGAACAAATGGGACATCCGTATAAGGAATTAGTTTCTCAAGAGAACTTAATCACCAAAGTTATCCGCGAGGAAGAGCTCAGCTTTTTCAGGACCTTAGAGCAGGGCATTAAACGAATGGATCTGTTGATGGAGGCGACACGAGGTCAAAACAACAATACCCTTGAAGGCACTGCTGTATTTGAATTGTATGATACCTATGGGTTTCCACTAGACCTTATTCAACTTATCGGCAGAGAGCATGGTTTTTCAGTAGATGATGCAGGATTCAATCAAGAATTAAGCAAACAAAAGGAGCGTTCTCGCGCTGCTACAGGCATTGAAGCCGACGACTGGCAGCAAGTAAATGAAGAAACCCCTACGGAATTTATTGGATATGATGTAATTCAATGCGATACGACCATCATTAGATACCGAAAAGTAACTCAGAAACAACGCGAATTCTATCAGTTGGTGCTTAGTCAAACACCATTCTATGCCGAAAGTGGCGGTCAAGTTGGTGATACCGGTTGGTTAATCGATTCACAGGGAAATAAAACCCGAATCTTCGATGTAAAGAAGGAAAACAACTTAATTGTGCATTTATGCGAATCTTTACCAGCGAGTCTAGGCGATACGTTGAGCGCGCAAATTGACCAAAACCGAAGAATAAACATTCAAAAAAACCACAGTGCCACGCATTTATTGCACCACGCATTGCGGACTGTACTTGGAACGCATGTGGAGCAAAAAGGCTCATTAGTAAGCCCAGACTATCTACGATTTGATTTTTCGCACTTTGCTAAGGTCACCGAAGAAGAAATGGAACAGGTTATTTCACTCATGGAACAGCAAATTTCGGCGAACATTCCGTTGAACGAAAAACGAAATACCCCAATCAGTGAAGCGCAAGCAATGGGTGCCATGGCCTTATTTGGCGAAAAATATGGTGATTTGGTTCGTGTGATTCAATTTGCAGAGTCGATTGAATTGTGTGGAGGAACTCATGTTAAATCAACCGGTGAAATCGGTTTAATTCATATACAATCTGAAGCAGCTGTAGCGGCGGGAATTCGTCGGATTGAAGTGATTTCCGGTCAAGCGGCCGAAACCTATTTCAAACAGGAATCTGCCTTAATGACTGAGGTTCGTACGATGTTCAAAAACCCAAAGGATGTACTCAAAAGCATCCAAGATTTAATGGATCAAAACCAAGGATTAGGAAAAGAAATCGAGGGATTAATCAAGGAGCGAAATAAAGGAATTAAACGTGAGTTGGAAAGCAAGCTCGAAGAAATCAATGGAATTCCATGCGTATTTCAAGAGTTATCCATCGACAGTAATTCGGCAAAAGACATTTTGTTTCAGCTTAAAGGCCAATACACAAGTTTTGTTGGTATTATAGGAAATATTGATGGCGATAAATGTGGGCTAAGCGTAATCATCTCCGATGATTTAGTGTCATCCAAGTCGTGGAATGCTACGCAATGGATTAGAGAAGTAGCGCCAATGATACAAGGCGGTGGCGGCGGACAACCCTTCTTTGCTACAGCGGGAGGTAAGAACAGCAGCGGAATTAAAAGCGCTTTGTCAGCACTTAAAAACAAAATATAAGCATTGAGTTTGATCGAGATAACGGTAGCCATTTGCACATACAACCGAGAACGGTATTTACCTCAGTTGTTTGAATCCATATTGCGTCAAACGCTTGCTCCTGAGCGCTTCGAAATCATTCTGATTGACAACAATTCACCTGGGAATACCCACGAACTTTTCACAGAATTCGCTGCGAAAAACCCAACACATCTTACACACTATTTTCTAGAAACCAACCAAGGCTTATCCTTTGCGAGAAATCGTGCGATTAAAGAATCTTCAGCCCCAATCATTACTTTTTTAGATGATGATGCTTTCATTGATGCGAAATATTTAAGTGTACTCATTGATTCGTTCAATAAACACCCCGATTGCGGATGCATTGGTGGACCAATACTTCTTCATTATGAAGACATTAAGCCAAGCTGGGAAAACCTTTACTTGAATTCTTTGCTTGGATATTTTAACAAAGGTGACGCTGCTTTTTACTTCAATCGTACCGATTATCCGCGTGGATCAAATATGGCATTCAGAAATTTAGTATTTGAAAAAGCAGGCGTGTTTAATGTGACCTTAGGTCGAATTGGTAACAACTTATTTGGTGGAGAAGAAAAAGACCAATTCAATCGAATTTATGAGGCTGAAATCCCTGTACTGTATGAACCCCAAGCCATAGTGCACCATTGTGTTCCGAGGGAACGAACAACCTTTGCTTTCATTAAAAAACAAGCATTAGGGACCGGTGTAAGCGAACGTTTACGAAGCAAAAACGAAGGGTTGATAAGTTACACTAAACGCCTTTTCGTAGAAGCTATTAAATGGTGTGGAAGTATTGTACTTTGGTTTCTATATGCGTTACAATTCAAATTTGCCAAAGGAAACATGATACTTTTCTTTCGGTTTTGGGTAACCCGAGGCCTTCTTTTTAAGTATGACAAGGCATGAGCATTCTATTGTGCATACAATCTTTCATCGTTGGTTTGATTCAAACAAAACTGAGTGCCATCAGAATTCTCCTACAAAGTAATTTTATAGGGATTGTTCAACAAGAAACACAAACAAAACCTTTGCTGATTCTTGGAAATGGTCCATCCCTCAATGATACGCTAAAAAACAATCCAGCAGCTACGCTTCAAGGATTTGATTTAATGGCGGTTAATGCGGCAGCGTGCAGTGATCAATTCAGCGCTCTTCAACCCAAATTATATATATTAAACGCGGTAACCTATTTCCAGAACGATTCGGAATTATCTCCTTTTTATATTCAAGCGAAGTACGATTTATTTGAAGCCTTAAAAGAAAAAACAAGGTGGGAAATGACCTTATTGGTTCCGTTTCGCGCAAAGAAAAGTACTGATTTTCAACAGCTAATAGCATCCAACCCAAACTTTAAAGTCCGTTATTTCAATCAAACGCCAGTCGAAGGTCTGAGCTTTTGGTCGCACCGTTGGTACAACCTAGGTTGGGGCATGCCACGCCCGCACAATGTGTTGATTCCTGGAATAATGACTGGAATTCGCTTGGGATATAAAACCATCGCAATCGTTGGTGCAGATCATTCATGGCTCGCCGATCTTTCGGTAAACGATAAGAATGAGGCCTTACTCCGTCACGTGCACTATTATGCAACGGATGGCACGCACCCCATGAAGGTAGAAGATCGAATCGATCGTCCACGAAAACTGCATGAAATCATTCACAAGTTTTATTTATCCTTTAAAGGCTATTGGCAGATTAAGGCATATGCCAACACAAAGCAGGTGTCAATTATTAATGCAAGCAGTGTAAGCATGATCGATGCATTTGATCGAAAACCCTTAGCCCAGATACTCAACGATACCGATAAAAATTAATGTAACTTTACTTCAATGAAAGACAGATCCATATTAATCACTGGCGGAACCGGTTCCCTTGGAAAGGCGTTAACCAAACACATCTTAACTACCTATCCTGAAGTAAAACGCCTAGTCATCTATTCAAGAGATGAACAAAAGCAGTTTGAAATGGAACAAGAATTCCCCGTTTCTAAGTATCCTCAAATCAGGTACTTCATTGGCGACGTACGTGATGGAGAGCGTTTGGAACGAGCATTTGAAGGCATTGATAGCGTTATTCATGCCGCAGCAATGAAGCATGTGCATATTGCAGAGTACAATCCGGATGAATGCGTTAAAACGAACGTAGGCGGCGCCGAAAACGTAATTAAAGCTGCCTTAAAATCACAAGTAAAAGACGTGGTAGCCTTATCGACAGATAAAGCATGCGCACCGATAAATTTATACGGGGCGACTAAATTAACCTCTGACAAACTCTTTGTGGCAGCGAATAACATACGCGGAAAACGAGACATTAAATTTTCAGTAGTCCGTTATGGAAATGTCATGGGATCGAACGGATCTGTTATCCCATTCTTCATAAAGCGAAAACAATTGGATGGTGTCTTACCGATTACCGTTGCCGAAATGACGCGATTTAACATTTCATTACAAGAAGGAGTCGACATGGTCATGCATGCATTGGAACACGCTTGGGGTGGAGAAATCTTTGTTCCAAAAATACCATCATACCGAATCACGGATGTTGCTGAGGCTATTGGACCGGCATGCGAAAAGCCAATCATCGGGATTCGTCCGGGAGAAAAGATTCATGAAGAGATGATCAGCTCATCGGATTCATTCTTTACATATGATTTAGGGAAATACTATACCATTATTCCACAAGCCCCCATTTGGAACGTACAAGCATATATCAAGGCTAACGCAGCACAAAAGGTTGAAGAAGGCTTTTCATACAATTCAAAAGATAATACGGATTGGGAGACCGTTGATAGTTTGAGAGAGAAAATCAAGCGCTTTGTGTCAAGCGAGTTTTAATACCCTGCATTAACCTAATCCTTAGAATGAAATTCATACTTCGTTTAGTACTTTTTTTGTTTTTAAACTTTCTAGCCCTTGCCCTTGGTGGATTATTTACAGCAGATGGTGTTTCTTCCGAATGGTATCAAACCTTAAATAAAGCGCCTTGGACTCCTCCGGGCTGGGTTTTCGGTGCAGCATGGACCTTTTTAATGTGCTGTTTTACCGTGTTTATGACCATGCGTTGGTCGAAAGACCAAGACCGAAAAAAAACGCTATTTCTTTATAGTATTCAATGGATATTGAATGTTTCTTGGAATCCCATATTTTTCTATTTCCATAAAAATCTGCTTGGTTTAATAGATATTACCTTGCTTCTTTTCGTGGTAATAGTTTTGGGAATCACAACGCTGCGCACCTTGAGATTTCATACCCTTTGGATTTTGCCTTATGTGCTTTGGTTGATGATTGCCACCTCTTTGAATGCTTACATAGTTTTCTTTAATTAGGCTACTAAGGAGTTTGACTGCATAGATTTTTCTTAACTTCGTATTTAATGATCGAAGGCCCATACATTATTCTCGAACTGGCCAATACGCACGGTGGAGATAAAACCTACATGCATTCTTTAATTGATACGTTTGCTGCATATCAAGGGAATTATGGCATGAAATTCCAACCGCTTTCACCAGACACCTTAGCTACGCCTGATTTTCAGTGGTATCCGGTGTACCAAACGCTTTATTTCACCCCACAGGAGTGGCATGAAATCATTCAATTGGCAAAACAAACCAAAGATGTATGGATTGATTTATTTGACCTTTACGGAGTACAAATAGTTTCAGAGAATCTTCCGAATATTCATGGGATAAAATTCCAATCATCCGTATTACACAATGAAGAAGTAATCTCAGCACTTAGCAGCCTTGATCTTACGCATTGTCGAGTTATCTTAAATATTGCAGCGCAAGAAATTGAGGTTATTGAGCAGCGGATCGATTATATTAAGCAACAACTGAATCCAAAAGAATTGCTCCTGGAAATTGGCTTTCAAGCCTACCCTACCGAATTGAGCGACAGCGGCTTATCTAAGATTAAACAAATCAAAGAAACATTTGCACTACCCATTGTATTTGCTGACCATATTGATGGAACGGCAACGGATTCAATTTACTTACCAATCATGGCATGGCTGCAAGGGGCTGATGTGCTTGAAAAACACGTCATGCTAAGTGAACGTGAAACGAAATACGACCATTTTTCCTCTCAAACGCCTGAAACGTTTAATGCATTTACAGCAACCATAGCAACGTATGTTGCCGCAATGCAAGCGGAATTTATTAATCCGAGGGAGCGAGACTACCTTCAAAAAACTGTGATGATACCGGTGGTTCGACGAACCTTGTATGCCGGAGATTTTATTCATTCGCCTCAAGATTTGTTTTTTCGAAGAAGCGGTAAGGAGGGGCTTACCTTAGATGAAATCAAGGCCCTGCAAACGCAAGGCATGGTATTAAATAAACAGAAAGATCTTAATGACACCTTACGAACCGAAGATTTCAAGCCAGCGAAGGTCGGGGTTATCGTAGCGTGTCGAATGAAATCTTCCCGCTTGAAAGAAAAGGCACTGTTGCCGATTGGTGATTTACCTTCCGTGGAATTTTGCTTGCGCAATGCGCTAAAATTTAAAGGCATTCATAAGGTAATCCTTGCTACATCTACGGAAGAGCAGGACCAAATCCTAGCTAAGCACACCTTTGATTCCAAGGTTGGGTTTTATCAGGGGCACCCTAAAGATGTGATGCAACGCTACATTGATGTTTGTGAAGCATACGAACTAGACGTAGTGGTTCGAATTACCGCGGACATGCCTTTCGTAGATGATGAAATTTGTTCTTTTCTCCTAGACAAACATCTTAAGTCCGGCGCTGAGTATACCGTAGGAACGGATGCTGCTGTTGGGGTTAACCTTGAAATCTTTAATGTTTCTTGTTTAAAGCGTATTAAATCCTATTTCCCAAATGCGGAATATTCGGAATATATGACCTGGTATTTTCAAAACAATCCAGATCATGTGCGGATTCAGAAAATTGATCTTCCTGCAATCTTTATTCGTCCTTACAGACTTACCTTGGATTATGAAGATGATTTAGCCTTATTCAATGAAATCCATAAGCAGATGGGAAGTACGAACTACTCGCTTCGTCAGGTTATTGAGTTTTTGGATTTACATCCAGAAATCGCTTCCATGAACGCTCACCTGACCTTGAAATACAAAACAGATCAAGCGCTCATTGATTTGCTGAATGAAAAAACGAAAATAAGGTAGCGGTCATGGAGTACAAAAAGCTCAAGCTCACCCCTATTTCAATCAATGGGTATTCCTTAGTTCCTATCCGAATGGAAGACCGAGAACTAATTCGGAAATGGCGTAACGAACAAATGTATCACCTTCGACAAAAGGAAGCACTAACTGAAGGTCAACAAGAAACATATTTTAAAGAAGTAGTAGCGAAGTTGTTTGAAAGCGAGCAACCTACACAATATTTATTTTCTTACGTGCGGGGCGAAGAATGCATGGGTTATGGCGGGTTAGTACATATCAATTATGAAAAATCAAGCGCCGAATTATCTTTTATAATGAATACCCAACTTGAAGCGGAAGAATTCAGATTTCATTGGACCAATTACTTACAACTCATAGAAGAAATCGCATTTACAACGCTTAAATTAAATCGAATTTTCACCTATGCGTACAACTTAAGGCCTCACCTATATCCCATTTTGGAAGATCGTGGATTTTTACGTGAACGCCTTATCCCGAATGCCTTAATCGCAGATGGGAAGTCAATTCCGGCTATTATTCATAGTAAATGGAATGCGCAGCTACGTAAGGCAACGCTACTCGATACTGACCTTACCTTTCAATGGGCTCAGGACCCAACCGTTAGGCGTTATGCATTTACTCAAAATGAAATCACAAAAGAAGGACATGAAGCCTGGTTCAAGAATAAATTAGCGGACCCTTTAAGCAAATATT
The DNA here is from genome assembly GCA_041163605.1 of Bacteroidota bacterium. Classification (GTDB taxonomy): domain Bacteria; phylum Bacteroidota; class Bacteroidia; order Flavobacteriales_D; family Crocinitomicaceae; genus UBA952. The sequence continues at coordinate 14,662 of JBEAQY010000057.1, read as the reverse complement.
TCATACTGGAATCGACCGAAGGAAATCCTCTTGGTTCATTTAGAATCGATTATAATTCATCGACTTCGACTGGATTAATTAGCTACCTAATAGCTCCTGAATTCCATGGAAAAGGTTGGGGAATTGCAATGTTAGTGCTTGGTGAAGTAGCAGCTAGACAAATTGGCTTAAGCGGCCTTATTGGTGAAGTTATACCCGAAAATTCATCTTCATGTGCTATCTTTGTAAAATTAGGATACGATGCTGAGGTGTTTAGCGATCGAATTCGATACAAAAAGACCCTTTAATGTTCCAGCTTCCTTCAGACCGAGTTTTTATTATTGCCGAGTTATCCGCCAATCACAACGGCAGTATTGAAGTAGCCCTTGAAACTGTTAAAGCAGCAAAACGAGCGGGAGCTGATGCCATAAAACTACAAACCTACACCGCAGACACCATTACCTTAAAATGCGATCAACCCGATTTTAAAATTGATGGAGGCACCCTTTGGGATGGAAGATATCTACACGACCTTTACTTGGAAGCCTTTACTCCTTGGGAATGGCATGAGCAAATATTCAAGGCCGCAGCAGATGAGGGCTTAGTTTGTTTCTCTTCTCCATTTGACCCTTCAGCCGTAGATTTTTTAGAAGGTTTGGGATGTCCTTTATACAAAATTGCCTCCTTTGAAATAACAGACATTCCCTTGATCGAATACGTAGCATCGAAAGGTAAACCCATGATTTTATCAACTGGAATTGCTGAAAAGATTGATATTGAACGTGCCGTGGATGCCTGTTTACGGCAAGGAAACAAAGATCTTACCTTATTAAAGTGTACCTCTTCTTACCCCGCTCCAATAGAAGAAGCCAACTTAAGACTCATGGTTCAGTTTAAGGATGATTTCCCTGTATCTGTCGGATTATCAGATCATACACCAGGTCATCTTGTTCCTGTTATTGCAACTACCCTTGGCGCACGCGTAATCGAAAAACATTTTATTTTATCGCATGAAATTGGTGGACCCGATGCCGCATTTTCCTTAGATGAAAAAGAATTTACGCAATTAGTTAATGAAGTCCGTTTAACCGAGCAAGCGCTCGGAAATTCAAGCTACAACTTAAGCCCAAAACAAGAAGCTGGCCGTATTTTTTCACGTTCACTCTACCCTACCCAATTCATTACCAAAGGAAGTATAATTTCAGATGGAATGATTAAATCAGTTCGACCCGGATATAGCCTACATCCCATGCATTTAGGAGATATCATTGGAAAAACTGTAAAACGCGACCTAAGTTTAGGAGCGCGCATTACCCTAGATGATTTTGAATAGTTCCATTTCATCGCCTTTATTTAACTATAACACACGGAGAAAAAGCTCCAAACATTCGGCTTAAACGCCCAAATTACATTATGACATTTTTAGAACTCAATCTTATTGCGCCGATTTTAAATGCGCTTAACCACGTGGGGTATACCACGCCAACACCAATTCAAGAAAAAGCCATTCCAATTATCCTTTCCGGAGCCGATATTATGGGCTGCGCACAAACCGGAACTGGAAAAACTGCAGCATTTGCAATACCAATTTTACAACGACTGACCCTGAATAAGCGACCTGAAGGCAAGCGACGCATACGCACCTTAATCCTAACGCCAACAAGAGAACTTGCGATTCAAATCGAAGATAACATTAAGGCTTATGGAAAAGAATTGGATCACCGTCATGCCGTAATCTTTGGTGGCGTAAGTCAACACGGTCAGGTAAATCAACTTAAAAACGGGGTTGATATTTTAGTTGCTACACCGGGACGCTTATTGGATTTAGTGCAACAAGGGTTTATTGACTTAAGGCATCTTGAGATATTTGTCTTGGATGAAGCCGATCGCATGCTAGACATGGGATTTATTCACGATGTGAAACGCGTAATTAAACTTATCCCCGCTAAACGTCAAACCTTGTTTTTCTCGGCTACGATGCCAAAAGAAATCAAAACATTGGCTAGCACCATCTTAACGCATCCTGAACAGGTAATTGTTACGCCAGTATCTTCTACTGCCGAAACAATACAACAGGGATTATACTTAGTAAACACAGCGGAGAAAAAAGATTTATTATTGCACCTTTTAAAAGAAGATAGCACTCCTTCGATCTTGGTTTTTACGCGAACAAAGCACGGGGCGGATCGCATCGTTAAAATATTAGCAAAAGCACAAATTACTGCGGCGGCAATTCACGGAAACAAATCACAAAACGCAAGACAAAATGCGTTAAACGGATTTAAAAACAACAAGCTTCGGGTATTGGTTGCAACCGATATCGCTGCGCGAGGAATTGATATAGACGAATTGGAATTAGTAATCAATTACGACATACCGAACATACCTGAAACCTACGTTCACCGCATTGGTAGAACAGGAAGAGCGGGTGCTAGCGGAAGAGCCATTTCTTTTTGCGATCAAGACGAACGAGTCTATATTCGTGACATCCAGAAATTAATTGGCATTCAAATTCCAATTTTTAAAAATAACTAGCCTGCCAACGATTTATGTAAGTTGGAATCCGTTTTTTACTAGGACTCTAAACACGTAAGCGGAAGGCTGATTCAATTTTCAACTCAATATTTCCAATATTGAAATTCGTGAAATCTGGATCTTCAGATTCCACCAATGAAATTGTTTGGTCTTGAATTGGTAAAGGCGCAAAGAATAAAGAGAAAAAATGCCAGTCCGCACGTGATTTAAAGTGGAATTTATCAGGGGCGGTAACAATTCCATGTTGATCTTGCATGCGCATTTTTCGTGGTGAGGCACTTGTAACTAGATGCGTTTCTGGATAGATATTAATCCACCCTCCCCGGATATAATAATCCGTAGTTTGGTATCCAAAATCCAGGCGCGTTGTGCGTTCGTTTAACATCACTCGGAGGAGCTGTAAATTGTATCGATGGGCATCCACATGCCATACGAGTGTTTTATCTTCTAAATTCATCATTCTTTTTATTTCTAATTAATTCTACTAACCATTTTGGCTCTAACACACGCAATCCATGTCCATAAGAACGAACTAACTGAATTAATTCCATGGTCGGTATTAGTGTCAATGTAACGCGTGATGAACCTAAATCATATTTTTCAACCACTTGAGAATTATGAATCGGATAAGCAGATAGAAATTTTGTAGTTAATCGATCTGCCCTTAACACCACAGGTACTGATTCTTCGTTTGACAATGGAAAAACGCCGTACATGTCATTTAAAAAACTAAGAATCTGACGGGAATTCCCTTTTTGGTATTTCCTATCTAACTTAATAGGTTCATAGATTCGGTCTAAACCAAAGGAGCGTAGCGCATTATGTGTTTCACTAAATCCGTATACATACCATCGATTATCAAATTCTCTTACTACATACGGATGAAGCACAATCGACTTGAATCGTTCATTTTTATATGAATAATGGATGAATGAAATTGGAATACCCACTTTACAGCAATCGATTAATAAATCCATAAACTCATATCCCCTGGAACGCGGAGGCTCCATGGTTTTTAAGATGGGATATCGTTCATTCTGGTCGACCTCTTCTAAGGAGGAGGATAGCACCTTTTCCATGGCATGCCTCAATTTATCTCCCAATTCGGTGCGCATCATACATTTAATTAAAACGAGTGATTCCGCAAGGACCGACGCATCTTCCGGTGATAATTTAACGCCATTGATGGTGAATTTTGGATCCGTATAAATGTATTCCTGTAGCTGAAAATCGAATTTAATCGGTGCGCCAAATCCGTTGGGACGATCTTTTTTCATCATGTTAATGTCTTTTTGAATCGTCTCGCTTGACACCTCAATTCCTTGCTCACGGCATACATCAATAATTCGCTGCATATTCGGTTTATGATAGTGTCGATCACAAATCACTTGATCAATAATCAAGCATCTTCGCATGGCATTTTTACTAATCGGCATAGTTTTTTTTACAAAAATAATAAAATTACAATACCCCGTACATACTATACGGAGTACTATTTCACAACTAATTTTCTCGTTGCATCTTTGTTCAAAAATGAACCTATGGAAACAGAAATTAAAAAAACCAGAGAAAAAACAATTCAAGAAAAGCAACAAGAGAGTATTGTATTATACAACCCTGAGGGCACTAATTACAAAGCCTCACATGCGATTAAGTGCATCCAATGTACGGATGAATATACCCGAATAGATTTTATATACAAATCGCCCTCCTATTACATCAGCGGTGGCTGGGTGCAGATAGAACGGAATAGTTTTATACGTCCTGTAGGTTCTGAAACGAAGTATAGCCTAATTCAGGCGATCAATATCCCAATTGCACCAACTAAACACTTCTTCAAACGAAGCGGTGAATATTTACATTATACCTTACTTTTCCCTGCACTACCCAAAAGTACACGTAAAATTGACATCATCGAAAAAGAAGCGGCTGGCACCTACTTCAATTTTTATGACATTAATTTCTCAAAATGGATGACTATTCCGCATGCCGGTTCACAAGTATTATCTAACAATTAACCCAAAACATATGAAATCAATTTCGATAGCACACCAAGCGCATCTTCAAGCGCTGCGTGCCTTAAGCAACCTAAAAGAACGAGAATTACATATTCACGAACTCATCAAAGAAAAGAATTATTCAGCCATCGTCGATGAAAAAAAACACTATAACAAAATCGTTGAAACCCTCAAAGACTTAATTCGCAGTTTGAAGAAAGACTATAACGCCTTGAATTCCGAAGAAAAATTAGGTGAAGAGGGACAAACACTACGTCGCGTCTTCGTAAATCTTGAACATTTCGATGATACCATAATGCCTTAATTAACCTTTAAAATTTATAAAAAATGGATTACATGTTTGTATTTAGTAAGTACGAAAGTTGGAAACGATTTGATGAATTCATCTTTGAAACCCACTGCTACACGGACAAAAAGGAACGTCTATCCCTACACCTGGAACACGTGTTCAATATTTCTTATTTAGCAAGAATCATAGGAAAACTTGAAATTTATCTTAATGACCGAAAAGATGTTGAGCAAGCATATTATGCCTGCAAATGGTTTGAGAAAGAATTTGAAGAACTCGGATATTCGCTTAGTTTCTTCAGGCGCTGGTTCGCTGAAAAGAGAGAACTCGAGGCGCCGTTTTAGTCTTCTTTAGCTTCTTCTTTCTTTCTTAGCTGTAAGCCACCCACCCCGAGAAATGCCAAAATCAAGATGAGCGATCCCACCATTGAATAGCTTGTCCCAGCTATAAACGAAGAAGGTTGAAACTTCCATACGATTTGATGTTTTCCAGCAGGAATCTCAAGTCCTCGAAGCACATAATTGACCCGAGTATAAGGGACTTCCTTACCATCAATTGTGCATACCCAACCTTCTGGGTAATAAATTTCGCTAAAGACGACAAATCCCTTGTGGGATGAATTACTTTGATACGTGATTTCCTTGGTTGCATACTTAGTCATTGCAATAACATCGGCTGAATCTGTATCATAGGCCGCGGAAACGTTAATACCCGAATGGCTCACATCTAAAATTGCTTGATTTTTTGTGTTTATTTTTCCAAGTCCGAGCAATTCCTCGTTGGCAGAATTCACTTTGGTGACTTTATTCACATACCATACATTGCCATTCGCATATGGGTTAAGCATTGGTTCGTCTGCCCGAGTAAGCACCAAATATTTTGTATTTAACATATTCAAAATCTGACAGGTATCTGACATTTGTCCGCCTGCCACAGAAATGGTATCGAAGATTTCTTTTGCTTTATCTTGTGGAATCTCCATTATACGCGCATAATTTTGAAGCTTCGCCATTTTAATGGAACTGATCACACCGTTTGCTTTTTGCATTTCATCCTGTAAATAAAAATCCACTAACTGCTGGTAACGTTTAACTTTTGCACCGTGATATCCTCCAATTGATTTATGGAAGTAACTGGTAACGGTTTCATTAAACGGATTATCAAAGGTAAAGACTCGGTAATTTGAATTCAACTGAAGCGCTGTAAAACCAGCCATCAATTCAATGATTTCTGTGGGTTGGTCTGCATAGAGTCCTTCTCGGTCAAAAACGGAACGTATCCGAGCATTCTCCTTTTTAAAGGAAGGCAATAGCTTGGATTCATTATTCAAAATCGATACATCGGCCTTTTCTGGCATGTAAGGAATTTGTGCCGCGCTTCGGTCCTCGTACTTCGCCAATTCCTCTGACATTTCCTCTATCGGATCTGCATTTAAATACCTTAAATCCACATTGATTTCATCTGCTGCAATAAACACTCCAATAAGTCCAAGCCACGCCCAGCGGTTTACTTTGTAAAAAGATAAGAGCACAGCAATTCCGGCCCCAATGAAAAACAGCAAGGTACGTCCTGCATCTGCTTTGTATATCGATTGACGAACATTAATTAATTCTGCTTTCAATCCTTCAATCATAGTTAATTGCGAAGGATCTTTAGACTGTTTTGCATACTCATTAAATTGCTTAATCTCTTCCCCAGTAATAAAATCTCCTGAAATACTCGGCACAGCATATAAAAACAAACCAAGTGCAACCACGCCTCCAAGCACACCAAATTGAAATTTACGAGTACCTTGAAGCTCCTCAGATTTCCAAAGACGGTCAAGTAGCATCACGGCAATCATCGGCACCAACAGTTGTAAAATCACTAAAATCATTTTAGAATCCCTAAACTTATTGTACATCGGAAAATGATCAATGAACCAAAAGTTGAGGCCTCCGGTTTTGGACGACAACAGTACACACAATATAGAAAGTGCAAGAACCGGAAACCGAAGGGTGTCTTTTACAAGAAACAAACCAACCAAAAACAGAAAGAAGGCCACTGCACCCAAATAGATTGCTCCCCCACTGAATAATTGTCCACCCCAATAATGATTAGATTGGGCGATTTGATCATAATACGTAGGATCTTCAATGCTTTCCATCGCAGATTCGTTATTCCCGATGTAGCCACCGGCTCCACCTTTGGCATTCGGAATAAACAAGGAAAGCGCTTCCTTTGGTCCAAAATTATACTCAAGAATATAACTTTTATCCAAGCCAGATTTTGCTTTCGTCGCTTTATCTGTGCCTTTCGGAGCAACAGAAATGTCAGAATCTCCCCGCGTAGAGTATTTAGAATATTCATAGGTAGTCATTAAATTACTCGCTGAGGGCAGAATCGCTAACCCAGTTGCAACAAGGAGTGCACCTACAATTTTTGCTAAATCAATATACTTTTTCTCAATAATTAAACGGATCCCTTCGCCTAGCGCAATTACCCCCAAGAGAATAAATAGGTAATACGTAATTTGCAAATGGTTTGCGCTAATATTCAAGGAAAGGAAGAAAGCAAACACCACGCTTCCCCAAAGCCATTTACCACGTGTAGCAAGCAACAAACCGCCGAGTGTTGGCGCCATGAAGGAAACTGCATTCACTTTTGTTATATGTCCAGCACCCAGATATAATATATTAAAAGAAGCAAAACCAAAGGCAATAGCCCCAACAACCGCAATCCATGGATTAATTCGAAGACACATTCCGAGGATGTAAAATCCGAGCATGGTAACAAACATTACCCCTACCGGTGCAGTTAAGCCCAAGCGCAACACGGTTGCCACTTGATTCATCAAATTCCCATTATGGATGACACTAATTTGATACGCCGGCATGCCGCTAAACATTCCGTTGGTCCATAAGGCCTCTTCGCCATTCACCGTGCGATAATCGGTAATTTCTTTAGCCGCTCCCTGGTATTGTTTTACATCGGACTGTTTTAATTGCTTTCCATCAAAGATCACTGGATGAAAATACCCTGCGGAAAAAACTACAAATACCAACAAGGCTATTACATGCGGAACGAACGCTTTTACATCAATTTTCATAATTGCATTATTTAAGTTGGATTCGCGTAGCGAACCACCTCTTCATTACTAATTTCATCGTCGCACAAGATCACTAAGCGCTCCAATACATTTCTCAATTCCCTAATATTTCCTGTCCAATGAATGGACTGAAGTGCCATAATGGCAGCGGGCTGAATGGGTTTCAACTTAATTCCTTGCTCTTGGCAAATCATGGATAGAAAATGCGCTACCAACAGCGGAATATCATCTTTTCTATCATTTAAACTTGGCACATTTATCGGAATAACAGAAAGGCGATGAAATAAATCCTCTCTAAATCGTCCTTCGTTAATTTCTTTTCGTAGGTCTTTATTGGTTGCTGAAATGACGCGGCAATCGACTTTAATGTCTTTTTCACCCCCTACACGCTGAATCACATTTTCTTGGAGCGCGCGTAGTACTTTAGCCTGAGCACTCGGCGACATGTCGCCGATTTCATCCAAAAACAAGGTTCCTCCAGAGGCGAGCTCGAACTTTCCTTTTTTATCTTTTACTGCACTTGTAAATGCGCCTTTTTCATGTCCAAACAACTCACTTTCAATGAGTTCTGATGGAATTGCAGCACAGTTCACCTCAATAAAGGGCGCTTTATTTCGATTTGATTGATCGTGAAGACTTCGAGCGACAAGCTCCTTACCGCTTCCATTTGGACCGGTAATTAAAACCCTAGCGTCTGATGGAGCGACCTTTGAAATCATGCTTTGAATCGCTAAGATTTGAGGAGAGGCACCAATAATACCATTTCCCTTAATTTTTTTTATGCTCGTTCTTAATGCAGCATTATACTGGAGCAATTGACCCTTTTCTTTTAAATGATTGATTGCTACCAAAATACGGTTTAAGTTCAATGGTTTTTCTATAAAGTCATACGCCCCTAAGCGAAGCGCCTTAACTGCCATTTCGATATTCCCATGACCCGACATGACAACAATCTCTGGTTGGTGATCAAGGGCTTTTAAGGACTGCATAAGTTCCAACCCATCCATCTTAGGCATTTTGATATCACAAAAAAGGACATCAAACGTTATTTCTTTGCATTTAAATAAGGCCTCTTGACCATCAGCTGCCTCATCCACTTGATGTCCCTCTAATTCAAGAATTTCTCGAATTGCTCGGCGTATTGCTCGATCATCTTCAGTTATGAGTATTCTCATCGGTTTAAATCTTTTATGTCTACTCGGCGTTCAAGCATAGGAACGAATTTAAAAGTACCTAATTCTTCTGAGGTAAATTCAAATTCACTGGCTCTTTTTATACGCAGCATGCGTTGTTCCTCGCCTTCTCCTACTGGAATTACCATAAGACCTCCCACGGTCAACTGTTTAAGTAATTCTTCGGGAACATCCGGTGCACCGCAGGTAACTAAAATACGATCGAAGGGCGCATAACTCGGCCAACCTTGATATCCATCTCCATATTTTAACCGTGGATCGTACTTCAAGTGTTTAATAAGTTGTGTTGCTTTTACATGTAAATCCTGATGGCGCTCTATGGAATATGCCCGAGCACCCAATTCACACAGAATACACGTTTGGAAACCAGAACCTGTACCGATTTCCAAGACTTTCATCTTTGGACTCAAATCAAGTAATTCCGTTTGAAATGCAACAGTATACGGATGTGAGATCGTTTGACCCGAACCAATATGAAATGCACCGTTGGTATAGGCCAAGTCATCCAAGGCTAAATCCATAAAAAAATGACGAGGAACCACATTGAATGCATTCAGGATTCGCGCGTCCTTTATTCCCATCTTCTCTAATTCCTCCACCAATAACTTTCGTTTACCTTGGTGACGATACGTGTCTTTTAAGTGATTCATTGCAAGTGTCAAATTTACAAGTTTGTCGGGGAATGTACTTGAAATAACTACCTTTGTTTTGAACAAAAAGCCGTTGAATGAAGATATTGGTTACGGGTGGCGCAGGATTTATTGGTTCAAATTTGTGCGATGCCTTACTCGAACGCAACTACGAAGTGCATTGCATGGATAATTTATTGACCGGAAATTACAGCAACATTAGCCATATAGTCGACCACCCAAAATTCACTTTTTTTGAAACGGACATTCGTTCCATCGATGCGTGTCAAGAGGCCATGAACGGATGTAATGTGGTAGCTCATCTTGCCGCCCTGGGATCTGTACCCCGTTCGATTAACGATCCATTAACCACGAACAGCATTAACATTGATGGATTCCTTAACGTTATCCATACCGCAAAAGAACTCGGCATTACGCGCTTTGTATTTGCCGCAAGCTCCTCAACTTACGGAGATTCCGCTTCGTTACCCAAACAAGAGGATGTTATTGGAAAACCCTTATCACCCTATGCTGTCGGGAAATATGTCAACGAACTCTACGCACATGTGTATGCCTTGAACTATGGCTTACCTTACATCGGATTGAGGTATTTTAATGTGTTTGGGAAACGTCAAGACCCCCATGGCGCATACGCAGCTGTAATCCCAAAATTTATTCAGCAATTTTTAGATGGCGAGGCGCCAATCATCAACGGGGACGGAACGAATACGAGAGACTTTACACACATTGAAAATGTGATTGATGCAACGCTTCGCGCTATTGAAAACACGAAGGCAGATGCAGACAATCAGATTTACAACGTAGCCTATGGCTCAAGTACAAGCCTCAATGAATTAGTCGTACTTATTAAGGAAGCCATCACTTCACGCAAACCCCAAGCAACGCTTAACAATGTAAGTTACGGACCATTTCGTAAAGGAGATATACCTCATTCTTTGGCTTCGATTGATAAGATAAAAACCCACCTGGATTATTCTCCGAGCGTTTCGATTCAAGAAGGAATCCAAAAAACGGTAGATTGGATTTTATCCTCAAAGGGATAACTCAATCTGCACTGGGCAATGGTCTGAACCGAAGACTTGAGTTAAGATAGCGGCAGATTTTAAATGAGGTAAAAACGCTTTTGACATTAAGAAATAATCAATTCTCCAGCCGATATTTTTCTCTCGAGCGCCTGCACGATAACTCCACCAAGAATATTCAGCACGTTCCGGATGCATGTAGCGATAAGTATCTATTAATCCAGCCGTTTCATAGGCATTCATACCGTCTATTTCCTCTTGCATAAACCCAGCAGACTTGTTATAGTTTTCCTTTGGACGGGCTAAATCAATGGCTCGATGTGCAACATTAAAATCACCACATACCACAACAGGTTTTGTCTGTTCTAATTCTTTCAAATAATTTAAAAAGTCGCGATCCCAAGTTTGACGATAAGGCAAACGAGCCAACTCATTTCCTGAATTTGGCACATAGACCGTCACCAAATAAAAAGAAGCAAATTCAGCACACACCACCCGGCCTTCATGATCATGATCTGGCACCTGCATGTCATACGCAATATCCAAAGGTTTTTCTTTGGTAATAATTGCCGTTCCAGAATACCCTTTTCGCTCCGCCTCATTCGCAAATACGTTATAATCACCGAGCGGCAACAAGGCTTCTTTAACCTGTTCCACAGTGGCTTTCGTTTCTTGTAAACAAATGATATCGGGCTGCAAGGCGGTCATATCCTGAATAAACGACTTACCTGTAATGGCACGAATGCCGTTGACATTAAAAGAAATTATTTTCATTAAAAGAAATTTAAAAAGTTATTCCACACGCTTCTTAACCAACCTTCTGAATTGTCATCCATGTCTGAATCCAACATCGCATCATCATGCAAGGGACGCTTTGTACGTTTTCTGATAAAAACAAAAAGCAACCCAATAAGAGCAAGGAATGAAAACAGTATAAGTGCTTCAAACATCGAGAAATATTGTAAAAATTCCATTATTGTACGTTAATTAATTTACCCTCTCCGTATTGAACCTTATTAATAACCGAAGGTAATCCATAGTAATACACATTTCCAATTCCATTCAATTCAACATTTAAGGGAATCCCATCGGCTTTTACCCGTTGATCAATGGATGACGAAGTTATTAACTTCACGTAATTTGATGCCTTCATTTGACTAAAATCAAACTTACCATCCCCCATAAGATTTCCTCGCAGAGCTTGTGTTTCGCCCTTCAAAGTTAAGCGACCCCAACCGTGTGTATTGATGGTATTTATATCAATTGCTTGAACATTCAATTCCACATGTCCGGCACCATCACGAAGTGTTAGGGTTAAATAATCTGTAATCAAGGTATCTTCATTGTAAAGACGTTCTGTTCCTTCAAACAAAATATTTATAAGCTTGGTATAATGAATTACAACTTCCGGATTTTCATAGGACCTTAAATAATTGCATCGATTTTTATTCTCAATGGTAAGCAGTCCATTTTCCCCTATCACCTCAACAAAATTCAATAAATTATTTCCTCCACGAATAAGTACCTTATTGGTTGAATCCTGAATCAATTTATAGCTAAGATGTTCTTTTAAATGCAATTGATTGAAGGAACCAAAATCATAGGTCCGAATGGATAATTCACCCGATTTCTTGAAGCATGCACGTTGCTCAGGCTTCTTACACGAACAAACTAAAGACATCAATATCAATAGATTAAACCACTTCATTTAGTGCTATAATTAAAGGTGTATCCGATGCCATACTCCAAATAATCTGCCCTGGCCCAATGAGTTTTCAAGGTAAGATTCAATAGCAAACCATTCTTAAGGTAATACCGCGCACCGATGCGGTGATACATGGGATCTTCCGGGCTAAATTTATCGCGCAAATACGCTCCCATTCCAAACACAAAATGAAATCGATCCAAAGGAACTAAATAGGCGGCGTACGCTCCGACTTGTAAAATATCGAGCTGTGATTTTGAGATATAGGGCTGGTAGTCCTTAATGGCTTGCTTGGATATTAAATCTAAGGCTAATTCTATTCCTGCCTTATGTCCAAAAAAATGCTTTCCCGACAGATTCAGGGCATAAACTGGATATCTTCTTCCTCCAATTGGCATCATTTGCTTGCCACTTAAAATTGCGGTTATACTGTAATACCATTTTTTGTAGGTGATACTCATTGGGATCCCAGCCTCACTTTCATAGGGGTCAAATTTCATTTTATCCACCGGGATTATCGTACGTGCATATCCGAGAGAAATAAATGGCATGTTAATTCCGAAATTAGGCACCTTCCATGCGGCATTACTGAAATGCGTAATATCTAAGCCAATGTTAAACGCATTCTTTTTGTATTGATACGTACTTTTGATTGCTAAGCACATTAAGCCATTAATTCGCGTAGCAATGGCGACATTGAGCGGATTTTCTATTGGGTCATACGGGTGATTATTATACCCAAGCCCCAATCCAAATTTAAAATCCATGCGATAATTCCTAAAGGAGATCATTGGTAATTCCGTATAACCATAGGCTCCTAAGTAATTCCCTAAAATCTCTTGGCTTCCAACCTGACCATAAAATAAGGTGCCTCCGAACGCAGGAAAATTGTATGCGCGATGATACGCTTTGTGTCCGCGAGAACGAAGCACATAACTTAATTCTCCGGCCCACGCTAGATTTTGTGGCATATGCGCCATTACACCCCGATGTGCTGCTAAAAAACCTAGTTTTTGTCGGTATTCAATTGCATGCTCAAAATTCGTTTGTGCAATACTTGCCGCTGTTAGTCGAAGAATGAAAAAAAGAAAAATTAATCGCATACGAAACAAAGTTAATAAAGCTAATGATTCATATTACTCAATCGCGTTACATTTGTACATGGATAAACGACTGCTCGCTTTTGAACGCTTATTGACCATCATGGATGAACTTCGCGAACAATGTCCGTGGGACCAAAAGCAAACCTTTGAAACTCTCAGAAATCTCACCATTGAGGAAACTTACGAATTGGCCGATGCGATTACTAAGAATGACTTGCAAGAAATCAAAGGGGAAATTGGTGATCTTTTTCTTCACATGGTTTTTTACAGTAAACTCGGTTCGGAAGTTGGAGCTTTTGATGTGACCGACGTCCTGAATGGAATTTGCGACAAATTGGTTAATCGACACCCTCATATATATGGCGATGTAACCGTTTCTGGTGAAGCTGAAGTTAAGGCAAACTGGGAAAAGCTAAAACTGAAAGAGGGCAAGAAATCTGTACTTTCAGGAGTTCCTTCCTCCCTTCCTGCTTTGGTAAAGGCGACACGTATTCAAGAGAAAGTCAAAGGAATTGGCTTTGAATGGGATAATAAAGAGGACGTTTGGGCAAAAGTAAAAGAAGAACTTGCTGAATTTGAGGCCGAAGTAGCGCTCGGATCCACAAAACAAGAAGAGGAATTCGGTGACCTTTTGTTCTCTCTTGTAAATTATGCACGCTTCATAAACCTTTCCCCTGAATCTGCACTTTCTTATACCAACCAAAAGTTCATTACCCGATTTCAGTGGATGGAAGAAGCTATAAGCACCGAAGGTAAATCCTTATCCGAAATGAACTTGGAAGAGATGGATGTGTATTGGGATCGAGCGAAGATAGCCCTGAGAAAGAAATAAAACATCAAGATATTTGGAAATTAGGAATTAAATCGACTTCGAATTTAATACAGAGATTATGGTTGGATCAAACCCAACTTTAAATCGAAATAATAAGGATCTATTTCACAAAAAAGCTTTTTTAATTAATTTAACTTAAAATGCTTATCCGCCTCGTCGGCCACATAGTCGCCGATTGCCAACGAAGCCGTAGCGGCCGGTGACGGTGCGTTCAAGACATGAATCGAATTTCCATGATACTCAATCCT
>JBEAQY010000056.1:0-30428 GCA_041163605.1 Bacteroidota bacterium | reverse complement strand
CATTATTTGCATCGCCACCTTTAGCGCCTGCCGCAGTGATTGTATACGTACCTGTTGAAGGAACGGTCCATTCTTGAATTCCTTGAGTATTTGAAGTGACCAAGCCTGCTAAAGGCGTTCCGGCATAAGCAGCATTCATTTGTGCTAGGGTTGGTCCTGTTTCACCAGTTGCCCCACAATTGGTGAATTGCAGTGTATTATTCGCAGCACCTGATACGGATTGCACATAATACGTGGTAGTGGTTGACAAAACCGGAGTGATGTACGTCGCTCCAGTTCCGAGTAATTGCGAACCTGCAGCGTTTGAGTACCAATTGTAGTTCGTCCCTCCGGAAGCCGTAAGCGTGACAGACTGTCCGCACGTTATACTGGCGTTATTCGCGGTAGGGTTCGGTAATATGCATTGTGCGTAGTAATAATTGAACGAAACAAAAGCGAAAAAGACAGATAAATGTCTAGAGATTAAGGTAATAATTCTATTCATAGTGTTAGGGTTTACCCAAAGTTAAGGAATATAAAGTTAATGCGCAATGTTAATCCGATTCTCTTACAGAAAAGTAATATTAGAATCGATTCGGTAATAGAATAGGTCTGTGTGTTCGAAGTAGAATATAAATTGTATTTTTGTTAACCATTTGGTTAAACCATGAAGTTAAAAGATTCCAAAACTGAAGAAGTTATCTTGGATGCGGCCAAAGTCGTGTTTATGGAATTTGGTTTATATGGCGCTAGAATGCAACAAATTGCGGACCGTGCTGGAATCAATAAGGCCTTGTTGCATTATTACTTTCGAAACAAAGAAAAACTGTTTGATCGGGTTTTTGAAAATGCGCTTGCTCGTTATTTTCAGAATATGGAAGTATTACTGGATGAGTCCCAACCCATTATAGATCGTGTTCATTCCTATGCGGACCGATTTATTGATTTTCTGGCTGAATATCCGCAAATGGCAATATTCCTAATTAAAGAAGTGAGTTTAAATCAAGCCTTATTTGAAGAAAAGGTGAATCGACATAAAAAGGAAAAAGCATCGCTAATCCTTGTACTTAATCAGGGAATGCAGCGCGGGGAAATCCAACCTGTTGATGCCATGATGTTTTTCGTCAACTTAGTTTCCTTATGTACCTATCCCTTTGTTGCTCGACCAATTTTCAAAGTTGTGGCATCCAAGAACGGTGCGCAATGGGGTCTTGATCGTAATCTAGCCTTAAGGGAATCCATACATGAATTTATTAATGATAAAATTAAACCATTGTAAATGAAGTTTTTAATCTATTTATTTTTACTTTTTAGTTTAAATGTTTTTTACGCTCAAGAAACATCAATTTCCTTGGATTCATGCATTCAATGGGCTAAACGTAATTTCCCGATTTACAAACAGTCTGAGTTATACAAGACGCAGCAAGCAATTAATGTTTCGGCCATTCGTGAAGCATGGTTACCTAAACTAAATCTAAATGCTTCGGCTACCTATCAGTCTGAGGTGGTTCAGTTTAATATCCCAGGGTTCACCACAAACTTTCCACATGATGCGTACATAGGATCTTTGTCGATGGAGCAACTTGTATTTGATGGCGGAATCGGTAAAAGACAACAAACCTTAGAAACGCTTTCTACGGAGGTTGAAATTCAGAAAAACACGGTAGAATTGTATAAAACAGCGGACCGCGTGAATCAAATCTACATGGCTATGCTATTGGCAAAAGAGAATATTTCGATGCTTGAGTTGTTCAAGGACAATTTAATGCAACGGTCTACTAGCGTAGCGGCTGCCGTTTCTAATGGATTAATGTTACAAATTAACTTGGATGAGATTGAAGTAGAATTATTGAAAACGCAACAAAATCTAATTGAAGCTACAGAGAACTTAGTGGGTTTGTGCGCATCCTTGACCTTGATGACAGGTAAAGAAATTACACCTAAAACTACCTTGAGTTTAATTCCTGCCGGAGGTACTTCAATTGTAATGAGTATTATGCGACCTGAAACTAAGCTTTTGTTAATGCAAGAATCCTTATTGGATGAACGCTATAAGCTGGCAACCAATGTGGCTCTTCCTAAAATATATGTTGGAGCGGTAGGTAATTATGGTCGTCCAGGACCAAATTTTATTAACCAAGACTTGCGATTTTTTGGATCTGGAAACGTTTCTCTTCGCTGGAATATCTCAACACTGTATGGCCTAGGACGTGAACAGCGAAAGTTTGATTTAAATAAAAAGATGTTGGAGATCCAACGTGATCAACTGAACAAGAATATTGAGATTTCGCTAGCCACCTATACGTCTCAACTTAGCGCCTTAGATCAATTAATGAAATTAGATGCGTTGATTTTAGCAAAAAAAGCAGAGATATCTTCGGTATCCGCGGCCCAATTAGCCAATGGAAAAATCACCTCTACCGTATATCTGATTCAATTAAATGATGAAATGGCTGCACGTCTTAATTTGAAAATTCATGAAATAAAGAAAATAAATGCGTGGTCGAATTATAATATAACAATGGGATTAGTAAATTTTTAATATGGAAGATTCAACGAAAAAAACAGGAAAACGGAAACGACTTATCATTGTAGGTGGTGTGCTCGGTTTAGCGTTAGTGATAGGTGTATTTTTATACATTAGATCTAAAGGATTTGAAACTACAGATAACGCACAGATTGATGCAGATATCATTCCTATACGCACCAGTGTGTCGGGATATGTTAAGGAAGTAAGGTTCACGGATAACACAATGGTGAAGAAAGGGGATACCTTGTTGGTTATCAATGACGATGAGTTTCAAGCGCGTGTACTTCAAGCAGAGGCAGCCTTAGAAAATGCAAAGGCTAATTTAGTAGCGGTTAAGAATAATGCGGATGCTGGAGACCTAAATGCTTCTGCAGCCTTTCTTTCCAGCGAAACAACGGCTCAAAATATTGATGTAGCTAAAACTCGATTGAATAAAATCAAAGAGGACTACAAACGAATCAAAAACATGTATGCGTCAAAAGCAGCCACAAAGGCCGAACTTGATGCCATTGAAGCTGAATTAGCAGTAGCGGAATCTCAATTTAAAGCAGCAACTAATCAATACAAGGCTTCTTCTGCGCAAAGTGCAGGTGTAAAGTCGCAAGCTACCGGACAAAAGTCAATGATTGCCTTGGCTGAGGCATTGGTTAAGCAACGAAGTGCAGAGTTATTTTTGGCGAAAACGCAATTGGGATATACAATCGTTAAAGCGCCATGTGATGGTATTGTCTCTAAGCGTAGCGTTGATCAAGGGCAGTTTGTTACTGTTGGTACCCCGGTTTGTTCCGCCATTGATAATACCACCTTGTGGGTGACGGCCAACTTCAAAGAAACGCAAATCGAACATATTAAAATGAACCAAACCGTTGCTGTTAAAATTGATGCGTATCCTTCATTGAACATAAAAGGAAAGGTGGATTCCTATATCGGAGCAACGGGCGCAAAATTCTCTTTATTGCCTCCTGATAATTCTACTGGGAATTTTGTGAAAATCGTTCAACGCGTGCCTGTGCGAATTAAACTTACCGGGTTGACAGCTGAACAACGAGCATTATTATTGCCTGGATTAAGTGCATTTGTTTCTGTTTCGGTAAAATAAAATGAATCAACCAACTGCCACAGCCATAAGTTATCCGCAAGGAGCTACTCGCGTGATCTTGGTACTTACCGCGATTACGTGTGCCTTGCTTGAATTAATTGACGCCACTGTAGTGAATGTTTCGTTGCGTGAAATTTCGGGTAGTATTGGTGCAACCACAACAGAAATCGCATGGGTGGTAACAGCTTATGGTATTTCGAATGTGATTATTATTCCTCTGACAGGAATGCTCTCCAATTACTTTGGTAGGAAAGCTTATTTCACTACGTCCGTTATCATTTTCACCTTTTCGTCCCTCATGTGTGGCATGTCTACCAGTTTATGGACCTTGGTGTTTTGGCGTTTCATTCAAGGACTAGGTGGAGGTGGATTACTTTCGAATGCCCAAACCATTATCATGGGAGCCTTTCCACCGGAAAAAATTGGAATGGCGAATGCAATTTTTGGTATGGGAATCATTATGGGGCCTACGTTTGGACCGACTATCGGTGGATTAATAACTGATAATTTAAGCTGGCATTGGGTGTTTTTTGTCAATGTACCCATCGGAATTATAGCGGCATTTCTTTCCTATTCATTTGTTACAAATGATCCTTCTGCAGTTAAGCCCAAGCGAATTGATTATTGGGGTATATTATTCTTGGTAATTGGGGTTGGCAGCTTGCAATACGTTTTGGAAGAAGGAAATGCAAAGGATTGGTTTGACAGTTCGGAAATTATGTTCTTTACGTTTCTTGCAATCTTGGGATTTATACTGTTGATTAAACGGTCCTTGAGCATTGATTATGCAGCTGTAAATTTGAGACTCTACAAGAATTACAATTTAGTGCTGGGTAGTATCTTGAATTTTCTCTTGGGATTAATTCTCTTTGGTTCCGTGTTTATTTTTCCCTTATTCGTTCAAATTTCACTGGGATGGACGGCTACTCAAACCGGTATGTTTATGATTCCAGGGGCCTTGTTCTCGGCATTTTCTATGCCCATGGTTGGTAAAATGCTAGGTAATGGGGTGAATACAAAGGCTATCATTTGGACCGGAGCAGGACTAACCGTTGTATTTTTAATGATGTTGTCCTTTTCTTCTCCAACGTCTTCTCAAGGGAATTTTTACTTTCCATTTGTGCTACGAGGAATCGGGATGGCCTGTATGATGTCTCCAATCATTACATTATCTGTTGCGGGATTAAATCCAAGAGATGTAGGTCAGGCCGTTGGTCTTTCCAATGCAGTGCGACAATTAGGGGGTGCGGTAGGCATTGCCTTGATTAATCTCTTTTTAACCCAAAAAAATGCCCAAGTACGTGGCTCAATGCTAGGGTATGTAACGGATTATTCGCAACAAACCGCTGAGCGAATTGCTATGATCAAACAGAATTTCTTAGCGCGTGGCTATTCTATGGATCAAGCTGAGGCCTTGGCAAATCAATCACTTGAAGGAATGCTTTTCAAGCAACAAGCCTTAGTGAGTTATGATCATGGATTTTTTATGGTGGGATTGATGGTGCTTATCATCTTTCCAGTCGTATATCTTATTCGGTATAAAAAGAAAGAAAAGGTAGTGATCTCTGACGGACATTAATGAACATCTATATGTCTTTGGTGTTTAATAGGCATGAAACATTTCTTACTTGTCGGCGCTTCATCAGCCATTGCACAATCCACAAAATCTGCATTACTTGCTAAAGGGTATGAGGTATCTCAACTTTCAAGGAATCAAACCGTTTCGGATTATGAACTAATGGACTATTTGAGCGTTTTGCCTGCTATAGATACGCGCTTTGATGGCATCGTGTACTTCCCAGGATCTATTAATCTTAAGCCGTTTAGGTCCTTGAAATTGGAGGATTTTCAATCGGATTATAATATCCATGTATTGGGTGCGGTAAATGTCTTGAAAACCTATCAGTCGAATCTAAATGAAGGGTCAAGTGTTGTGCTGATTTCAAGTGTTGCTGCAACTACAGGAATGCCATTTCATGCGTCAGTTGCTGCTGTGAAAGCTGCTTTGGAGGGCTTTGCAAGGTCATTGGCTGCGGAATGGGCACCCAAAATTCGTGTGAATGTGGTTGCACCGTCTCTTACCATAACTCCAATGGCAGAAAAACTTACTAATTCACCAGAGAAAATTGAGGCCGGAGCACAACGCCACCCGCTCAAAAGATTGGGTAATCCGTCTGATTTGTCAAATGCAATTACCTTTCTGCTCGGTGAAGAAAGTGCTTGGATGACCGGACAAGTACTTGCTGTTGATGGCGGGATGGGGAAATTGAAAGTCTAGTACGTCGGATCGTATAGCTCCTGCTGAATTAACCCATCGATTTCGGATTCTTTAATTCTTGTAAGTCCCTGATTTATCGCATTTTTCATCACAGCTTTCGCGATGTTAACAGATACCTCCCGAATTTCACTGATGGGTGGGTAGAGTGAACCCTTTGCTAAATCGGCTACTTCCACAAGTTCCGCAAGTGCCCGAGCGGCAGTAATCAATAGCTCATCATTTACGTGTTCAATCTTAGCCGCGACTACACCAAGACCTAATCCTGGGAAAATATACGCGTTATTTCCTTGCCCTGGATCAAAGGTCTTTCCTTCAAAAGTCACATTTGAAAACGGACTTCCACTTACAAAAATAGCTTTTCCCTGGCTCCATGTGTACGCTTGTTCGGCTGTACATTCTGCTTTAGAAGTTGGGTTTGAGAGGGCAAAGATCACTGGATGGTTATTGATGGATGCCATCGATTTAATGATTTCTTTTGTAAACGCACCGCCTGCTCCCGTTGCACCAATCAAGGCTGTTGGTTTAAATTGCTGTATTGTTTCTAAAAAACTCATTCCCGCTTGATTCTTAGCATAGGGTAGGTTATGAGCTTGTAAGTCTGTTCGTTCGCTTACGATTAGTCCATTTATATCGCACATCGCGATTTGATTGTAAGCTTGTTCCTCCGTTAAGCCATTTAGCATAAGTCCCTTAACCAGCAAGTCTGCAATCCCTGTTGCGGCTGAACCACCACCAAGGAAAAGAAACCGGTTTTCTTGAAGTGGAATTTCTGTAATTCTAGTTGAACACATAAGTCCAGCTAAAGCAACAGCAGCAGTGCCCTGAATGTCATCATTGAAACATCGATACTTGAATTGATATCGATTCAACAATGCGAAGGCATTCGGTGTCAAGAAATCTTCAAATTGTACTAAAACACCAGGGAATCGTAGAGTTACAGACTCCATGAATTCATCCATTAAGTCAAGGTATTCTTGTCCATCAATGCGTGTTGTCGGAAGACCTAAATAGAGTGGATCGTTTCTTAAGGATTCATTGTTTGTACCGACATCAATCATTACCGGTAGGCACGCAGATGGGTCGATTCCTCCGCAGGCCGAATAAAGAATAAGTTTTCCAATGGGAATTCCCATCCCATTTGCTCCAAGGTCACCTAAACCAAGAATTCGCTCGCCATCCGTTACAACAATCACCTTAATGTCTTCTTCTGGCCAATTACCTAAGATGCTATTGATGTTGCCTTTGTCTTCCGGGGTAATGTAAAATCCTTTGGCCTCAGTGTAAACATGAGAAAACGCTTTACAAGCTTCACCTACTGTTGGGGTGTAAATAATTGGTAGTAGGCCTTCAATGCTATTGATAATTACGCGATAGAAAAGTCGTTCATTTCGAGCTTGCAAGGCCGATAAATACAAGTAACGCTCAATATCATTAGGTTTTCGTTCAAGATTTTGAAGTACGCGTTGCTCTTGAATATCTTGGGTGGTTTGTCTATAAGGGAGAAGTCCTTCCAATTTTAGTGCTTTCTTCTCTTCGCTTGAAAATGCTGTAGATTTATTGGTCTTATTATTTCTTATCCACTCAATATTTTCTTTCATGTAGCGAAGATATAACAAAACAAAATTAAATGAATGCATTTGAACATGCTGTTTATTTTGTAAATTCACTCATCTTAATTACCTACTACTATGAGAAAAATATATGTTTCGGTCTTGTTAATTGGACTCGTTTTTTTTGGGGTTAATGCACAAAATATTCAGCCCGGTCCTGAGATTACATTACCAAATAGCACCAAAAAATCAAACACGATTACTGCAATTACACCAAAGGTTGACAAGCCTTTGTCTCCAAGAAATCATGGATTAAACGAGCATTCTTGTGCAACACATGAATTGACCAAGAAATATTATGAGGAAATAGGAAAGTGGGCAGAGTTCAATCAATCCTATCTTGAGGAGGCAGCAAAAACCAAACCCTATAAACCTGAAAAAACACCGGGGATAAATACTATTTCTGTAATTTTTCATGTGGTACACAATCCAAATAATCCAGCAGAAAATGTTTCGAACGCCCTCATTATGCAAGTGTTCAATGACATTCAAGAAGATTTCCAACTCTTAAATCAAGATGCCGCTAATGCGCGAACAAATTTTGGTTTTATTCCTGCGGATGTAAACATTAATTTTTGTTTAGCCACTAAGGATCCGGCAGGCGTTCCATTAGCTGAGCAAGGAGTCATTCGTGTTTCAACCAATGAAGATTACTACAATCATAATGGGGGAGAAGAAAATAAGATGAAAGCTTCTGCAACGGGAGGGTCTCAAATTTGGGACAGAAATAAGTACCTGAATGTTTGGATTTGCGATATTTCGAACGGAGCAAATTCTGGTACTGCAGGGTATGCTTATCGCCCAACCAATAATATGTTGCCTGGCGCCTCCATTGATGGAATTGTCCTCGATTACAATTTAGGGATGAATAATGATAATGTGCTTACGCATGAAATTGGTCATTATTTAGGACTTGACCATACCTGGGGAGGTTCCGGTAGCTGCACCTTAGATGATGGATTTAACGATACCCCAAATACTATAGGACCATCCTTTAATTATGCTGGTTCTTGTTCAGGGAACCAAATGACCTGTGGTTCCACTCAAACACAATACGAGAATTATATGGATTACAGCAACTGTACTGTAATGTTCTCACAGGCCCAAGCAAATTACATGCTTAACACCCTTACCGGGGCCCGCGCGTCATTATTGCTTTCTGCTGGATGTGACCCTGCTAATGTTCCTCCTGTAGCGGATTTTACCGCGGATATTTCAAATCCAATAATTATTCCTGTGGGTGGATCCGTTAACTTTTTTGATGCGTCAACCAATCTTCCAACTTCATGGACATGGAATTTTGGCGGGGGAGCAACTAACAGCAACAGTCAAAACCCAAGTGTAGTATTTAATGCCGTTGGTACCTATACGGTTTCGCTCACCGCTACTAATGCTTATGGATCTGATACAGAGACGAAAACAGCCCATGTTCAAGTTGTTGGTGCTGCTCCTGGTACAGCGTGTGATACACTGAGAAATTATAACCCAATTACGGAAGATTACGCGTATTATAATTGGTCTACTGGATGGGGTTTTCTTCCAGGCTCTGGCCGCTTCTCTTCAACAAACACTTCATTGATTCATCAATATGCGGATAGATATACCGCACCAGCTTCAACCCAAGTTAGAAGGCTGCGTTTGCCAATAATTAAGGCTGTAAATTCCTCCGGAAATGGCCTAGTGAAAATCCGTGTTCAACAAGACAATGCCGGAAACCCTGGTACGGTATTAGTTACGGATACCTTACTGATTGCTGATATGGATGCAGGGTTTTACAATGAATTTGATTTTACCAATCCACCTACCGTAACCGGAAACTTTTGGGTGACTTTTGAATTGTTCTATGGCTCTCCGCAAGATACGGTAACCTTCATGTGTGTAGATATTAACCAACGAAATGGGACCAATGCAAGCGGTCTGAGTACGCTGAAGTGTTACTATGGAGGCCTAACAAATACCACAGGGACCTGGCATCCAACAACCGATATAAATCCGGTAATTATGACCAGTCTTTGGATGGATGTGCTGACGTCGAATGGTCCGAATCCTGTCGCCAATTTCACGTTTTCTGAATCCGCAATATGTTCTGGTGGACAAATTACTGTCAATGGTTCGAGTTCTACCAATACAAATAGCTATTTGTGGTACATAACAGATGACCCATATACAACCGTTATCTCTACACACAACACTGCGGCTAATACTTTTGCCTTTAACCAAGTGGCTAACCGAAGAATTTATCTGTTTGCAGATGGGTCTTGTCGTTCCGATGGGATTTATTTACCTGTGGTGGTTAATACCAAACCTTCGGCAACATGCACAAAAACAAATACAACGTGTGGTCAAAATAACGGAACAATAGTATTTACAAACCCAACGGGTGGTGTACCTCCAACGTATGAATATAGTCTCGATGGTTCGAATTATCAGGTATTGTCAACTTTCGGTAATCTTCCTGCAGGAACCTATGTCGCTCGGATTCGTACCTCGGGAAGTGGCTGTGTACAAACCTATACGCGCTCGATAACAGGTTCAACTGAACTTGTAGCAACAATTACGCCTGGTACAACGATTTGTGTTGGAGAAACAGCTACTATCACCGCGGGGGGTGGTACAACATATACTTGGTATGATGGACCATCTGTTCTAGGAAATACGGCAAGTATTACAGTAACGCCCGGAGCTACCTCGCAATACAGTTGTGTAGTTTCTGATGGGACATGTGAAACGGTAGTTTCAGCAAACATTATTGTGGATCAATGTGGAGCAGGAGTAGGGGAATGGTTATTTAATGCTTCGGTGTACCCAAATCCAATGCAAGGAACTTTAATTATTGATATCGCGAATGCCTTTCAGTTTGAATTGATTGATGCTCGAGGTCGATTGGTACAAAATGGTAAAGGATTGGGTAAAACAACCCTAAATACGCAAGCCTTGAGTGCAGGCGTTTATTCGTTGCGAATAAGCGTTAACGGCCAGCAAGGTGTGTTTAAAGTAATCAAAGAGTAAAGTCGATTAATCACAAGGCGTGAATGGTCCCATAGTCCGTTCCGTCTTGTGCCTACCGAGGGGCCAAACCATGTGATTTTTAATACTCCTTATAATGTGCTTCCCACAAGCGTCGCGCTTCTAAATAAGGGGCTCAGCCGATAAACGCACGCAAGTTTGCCATGTCTTCACAAGCGGTTAAGGTATGCTGTATGCCTTGTAAATGTTTTACTTCAAAAAATTGATTTCTAGGTGCATTTTTGGTCTGATTAAAGGAAGGGATTGCTCTAAACCAAAAGGATACACTATGCAGAACACACTTTGGTCTTAACCCTGTGATGGAAATTATCATGGGTAAAAATAGAACAAAGAAACGCATCTTGATTATTTATCGTAATATTGCTATATATTAAACATATGGGAATTACTAAAATCGATTCTTATTCGCCGAGTGTACTCATCCTGTCTGAGGTCTTTAAGGCCTTAGGGCATCCGGCGCGTTTGTCCATTGTTCAATACCTAATTGATAAAGGAACGTGTATTTGTGGGGACATCGTTGACGAGCTTCCCTTATCACAAGCAAGCGTTTCGAGGCATCTACAAGAATTGAAAAATGCGGGAATCATCAAAGGGCAAATTTCTGGCACTTCTGTTTGTTATTGTTTGTCTGATGCGAACTTAGAAGCTATCCTCACTCTAATTAACTCCATTAAATTATCGATTCCTAAATCCTGTTGTGATGACACTCCTTGAATTTAAATCTGCCCTTCAACAAGTTACTTATCCCACACTCTTGCTTCCTAATGGGACACAAGTGCCTGGACATTTTCATGTTACTGAACTTGCATTAATTAGTAAAAACTTTATTGATTGTGGAGGTGTAGCGAGAATAGAACGAAAAGTAACCTTTCAATTATGGGTTGCCAATGACCTAGAACATCGACTCACGGCATTAAAGTGGTTAGGTATTCTCAAAAAAGGGGAGCTGGATTATGGACTTACTGATGAGCCCGTCGAAATTGAATATCAAGGACAAACCATTGAGCGTTATGGTCTGACATATACGCATGGGGTGTTTAATTTAATGCCATTATTTACTGAATGTTTGGCACCTGATCAATGTGGAATTCCTACGGATAAATTACCGTCGGCTGGATCTTGCACCCCTGGAGGTGGATGCTGCTAAAATCAATTACTGATGAATAATATTCGATTAAAATTTCTTGACCGCTTTTTAACCCTTTGGATTTTTTTAGCCATGGGAGTGGGGTTGCTCCTCGGAAATATTATACCCAATGTTGAAGGGTTATTATCTAATGTTGCTATCGGTACGACGAATGTTCCCTTGGCAATTGGACTCATCCTCATGATGTATCCACCGTTAACTAAGGTTGATTTCGCGAAGGTACCCGCTACATTAAGTAATAGGCGCTTACTGTTCTCATCCCTTTTCATTACATGGATTGTGGGTCCTTTTTTAATGTTTTTACTAGCAATTACTTTTCTGCCAAAGGATCCTGAATATTTAACGGGGCTAATTGTAATCGGTCTTGCGCCGTGTATTGCCATGGTGATTGTTTGGAACGACCTCGCTGGAGGTAACAGGGAGTTTGTCGCTGGCTTAGTAGGGATAAATAGCCTCTTACAAGTATTTTTTTTCAGTTTCTATGCTTATTTCTACTTAGAATTCATGCTTCCTATGTTCGGATTCGATGCCATAACTATGGATATAAGCATGCTCGAAATTGCGAAAACGGTTGGGATTTATTTAGGCATTCCCTTTGCCGCTGCCATGTTGAGTAGGGCTGTGTTAATCCCTAAATTCGGACAAGATTGGTTTCAACATAAGTTCCTTCCCAAAATTTCACCAATTACCTTGGTCGCTTTACTCTTTACTATTGTAGTTATGTTCAGTCTAAAAGGAAAACTTATAGCCACCTTACCTTTAGATGTTCTTCGTGTAGCGCTTCCCTTGGTTATTTTCTTTTTGGTTATGTTCTTTCTTATGTTTTTTGTAGCCAAGACCATGGGGGCTTCGTACAAGGATACGGCTACCGTAGCGTTCACTGCTGCCGGAAATAACTTCGAATTGGCCATTGCCGTTTCCATTGGTGTCTTTGGTCTGAATTCCGGACAGGCATTTGCTGGTGTTATCGGACCTTTAGTGGAGGTGCCGGCATTAATTCTCTTAGTTAAAGCCAGTTTAGCACTAAAGAATAAATTCAGTAAGCCATGTATATTTTAGTCTTGTGTACAGGGAACAGCTGTAGAAGTCAGTTAGCGGAAGGATATATTCGTCATTTTCACGGGGCTGTTGCCACGGTTTATAGCGCTGGTATTGAAACGCACGGGGTAAATCAACGCGCCATTGCAGTAATGGCAGAAGATGGAATCGATATTTCTATGCATACTTCCAATCATGTGGATGAATACGTACACTTTGCCTTTGATTTGGTGCTTACCGTGTGTGACCACGCCAGCGAGCAATGTCCAGTTTTTCCTGGTGCAGTAAAGCGAGTTCATCACAATTTTCCTGATCCAGCGAAGGCAACGGGAACGGAAGAAGAGGTAATGAATTCCTTTCGTTCGGTTCGCGATGAGATTAAAGCGTATTGTAAATCCTTGCTATAAAAAAAAGCCTGCCGCAAACAGGAGGCTTTCCTCTTGATTCTATATATCAACCTATTATTTCTTTAGATCAAATCGATCGAGATTCATTACTTTATCCCACGCGCTGATGAAGTCTTTTACAAATTTCTCTTTAGCATCTGAACTTGCATACACTTCTGCAATGGCACGCAATTCAGAATGCGATCCAAAAATCAAGTCAGCTCGTGTGGCGGTCCATTTCACGCTTCCTGTTTTACGGTCTCTGCCTTCAAAAATTTCTTGTGTGTCATCTATGGCTTTCCATGACGTACTCATATCTAGCAAATTCACGAAGAAGTCGTTATTTAATGCCCCAACATTGTTGGTGAAAACACCATGTCTGGAATGGTTATAATTCCCATCCATTACACGTAAACCACCAACCAACACAGTCATTTCTGGTGCAGTTAATTCCAATAACTGTGCTTTGTCTACTAATAATTCCTCGGTAGAAAATGTGTATTTCCCTTTACTATAATTTCTAAATCCATCGGCCATTGGTTCCATTACTGAAAATGAATTAACATCGGTTTGCGTTTGGGTTGCATCCATACGTCCTGCAGTAAAAGGTACTGTATAGGTGTATCCCGCATTTTTGATGGCTTGTTCAACTCCAGTATTTCCAGCCAATACAATCAGGTCAGCCATTGAAATTTTACGTGTACCGGAAGTCTTGTGGAAATCAGTTTGTACTTTCGTTAATGCAGCAATTACTTTCTCTAATTGTGCCGGATTGTTTGCCTCCCAATGACGTTGTGGCTCTAGCAAAATACGAGCACCATTAGCACCACCTCGGCTATCTGAACCTCTAAAAGTTGAAGCGGAAGCCCATGCGGTACTTACCATCTCACCGATCGTTAAGCCTGATGCCAAGATTAGTTTTTTCAAGGCAGTTACATCTGCTGCAGTTACTAAAGGGTGATTCACCGCAGGAATTGGGTCTTGCCAGATTAAATCTTCTTTCGGTACTTCAGGTCCTAAGTATTTCACTTTTGGTCCCATATCACGGTGCGTTAATTTAAACCATGCTTTAGCAAAGGCTAACTGAAATTCTTCAGGATGTTCATGGAATCGTTTTGAGATTTCATTATATGCCGGGTCAAATCGCATTGAAAGATCAGTTGTAAGCATCGTTGGTTTTAGACGTTTTGTTGAGTCAAAGGCATGTGGTAAAATTTCCGGTGAATCTTTCGCCACCCATTGGTGAGCACCCGCCGGACTTTTAGAGAGTTCCCATTCATACGCATACAGCATATCAAAATAACCGGAGCCCCATTTTGTTGGAGTAGGAGTCCATGTAACTTCAAGTCCAGAAGTAATGGCATCTGCGCCTTTTCCTGATTTGTAGGTGCTATTCCAACCGAACCCTTGCATTTCTATGGGAGCTGCTTCTGGTTCTGGTCCTACATTGTTTGCTGGGCCAGCACCGTGTGTTTTACCAAAGGTATGCCCGCCTGCGATTAAGGCTACAGTTTCTTCATCATTCATTCCCATTCGGCCGAAGGTCTCTCTGATGTCTTTTGCTGCTAGTATTGGATCTGGATTCCCATTCGGTCCTTCCGGATTAACGTAAATTAATCCCATTTGCACAGCAGCCAAAGGATTTTGAAGTTTTCGTCCTTCGCTGTAACGTTGGTCATCTAACATTTTCTTTTCAGAACCCCAGTATATATTGCTTTCTGCTTCCCATACATCGGCTCTTCCGCCACCAAACCCATAGGTTTTGAACCCCATACTTTCAAGTGCGACGTTTCCGGCAAGTACCATAAGGTCAGCCCAAGAGATTTTATTCCCATATTTTTGTTTGATTGGCCAAAGCAATCGACGAGCCTTGTCTAAGTTTCCGTTGTCTGGCCAACTATTTAATGGCGCAAATCGCTGCTGTCCTTCTGTTGCTCCACCGCGACCATCAGCCGTTCGGTAGGTTCCAGCACTGTGCCAAGCCATCCGAATGAAAAAAGGTCCATAATTTCCGTAATCTGCTGGCCACCAATCCTGAGACTGGGTAAGAACCGCTTTGATATCATTTTTTAGCGCAATATAATCCAAACTTTTAAATGCTTTGGTATAATCGAACGACGGGTCCATTGGGTCGGAAAGGGAAGAGTGTTGTCTTAAAACGCTTAAATCCAATTGGTTAGGCCACCAATCTTTATTCGTATTGAATGGGGTAGTGCCCATAGTTGAAGGTGCTTTTGGTTTGGATTCAGAATCACCGATATTTGGTATTTCTTGCACGGTCGCCGTTGGTGTATTGGCGGGTTTGGAGTCAAAATTGAATGGACATTTTCCTTGTGCAAAAAACAAGGAGGTAGACAACAGACTAAAAAATAAAGCAGATTTTTTCATTGCAAATTGAATTTTATCAAAGTTAATATCATTTAAACCCGAGAAGGTATCGAATTGTTTTATAGACTTATCGAATTCGTTTATTTTTCGATCAATTCCTTTTCAATAATTTCTTTAAGCGCATTTTTAGGTAAAGCACCCGCTTGCATCATTGGTTGTTTCCCCAAAGGAATAAATAAAATACTCGGAATACTTCGGATTTGGAAAATATGAGAAAGTTCTTCTTCAACTTCCGTATTGACTTTATAAATGGTAACGTTGGGGTATTCATTGCTCAGCTCTTCTAAGATGGGCGCTACCATTTTACATGGACCACACCAGTCGGCATAAAAATCGATAATAGCAGGTTGTTTCCCTTTGTAATCCCAATCTTTTTGCGAGGTGTAATCGAAAACTTCGTCAATAAAGCGCTGATTTGTTAGTTGAATTGTAGGCAAAACTTTTTTCTTCAAAGCTAACTTGAAGATTACGTCTGCTTTGTAACACGTGTTACCTAAGATTTAAAATTCCTTTACTCCTCTGCTGCACAAGGTGCAATTGGATAGTGCTTTCCACGGACTGGAGGTAAATCCACCCATGGTGCTTCCAAAGTATTTAGACCATGCAGTACCATTTCCTAGCGTTGAAGACCAATAGTCGCGGTTATCAAATCCAGATAATGATGCTTTGGTGCTATAAATTAATTCCAATTCTGTTTTTGTAGGAAGTCTCCAGCCAACACCACCTTCGGTGTAGGCTTCAACGGTGGCTTTAGAATCATTCCAATTTTTATGCATGGCAAAGGTCACTTGATCCGTTTTAGCTACCACTAATCCATGTTGGTTTGTCTCGTCCAGTTGGATGATAATTCCCCCAAAAGCTTCTTCACCGATGGTATAGGTTTTTACGTCTTCTTTTTTACAGCTAGTTGCGACGAATATGAGAACAAGAATCGGTAATAAGTATTTCATGAAGTTGATTTAGCAATAAAGTTAAGGAATTATATTCTTGGATAGCAACTTTCAGGAATAAATTCAATATGCCGTACAAGGGGGTGTTGTTGTAATTTCTTGAACGAGCGGATAATTTCCTTGATACGATTAGTTTCCACCTTAATTATGAAGGCATCATCTAAGCTACCTCCTTCGAGGATTATTCCATCGATATCGTTCATTACTTGATGTATATCTGTGTGTGCGGTACTTCGGTTGAGATAGATTTCTAAATGATTTGAAATGATGAGTGACGAAGTATCTTGTTCATTCATTAACTGGGCATCATAACCAACGGCAGTATAGCCTAGATGTGCTGCTTTATCTAGGCAGAGATTGACTTGTGTTTCAGGAACACCAAAAAATGAACACATATTGGTACTCCAAAATTCCATCGGAAACCCCGCAGCTCTGAATTGTTCAAGTTCCTTGTAATTCGGATTATCAATGAAAAAGGTGAATATATTCTTACAAATCTGAAGATGGTCGGTTATAGTATCATAGCCAACGAGATGTTTGTATGTTAAGTGGTAATATGTCCGAATATCCTTAAGATGCGGGTATTTGGTCTCTCCGCTAATTTTTCGAATTTCATCGGGATTGGGGTTTATTAAATCCGTTGGCTTAACACGATTAAGTTCGTCGCTTACCCGTTGACTAGATTCGTTCTTTTCAACATGCTTCTTAATGCCTGAAGTACACGAAATGAAAAGTAAAATTATACCGAAATGAAGGGATTTAAGTCCGCTAGCCATCGGTCTATTGAATCGTGAACTTGGTATAAATTGAATAACTCAATTTAATTTTCTGAAATTCAATTTCAGATGCTTTATTCACAGATTCAAACAATTCAACGCCGCTTAAATAATTCAGAGTTTTATTCGGCATGCGTGCAATGTCGGTGCGTGTTATTGAGCTGTTTCCAAGTTCACTTACAACTAATGCGTTACCAGTTTTTTGACCAATGGCATTAAGCAAATAATCAGATTTTTCTTTGGCCGCTTTAATTGCTTCAATACGAACCTGCGTTCTTAAACTGTCGATGGCAGAATGGCTCACATGATCGATGAATCCATCTTGAATTTTCATTTTTTCTAATTCTTGAAATACCTTACCAACGGTTGTGGCATTCCCCACTTTTAGTAGATATTCTTTTTTGGTAAGAACATCGCGCTTCTGCCAGCTCACTTTGACATAATCTGCATTGGCATCAGCAATCGCTAGGTTGGAAATTGGAATGCTCAATGTATTCAATGCTTCTCGAAGCTGTTGTTCTTGTGATTCAATGCTTACCTTTTCTTTGTTTTCCATACGCTCACGTAAGGTGATTCCAATGTAAATTTCATTTGGAATTACCTCCTTCTCCGCATATCCATTCACTTCAATGTAGGGGATTTCTTCTGTGGGTTTCATTTGACTATAATTGATCGAGTAGAAAAAGGAAATGCAAAGGATTGTAAGAATAGACTGATTTGATTTCATAAGATGTTATTTTGAGCTCCACCAAAGATACAGTATAACTTAAGATTGGTTCAATTTGCCCTCTATCTCATTTCATATTTTTCTAAATTCGGATAAAATCCGAATGGAATTATTTCCAATACTTCAAACCCCATTCGGGCATAAAAAAGGTGCGTGTTTTAACCAGTCGCTGAGGTAATTTATGCAAATGTCTTATTTAACGAAGCTTCTCTTTTTCACCTATCTAATTTAATCCCTTTTCTGCCAACGCAATTCCCGTGTAGTTGTCCGTTCGTTTTACTAGGTCTTCTGGCGTTCCTGTAAACACAATCTTCCCGCCGGCTTCTCCACCTTCTGGACCAATATCGATGACATGGTCAGCTGTTTTGATGATATCCACGTTGTGCTCAATGACTACGATGCTGTGACCATTTGCAATTAGGGCCTGGAAGGATTGCAACAGTTTTTCAATGTCGTAATAGTGAAGTCCAGTAGAGGGCTCATCGAATAAAAAGAGGGTAGGAGCTTGGTTGTTTCCTTTGGCCAAGAACGATGCGAGTTTGATTCGTTGCGCTTCACCACCTGAAAGGGTACTGGATGATTGTCCTGCTCGTAAATACCCCAAACCAACATCCAATAAGGGTTGTATCATGGAAGCGATGTGCTTTTCTTTCTTATCGGAACTTTCATTAAAAAAATAAGAAAGATCGTCTAAGGTCATTCCCAATAAATCCGCAATGGATTTTTGACGATACATAATCTCCAAGGTTTCTTCCTTGAATCGAGTTCCTTGACAGGTCTCGCATGTAAGTTGAATATCAGCCATGAATTGCATGCCAATGGTAACATTGCCTTCGCCGTCGCAGGCATCACAGCGTCCACCTTCCACATTAAAGCTAAAGAATCCGGGTTTATAGTTTCGATTTTTAGCCAATGGCTGCCGTGCATAGAGGTCGCGAATTTCATCGAAGATTTTGAGGTAAGTAATTGGATTACTTCGTGAGCTTTTTCCAATCGGATTTTGATCAATGAGTTCGATTTCTTTGATTTTATCGATGTCTCCGGACAAAGTACAACCGCGATATAAGGTGTTTTTAGCGTCGAATAATGCTTGCTTTATGGCAGGATAACACAAGGTTTTAAGGAGCGTAGATTTTCCAGATCCAGAAACCCCAGATACGCAGACCAATTGACGAAGCGGTATTTCAATATGAACATCTTTTAAGTTGTGAAGATTGGCATTACTCAAGCGTATCAAATAATTCGCTTTTGGGCGCATACTTGGACTTTGGATACTTGTTGTGCCATTAAAGTAGTTCGCCGTTAAACCCTTATTCTTTTTAAATGCGGATAAATCCCCCTGAAATACAACCGTTCCGCCGTTCTCTCCAGCATAAGGACCTATATCAATTAGGTGATCAGCGGATTTAATGACTTCCTCCTCGTGCTCTACGATCACGAGTGTATTTCCAATTTCCTTTAATGAATTTAAAACCCGAATGAGGTTTTTAGTGTCTCTTGGATGGAGTCCAATCGATGGTTCATCCAATACATAGGTAGAACCAACAAGGCTTGAACCTAAAGAAGTTGCTAAATGAATTCGTTGTGATTCTCCGCCAGATAAGGTATTGGTGGAACGATTCAAGGTGAGGTAACCCAAACCAACTTCGTTAAGAAATCGGATGCGCTGACTGATCTCTGGAAGTAGGCGCTTAAGTACATTGTTTGTCGGAATCGATTCTTGCGCTTCTTCAAAAAAATCATGCAATTTACTTACCGGCATAAGGACCACCTCTTGAAGTGATTTGCCATGGAATTTAACATAACTTGCATCACCTCTTAGTCGTGTACCCTGACATTCTTGGCATTGAGTCTTTCCTCTATACCTAGATAGCATCACACGGTACTGTATTTTATAGGTTTGACTTTCTAAGAACTTAAAGAATTCTCGAAGTCCAGTAAAATAAGAGTTGCCTTCCCACAGTATTTCTTGTTGAGCAGGCGTTAACAGCCGATACGGTTTGTGCACAGGAAATTCAAATTTATGCGCTTGAACCAATAGCTGCTGCAGGTATTCTCCCATTACATCACCTTTCCATGGATGAATGGCGCCTTCATAAATACTTAAATTGGGGTCAGGAATTACTAAGTTCGGGTCAATGCCTAATACGCTTCCGAATCCCTCACAAGTTTTACAAGCTCCAAAAGGATTATTGAAGGTGAAGAAATGCAAACTGGGTTCTTGAAAGGTCATTCCGTCGCGTTCGAATCGGTTGTTGAACCAGGTTATTTCTTGGCTCGTCATGTTAAGAATACCACATGTCCCACCGTTTTTAGCAAAGGCCATTTGAATGGAGTCAATTAACTGCGCCTGTTCTTGATCGGTTAATTGAGTTGTTTTGAAGCGATCAACCACGACGGTTATTTCTTCGCACGCCGCTAATTCAGTTACATCCGAAATTAAGGTTATGTTATTGTTTAAATATATCCTAATAAATCCCTCATTTGCAATTATTTGCAACTCTTCCTGTGCGCTTCGTTTTGGATTCACTTTAATCGGTGAAAGCACAGCAAAGGGGTAGTCTTCATGAGAAAGAATGGCGCTTAGAATGCTTGACGGCGTATCTTTTAATACTTCTTGATTCGAAATTGGTGAGTAGGTTTTTCCTTCTCGAGCGAAGAGTAATTTCAAAAAGTCATAAATCTCGGTTGTTGTTCCTACCGTAGATCTTGGATTGGAAGAAATTACCTTTTGTTGAATGGCAATGGCAGGGGAAAGACCTTTGATGTAATCCACCTTAGGTTTTTCCAATTTACCGAGAAATTGTCGCGCATAGGACGACATGGATTCAATGAATCGGCGTTGCCCCTCGGCGTATAGTGTATCGAACGCAAGGGTTGATTTTCCAGAACCTGAAACCCCCGTGATTACGGTAATTTTCCCATGTGGAATCTGCGCATCAATTTGCTTTAAATTATTTGCCGCAGCCCCTTTTATTTCGATGAATCTTGACACGATACAAAGGTAACACTTGTAGGTAAAAAGGGTTCATCCTAAAAATATTTCTATTTTAGAGGCTCAATTCAGATTATGCGAACCCTATTTCGAAGAAAACAAATACCAGATATTTTAAAACAACTTGAAGCGAATCAATTAGCGGATGGACATGGTACGCTTGGTAAGCACCTTAAAGTAAGAGATTTAACTGCATTTGGTATTGCGGCAATTATCGGCGCAGGGATTTTTAGCACCATCGGGGAAGCAAGTTACCAGGCCGGTCCCGCAGTGATTTTCTTGTTTTTATTTACCGCAATTGCCTGTGGATTTGCAGCTTTTGCCTATGCTGAATTCGCATCAATCGTGCCTGTTTCAGGAAGTGCATACACGTATTCCTACGTCGCTTTTGGTGAAATTATTGCTTGGATCATTGGGTGGGCTTTGATTATGGAATACGCGATTGGTAATATTACAGTAGCTATTTCATGGTCTGATTACTTTACCGATATGCTCAGTAATATAAAAATTGCGGCCATGGGAATTGATGGTATCCATATTCCCCTGTGGTCTCAAATGGATTATTTCTCCGCGTTTAAAGGGCATCAGCAAGCCATGATTTTATTAGAATCCGGAAAATCGTTGAAAGATATTCCCGAAGCGATTCAAACCGCCTACAGCGCTTACGAGCAAAGTCCTACGTTTTTAGGCTTTCATGTTATTTTAGACTTGCCTGCTTTATTCATTATCATTTTAATTACGGCCTTAGTTTATCGAGGAATAAAAGAGAGTCGCAACGCTTCCAATGCGATGGTAGTCATTAAATTGGCTGTCATTTTACTTGTAGTTGGCGTAGGGGTATTTTATATTGATGTATCCAATTGGAATCCGTTTGCCCCAAATGGAATTGGGGGTGTATTGAAAGGGGTGTCGGCGGTTTTCTTTGCCTACATTGGATTTGATGCAATATCTACAACCGCTGAAGAGTGTGAAGATCCACAACGTGATTTACCCCGTGGGATGATGTGGGCGATTATCATTTGTACCATCTTATATATTGCCATTGCCTTAGTGTTAACGGGGGTGGTTTCATACAAAACTCTAAGAGTAGGGGAACCACTTTCCTTTGTATTTACTAAGATTAATCTCTCATTTCTCAGTGGAATTATTTCAGTAAGTGCTGTCGTGGCAATGGCTTCAGTACTCCTGGTATTTCAAATGGGTCAACCAAGAATTTGGATGAGCATGAGTAGGGATGGCTTATTGCCAAGTCGATTTGCAAAGGTTCACCCAAAATACAAGACCCCGTCCTTTGCTACCATTGTAGTTGGTTTTGTGGTTGCTGTACCCGCGCTTTTCATGAATTTAACCATGGTAACTGATCTTTGTAGCATTGGTACCTTATTTGCCTTTGTGCTGGTCTGCGGGGGTGTGCTCATGCTGCAGAATAGAACGGATATACCTCGTGGTAAATTCAGAACTCCTTATTTGAATGGGAAATATATCATGCCTGTTTTGCTCATAGGAGCCATTGTCTTATTGTTTACAACATTTAAACAACAAACCTTGGATTTTGTAACTAACAAAGAACAATTAAAAACCAAGGCTGAAATGATCGAAGGATTGAATCCAAATCAAATTATGGCCTTAAAAAACCACCTTATACAAGATAAAAATGAAGCGTTTTCTTTTTCTAAACGAAACATTGATAAGTACTATGAGCTACACGGAAAAATGACGTTAGTTAAGGACTTGAAGTTTTTGAATTTACCTAAGTCGCATTTCTATCAGTATGGGTTTAAGCATTTTGCCCACAAAATACCAACATGGATTTTTATTCTGTTTACCATATTTATTACGGTTATGACGGTGCTTAAAAATCTTTCCATGATTCCTTTGCTGGGGTTGCTAAGTTGTCTATATATGATGAGTGAAATCAAAGCAGAAAACTGGTTGTATTTCTTCATATGGTTAGCCCTTGGGTTGGTTATTTACTTTGGATATGGTAAACGTCATTCTAAATTGGCTAAACCGGCGCTAATCGAAGATTAATCTTCGGTTTTTGCTTACATTTCCTTATTTTTGTGGCTTCAATAGCTTAAGATTATGTTTGAAAATTTAACGGATAAATTTGAACGTGCGTTCAAAGTCCTGAAAGGTCAAGGTCAAATTACAGAAATTAATGTCGCTGAAACCTTGAAAGAGGTTCGTCGTGCCTTACTCGATGCCGATGTTAGCTTTAATACAGCGAAACAGTTCACAAATACAGTTAAAGAAAAAGCGCTTGGAAGGGATGTCTTAACTGCCGTTTCTCCGGGACAACTCATGATTAAAATTTGTCATGAGGAATTAGTTGAATTAATGGGGGGCAACGAGGCTGAAATCAACCTTAAAGGAAACCCTGCGATCATTTTAATGTCAGGTCTTCAAGGTTCTGGTAAAACAACCTTTACCGGAAAGCTCGGAAGCTATCTAAAGTCAAAAAAAGGTAAAAATGTACTACTCGTCGCCTGTGACGTATATCGTCCAGCTGCGATTGACCAATTGCATGTTCTCGGTGAGCAATTAGGGATTGAAGTATTTTCTGATCGGGAAGAAAAAAGTCCGGTGAATATTGCCACCAAAGCAATCATCCATGCACGGTCAAAAGGCATTAATGTGGTTATTGTGGATACCGCGGGTCGTTTGGCTGTTGACGAAGCGATGATGGATGAAATTGCTCAAGTAAAATCGGCGATTCAGCCTTCAGAAACGTTGTTTGTAGTAGATTCCATGACAGGACAAGATGCAGTGAATACGGCGAAAGCATTTAACGAACGCATTGATTTTGATGGGGTAGTATTAACCAAATTGGATGGAGATACGCGTGGAGGTGCAGCTTTATCAATTAAGTCCATTGTAAATAAGCCGATCAAATTTGTTGGTACCGGTGAGAAAATGGATGCCTTAGATGTGTTCTATCCGTCCAGAATGGCAGATCGTATTCTTGGGATGGGGGATGTTGTTTCCTTAGTTGAACGGGCGCAAGAGCAGTTCAATGAGGAAGAGGCAAGGAAGTTGCAAAAGAAAATCATGAAGGATCAGTTTGATTTTAATGATTTTTTAGGGCAGTTGGAGCAAATCAAAAAGATGGGGAATGTAAAGGATTTGATGGGGATGATTCCGGGAATGTCAAAAGCAATGAAGGATGTAGATGTTCCTGAAGATGCGTTCAAAGGCGTTGAGGCCATTATTCGATCAATGACCCCGAAAGAACGAGCAATGCCCGGCATTTTAAATCCTTCCAGAAAGGCACGAATCGCCAGTGGAAGTGGCACCACCATACAAGATGTAAATAAGCTCATAAAGCAGTTTGAAGACATGCGTAAGATGATGAAAATGATGAGCAATCCAAGAAATATGGCGAGTATGATGGGGCAAATGAAAAATATGCGATAGTCAATGTCAGAATTTGAATTGTATCCTGAAAAACCACATCTTGAAAAACAGGTTGTTCGAAGTAATTGGGGGCTTACAGTTTTTACTATCGTTTTATTTATTGCCGTTTTTTTAAGCTTGTACAGTGACCGTGCTGATTTTGTCTTTTTTTTAGTGTTGGTTTTACTCGTGCATGAGTTTGGTCATTTTAGTATGATGAAACGATTCAATTATGAAAATGTTAGAATGCTTTTTATTCCCTTAATGGGAGCATTTGTTCAAGGTAGTAAGGAGCGCTATTCGCAAACAGAAAGTTTGTTGGTGGTTGTTTTTGGTCCCTTTCCTGGAATCATTTTGGGGTCAATTGGACTATACTTGAGTGGTGTTTATCAGATGGATTGGCTCTTGTTGCTGTCGTTTATTTTTATTTTTGTTAATGCAATTAATCTACTACCCATCGACCCCCTGGATGGTGGACAGATTCTAAAATTAATCGTTATCCGTCAACGTGATTTGTATTTAATGATTTTTGCATTGATTTCTTCTTTAACGCTTATTGTGGTCGGATTCTTGATGGAGGATTGGATCGTTGCCGGATTTGGTTTTTTAATGGGCATACGGGTTCGAGCCATGCAAAAGAATTACCAACTTCGGAAAGAATTAAATGAGTTAAACGTGAATTATATATCAACGTATGAGGAGTTGTCCAACCGAGATTATCACATTATTAAACAGGTTTTAATTAAAGACAAACCGAGACTAGCTGAATTGGATGAGTTTTCTGCTGAAGAAGGAAATGCTATTTTAGCTTCCCACGTAAGTGAATTATTAATTGCTCCAATTCATAAAGATTTAGGGATGTTCGGTAAAATCATCTTGTTTATCTCATGGATTTTATTGTTTGCCATTCCCATTTATTTGATGTTGACCTTAAATTTCAATTGGTATTTTGAAAAGCTTTAATACCATTTTACTTTGTACTGCGTTGTGTCTGTCTTCTTTGATTCAGGCTCAATGCGATAAGGTGTTAATTCGAGGTAGAGTTATCGATTCGTTACGTCCGCAAAGTTTTTACAATATAATGGTCGTAAATCGAAGCAGCGGAAAAGCGAGTTTTGGTCAACCCAACGGTTCATTCAGTGTGTATGGTTTAGCGTCGGAACGCATTGCGCTTTCAGTTAAGCAGTACCCGATTTATGAATTTATCGTAACTCCAGATTCAAATTGCCAATGTCAAGTATTAGCCTATATTGATCGGCTGCCACAAGAAGTTGCTGAAGTTGTTGTGAAACCCTTGAAAACATTGGAGCAAATTAAGGAGGAGCGTGCAGCCTTGGCTATGGTAGATACACGAGTGGTGTCGGGAATAAACATCCTGGAAAGTCCAATTACAGCCCTATATCAGGCATTTTCTAAAAAAGAGCAAAATAAACGTTGGATTGCTGAACAAGTGTATCGGGATGATCAACGTAAGGTGGTTCAAGAGCTCTTACGCTTGTATGTTGCCTACGACATTATAGATCTCCCAGAAGCAGATTTCGATGCCTTTTTGTTGTTTTTGAACCTAGATGTTGATTTCTTGAAAACAGCTTCAGAATTAGAGTTAATAACCTATATCAAGGATAAATACGAGCATTTCAAACGATTTAACGCGGGGGAATAAGTAAGGCGTCTAGCGCGCCAATCGCACCTTCCCAACTATAGATTTTATTCACCGTTGTTCTACCTTGCAATCCGATCATTTCTGCCTTTTCCTGATTGTTAAGTAGAAAGCGAATGTGTTTTAAAAACTCTTCTTCGTTTCTTGCAACCAGTAGATCCTCCCCTGAAACTACGGCAAGAGCTTCGCTTGCTAGGGGTGTAGTTATGCAAGGAATTCCCATAGCCATTGCCTCAAGTAGTTTATTCTGCATTCCTGTACCGATTTGCATTGGTGCAATAAATACTTTCCCTCGCGCATACGCATTACGAATATCAGGTTGCCAACCTTCAACGGAAATATTAGGATATTTTTTTAAGGATTGAATAAAAGATCCAGATGGGTTAGCCCCTGCAATAAGTAGCCGCCAATTCGGTTCGTGCTTCAATACATGCGCTGCAAACCACTGCATGGCATCAATGTTTGGAGCATAGGAAAGATTACCAACAAATACTAGATCATACATATCCTCCGAAGGTTTCATGGGGTGGAAAAAATCGGTATCGATTCCATTGGGTATCACGTGTATTTTTCGTTGGTCAGGATGCGCAATGTAATGCACGTCTTGCTGACTAATCATGGTTTGATATTCAAAGTAATTGAATATCCGTTGTTCATATTCTTTCAGGCGTATTGCTTCCATTTTATAGATCCAATGCGTTGCCCATGAAGCTTTTTGAGCCCTTCGTTCCATTCCAACGGACAGCGTATCCATGTAATCGATGGTTTTATGGCAATGATGATAATTCTTTACGTACTCGGCAGGGCGTATCATTTGGCAGAATATATGGTCTGGTCCGAGCGCCACTAATTGTTTTTTGATCTTACGTTTTATCTTGAGTGAAGTGAAATAAGCCAGTTGAAACGGTTGATTTGTGAATAGACAGAATATAATGCGAATCCATTGAAGAATAGGATTTAGCTTATATACGGTGATTTCTGATGTAAAGGGTTTTACCTCCTTAAACCAAGATTCCTTGATGTCTTCGTTACTTAAAGCTATTAAATGGATTCGATGTGTTTTTGATAAACCCTTTAATAAATTGAATGCACGCAATTTATCTCCTTTTTCCAGCGGATATGGAAATCTAGAGGCTATAAATACGAGGGTTGGGCGCTTATCCATGAATGCGTTGTTCAAGTTCATTTACGAGCGATTTGTCGTCAAAAACGTTGTTGACATATGCTGAGATTTCAGCTTCTTTATTTAACCGCTCTGCGTTATTTTCTAGCATTTCAATAACGCTTTTGGCGAAATCACTTGATGTATTCGCAACAATAAATGGTGATTTATCCTCAAATCCTTGGATGCTGGTTAAAGTACTTACAATTACCCTTCCATAGGATAAGGCTTCTACTATTTTCATATTAAGGCCCGTTCCATACCGTAAAGGACTTATTATTATGCTTTGACGAAAGTAAAATTCATCCAGGGAATCTACAAATCCCATTCCTTTGATTTGCAGCGATGGGTTATTGAATACTTCCGATCCTTTTCCAGCAATTTCAAGGGTTGCGGACTCTTGTTCTTTTAATATGATTGGCCAAATACTGTGAATAAACCACTTCATGGAATCAACGTTTGGAATCCATTCAAAGTTCCCTACAAATCCAATGCGTTTTTCATGTGCTGAGCGCTCGGTAACTGCTTGTTTCGAATTAATCCGTGGATACCACGTTCGTGTATTTTTATTCCATTGACTTAATTGCCTTGTTTCCTCATGCGAAATATTTAGTACAACGCTGCATGCCTTTACTAACGTTTGCTCGAGCGCATAGAGTTGACGACTTATTCGATTGTAAAACCATCGTAGATACCACGGTTCAATCGTTGCGCGTTGTTTCCAATGCTGATATTCTAGGTTGTGAGAACGATAAATGACTTTTTTCGATGTAAACCAAGCTCGAGGTATGATTGATAGGGCGTAAAATCCGTCGCAGATGACAACATCAAACTGTTTTTTTGAGTTTTCCGATTGGAGGATAGATAAGGCATTCGATTGTGTATATCGAAGCACGTTCATTGGGTATAAAAAGGATTTCAATAGGACCTTAAAGGAAACCTTTGGTTCAATGTTTAGTGGAATTAGGTTGAAGGCACGATCAACTTCCGAAAAATTACCGGGATGTTTTGGCGTACAGATTGGAGCATAGGTGAGCGCT
Source organism: Bacteroidota bacterium (assembly GCA_041163605.1). Classification (GTDB taxonomy): domain Bacteria; phylum Bacteroidota; class Bacteroidia; order Flavobacteriales_D; family Crocinitomicaceae; genus UBA952. The sequence goes on along the minus strand of JBEAQY010000056.1, from coordinate 2,240 downwards.
ATGTCTTTGCATTTACTTAAAAGAAAATAGCACGATGCAATGGCCTGTGTTCCGCCATCAACCACGGGGTTGTGGGGCTTTTGCGTTATGTAAAGTACACGTTTCATGCCCGTCTCCTTAATCGTTTTATCCAGGATTTCCAAGTCTCAAAACTGGCTAAGGGTATGTCGTTATTTGCCGTATAGCTTACTATAATTGCAATAGGAGTGAAGAACATGCCTGAAAGCCACATGCCTAACCATGGTGAAATCACGTAGGTATCCGCTAAGTTATCTCCGATGCTCAGTATGATAAAATAGATCATAAAAATGAGTGCTGCAATTACAACCGGAGCTCCAAAGCCACCTTTTTTTACGAGTGCACCCAGCGGAGCACCTACAAAAAACAACACAATAATGGCATAGGTCAAGGCGAATTTTCTGTGAAACTCAATCCAAAACTGATCTTCTTCGTGCCCTAAGGTTTCCATAAATGTTTCCTGGTTTCGAACGTTTTCATTAATCTGATAGAGTTTGGTGACAACATCCTGCATGAGTACTTTCTTCTCTGCCAATGGAATCGATGAGAATGCCATATATTTTAAAGGAGGTGTTTTTAGCCCCGGATCAATGTTAGGCATCGATTTTATCTTCTTGTCTATCACATGAAAGGTGGCGAAACTTCCTTTAATGCTCGATAAAAAGGTGCTGTCTAAGGTTGCCCTTCGTTTTTGAATAGAATCCGTAGCTCTTCCAATTTGAAACACATTCATCATTTCATATTTGTCTTGGAATATTTCCTCGTCCGAACGTTTCAAACTGAAGCCTGTAACATTCATTTTGTAGGTTGCTCGTTCAAAGGTAGATATGCGGTCAGGGTGAGAACTTATTTTTCCAACTAAGGGCATTCTATTGGGACCAATCTCCCCATTTTCTAGTTCTAATTCTTCATATATCGTGCCTTTTTTTAGATCGAAAAACAAATAGTTTCCACTGGTTGAACGGTAGATTTTTGCATATTTTGCTTTAACTGTTTTAAGTACATTAGGCTCTGTATGGTCGTGAATGATGATGTTCGTAAAACTACTGTCTTTTCCTTTGTTGACCTTGATCGCATAGCCATCAATTTCGGTTGTATAAACTCCCGGAACGATCAGTGAGGAAAGTTTTGTGTTTTGTATATCATAAATCAGTGAATGCCATTTTAAGTTAGAAATGGGGATGACATAATTAGCGAAGTAAAACGTGAATACAGCAATAAACAAAACAACCACTGTTAGGGGGCGCATAATTCGCACTAGCGAGAATCCATTAGATTTTAATGCCGTTAATTCGTTGTTTTCAGACATATTTCCAAAGGTCATTAAAGAGGAGAGTAAGATTGCAAGCGGAAGGGCTAAGGGAATTAAACTGGCGGAAACATAAAAAAGCAGTTCAAGGATTACCCATATACTTAAGCCTTTACCCATAAGGTCGTCTATGTATACCCAGAAAAATTGCATAATCAGGATGAACATGGAAATAACCAAGGTTATTACAAATGGGCCAATGAACGACCTAATACTAAACAGGTATAAGCGTTTCAATAACTGGTTTTTTTACAAAAATAGGGCTACTAATTGAATAATTATGCACCAATAAGCCTTCGTAATTTTTGCAGTTGTTGTTCCCACATTAAAATGCTGCTATCCTTATCTTCAGCTTCAGCAAAATCGGTAATGGTTAACATGATGGCTTGCGTCATTGGGTCGAGAGAGTAGGCAAGCTCAAAATAGGTGTCAAGTTCTTCATCAATGTCCGTTTGCCATTTAAAACGAATGTGATTGTTTGCTTTGTGACTGAGCAGAGCTGCCTCTTCTTCATATCCATCCCAAAGGAAAAAATATTTACCATTTCGAATATTTACATCGTCTGCAAACCATTCGCTTAACCCTTCTACTGTAGTTAATTTTGCATCCAAAATCTTCGGAGAAGTTTTGAGCAATTGCTCGATTTGTATTTTTTCTTTCATCAGGTTCAGAAAAAGCTTGTTATCTTTGGTTTTATCCTGCAATATACAAATTAATTTATTACCGCTCATGCCTAATTTTCAATCCCTTGGGGGATTTTTTTTTCGATTTCGCGGTCAATTACCTCTCGCTTTTTTAGTCATATTGATTCCTTTAAGTTTTTGGATTAAATATCCTTTGTATCCGGCGGGTTTCTTGTTAATTATTAAGGTGATTTCTTCGCTTCTTATATTGTTGGGTGTCGCCATAAGGG
>JBEAQY010000055.1:0-18280 GCA_041163605.1 Bacteroidota bacterium | reverse complement strand
AATGACGGTACCTATTATGGTAATCATGTGGAATTTGTTGGTACGATTATCGAACAAACGAACAGTTTTGGTCAAGTGATAAATGCTGCTGCACAGGCAGGGAGTAGCTTGTCGGCTATGTACGACCCATCGAATAATTTGGCGACGCAGTTGAAATATGTTGCCCAAATGATTTCTGGGGGATTGAAAACTAAAGTTTATGTGTTATCTCTTGGAGGTTTTGATACTCATGATAACCAAGCAGATGCAACAAATTTATTAGCCGGAACACACCGCGGATTGCTGAAAACGGTTTCTGATGCCATTGCAGCGTTTCAAGATGATCTACAATTGTTGGGATTAGAGCAACGGGTGGTTGGTATGACCTTTTCAGAGTTCGGACGTCAAATTGAATCCAATGCGAGTTTAGGAACGGATCACGGAGATGCAGCGCCCTTGTTTTTGTTTGGAACATGCATTCAATCCGGTATAATCGGACCAAATCCAACGATTGCTAGCTCTTTGCCCGATCAAGCGGGTATTGCTATGCAAATTGATTTCAGGGATGTGTACGCATCGATTTTACGTGATTGGTTTCAGGTACCAACCAATGAGGTTCAACAGTTATTTGCCCACCAGGTGCAGTTCTATTCCTTGGCAGGAACGTGTAATGTTAGTTTGGAAGAGCAAGCATTGGCCAATGGATCCTTGCTCGTTTATCCGAATCCAACACCAAGCAGTATTTATGTGAAGGTGAATTTGGAGGAGGGGAGAACGATGGGAGAACTGCGTGATGCGAATGGAGCTACTGTTAAAACGTATTTCGATCAAAATTTCTCTAGTGGTGTTCACACCATTTTCTGTGATATGGATGGTTTAGCCTACGGTACGTATTTCTTAGTTATTCGGAATAATGAAAAAACCTTGTTGGAAAAGGTCGTAAAAATGAATTAACTAGCGAAGTAAGTTAAGGGTTCCCGTAATCTGTTGTTTTTCGGTATTCGTTTTGGTGGCAAAGGTGATTTCCCAGGTATATATTCCTTGCTGTGCTTGGAAATCCTTTCCATAAACGCCATCCCATCCTGTTTCATAATTAAATGATTCCCAAACTAATTCTCCCCATCGATTGAATATGCTGAGGTGGTAATCATACGGATTAAACCCGCTGGTAAAGATGGGTTTCCATTGCTGGTTGAATTGGTCTTGATCTGGGGTAAAGGTATTTGGAACATAGTAAATTAACGGTTCTTGATACCCGATAAATTGGGTAAGTGAATCGATGCAACCTGAGGGCGAACTTGCAATGAGCGTTACAAAATAACCACCTATGGTATTGGTATAGGTATGCGTTCCTTCTGGCTGATTGCTGCTGTTCCCATCCCCATATAGCCAAACATATGAGCTTGCTCCTTGTGTACCATTGTTAAAACTAACCAATTCTGACGGTGAAGTAAATTCTCCGGGAACAAACGAAAATCCAACTACAGGAGTTCCTTCTACACACAAGTAATCACTGAGTAAAGCCGAGGCTGAGCAACCGCTAATGTCTACTTGTAATTCAACATCATAGCATCCAACATTTGGTAAGTTGTATGAAATACTCGCTGTATTTCCTGCTTGCTGACCATTGATTTGCCAAAGGTAGGTGGCGCCATTCACTGCAGGAGTGGTTAATGTACCTTGTAATGGAGAACAACTCAATAAATTATCTGCACTAAAGGAAACCCCTGGGTTATCTGATATTTGTACAGTAAGCGAAGCGGAGTCAGCACATTGGCCGGGTGTAGGATTGAATATGTAGTTAAAGCTTCCAAGTTGCTGTGTATTAACGGCTAATGGGTTCCAGTTCCCTTGAATTGCATTCGTAGAAGTTGAGGGAAGTATTGGTGCAGGAATCAATCCTAAGCAGTATGGTCCCATGGCATTGAAATTTGGCTCAACCAAAGGATTTACAGTTAGAACGCAAGAATCAGAATCCTGACAGCCATTTAAGTTCGCAGTCACCACATAGGTTATATTTTGCGCACTGTTACTCGCATTATTGATGATTTGATTGATGCTTCCGCCAGCACCTGGGTTTGCACCTGTTAGATTGGGGTTTGCCGATGGGGTATAGCTAAAGGTAGCTCCCGCTGGTGATGAGGTGATATTTTGTATGAAATTAGCACCACTGCAAATGGTGTCTACTGCTGCGATATTTATTTGAACCGGTGGGCTTACGGTGACATTGACAAAATCTAAGGATTGACAACCTGTATTGTCAACGCCGTTCAGAATGGCAATATAATTCCCAGCATTTGCATAGGTAACGGTATGTGATCCAACTCCAGCGGCTGTGCTTGGGCTACCGTTTGGGGTGAAATTCCAATTGTATGTTGCGCAATTTTGAGAATTAGCACCATTAAAAACCACGGAATCTCCCGTGCAAATGTTCAAAGTACTGGACGTGATTTGTGGACTAGGACCGGTGAAGGTACCGCCATTCGGGTTATTGTTGTTAAAGGTTATTGTAAATCCAGTATTCGCAGAAAAGTTATTTACCAAAAGGGCATAACTCGTTCCAGGAGTCATTGTAACGCTTTGAATATATGCATTGTATCCTGCTTGGCAACCTGGCCATTCGGTTAAATCATTATCGGCAAGACTCATTCCAGTGGATCCAGTTGCATTGAGGCAAGAACTTGAGCAGCAGCGAACAGGAGTGCGAGCACCGCACGGATTGCTTGTATTTAGTTGATAGAAAATAAAGTCAATGTCGTCGGTTGGATTTACTGGAGTGATATCAAAGGTGAGTGGTCCACCGGTGCCACAGGTCCAATAAAACCATGAAGAATTCGATTCATCGGGTCCAGGCATGTCGAGGCAAGTTCCCGGTTCAGGTTCATCGTTGTTTAATCCGCCCCCACTAAGTGTACCCACACTTACGGGATTTTGATTGCATAGATATGCAGCTCCGCCACAATCTGCCCCAGGATTCGCTGTTGGTGTGTAGCTGTTGATACATAGCTCAAAGCTTCCTTCATTAGCTTGAGGCGTTGAAATGCGAATGTAATAGGTGTTTCCAGGGATAAGCGCTCCTTCATAAATTTGTGTAGTCCCAAAGCCTGGCGTGCCGTTTGCGCAATTCAATTCATTTAATAGACCACCACAGACACCATCATATAGTGCCATCCTCGGTTGAGGCATAGTTCCTCCTCCTCCTGTTCCACTTGCAGAAATTAGTACATCCGTACCAAGGGCTGTGAAGGAAAACCATACATCTTCGGTAGCATTCGCAGGCCAACACGTCGGCAATCCGTATGCTCCAGGGGTTGCCCCTACATTTGTGTAAACCCCGTTACCTGAACAATAATTTAATACATTATTAATTTGAGTTGCTGTAGGGCAATCATCACCTTGTCCCCAAAAAACAAAGGGGCATATCATGAATAATATGATTATGAGTAGTTTAGGCATCCGTTAGGTTTACGAAATTTAATCAATTTCGTTGGCTTACAGTGAATTGTAATCTAATTTTTAATCGCGTCTACACGCTTTTGCCGCTGCATTGGGTTTTCTTTTGGTGGATTTTGCTTGAATAATTGATACCTTGAGGGTTGGATTTCTGTCGGCCAAGAATTGTTATTCAAATCAACATCAGCAGTTTCAAGAAATGGATCCAAGCGAATCTCTTTCACTTCTTTATCAAAAATAAACACCTTCGACACCTTGTCTTCGTATTTACGCCATATTTCAACGGGTATTCGAATGACCTCAGTGCTGTCATCCGTAAAGGTGAACCTAAGTATAAGTGGCATTACCAAGCCACCCACATTTTCAAAATGGACTTCATAGAAATGTTTTCCAGCATTGAGAAGGGCTAAATCCTTTTCGCTGGTTTTCTGCTTAAACTCTTCGTATTCCTTTTTATCGAGTGCATCAACTAAATAAATGTTCCGTTTAGCATAATAATCATCGATTAACGAATCCTGCTCGTTGATGGTTTCTTTAATGGCGGTTTCATTTCTCGTAACACCAATGTGAATGTCCTTATTGTCGTTTTGTTCCTTCAAGAAGCCTTTTTCAAGCGTAGGATTTTGACTGTTTAATTGAAACCATTTGACTTCCTTAATGGCAATGTCAACCGGTTCTGTTCCATAGAACCATCCCCTCCAAAACCAATCTAAATCAACTGCAGAGGCATCTTCCATGCTTCGGAAAAAATCGGCAGGGCTTGGATGTTTGAATTTCCATCGTTCACAATAGGTTTTAAAGGCGTAATCAAATAATTCTCTACCCATGATGGTTTCGCGAAGAATGTTTAATCCCGTTGCTGGTTTTCCATACGCATTGTTACCGAATTGAAAAATGGATTCTGAATTAGTCATGATGGGAGAAATGAATTTTTGATCTCCACGCATGTAATCTGCAATTAGGTGCGCTGGTCCTCTTCTGGAAGGATAGCCCCGTTCCCATTCTTGTTCCGTTAAATACTGAACAAAGGTGTTTAATCCTTCATCCATCCATGTCCATTGGCGTTCATCGGAATTGATGATCATTGGAAAAAAGTTATGACCTACCTCATGGATAATTACGCCCCACATGCCATATTTTTCGCCTTCCGAATACGTGCCGTCTTCTTCTGGTCTGCCTCCGTTAAAGCAGATCATCGGGTATTCCATTCCAATCCATTTGGAATGAACCGAAATAGCTACAGGGTAAGGATAATCAACGGTATACTTTGAGTAGGTTTTTATCGTGTGCGCTACAAGCTTAGTGCTGTATCGTTCCCAAAGTGGATTTCCTTCTTTTGGATAAAATGACATGCAAAGAATGTTTTTTCCCCCTACTGTTACGTTTTGCGCATCCCAAATGAATTTGCGCGAACTTGCAAATGCGAAATCGCGCACGTTCATCGCTTTAAATCGCCATGTTTTGGTGTTTGATTTCTTTTCTTTTTCTGTAGCTTCTGCCTCTGCTTGTGTAACAATTAGCACGGGTGTGTTCGCCTTTTTTGCTTGCTCCATGCGTTTTCTTTGCGTTGCGGTAAGCACAGCCGCTCCGTTTTGAAGTTCTCCCGTAGCAGCAATGATATGATCTGAAGGCACCGTGATACTCACGTCATAATCACCAAAAGGTAAGGTAAACTCACCTCGTCCGAGAAACTGCTTGTTTTGCCAACCGGTTACGTCGCTGTACACACACATTCGCGGAAAGAACTGAGCCAGCGTATACAAATAGTTTTTATCTTTTTCAAAATACTCATAGCCTGATCGACCACCCACCGCCATGCGGTCATTGATGTTATACCACCATTTCACGGTGAAACTTATGCTGCTTTTTGGTGCAAGTGGCGTTGCTAAATCAATGCGCAACATCGTTTTATTGATGAAATAGCTCATGGGTTGCCCTGAAATAGAAGAGATGCTCTCCACATTAAATCCGCCATCGTAATGGAAAAAGCGTTTTTGGATGTCGCCTATGGATTTAAAATCTTCCATTTTTTCAACTTCAATCAGCTTGGTATCTGAATGCTCATCGTAGATGTTTTGGTCTAACTGAAGCCATAAATAGGGGAGGGCATCCGGTGAATTGTTGGTGTACGTTATGGTTTCGGTACCGCTTAATTTCTGCTTATTATCATCCAGTACCAAATTCATTTTATAGTCTGCTTGCTGCTGAAAATAGGCATGACCCGGAGCACCAGCTGCATTTCTGTATTCGTTTGGCGTAGGAAGTTCCATATCAAGTTGAGCAAACTTTTTTTGCGCAAATGACGCGGAGGCGATAACAATCGAGAAAAGGCAAAGTATAGTTTTCATCATGGGGTTACGGGGATTTCTTTAATGTAATCAGTAGCAAGGTAGGAAAGGGTATGATGCCTACCTTTTTTTAAGTAATCTAATTTGTTTTGTTGATCAGGAAAATATGCGGTAAGCAGCGGAAAGGCAAAGGTAAGAGTGCCTGGTTCGGCGATTAACTCCGATGATAAATAGAAGTTAAGGTCACCGTTAATATCTAATTCATGCCCGTCTACTTTGAAGTATACTGCCTGATTATTTTGATACAGCGTAAATCCGGAACAGACCATGAATTCTAATTCCGTGCGTAAACTATCGGTCTTAAGGATGTGGTCCATACTTAGTGTTTTGCCATGTTTCTTTGAAAGAATATAGGCTAGATCATGCGCAGTAACCTTGAGTGTTGCTTGGAACTGTTGCTCTGATGGATAATACTCTAATTCGATAAAGGCAAGGTGGTACTCATGCGCTTGGCTCGTTCCAAAAATGGATAGCAGGACGAAGAGGAGTAAGGCCTTTGATTTCATGGGCTTTAAAATTACTATATTTGACCCAATGTCACAACGATTTTACTACCTGATTTTATCCAGTCTTTTGTTATGCGCTTCTTGTGCTGAGGAAAAGGTTGACGAGGGCTTGAGAGCCGGCGATTTGCTTTTCCAGGATTTGGATTGCGGTCCGTTGTGTAACGCGATTGAAGCAGTAACTGAAGGGGTGAACGGCATGGATTTTTCGCATTGTGCTATGGTAATCGAAGAACATGATTCTTTGAAAGTTATCGAAGCCATAGGGGAGTCGGTGCAGGTTACGAGTTTGAAAGATTTTAAGCAACGTAGTAATAAAATTGTTGCGGCTAGGTTAAAAAAAGCGAATGAAAGTATAATTACTCGGGCTATCACTTATGCAAAATCACTCAAGGGGAAGCCATACGATGAGGTGTTTCTTTTAAATAACGACCGATATTATTGCAGCGAATTGTTGTATGAATCGTTTAAAGTGGCGAATCATGGCAAACCGATTTTTGAATTGGCGCCAATGACCTTTATGGATCCCAATACCAAGGCGTATTATCCGGTATGGGTGGACTATTATCATGAATTGAATTGTCCAATACCTGAAGGAAAACCTGGGTTGAATCCAGGGTCGATTTCTCGCAGCGATAAACTGGAGATCTTAGATATAAAAATCAATCCGTGAGTTGAGTTTCTAAAATTCCCATTTATTTTAGTTTGATTTCCTACCTTTGAGCGTATGAGACGATTGATGTTTTTGCGTGGTAAATTAAAAGGCCTGTTTTTCTTTTTTCATGGCCATCGCTTTTTTTCTGCCCACTTGTTTTCTTTTATTGGTTCAATGGCTTCCTTGTCAAAATGGATCCAGCGACATAAAGCACTGGGGCATAATGATTTTTATTCCTTTAAATTCGACTACTCCCGTAGAGAACAACTCTTTGAATATGTGATCAAGCAAGAGAGCTTAGATAGCCCCATTGATTATTTAGAATTCGGAGTTTCTAAAGGGGATTCCTTCAAGTGGTGGACAGCCCGAATTACTAATCCTGCTGCACGTTTTTATGGATTCGATACCTTCACCGGACTTCCAGAGGATTGGGGGCCGTTTAAAAAAGGGGATATGAGTTCAGGAGAGTCTTTACCTGAAATTAATGACACTCGCTATCAGTTTTATCAAGGATTATTTCAGCAAACCTTGTTGCCGTTTCTTGTCAATTTTGACCCTTCGAGAAAAAAAGTAATTCACATGGATGCTGATTTGTATACGGCAACGTTGTATGTACTCACCTTGATTACGCCGTACTTACGTCCAGGTGATGTAATTTTTTTTGATGAATTTAATGTTCCTCAGCACGAATACAAGGCATTCACAGAATGGGCAAACTCCTTTTACATCAATTATGAAGTGTTGGGTGCCGTAAATAACTATTATCAAATCGCCGTAAAAATTAAAGAATGAGAAAATTATTAGCCCTCTTAGTATTAGGAGCAATACTGGTTGCATGTGAACAGAAAATGGATGCTTGTGAATGTGGTAAGAAGATGATTGATAAAGATTCCAAAGAAGCGCTGGATTGTAATGATTATTGGCGTTCTCTTGATTTGAAAGAACAAGAAGTGTTCATGGAAAAGGCCATGAAATGCTACGCCAACGAAAGTCTTGGAACCGACCTAAAATAAAAAAGTCTCCCGAAGGAGACTTTTAACAAACAACAACAACTAAACATTCCTTCCAATGTTAACGAAGGAATACCTCTCTACCGCACGGCAGTTGTTCGTCCTCGGAAGAAATATCATTCCTCCGCATGAGTGGCTTGAGTTTAAGGGCTTCCTGCTGGGCAAGTTCCCGCACACTCATTGATTGCTTTAACACAATCGATTTTTTATTTTTTGATTTAATGCGCCGAGGATCTAAGTATATGATATCCCCTTCGTTTAGCATATCCTTTTCTTTAAACGACTCGTTATAATGATGCAACTGAGAGAGCTTAATCCCAGTTTGTTTTGAGATTTTATAGTAAGAATCTGTTTTGCCAGCAATCACGTAACGAACTCTGTTTTCATGAATCAATATTCGAATACTCTCCTGCTTAATTGCCTTAGCGGGTTGGATAGGTTCTGCGAGGATCCTTCCAGTGTTCAGTGCAATAAGGGTGAGTAATGCGATGCGTTTCATACGGTCCTCTAACGAATTGTCTGTTTCAAGGTTTCATTATTTGATTTTTTATAACAAAAACAGCCAATTTGTCCTTTGTGTTAGGGGGTAAGATGTCAAAATGACGTGTTTCTTGGGATGGTTTGTGATTTGAGAACTATTTCGAAACAAAAATTAAAACCGAAATGGATTTAACTAAATTAACGTCCTTGGCTCAAGGAGCTTTACATAAAGCACAGGAGCTAGCCCAAGAAAACCAGCACCAAGTATTGGATACAGGACACCTGTTGATGGGACTTCTAACGGTAGACAAGGAGGTTGTACCGAGGTTGTTGGATAAGCAGGGTGTGAATCAGTCCGTGTTTCGTGCAGCAGTTAATGCTGTGGTTTCAGGGTATCCGACGGTTCAAGGCGGAGCGCTGCATATTTCTAATGCGCTTTCTGCTGTCCTTAAAAAAGGTCTTAGTGACCTGGATGCTTGGGGAGATTCTTATTTGGCTGTTGATGCCTTGTTTTATCACTTGTGTCAATCCAAAGATCAGTTATCTCAACTGGTAAAAGATGCAGGTATCAATATTAATCAATTAAAAAAAGACATCATGGAAATGAGAAATGGAGAGAAAGTACAGAGTTCCAGTCAAGAAAACACCTATCAATCTTTAGAGAAATATGCGAAGAACTTGAATGAAATGGCTGCTAAAGGAAAACTTGATCCGGTAATTGGCCGCGACGAGGAGATTCGACGGGTTTTACAGATTTTAACGCGTAGAACCAAGAACAACCCGATCCTAATCGGAGAACCAGGGGTTGGTAAAACGGCCATTGCTGAGGGCTTGGCCCATCGAATCATAAGTGGGGATGTGCCTGAGAATTTAAAAACAAAGGTGGTTTACTCCTTAGACATGGGTTCGTTAATTGCCGGTGCAAAATACAAAGGAGAATTTGAGGAACGCTTGAAAGCCGTGGTTAAGGAAGTGATTAATTCGGATGGTGAAATCATTTTATTCATCGATGAAATCCACACCTTGGTTGGCGCAGGCGGCGGCGAAGGAGCTATGGATGCAGCAAATATTTTGAAACCGGCCTTGGCGCGCGGTGAATTGCGTGCAGTAGGAGCTACAACCCTAAATGAGTACCAAAAGTATTTTGAAAAAGATAAGGCCCTCGTACGACGATTTCAAACGGTGCTTGTAGATGAACCCGATACGGAAGATGCCATTGCTATCCTACGTGGGATTAAAGAGAAATATGAAAATCACCACAAGGTTATTATTAAAGATGCCGCCATTATTGCCGCGGTAGAGTTATCTCAGCGATATATTTCTGACCGTCACCTTCCGGATAAAGCAATCGATTTAATCGATGAAGCCGCATCAAAACTTCGCATGGAGATCAATTCCAAACCGGAGGAATTGGATGAAATCGAGCGTAAAATCATGCAACTTGAAATTGAACGTGAAGCCCTAAAGCGTGAAAACAATACCGCAAAATTGGAAGCCGTTGAAAAAGACTTGGCCAATTTCAATGAAAAAAGACAAGGCTTGACTTCCAAATGGCAAACCGAGAAACAAATGTTAGAGTCTATTCAACATTCAAAAGAAGAAATTGAATTATTGAAATATGAGGCCGATGCCGCCGAGCGAGCCGGAGATTATGGTAAAGTAGCTGAAATTCGATACGGAAAAATTCAAGAAGCTGAGCGGAAGTTAGAGGATTCTAAGAAGACGTTGAGTGAAATTCAATCCGTATCTAAAATGATTAAGGAAGAAGTTGACACCGAAGAAATTGCTGAGGTAGTTTCTAAATGGACAGGAATTCCAGTGCAGAAAATGGTGGAAAGTGAAGTGAGCAAATTACTCAGGTTGGAGGATGAGCTTAAGAAACGCGTGGTTGGACAAGAAGAAGCCATTGAGGCCTTGTCGGATGCGGTACGACGCTCCAGGGCAGGTCTACAAGATGCTAGGCGTCCGATTGGTTCATTTATATTTCTAGGAACTACAGGTGTTGGAAAAACGGAATTGGCGAAAGCCTTGGCTGAGTTTTTATTCAACGATGAAAACGCGATGACACGCATCGACATGAGTGAATACCAAGAAAAGCACAGCGTAAGTCGTTTGGTGGGTGCGCCTCCGGGATATGTGGGCTATGATGAAGGTGGACAGCTTACGGAAGCCGTTCGCAGAAGACCCTATTCCATTGTATTGTTGGATGAAATTGAGAAGGCTCACCCGGATGTGTTTAATGTACTCTTACAGGTGCTTGATGATGGGCGCCTAACCGATAACAAAGGTAGACTCGTGAACTTTAAGAATACCATTATTATTATGACTTCCAACATGGGTTCGCAAATATTGCAAGAATCCTTTGAAAACACTAAGGAATCAGATTATCCGCGTATAGCAGAAAAGGCTAAAGTGCAGGTTTTGGAATTATTAAAACAAACGATACGTCCTGAATTCTTGAATCGGATTGATGAAACCTTGTTATTCTTGCCACTAACCCGTTCGAATCTTAAAGATATTGTTCAAATTCAATTGGGTAACCTGAAGGCTCAACTCAAGGAAAAAGGAATTAAATTATTCATCGCCCCAGATGCATTCGATTATATTGTAGAATTAGGCTATGATCCATTCTTTGGAGCACGTCCAGTGAAGCGAGTAATTCAAAAAGAAGTGCTGAATAGCTTGTCAAAGGCTTTACTTGCTAAGACGGTAGATATGACGCAAACGGTAGTTATGGACATGTTTGAAGGACAAATTGTGTTCAGGAAGCCGGTATTGGTAGAAGAAGAAATCGCGTAACATCGTTCCGCGGGATTTCAACTGAGTTACTCGGGATTTCAACAAAGTTCCACGGGATTTCAAATCCCGTGGAACTTTGTTTTAACATTTTTCTACATCCCTTGGTGAATTCATTTCGTAACTATTTTTTATATTTGCAATATATAAATATAAAATAAAAATATGCCAACCTTCACCAGTTCACTTCCAGAAGATCTCCTGCAGGCGCTCGCACTCAAGGCCAAAGAGCTATCGGTTCCCAAAAACACGCTAATAGAACGTGCGCTGCGCATCTATTTAGAACAACTCAATCGTGCAGCTTATGTAAAATCTTACAAGCAAATGGCAGCTGATACCGATCTCCAAATGCTCGCTGAAGAAGGCATGGCGGATTACTTCACGCAGTTGGAGGAAGAATGAAGCAGGGCGAAATTTGGTATACCGACTTGAATCCGGTAAAAGGAAGTGAGCAAGCTGGATTTAGGCCGGTTATTATCGTCAGTGGGAATTTGCTAAATCAACACGCGAACGTTGTTATATGTATACCCTTAACCACTCAAATAAAAAACTACCATGGAAATCTCATGTTAGATCCATCGCCCACGAATGGACTCTCAGCAAAATCCGAGGGGTTAACCTTACACGTTCGGTCTATCTCCAAGGCGAGATTGGTACAACGGTTGGGTAATATTTCTAAAACCGAGTTGAAGCAAATCCATACGTGCTTAAATGAAATTTTGACGTACTGAACGTCGTTCCACGGGATTTCAAATCCCGTGGAACAGGGTATAAAAAAAAAGCGGCCTAGGCCGCTTTTCAATTATAATCTCAATCCTAGTATCGGTAATGATCCGTTTTGAATGGACCTTTAACATCAACACCGATATAATCTGCCTGTTCTGCAGATAATTCTTCCAATTCTACACCGATTTTAGATAAATGTAAACGCGCTACTTTCTCATCCAAATGTTTTGGTAAAGTGTATACGTCATTTTCGTATTTATCTGAATTGTGCCATAACTCAAGTTGAGCTAAGGTTTGATTCGTGAATGAATTCGACATTACAAACGAAGGGTGACCAGTAGCACAACCTAAATTCACCAAACGACCTTCTGCCAATACTATGATGTCATTTCCATTCACATTGTACAAATCTACTTGAGGTTTGATTTCCATTTTTGTTGCACCGTATTTGCCGTTCAACCACGCCATATCGATTTCATTATCGAAATGTCCGATGTTACAAACGATGGCTTTGTCTTTCATTGCTTCGAAATGCTTTCCAGTTACAATGGATTTGTTTCCTGTAGCCGTAACAATAATGTCAGCTAGTCCAATCACTGTGTCTAAGCGTTTCACTTCGAATCCGTCCATAGCTGCTTGAAGCGCACAAATTGGGTCGATTTCCGTTACGATTACACGAGCTCCAGAACCTTGCAGCGAAGCAGCGGATCCTTTACCTACATCACCGTATCCACAAACAACGGCAACTTTACCGGCCATCATAACATCTGTTGCCCGACGAATCGCATCCACTAAAGATTCTTTACATCCGTATTTGTTATCAAATTTTGATTTAGTTACGGAATCATTCACGTTAATGGCAGGCATTACCAAGGTGCCATTTTTCTTACGCTCATACAAGCGGTGAACTCCAGTAGTGGTTTCTTCAGACAATCCTTTGATTGCTGTGGTAAGTTCTGGGTAACGATCAAATACCATGTTGGTTAAATCGCCACCATCATCTAAAATCATGTTCAAAGGCTGACCACCTTCAAAGGCAAACAAGGTTTGTTCGATACACCAATCGAATTCTTCTTCGTTCATTCCTTTCCATGCATATACCGGAATTCCTGCTGCTGCAATTGCCGCTGCGGCGTGGTCTTGCGTAGAGAAAATGTTACAAGAAGACCAAGTAACTTCTGCTCCTAATTCAACTAAGGTTTCGACTAGTACAGCGGTTTGAATGGTCATGTGTAAGCATCCTGCGATGCGTGCACCCGCCAACGGTTTTGATGCACCATATTCTGCTCTAAGCGCCATTAAACCTGGCATTTCTGCTTCGGCTAATTTTATTTCTTTACGTCCCCATTCTGCGAGGGAGATGTCTTTAACTTTGTAGTTCAGTTTTTCTGTGGTATTATTCATTGTATTATTTTTCAGTGCAAAAATAGTGATAAATCAAGGAATTCAAACTAAATCCCCATTTCCTTTAATTGATGTTTAAGGGCTTTAATAAATAAAGGGTGATCGTTATTGCTTGGGACCAAATCTACGGTTTCCCCGCCGTGCTCTTCAAATATTTCTTGGTACTCGCTTCCAATCTCAATTAAGGTTTCCAAGCAATCCGCAACGAAAGCAGGACTAAAAACCAAAAGGCGTTTGGCTCCTTTTTTGGCGTGTTCTTCCACGATTTTATCGGAGAAAGGCTCCAGCCATTTCTTGTCGAGACGAGATTGAAAACATACTGTGTATTGATCTTCTTTAAGGCCTAGTTTTTCTACGATTAGTCGCGTGGTCGCGTAGCATGTTGCTTTGTAGCACATTTTGTTTTTGTCGTTAAGCTCGGTCTCACAAGGCTGATCTCCACAGAGGTCGGTGCCTTCATACACCTTATCTACTTGACGTTCAGGCAGGCCATGGTACGAAAAGAGGATGTGGTCATACGAGTTAAGGTCGAATGCTTTGGTATTCTCTACGATATTTTCAATATAATAGGGATTGTCATAGAATTGTCCTGCCACGGCAACTTCTGGAATAACCCACCACGAAGAGATAATTCGCATGGCTTTTTCAATAGCGGAACCGGAAGAGGCGCTCGCATATTGCGGAAATAATGGGAATATTACAATCTTGTCGTAGTTGGCAAGGCGAATGCGTTCAAGCACGGAATCCAGCGATGGATTTTGATAGCGCATAGCGAATTCTACCGTAACTTCATCGGGGTTGTATTCTTCTTGAAGCAGCTTGCTTACGTTTTGGGTGTAGGTGAGTAGGGGAGATACGCCATGTCCAAGTTCCCATAATTCCTTATAAATCTTGGCCGATTTCGGCGCTCTAAACGGCACAATAATTCCATTTACCAGAATTTTTCGCGCAAGCCACGGAATATCAATTACTCGCGGGTCATTCAAAAATTCAGAGAGGTAACGACGAACATCGGATGTTTTGGGGCTGTCTGGTGTGCCAAGTTGAATAAGGAGAACACAAGTCTTTTTCATGGGATTGAAACATTTCGCAGTTTGGAAAGTTCAAAGGTAGGGAAAACCGATGATTCTTAAAGAACTTCTTACTTTTGTGTCATGATTGATTCGGGGAGAATATTTGATTTACGGAACCAAACCGAATTTCAGGCCTTGGCGGTGGAGATTGCTCAATTTCAATTGGAACATTGCGCGATATACCGCGACTTTGCGCGCTTAATGAAGGTAGATCAAGTAACCCGCTTCGAGGAGATTCCTTTTCTTCCGATTCGATTTTTCAAAGAATACAATGTGGTTTCTGAAGCAATTCCAACCGATCCTTTGGTCTTTTTAAGCAGCGGAACGGGCGAGCAGGGTAGAAGTAAGCACGTTGTAACTAAACCGGCGCTTTATGAGCAAAGTTATTCTCGTGGGTTTGAAGCTTATTTCGGTAATCCGAAGGATTGGGTGATTCTGGCTTTGCTGCCGAATTATTTGGAACAAGGATCCTCTGGTTTGGTGTATATGATGGACGGATTAATCAAGCAAACGGAACATGAGCTGTCGGGCTTTGTATTGAACGAAATGGAACAAATTCATGCACGCTATCAAGCGGCGATCGCTTCGGGTAGAAAGTGTATGTTGTTTGGGGTTTCTTATGCCTTGTTGGATTTGGCCGAGCAGGGAAAAGATTTTTCTAAGGCCGTGGTGGTAGAAACGGGAGGCATGAAAGGCCGACGACAAGAGCTAACAAAATCGGAGTTGCACGAAGCCTTGAGACAGGGCTTACAAACTTCCGATATTCATTCCGAATATGGCATGACCGAATTACTTTCTCAGGGGTATTGTGGACCCGATTTAATCTTCAGCACGCCGGCATGGATGCAGGTGCAATTGCGTGATGTGAGTGATCCCATGGCTGAGGTTCCAGCGGGGCAACGCGGGGCAATTAACGTTATTGACTTAGCCAACTTAAACAGCTGCAGCTTCATCGCTACCGACGACATTGGTCGTATCGTTCCGGGAGGATTCACCCTGGAAGGCCGCGTAAACCAATCCGACATCCGCGGCTGTAATCAGTTGGTGGGGTAGGTAGGAGAACTCAGGGGCGTCTGCTATCTCGATATAGTCACCTTAGCCGACCACTCGATTAGCTCGAATTTACCATTTAGAACGGTTCCTAAGCCAGTCGAGGGCCGGTTATGCAAAATACATCAGCATTCTTTCTTTAATAAACAAAGTGGAGCCCAATCGAATTATTGAATGGAATAATTTTCATCTCAACATTAAAATGATTTTTAAGGGATCAAATTAAATTCAACTATGTTTAAGTGATAAGATGCTGCACTATTTGCTGATCCAATTTTAATTACATCTCCTGTTTTTAACCAAATTGGTGAGGTTAAGTCAAAAGTAACTCCACCCTCTGGAACGCCAACCCAGAAGTTGTTGATGAATAAGCTTGGTACTTGAGTGCCACGAATCCACAATCTCTCAATCCGCCAAATTTTACCGTTTGGAACAGTAAAGGCTGTTGTTCCGTAATTAGTTTGATAATTTATTCCATTTACTGGTGTTGAAATTGATGTATTACCAGCATATGAATACACTGTATTAAACTGCAAATTACCTTGGGCAAAAAGACCGTTTAAAGTTAAAACAAAGGATAAATATAATATACTTTTCATTTTTTTATTTAGGGAATTACATTAAATTCTACAATACTGACTGAGGAACCTGCATAAGTTTGAACACCGCAGTTTGCGCAATACCATCTCGCCAGGTAATTATAGGTTCCCGAAGGAAGCCAGATTGGAAATTCTATATCTTGATGATATATAAGCCCACCACCACTACTTGTTTTCCTCGCGAAAAGCAAAAAATTATCCAATGTTAAGTCGTACGAAGTTGTGGCTGCATTGTAACTTGCAGCATCTATCCGCCAAACCTTATTCTGTGGAACCGTCAAAGTTCCCTGAATTTCATAGTCATTGTTATTGGGATACAAAGACTGTGAATTAAGCTTCCAAAGTATGACTTGATTAAACTGAAGATTACCTTGAGCAACTGACAAATGAATAATAAACACGGCGATTGACAAAAAAAATGTTTTCATGATTATTCTGATTTTAAAATCCCTTTAATAAATAAATTAACGTTTTATCAAGATTTGGAGATGTTCCTAAACCTGAGTTTCCAGCGCTTCCAACATTAGGGTTCATAATTTGAAAATTTGTTCCATCATAAATCACTTTAACGATTTGTCCATTTAATATGTCATTAGCTGATAAAGCCGTTGAAACCGATTTATAGATATTTACAGTTCCCAATCCATTAACGTTTAAAGTTGAATTGCCAGAATTAGCAAAATTTGCTTTAAAGGCAATTTCCATTCCTGGTTCATAATGAGATGGAGCGGGGTTTAAATTTATCGTATACGCATTATTAGAGCCTGTAGTAACACCAAAAATCAGCTTATTGAATTGAATTACACGGGCATTCACAGCATCTAAAGTATCAGATGGATTGGCAAGTTTTGAAATACGCTCATTAGTTACGTTGATTTTTCCTGAACCAGGAGCGCTTAAAATTAAATCTGAGTTCATGACATTTCTGATAGTATCGGTCACTAATAAATCTCCTTGTACCTGAAGTTTCTCAGTTGGTAAACTTATACCAATTCCCACATTTCCTCCATTGTTAAAAATATTGGAATTGTTCACAACCCATTGGCTACCGTTCCAATACGGGGTATTTCCTGCGGCGGTTCCATTGGTTAACAAACCAGTGGGACCTTGTGGTCCTTGCGGGCCGGTCGGGCCAACCGGGCCCTGAAGCCCAGTTGCACCTGCAGGTCCTGCCGGACCTTGTGGGCCGGTTACTCCAGTAGGCCCTTGAATTCCTTGCGCACCTTGGGGCCCTACAAGCGAAACTCCTGCCGGCCAGGTTCCGTTTGCTTTAGGTCCAAATAACTCGTTTGTGGCCGTATTGATGTAAAAATCTCCATTCACTCCTGTGCCCGCAATAGGGTTGGTGTTGCCATTCAGAACGGCTGTACCGTTCGTGCCGTTGGTGCCGTTAGTCCCTGCTGGACCTTGTGGGCCGGTTGCACCCGTCGCTCCTGTTGGTCCTATCGGACCTGCAATACCTTGAATTCCTTGTGCACCTTGAACGCCATTACACACATAGGTGGTTTGTGCGGCATTAATTTCAGCTAAATCCAGTACCCCATTGTTGTTGGCATCCAATCCCGTTTCTACTTTGGTTCCTCCGGCAACGCAATTCGCACCAGCAGGCTCTACCGTAGTTTTAACTAAGGCATTTAATCCGTTGGTTCCATTGGTACCTGCTATTCCTTGAATTCCTTGAGGTCCGGTTGCCCCAACCGGACCGGCAACTCCTGCCGGACCGGCTACGCCGGCAGGGCCGGTTGCACCCGTCGGCCCTATCGGACCTGCAATACCTTGCGCACCTTGAACGCCATTACACACAAAGGTGGTTTGCGCGACATTGATTTCTGCTAAATCCAGTACCCCATTATTGTTGGCATCTAATCCGGTTTCTACTTTGGTTCCTCCGGCAACGCAATTCGCACCAGCAGGCTCTACCGTAGTTTTAACTAAGGCATTTAATCCGTTGGTTCCATTGGTACCTGCTATTCCTTGAATTCCCTGAGGTCCGGCTACGCCGGCAGGGCCGGTTGCCCCAACCGGACCGGCTACTCCTTGTGGTCCTGCTACTCCCGCTGGGCCCTGAGGACCCGTAGCACCTGTTAATCCTATTGGTCCCTGTGCTCCGACTGCACCATTAGCGCCATTGCATACATATTGTGTAAGTGCAGGAACAATTTCTGCGGCATCTAACAATCCGTTTCCATTTACATCGGGTCCAA